>NZ_DASYHE010000102.1:0-17147 GCF_035998965.1 Sphingopyxis sp.
TTTGCGAAAATCCCTGAGGCGATACATCATCCTAGGGAGCTGTCCCTGCCCGGACCCTGGTCCGACGTATATGGTTCCCACCTGACGTTACTGGCGTCAGAGGACTTTCCAGCAAACGACCTCGGCGGTCCCGCCAACCGATCGATCAAGTTCCACAGGAGGCGATGACCGACTTGTCCGCCGATCTGGTCCTCCAAAAGCAGAAATTGCGCGAAAAGCTGCGCTTCCGCCGCAAGCATTTCGCCGCAAATCTGGGAGCGATGGCGCGACTTGCGGCGTTTCGTGTGCTGCCCGCGCCTCTTGCCGAGCTTCTGGCCCATCATGCCGTCATCGGCGCCTATGCCGCGTGGGGCGACGAGCCTGACATCCTGCCGATGTTTGCCGATATCGCCGCCACCGGAGCACTCGCCCTGCCCCATCACACCGCCCGCACGGACACGATGGTTTTTCGCCGCTGGCGGACGGACGAGCCGCTTGAAAAGGGACCATGGGGCATCCAGCAGCCGCTGAACGAAGCATCACTTGCCGCCCCCAGCCTGATTTTCTGCCCCCTCGTCGGGTTTGACCGCCAAGGCAGCCGTATCGGCCAAGGTGGCGGCCATTATGACCGGTATTTTGCAGCGTATCCGGACGCCCTGCGCATCGGGGTCGGCTGGTCGGTCCAGGAGATCGATGCGGCCCCACGCGAATCAACCGACATGACGCTCGACGCTGTCCTGACCGAACAAGAATTCATCCTTTGCGGAGATCGCCTGTGAGCCCCAATGGCCAAGACCCTGCCCACGACAATCCCCAGCCAAGCTGGCGCAAACCTGTCGGCATGCTGCTGATCCTGCTGCTGATCGCCGGTTGGACGGCGATTATCGTCAGCCTGTCGCCATGGGTCGGCACGTGGCCGGTGCTGGTGCAGGCAGTGTTTTACCTAATCGCGGGAATCGTCTGGATCATGCCGTTGAAGCCACTGCTGCGCTGGATGGAATTGGGAACCTGGCGCCGCTAGCAGGCGGCGCCAGGTTCCCAATTTCCGATATCGGCAATCCCAAGACGCGGTGGCCATCCCGTCCAAAGAATGGAAGGAATGGCGCGAGTGACGGGGCTCGAACCCGCGACCTCCGGCGTGACAGGCCGGCACTCTAACCAACTGAGCTACACCCGCGTGTGCTTGGGAGCAGCGCCAATATGGCGCTCGCCCCGACCTGTCAACCGTCGCTTTCGGCTTCGCCACGATTTAATCGGTCACGCATCTCATCGACCGTCGTTAACGTCCCGCGTTCGAACAGGAAACCTGCCAGATCGGGCGTTCCCGTCGATTGCAACACGGTCTGCAAAATCAGCAGCAAGGGCACCGCCAGCAACGCCCCCGGCGCACCCCATACCCAACCCCAAAAACTGAGCGATACCAGGATCAACAACGGATTGATCGTCAGCCGCTTGCCCAGCACCAGCGGAGTAATCACATTGGCCTCGACCGTGTGGACGCCGATGAACAACAGTGCGGGCAGCAGCGCCAGCCCGACCGCGTCAAAAGTCATCAACCCGCCCAGCCCGAGCAGAATTGCCGCTACGATCGGCCCGACATAGGGCACGAAATTGCAGAGCGACACGATGCCGCCCCACATGAACGGCGACGGCATACCGAGCGCCCACAACAGCAGCGCGACCGACAACCCCAGAATCGCGTTGATCATCGTGATGGTGGCCAGATAGTCGGCGGTGGCATCGACGACATTCTGGATTACCCGGGCGGTCTGCATCGCCCCGTCGAAACTGCCGCGCCGCCGGATCGTCCCCTTGCGCAGTCGCGTCCAGCCGGAGAGGAAGAAAAAGATCACCAGCACGGCAAAGAACAACTGGATGGCTGCCGATGGCGCGGCGGAGATAAAATAGTCAACAACCGACGTCGGCGCGGTCGCGGCCACCGCCTGCGCCGTTGCTTCGCTCCCGCTCGCCACGGATAGCAGCGTCCGCTCGACAAAGCCTTGCAGCGACGAATAAAAATCGATCAGCGGCGCCAGATTGGTCTGAATGCGCGGAATCGAATCGGGCAGCCGAGCAAACCAGCCCGTCGCCGGGACAACAATGATCGCGAGCGCGGCGTTGATCAGCATCAGAAACCCGGTGAGCGAGAGAAAAGCCGCCAGCGCCGATGGCACCCCGCGCCGTTCCAGCCACTCCAACAACGGCACCAGCGCGATCGCGATCACGATCGCGGCGGTCAGCGGCAGGAAGAATTCCGCGCCATGTTGCAAGGCAAAGGGCAGTCCCAGGCAAAAACTGGCGCCAAAGATCAGCGTCAGCGCCGCCAGCAACCGATCGCGGCGGAAATCGTCGATCTCGATTTGATGCAGCGGATTCGAACGCGGGCGCGTGCCTTTGCTCCCCCGATCTTCCGCCACCCCAGTTCTCCTGCGTTAACCGCTTCTTCTTACGCGCCGTTTGCATTTTGCACCAGCCGCCCGTTTGCGCCCAATCGGATGACGATTTTGTCTCCCTCTGGGTCAGAAACTGCGTTTCTCGCTGCTTTTTAACCAGAAATTACCCTTTTTCGGCGACTGATGACGCCAAGGACCAACCACTTCGGAGTCAAAGTGATGATGAAAGCGCCTGTGGGGGGCGCGAAGCATCAGCTTCTTCCCTCTTGTTTCACGCTCACCCTGTTGATGGCGTTCGCGTTGCCGATCCAGGCGCGAGCCCAAGTCACCGCTCCGCCGCTCACGCGCGCCGGGACGACGATCAGCAATACGGCAAGCGCCACCTTTGACACAGGCGGCGGCTCGACCACGATCAATTCGAACCAGGTTGATCTGCTCGTCGATGAATTGCTCGACGTCACCGTCGATTCGAGCAATCCCGCCGATGTGCCGACCACCCCTGGCGCAACCGGACAGGTGCTGACCTTCTCGGTCACCAACACCGGCAATGGCGTCGAAAATTTCGTGCTGAGCACAATCGCCAACGGCGGCGGTGATAATTACGACCCCGTTGTCACCCAAATCTATCTCGACAATGGTGACGGCGTATTCGACGCGGGAACCGACACACCCTACACCCCCAGCGCGAACGACCCCGAGCTCGATCCGGACGAAAGCATCACAGTTTTTGTCGTTGCAACAACGCCGGGCGGAGTCGTGGACGGCAATCGCGGCATTGTCAGCCTGGTCGCCGCAGCATTGACCGGTACCGGCGCGCCGGGCGACAGCTTCGCCGGTCAGGGCGAAGGCGGCGGCGACGCCGTCGTTGGCGCGACGGGCGCCGATGGCAGCGATGCCGGGGCGTTTATCGTGGCCGCGGCGACCGTTACCCTCGTCAAATCGGCAGTGGTCACCAATTCGCTCGGAACTGCCGACCCAATTCCGGGCGCGACGATCACTTATACGATTGTCGCAACCGTCGTGGGCAGCGGCTCGGTCAGCGGCCTTGCGATCACCGACAATATCCCCGCCGACACCAGCTATACCGCGGGCTCGATCACGCTTGGCGGCGTCGCACAGTCAGACGCGGTCGATGCCGACGCGGGCGATTACAATGGCACGCGGATCAACGTGGCGCTCGGCACCGTGGCCGGCGGTCAGACCCGCACCGTTACCTTCCGAACCACGATCAATTGATGGAGATGCGTATGCGCAAAGCGCTTTTTCTGCTTTTCGCGGCCCTGTTGCCGGGACAGGCGCTCGCCGCGAACCATGTGGCGCTGGCAAACGACGTATTCGTCGAGCGGGTTACCACCGATGCGCAGGGCAAACAGCGGATATTGCTGGAAGAACCGAAGGTTGTCGTTCCGGGCGACCGGCTGGTTTTCGTGCTCAATTATCGCAATGCCGGAGCGCAGCCCGCCGACAAATTTGTCATCACCAATCCCCTGCCCGCGGCGGTCAGCTTTGCCGACGCCGGCGACACCCGCCCGCTCGTCTCGATCGACGGCGGCCGCGGCTGGGGACAGCTTGATCAACTGACGGTGGCCCTGTCCGACGGCACCCGCCGCGCAGCGCAGCCCGCCGACGTGACGCACATCCGCTGGGCCTTTTCAAAGCCGATTCCGGCGGGCGGCAGCGGCAAGCTGATGTTTCGAGGAGTCGTAAAATAGCAAATTAGAATAACCGCTTACAGATTGCCAGCGGTAGGGAAACGGCAATCGACCAAAGCCAAGGAGCTCAGCTATGACCAGCAAGCTGAACACCGTGGGCATCATCGGTCTGGCGGCGATCACAAGTCTCGCCGCTACCCCGGCACTTGCTGCCGGGACGACCGCGGGTACCACGATCACGAATACCGCCACCGTCGACTATCAGGTCGGTGGCGTCGCGCAGGGCCAGCAATCGGCGTCGAATAATTTCACCGTCGACCGCAAGATCAACCTGCTCGTCGAAGAAGTCGGCACGGTGACGACCAATGTCGTGCCGGGGCAAACCAACGCCGTCACGACGTTCCAGCTGACCAACAGTTCGAACGAGACGCTCGATTTCGCACTCGTCGCTTCGCAGATCGCGGGCGGGACGGCAGCGCATGGCGGCACCGACACATTCGATGTCACCAACATACGGATTTATCGCGATAATATAGCTACCGGCACGATTGGAAGTTGGGATGTCGGTGACACGCTCCTTACCGGCTATGTCGACGAACTCGTGGTCGATACCGCAATCCGGCTGTTTGTGGTTGCCGACGTTCCTGCTTCCCTAGCCAACAACGCGGTCGCAGGTGTCACCCTTCGTGCCACCGCACGCGAAGGTGGCACCGTTGGCGCCCAAGGTGCGGCCATCACCCAAACGACCGGCGCGAATACTGCAGGCAAAGATACCGTGTTTGCCGATATCGCAGGCGTTACCGGCGATGCCGCGCGCGACGGATCGCATAGCGACAACGACGATTATACGGTGCAGACCGCGACGCTTACGGTCGCCAAGAGCAGCCGCGTCATCTCGGATCCGTTCAACAATACGACCAATCCGAAGCTGATTCCCGGCGCAGTGGTCGAGTATTGCATCGCCGTCGCCAATTCCGGCGGGGTTGCCGCGACTTCGGTGGTGATCAACGACGCGGTTCCAGGCCAATTGACCTTTGTTCCGGGTTCAATCCTGCTGGGCGGCACTTACACCGGCACGGTGCCAAGTGGCACATGCGATTTCAATGGCACCGCAGGCGGCAGCTATACCGCGCCGAACGTGACAGGAACGATCGCCACAATTGCTGTAGGCGCCGCACAAACGCTCGTCTTCCGCGCGACGGTCAACTGATCGGAATACCGATGGAGCAGCGGGTGCAGGCCAAAAGCCGTCGTCCGCTGCTCCCTTCGGGGCTATCATGGCACTCGGTACCAGATATTTTGGCCTTGCAAGCGCGCTGATCGCGGCAGCTCTGCTGCCAGCGACTCCGTCGGCGCGCGCCCAGGTGATATCCAACACGGCTTCGGCGCAGTGGACGCATGACGGGAACCCCGGTCAGGCGCTGTCGAACCGCGTCGATGTCACCGTGGCGCCGCGTCCCCCCGAACGGCCGACGATTACCACGTACCGCCTGACCAATGGCGGCGGCAACAAATCGGTGCCGCTCGCGCCGACCCAGTGCAGCCGTGCCGGCGGCCCCATCGCCAACGCCTTGAGTAGCGGCATCGCGAACAGCAGCACCAGTCTGGGCAGCACGAGCAGCACGATCCCGCTCAGCGGCGTCTATGAGGGCATTTCGACCGCCCCCGCCTCGCTGCAAGGTACCAACAATTTCCGCGCCGGCGAAGTGCTCGTCGTCGGGGTCACGCTCGCATCGGCCAACGTCGATCCGCAGGTGCGTGACACGCTGGGCGTCGTCCTCGAGCTCGAAAATGGCGATCGCGAGGAGATCACGCTGACCGAAACCGCCAACAACAGCGGCGAATTCGTCGGCTTTATCAACACGATCGGAGTCCCGCCCGCGATTGCGCAGGGCGATTGCCGCCTGTCGGTCAATCCCGGCGCCGCGCTGTCGCTCCGCGTCACCGATCAGGCGAGCGCCAGCTTGGTTGCGCTGGCAACGATCAACTTCCTGGTCGACCCGTTCGGCATCGTGTTCGACAGCGGCGACGGCGCCCCCGTTCCCGGCAGCCGCGTGACCCTGGTTGACGCCGCCACGGGTCAGCCAGCGCAGGTGTTCGGCGACGACGGCGTCTCGGCCTACCCGTCGAGCGTTGTCACGGGGCAAAGCGTCACCGATTCGGGCGGCACGCGGTACAATTTCCCGCCGGGCGACTATCGTTTCCCGTTCGTCGCGCCGGGCATCTATCGCCTGGTTGTGCAGCCCCCTGCCCCGTTCACCGCGCCGTCTACATCAAACGCCGCCGATCTGGCCGCTTTCCGCCGCCCCGACGACGGCCTGCCGTTCGAAATCAGCGGTGCCAGCTATGGCAACCCGTTCACGCTGAACAGTCCGGCGCCGGTGCGCGTCGATATTCCGGTCGATCAACCCGGCCTGCCGCTGATCCTGCGCAAAACCACCTCTACGCAGGTCGCGGTGCCCGGCGACGTGATCCAGTACCGGATCGAGGTCGCCAACCGCGACGCGCGTCGCAACACCGGCGCGGTGACCGTCAGCGACGTCCTGCCGGCGGGGATGCGCCTGCGCACCGATACGGTGCGGATCGACGGGGTGCGGGTGACCGCCAATGTCGCCGACAACGGCCGCGAATTCAGCGTTGTCGTGCCCAGCATCGCCGCGTCGCGCACCGCCTTGCTCACTTACCTCGCCGAAGTCATCGTGTCGGCGCAGCCGGGCAACGCGCTCAACCGCGCCTCTGCCGTCGATAATCGCGGCTCGGCGAGCAACATCGCCGAGGCGACGATTGCGATCAAACGCGATCAGCTTGGCGACCGGATGACGATTATTGGCCGTATCACCGACGGCGGCTGCACGGTTTCTCCGCGCAAGGCCGAAGGCATCGTCGGCGTCCGCGTCATGCTTCAGGATGGCAGCTACACCGTCACCGACGAGGATGGCCGCTATCATTTCGAAGGCGTGCGCCCCGGCCTCCACGTCGTCCAGATCGATCCCTCGACGCTGCCGCTCGACCGCGAAGCGATCGACTGCGCGCGCTCGACACAAAGCGCCGGCAGCGCGATCTCGCGCTTTGTCGAAGGCCGCGGCGGCGCGCTGAAACGCGCCGATTTCCGCGCTATCGCCAGCGCACCACGCGCAGCGCCCAAAGCCAGCGGCATAGCGGCACCAACTGTCCTCAGCGACCCCGAAGCCGCGGGAGCCGGTCGCGACTGGCTTGCCGGGCAAGCCCCGGGCATCGACTGGCTGTTCCCTGCCACCGACCACAACCCGCGCTCAAGAGCGATCCGCGCCGCGGTCAAGCACGCGCCGGGCCAGACCGTCACGCTGCGCGTCAACGGCAAGGCCGCCGACCCGCTGACGTTTGAAGGCACCAGCAAGTCGGCCGACGGCGGCGTCGCGGTCAGCCTGTGGCGCGGGCTGGGGATTCGCGAAGGCGAAAACCGTCTGGTCGCCGAAGTGAAGGATGTTAACGGCGTTGTCATCGCGACGCTGGAACGCCAGGTTCACTATTCGATCACCCCGATGCGCGCAGTTCTGCTCCGCGACAAGTCAACTCTGGTCGCAGATGGGGTCACCCGCCCGGTCATTGCGGTGCGGCTGACCGACCGCGACGGTAAGCCGGTCCGTTCGGGCCTCACCGGCGATTTCAGCGTCCCTGCCCCCTATTATCCCGCCGTCGAAGCCGATGCGCAGCAGGCGCGGCAACTTTCCGGGCTCGAACGCGCTCAACCGCTGTGGAAAATCGATGGCGACGACGGCATTGCCTATATCGAACTCGAACCGACCACCGCATCGGGTACGCTGGCGATGGATTTCCTCTTCCGCGACGACAAGGTGACCCGCAAGCAGACGATCGAAACCTGGCTCGATCCCGGCGATCGCCCATGGACCGTGGTCGGCTTTGCTGCCGGGACGCTAGGATACAACACCCTCGACGATCGCATGGAACCCGCAGCCGAAACGCTCGACGACCTGAACGCCGATGCCCGCCTCGCACTCTACGCAAAAGGCCGCGTGCGCGGCAAATGGCTGATAACGCTGGCGTATGACAGCGACAAGGACAAGGACGACGCCCGCTTTGGCGGCGTGATCGATCCGCGCGCCTATTACACCATCTACGCCGACCGCAACGAGACGCGCTACGATGCGGCCTCTGTCCGCAAACTCTATCTGCGCCTCGAACGCCCGCAATTCTATGCGATGTTCGGCGATATCGAGACCGGGATTTCCGAACCCGAACTCGCCCGCTACCAGCGTGCGCTCAACGGCGGCAAAGCCGAGTATCGCGGCCGCAATGTCGCCGCGACCGCGTTCGTCGCCGACACCCCCTATCGCTTTCGCCGCGACGAGATCCAAGGCAATGGTTTGACCGGGCCCTACCAACTCGGCGCGCGCGACATTTTGCCGAACAGCGAACGTATCGTCATCGAAACGCGCGATCGACTGCAGAGCGAGCGCATAGTTAACAGTGTCAGCATGACGCGCCACGTCGATTACGACATCGACTATCTGTCGGGCACCGTCCGCTTCCGCAGCCCGGTGCTCAGCCGCTCGTCCGATCTTGATCCGCAGTTCATCGTCGCCGAATATGAGGTCGATGGCATTGGTCAGCGCGTGCTCAACGCCGGTGGCCGCGTCAGCTATCAATCGAATGACGAGAAATTGCGCATCGGCGCGACCTTCATCCATGATGAAGACGGCAACGCCAAGACCAACCTGGGCGGCGTCGATGCGCGCTATCGCCCCACTGTCGATACCGAAGTCCGCGCCGAGTTGGCCGTCAGCGACGCCAAGGCGCAGAACAGCAACACCGCAGCAGAGGGAACCGCCAAGGCTTGGCTGATCGAGGCCGAACATCACAGCAGCAACGCCGATTTCCTTGCCTATGTCCGCGAGCGCGAAAGCGGCTTTGGCGCCGGACAGCTCAATCGCGGCGAGGATGGGACGCGCAAATTCGGCATCGACGCCCGCCTGCGTGCAACGCGCACCCTGTCGCTGACCGGCAGCGCGTGGCAGGAAGAATTCCTCAACGTCGGCGCCCGCCGCCGCGCCGCGCGGGCGCTCGCCGAATATGACAACGGCACCACCTTGGCCCGCGCCGGACTGACCCATGCCGACGACCGGCTGTCGGATGGCACCCGCAACCGCTCGAACATCGTCCAGTTCGGCGCGACGCAGCGGCTGTTCGAAAAGCGCCTCGAACTCGACGCGCAGACCGAATTTGCGCTGGGTGGCAAGGATGCGAGCATTGATTTCCCGACCCGCCGCCGCCTGGGCGCGCGCTTCGCGATCAATCGCGACGTCAATCTGGTCGGCAGCTATGAAATTGCCGACGGTGACACGATCAAGGCGCGCACCGCGCGGCTGGGCTTCGACCTCACGCCCTGGTCCGGCGCCCGTCTGCTCGCCACCGCGAACCAGCAGGAGATTGGCGAATATGGCCCGCGCAGCTTTGCCGCCTATGGCCTGTCACAATCGCTGAAACTCGGCGAACGCTGGTCGGTCGATGTGTCGATCGACGGCAATCGCACCCTTGGCGGCATTCGCGCGGGCGATGTTATCAATGTTAACCAGCCGGTCTCGTCGGGCGGTTTCCTCGGCGACAACGGCACCCTGACCGAGGATTTCCTCGCGATCAGCACCGGCGCGACTTATCGCGCCGATCGCTGGACGCTGACGGGACGCGCCGAATATCGCGATGGCGAAATCGCCAATCGCTACGGGCTGACGCTGGGCGGCCTCCGTCAGCTCGGCGAAGGCCGCGCCCTCGGCGCGCTGTTCACCTACGCCAAGGCGAGCGGCAGCGGTACGACGCCGACGACCGAGGTGATCAATTTCGAGATGAGCTGGGCGCATCGCCCCGCGGACTCGAGCGTGTCATGGCTCAACAAGAGCGAGTTTCGCTCGGACAAGGTGCGCGACGCGATCGCGGGCCAGCTCGGTCCGATCGGCGGCAGCGTGCTGACGATCGACGGCGATGCGACCAGCCGCCGCCTGCTCAACAGCCTGTCGGTCAACTGGACCCCGCTTGGCAACCGCCGCGAAGACGGCATGTGGTACGAACGCGGCGAATTCGGCTTCTTCTGGGGGACTCGCTACAATTTTGACAAGTTCGGCGCCGACGACGTCAAAGGCTGGTCGAACCTGATCGGCGCCGATTTCCGCTTCAACCTAGGCGAGCATGTCGATGTCGGCGCCTCGGGCACCGTGCGCGTCGGCACCGATGTTGACACCGTAAGCTGGGCGGGCGGGCCGACGGTGACGCTGGCGCCGATGAAAAATGCGAACATCACCTTCGGCTATAATTTCGCGGGTTTCCATGACCGCGATTTCGAAGATGCGCGTTGTTCGCGGTCGGGCGCGTATGTGACGTTCAAGCTGAAGTTCGATCAGACGAGCTTTGCCGGGTTGGGGTTGTAGAATTGCGTCGCCCCCGCGAAGGCGGGGGCGGCTGGCAGCCTAATCAGGAAGCGCAGAGTAAACCGATAGCGGCCCCCGCCTTCGCGGGGGCGACGATGTCACTCAATTCGCAAACAGCAAAACCGGCGTTTCGACCAGCTTCTTCAACGCTTGAACATAACTCGCCGCATCCCAGCCATCGACCACGCGGTGATCGCAGCTGATTGACAGGTTCATCAGCTTGGCGCGGCGAATATCGTCGCCGTCGAACACCGGACGCTCGACAATCTTGTTCGGGCCGATAATTGCAACTTCGGGCCGGTTGATCACCGGCGTCGTCGCGATGCCGCCAAGCGGGCCGAGCGACGTAATGGTCAGTGTCGAACCGGACAGCTCGTCGACCTTGGCCTTACCGGTCCGCGCGGCCTCGGCCAACCGCCCGATTTCACTCGCCAATTGCCAGACGTTCATGTCCTGCGCATCGCGGATCACCGGCACCATCAGCCCGGCATCAGTCTGTGTCGCCATGCCCAGATGCACCGCACCATAGCGCGTGACCACCCCGGCTTCGTCGTCATAGCGGGCGTTGATCATCGGGAACTGCGGAATCGTCCGGCAGATCGCGACGATCAGGAAAGGTAACATCGTCAACTTCGGCCGCTGTCCGCGATTGGCGTTCAAATCGGCGCGCATCTCTTCGAGCGCGGTGACGTCCATTTCGTCGACATAGGTGAAATGCGGGATCGCCCGTTTCGACGCCGCCATATTTTCCGCAATCTTGCGGCGCATGCCGATAACCTTGATCGGTTCGTCGGCGCGGGCGCGGCTGGCGCCGGGGGCGTGATAGCCCTGCCCGCCGCTGTAGCGGAGATATGCGTCGAGATCGGCGTGGCGGATGCGGTCACCGTCGGAGTGCACCTGACCCAGATCGACGCCCAAATCCTTGGCGCGGGCGCGGACGGCGGGCGAGGCAAGAACCTTGGCGTCGTGCCCGGCAACAACGGTGGGCGCTGGCGGAGCTTCGCTCGGCTTTGCTGCCCTCTCCGGCTCCGCTGCGCTCGATGTTAACTCTGTCACCTTCGGCTCGGACACCTGTTCCGCCCCGGGTGTTTCCGCCTCGAACTGCGCCTCGACCGCCGTGTCCGCTGGCGGTGCCTCGACATCGACTTCCGCGTCGGTTTCAATCACCGCCAAGGTCGATCCGATCGGGATCAAATCGCCGACCTCGCCCGCCAGTTCGACGACAATTCCGGATACGGGCGACTCCATCTCGACGGTCGCCTTGTCGGTCATCATGTCGGCCAGCTGCGCGTCTTCCTCGACGCGTTCGCCGATCTTGACGTGCCAGGCGACGATTTCGGCCTCGGCAATGCCTTCGCCGATGTCGGGCAGACGGAATGAATAGCGGGCCATTTGCGTCAGTCCTTCAAAATCTTGGTCAGCGCGGTCGCGATGCGGACGGGACCAGGGAAATAGGCCCATTCCAAGCTATGCGGATAGGGGGTGTCGAAGCCGGTGACGCGCTCGACCGGCGCTTCGAGGTGATAAAAGCAGCGTTCCTGCACCAGCGCCGCGAGTTCGGCGCCAAAACCCGAGGTGCGCGTTGCTTCGTGGATGACCAGACAGCGCCCGGTTTTCTTCACCGACGTCTCGATCGCGTCGACATCAAGCGGCAACAGCGTGCGCAGGTCGATAATCTCGGCGTCGATGCCCATTTCCTCGACGATCGTCTTGGTCACATGGACCATCGTGCCATAGACCAGGATCGTGAGCGCCTCGCCTTCGCGCACCGTCGCCGCCTTGCCAAGCTCGATGCGATAATAACCCTCGGGCACCGCGCTCGCGGCATGCTTTGACCACGGCTCGACCGGGCGGTCGTAATAGCCGCTGAAGGGGCCGTTGTATATGCGCTTGGGTTCTAGAAAGACGACAGGGTCATTGTCCTCGATCGCCGCGATCAACAGCCCCTTGGCATCATAAGGGTTTGAAGGAATGACGGTTTTTACGCCGCAGATGTGCGTCATGATGCTTTCAGGCGACTGGCTGTGCGTCTGGCCGCCGAAAATTCCACCGCCGAATGGCGTACGCACCGTCATCGGGCAGATGAAGTCGGCCGCCGAACGATAGCGCAGCCGCGCCGCTTCGCTGACCAGCTGGTCGAGTCCCGGATAGATATAATCGGCGAACTGGATCTCGGGGACCGGGCGCAGCCCATAAGCGCCCATGCCGACGGCGACGCCGATGATCCCGCATTCGTTGATCGGGGTGTCGAATACGCGCGTTTTGCCGTGCTTTTTCTGCAGGCCCGCGGTGGCGCGGAACACGCCGCCGAAAAAGCCGACGTCTTCGCCCATCACGACGACATTGCCGTCGCGTTCGAGCATCACGTCCATGGCGCTGTTGATCGCCTCGATCATGTTCATCGTCTTGGTCGCGGCTAGGGTGTCGGTGCTCATCACTCAGGCTTCCAGTCGGGACCGAACTTCGCTTCCTGCTCGGCGAGCATCTGGGTGCATTGTTCTTTGAGGTGCCAGGGCATGTCTTCGAACACATCCTGAAACATCGTTTCGAACGGCTGGTGCATGCCATGCCCCAAAATACCGAGCTTTTCCGATTGCTTTTGAGTCGTTTTTACTAACTCTTCGAGTTCAACCCGCTGCGCATCATGCCGTTTGCCATCCCATTCGCCCAATGTTTCGAGATGCTGGCGCAGCCGGTCAATAGGGTCGCCGAACGGCCAGATCGTCGGTTCCTCGGCGGGGCGATAGGCCGTCGGATCGTCCGATGTGCTGTGCCCTTCGCTGCGATAGGTGAAATGCTCGATCAGCGTTGGGCCGTTGTTGGTCCGCGCCCGGTCCGCCGCCCATTGCGTCGCGGCATAGACCGCCAGCGGATCGTTGCCGTCGATGCGCAGCCCGGCGATGCCATAACCCACGGCCCGCGCCGCAAAGGTGGTGCGCTCGCCGCCGGCAAAGCCTGAGAAGCTGGAGATCGCCCACTGATTGTTGACGACGTTGAAGATCACCGGCGCGTTATAAACGGTCGCAAAGGTCAGCGCCGAGTGGAAGTCGCCCTCGGCCGACGATCCCTCGCCGCACCAGACGGTCGCGATACGGCTATCGCCCTTTGAGGCCGACGCCATCGCCCAGCCCACCGCCTGCGGATATTGGGTAGCGAGGTTGCCGGAAACGCTGAAAAAGCCATGTTCGGGCGCCGAATACATGATCGGCAGCTGGCGCCCCATCAGATGGTCGCCGCGGTTCGAATAGATCTGATTCATCATCTGGATCAGCGGATAATCGCGCGCGATCAGGATGCCCTGCTGACGATAGCTCGGGAAACACATATCGCCGCGGTCGAGCGCCATCGTCGAGGCGACCGACGTTGCCTCCTCGCCGGTGCATTTCATGTAAAAGCTGGTCTTGCCTTGGCGCTGGGCACGGAACATGCGGTCGTCGAAGGCGCGGACGAGCATCATGTAGCGCAGCATCGTGCGCAATCTCTCTGGGCTCAGCTTGGGATCCCACTGGCCCTTCGCCACCCCGTCAAAATCAAGCACGCGGACGAGGCCATAGCACAGGTCGCGCATCGCATCGGGCTTGGTCGCCTCGGATGGGCGGGGTGTCGTTTCGACGGCCGGAACGGCAATATCGCCAAAGTCGGGCGTGTCGCCCGGGCGATAGCGCGGTTCGGGGATATGAAGCGACAGCGGTGGCAGATTGCTCGCCGGGCGCCGATCCGTTTCGGGCATATCGTCTTCCCATTGCGGCGCGAATCGGCGCCTAGTTATATTTCAGCGTGGAGACATATTATTTCGGTCGACATACGAATGCAACGCTAGCGATCAGACCGCCACCGGCGCTGCAATATGCGCCTGCGGTCTATAAGCTTCGACCGCGAAGTCTTCGAAATTATAAGCGAAAATGCTGTCCGGCTTCCGCAAGATTCGAAGCTTTGGCGCGCCATCGGGAATCCGGCCCATTTGCTGTTCGACCAGCTCGGCGTGATTTAGATACAGATGCACGTCACCGCCGGTCCAGACGAGTTCATGCGCATGCAAACCGCACTGGTCGGCCACCATCCGTGTCAGCAGCGCCGCCTCAAATACATTGAAGGCAAAACCCAGCCCCAGGTCGCATGAGCGCTGAAACAACAGGCACGACAGCCCGCCATCGCTGCGCACATGGAACTGATAGGTCATATGGCATGGCGGGAGGGCCATGCGGTCGAGATCGGCGACGTTCCAGCCGGTGAAAATGTGGCGCCTTGATCCCGGGTTGGTCTTCAATCCCTCGATCAGCGCCGCAATCTGGTTATGCCCCTGCTCGGCCCGCCGGAACAGTCCCTCGCCCGCCGGTTCATAGCGCGGCCAATTGACCCATTGGTGCCCATAGACGGGGCCAAGGTCGCCCCACTGCGCTGCAAAAGCGTCATCGGCGATGATCCGCGCCTCGAAATCCTCGGCGCTGATCGCCTCGCCGGTCGCCTTGCGATATTTATCAAGCGGCCAGTCGGTCCAGATCTTCACGCCCTGCGATACCAGCGAGCGGATATTGGTATCGCCGGTCAGAAACCACAGCAGTTCGCGCAGCGCAGTCTTCCAATAGACGCGCTTGGTCGTCAGCAACGGGATCGCGTCGTCCTTCAGCGAGAATCGCATCGTTTCACCGAACAGCGAGCGCGTTCCGACCCCGGTACGGTCGATACGCTCGTCGCCCTCAACCCAGATGCGGCGCATCAGGTCGAGATATTGCAGTTCATAGTGGATCGATTCAGGCAAGACTCACTCCCGGCTTTTCTGGTTCTTTGCTAGGCCGCGCGCGCCATGCCGACAAGGGTGCAGCCGGGATGCTGTAACAAAGCATCCAAAGCGGCGCAGTCGCCGGTTGGCGGTCACCGACACCGCGCGCATGACCATCGTCATGACCCTGCTCGCTCCGATCGATCCAGCGGCCGACGCGTCGCCGCGTGCGGGCTTTGTCCCGTGCGAAGCGGAAGACGATGTCGCGCGTCTTCTGCTGCGCCCGCATTTCGCTGCCGACCGCGAAACGCTGCTCCTCGCCGGATTCGACCCGTTCGACCGGCTGGTGCGCCTCGAACGGGTTGGCGGTGAAGATGCCGGGCGCTGCATAATCCCGCCGCGGTGCTGGCGCGCCCTGATCGGCGGCGGCGTTGCGACCGTCATCATGGCGCACAATCACCCGTCGAATATCGCGCAGCCGAGCGACGCCGACATCGCGACGACGCGCGAAACCGCGCTTTTCCTGCGGACAATGGGTATCGAGCTGGTCGACCATCTGATTTTTGTGGAAGGCGGGCATTTCAGCTTTCGAAGTGCCGAAATGCTGTAGCTGCGGCAATCCAGTTGAATGTGCCGATTGGCGCTTGAAGTTCGCCAATTGCGCGTCTAGAGGACCGCCCTGCCTTCGCGGCGACCCCGGTCGGCGCGCAGATCGGTCGGGGAGTAGCTCAGCCTGGTAGAGCACTGTCTTCGGGAGGCAGGGGCCGGAGGTTCGAATCCTCTCTCCCCGACCAATTTCTTCGCATATTGCAGATTCTGCACCGTCGCTTCTTGTAAGTCGGCAAACAACATCCTAGATTTGTTCTACGCCGCCATGGTTTTCCCCCTTTCCATCGCGGTGAGTGCCCCGTCACCTTGACGTGGGCGCGTCCTCCCTGGACCCTGGCCACCTCGTACTTCGGTACGGGGTGGTTTTTTATTCGGCAGCCTGAATCATGATTTCGGGCGCTGGGCGCGCTCGGATGGCCTCGCTGACTAGATCGGCAAACCACCGCGTCATACGCGCAAGTCGCGCGGAATCGGGCTGACGGTCGGCAGTCAGATAGAGACGGCGGTCAATTTCGATCTGCACCGCATGGATCGCCTGCCCCGGATTGCCGTGGGTGCGGATGATATGGCCGCCGGCATAGGGCTGGTTGCGCGAGACCGGCTCGTTCAGGCGATCCGCCGCCGCCATCACGACATCGACCAGCCACTCGCCCGACGTCACGCCGAAATGATCGCCGACGACAATCCGCGCGCCATGACCCGGCTGCCCGACGGGGATGGACGGCATCGAATGGAGGTCGAGGAGGATCGCATAACCGAACCCGTCGCGCGCTGCCGCCAGAGCATCGGCCAAGGCCGCATGATAAGGCCGGTGAAAGGATTCAAGCCGCCAGTGCAGCGCGGCTTGGTCGATCGGTCTTTTCCATAGCGGCCCGCAATCCGCCAGCCGCGTCGGCACCACGCCCAGTCCGGCACGCTCCTTGCGCCCCGGCGCCGAAAATTGCGCGCGCAACGACATGGCAACCTCACCCGGCGCCATTTGACCCTCGCCGCGATTGCAGTCCGCGACCGCGCGCGCCCACAGAGCCTGCACGACTGTTGCCCCGGCGTCGACCGCGTCCGCCGCGATCAGATCGCACCAGCTGTCCTCGAGTCGTTCGAGATCGCCCTGTCCAACCCGGGCAGCGGCCAAAATCTCTGGCGGATAGAGCCTTCCCGCGTGCGGCACCGATACGACCACCGGGCTGATCGCCGCAGGCCGGTTGACAGCGATGGCGGCGGGCGGGATGGTGCGGGATCGCATGGATCATGGGTGGCAAAAAAACCGCGGTGAATCCAGCACTGCCAAGTCAATTTGTTAAATCTCTGACGCTATGGCGGATTTCGCATTAAGCATGCCACCGACCGGAACCGGCCGCGTCGAGGGATCAGGGGA
>NZ_DASYHE010000101.1:0-19922 GCF_035998965.1 Sphingopyxis sp.
ACCCACGATAGGCTTTTGACCTATACTCACTTTCCAGGCGAGCGCCTTCGACCACTCGGCCACCGCTCCGCATGCTTGGAACGCGCGCCCTAATCGCTGGGCGGGGCTTTCGCAAGTCGGTTGAGCATGGCAGACAGGCGGCATGAAACATCTGCTTCTGGCCGCCGCCGCCGCTTCGCTCGCCCTCCCGGTTGCCGCGCAGGACCCTGCACCCATCCCGTCGCCGGGAGAGATTGCGGCGGCTGCGCCCGCCAGCGACTGGATCGCAATCGCGCCGTCGGACCTACTGGTGATGGACTTGGCGCCAGACGCCAAGGGTCAAGCGCGTCGCGTCGTGATCCAATTGATGCCTGCGCCGTTCAGCCAAGGGTGGATCGGCAATATCCGCAAGCTCGCCGCTGCGCATTGGTGGGACGGGACGAGCGTCAATCGGGTGCAGGACAATTATGTCGCGCAATGGGGCGATGCGACGGAGAAGAAGGCGCTGCCGAAGGGTTTGATGACGGTGCCTGAGAGCGAGTATGTAGTCGGTGTCGATATGCAGTCGATCGTTGGCCCTAAGGGGGTGGGACATCGCTATGCCCCAGTTCCTGCAGGCAAGCTAACTGACAGCTATGCACGTTTTTCGGGCTTCTTTGAGGGTTGGCAGGTGGCTGGGCAACATGAGCCAGACGATCCAGCATTCACTAACAAGGGTTTGCTCCCTATGCTCCGCGACTTGCCTACGGTGGTCTGGCCTGTCCATTGCTACGGCATGGTAGGCGTGGGCCGTAACCCTTCGCCCGACACAGGTAGCGGCGCCGAACTCTACACGGTCATCGGCCACGCACCGCGCCATCTTGACCGCAACATTGCCCTCATCGGCCGCGTGATCACCGGAATCGAGCACCTGTCGAGCTTGCCGCGTGGGACGGGTGCGCTCGGCTTCTACGAGGATGAGAAGGATCGGGTGCCAATCACTTCAATCCGGATTGCGAGTGAACTTCCCTCTGCCGATCAGCCGCGATACGAATATCTTTCAAACCAAAGCGACAGCTTCGCGCGCTACGCCGACGCGCGTGCCAATCGCCGAGATCCATTCTTTATCAAGCCCGCGGGCGGCGCCGACATCTGTAACATCCCAGTGCCGGTGCGATCGGCCGCAAAATGACAGTTTTGTCCCGTTCGCATCGCGCGAAGTCGAAATGCCGGGAGGCGGTGGGCTCAGTTCGGGTGTCGCGACTTCGCTCTACACGAACGGGTTCAGCGCGGGGTGGATAGTTTCACCGTCACCACCCCGCTCTGGCGCTGGCAGTCAGCGAGCGCCCCCGTTGCGTGGTTCTTCGTCACCATCGCGGGCGATGGGCGGACGGCGTCCGGATTGCGGCAATCAGCGGACAGTGGCTGAACGGGCGCAAGGGGTTCGGGTCGGCGCAGGTGGATGCGACGATCGGCGAGACAAGCTGGCAGACATCGGTGTTCCCGCACAAGGAAAGCGGCGGCTGGTTACTGCCGGTCAAGGCCGCGGTCCGCAAGGCCGAGGGGTTGGTTGAGGGCGATGAGGTGACGGTGACCGTCAGTCTTTAGCAGGCGTTTCCACCTTGGCATCGCGCGCCTGCGCCTTGCGCTTGCGCAGATTGTCGCGCAGCGCCTCAGCCAGACGGCGTTCGCGTTCGATGTCGGCGGGGGAGGGCGGTTTGCTCACGCCCAAGGCCATGCCCGCGAAATTGCCTCAACGTCAAGCCTCGCACCTTGACAGGCGCGGGGCGCCCCGCCATAGGCCGCGCCTGCCCAGCGAACAGGCGTTTGCGGGCGTTTCGGTTGCTGCTGTAGCTCAGTGGTAGAGCGCGTCATTGGTAATGACGAGGTCGGGAGTTCAATCCTCCCCAGCAGCACCATTATCCTTCATATTTTCGCTGCCAGCAGCCAGTCGTGGAACAGCTTTACCGCAGGCTGCCTCAGCGCGCGTGGGCGGCACACGAACCAATAGCTATATGGGCTGTCGACGTCGAAATCGAATAGACGCACCAAGCGCGGGTCGTGCGCGTCGTCGAAATGGTGGCCGTGCATGAAGGCGACGCCGATGCCCTGCGCCGCGGCCTCGAGCATCAGCGGTCCCGAATCGAAATAATCGATCCCCGCCGGCTCTAGGTACGGCATGCCGATCGCTTTTTTCCACTCGCTGAACGTCTCCGGCATTTCGCGGTGGAGGAGGACGGTCATGCGCTGGAGTTGCTCAGGTACGACGAAGGGCCGGTCGCCATCGGTCAGCGTCCGCGCCGCGATCGGGAACACCTTGTCCTGATCAAGTCTGGCCGCATAGAGCGCCGGGTCAATCGAACGTGCGAGGGCGATCGCGGCGTCAATGCCGTCGCCGAGCCGCGCTTCGGCATGCGACATCGTGTCGATATCGATGTGCAATTCAGGATGCTCGCGGCGCAGTTCGGGGAGGCGGGGAAACAGCCGCTGTTGCGCAAACAGCGGCAGCACGTTGAGGTGCAGGCGCAGCGATGCGTCAGGGCTGCCGACTTGTCCTATCACCGTACGCAATTCATCGAGAATGGGCGCCAATTGGCCTTGCAACGTGCGGCCCGCCTCGGTCAGGCTGAGCCCGTGATGATGGCGGTTGAACAGCGGGCGGCCGACGGCATGTTCGAGCGTCTGGATCCGCCGCGACAGCGCGGGCATCGACAGACCAAGCTCGATCGCCGCGGCCTTGACCGTGCCATGGCGGGCGACCTCGAGAAAGGCCTCCATGCTGCTGAGGGGAGGAAGGCGGGGCATATTCGGCACCGATGATGACATGACCCCGCAAGACTTGCCACAATTTTGTGCAGTGCGGCATAGGTCGCCGCATGGCAGGGGGTCGCAAATCCAAAACACCCACCCTATCTTCGCTCTGACAATTGTTAGGGAGACGCGCTTTGGCCGACGCAGCGGTAAAAGAAAAACAGGTGAAACTGCAGGTGGCGAATTCTCGCGCCGAGGAAAGCGGCGGCGGCATCGCTCGCATCCCGCGTTCGGTCATGGCCGAACTCGGGGTTACCGAGGGCGATATCATTCAGATCAGCGGCAAGCGGCAGACCGCGTCGCGCGTGGTGCTGCCCTACGCCGAGGATGAAGGGCTTGAGGTGATCCGCCTCGACGGTTTGCAGCGCGCCAATGCGGGTGCGGGTGCGGGCGACATGGTGATGCTGAGCCGCGTCGAGACGCGCCCGGCAACGCGCGTTGTATTTGCCCCGGCACAGGAAAATCTGCGGCTGCAAGGATCGGCGAACGCTCTGAAGCGCAGCTTCTTTGGGCGCCCCGTCGTCGCGGGCGACACCGTCGCGACCGCTGGGCAGCAGCGGCTGGAATCGGGCGCCATGCCGCCGCAGCTGCGCCAGATGCTCAACGCGCCGGCCTACGCGCTGGCCGAGGTGCGCCTGCTCGTCGTATCGGCGGCGCCCAAGGGCGTGGTGTTCATCGACGAGAACACCGAAATCGAGCTGCTGCCCGAATATCAGGAACCGCACGACGCGCGGCGCACCGATGTGACCTATGACGATCTGGGCGGGCTGGGCGAGACGATCGATCAGCTGCGCGAAATGGTCGAGCTGCCGCTGCGCTATCCCGAGCTGTTCCGCCGCCTGGGCGTCGATCCGCCGCGGGGGGTGCTGCTGCATGGCCCGCCGGGTACCGGCAAGACACGATTGGCGCGCGCGGTCGCCAACGAGAGTGAAGCGCAATTTTTCCTGATCAACGGCCCCGAGATCATGGGGTCGGCCTATGGCGAGTCCGAAAAGCGGCTGCGTGACATTTTCGAACAGGCGGCCAAGGCATCGCCGTCGATCCTGTTCATCGACGAAATCGACTCGATCGCACCCAAGCGCGGGCAGGTGACCGGCGAGGCCGAAAAGCGCCTCGTTGCGCAGCTGCTGACGCTGATGGACGGGCTGGAGCCGCGCACCAATCTGGTGATCATTGCGGCCACCAACCGTCCCGACGCCATCGACGAAGCGCTGCGCCGTCCGGGCCGGTTCGACCGCGAAATCATCATCGGCGTTCCCGACGAAGGGGGACGCCGTGAGATATTGGGGATCCATACCCGGGGCATGCCGCTCGCGGAGGATGTCGATCTCGCCGAACTCGCGCGCACGACCTTTGGCTTTGTCGGCGCCGATATGGCGGCGCTGACGCGCGAGGCAGCGATCGAAGCGGTGCGGCGCATCATGCCCAAGCTCGATCTGGCCGAAGGCACGGTTCCGCCCGAGGTGCTGGAAGAATTGCGCGTCACGCGCGACGATTTCAGCAATGCGCTGAAACGCGTGCAGCCGTCGGCGATGCGCGAAGTGATGGTTCAGGCGCCAACGACACGGTGGAGCGACATCGGCGGGCTGGACGCAGCGCGCGAGAAACTGATCGAAGGGATCGAACTGCCGCTGAAGCATCCCGAGGCGTTCCGACGGCTCGGTATCCGGCCCGCCAAGGGCTTCCTGCTCTATGGCCCGCCCGGTACCGGAAAAACCTTGTTGGCGAAGGCAGCCGCGCGCGAATCGGATGCGAATTTCATCTCGATCAAATCGTCGGATCTGCTGTCGAAATGGTATGGCGAGAGCGAGCAGCAGATTACCCGGCTGTTCGCCCGCGCGCGCGCTGTGGCGCCGACGATCATCTTTATCGATGAACTCGACAGCCTGGTTCCCGCGCGCGGCAGTGGCACATCGGGCGAGCCGCAGGTGACCGAGCGGGTCGTCAACACGATTCTGGCCGAGATGGACGGGATCGAGGAGATGCAGTCGGTGGTCGTCATCGGTGCAACCAACCGCCCGAACCTGATCGACCCGGCGCTGCTGCGCCCGGGACGGCTCGACGAACTGATCTATGTGTCGGTGCCCGATAAGGAAGGTCGCCGCCGGATATTGGAAATCCAGACCGGCAAGATGCCGCTCGCTGACGATGTCGATCTGGCAGTTTTGGCAGAAAAATCGGACCGGTTCACCGGCGCCGATCTGGAAGATCTGACCCGCCGCGCCGGTCTGGCGGCGCTCAAGCGATCGATCAACAGCGACACGGTGACGATGGCCGATTTCGATTCTGCGCTGAAAGACACCCGCGCCTCGGTCACCGAGGCGATGGAAAAGGATTATGAAAAGATCCAGGGCGAGATCAAGCAGCAGGCGATGAGCGTCAATCCGATCGGCTTCTTCGCGCCCGGCATGCTGAAGCCGGTGCGCGAGCAGAAGCACGGCAACGACACGGTAAAGGATTAAGCGGTGGGCTGGTCCAGCCGCAAGGCGGACCAGCCCCACAGCACCAGCCAGCCGCAAAATCCCGCCATCAGGCCATAGGCGACCATCGGGTGCCAGTTATAGAGCAGCACGCCGATCGCCGGGGACACGATATAGGCCGATCCGTTGATCGACGCCGTCATCCCTGCAACGCTGCCCTGATCGCGGCGCGGCACCGATAGCGAGGCACCGGCGGTAAAGCCCGGGCGAAACAGCCCGAAACCCAGCGAGGCGAGCGCAAAGCCGATCACGATCCCGTGCAGGTCCTGCGCGACCCCGGTGATGATCAACCCGGCGGCGCCGAGTGCTGCGCCGACCAGCACCGCGGTGCGCGCCGACAGCTTGAGCAGCGGGATCAGCCCCCATTGCGACAACAAGGTTGCGAAGGCGCCGGCCATCAGCACGATGCCGGTCATCGCGGCGCCTTCGTCGGGGCGGGGGCGAAGTTCGAGGCGATCGAGGATCAGGAAGCCGATGACGCCCAGCATCATTGCCTGCGCCTGACCCCCGTAGAGCCCGGCGAGCATCCATGGCCGAACGCGTTTGTCGGTCCAGCGCAGCGGGGTCGCCGCGGGGGTATCGCGATCCTCAACGTCGTCGTCGCTGTCATCACTCGCCGACGCTGTCGATCCGGCAGCGGTCGGATAGGCCGCAATCGCGCCGCGTGCGGCGAAGCGCGGGACATCGTCGGGCAGTCGCCAGCGCAGCATGATCAGCACGATCAAGCCGATCAGCGCGAAAACCAGCAACGGCCCGGCCAGCCCGACAAAGGGCAGGATGAACAACGGCGCGATGGCGGGGCCGATGACCGTTCCCAGCCCGAACGACGAGGACACGAGCGATAGCGCCTGGGTGCGTTCCTCAGGATCGGTGCGCGACGCGACATAGGCCTGGACCGCGGGGGGCGCCGCCGATCCGAATCCGCCGTACAAGCTGCGGAACAGCGCGAAGATCACGAAGGTCGTTCCTGCGGCGAGATAGCCTGCCAGCCCGGCCCACAGGGCTAGCCCGCACAGCGCCATCGACAGCATGAAGCCGATCACCCCCAGCGCCATCAGGGCTTTGCGACCTCGTTTATCGGATTGCCGCGCCCAGTAAGGCGCGGTCATCACCCACAGCAATGCCGACCAGCTGAATGCCAGGCTGACCCAGACATCGGGGATGTCGAGCTTGGCGCCGATCGCTGGCAGGATCGACTGCATCGCGGTATTGCCTGCGGCAGCGACCAGCATGACCGCGAACAGGACCGCCATGCGATCGGCGGGGATCGAGCGCGATAATGTCGCCATGCCGAAAATCCCCCTTTGCCGTCCAGCGTCCGCAATTGGGCCTTTCCCTACACGCGAGCGCCCCGCTGTCCAGAGTCAAGACAGACTCTTTCCTTGCGCCAGCGCGCCGATTTTGCCACGCCAGCGGCAACCGCAACAACGCGAAAGCCATCATGACCAATCCGCGGGCGCAGGCCCAAGAAAAGAAAGCTCCGCTGGGCCGCCGGGTTCGCGAGGGCATCAAACGCTTTTTTGGACCTTGGGGCATGTTTGTCCGTGGCTTTATCAAGCATCCGGTCATGGTCGGGTCGATCGTGCCGTCGTCGCCGACGCTGATCCGTCACATGCTGAAGCCCGTCGATTGGCAGAACACCAAGCTGTTCGTCGAATATGGCCCGGGGGTCGGCACTTTTTGCCGCCCGGTGCTCGAACGCATGGCGGGCGATGCAACGCTGATCGCGATCGACACCAACGAAGATTTTATCGATTATCTGCGCAAGGACATTCGCGACAGCCGCTTTATCGCGGTGCATGGTTCTGCCTCCGAAGTCGAGGCGATCATCGCCGCACACGGCTTTGAAAAGGCCGACTATGTCCTGTCGGGCCTACCCTTCTCGACTTTGCCCGCTGGGATTGGCCCGGCGATCGCAGCGGCAACCCACCGCGTGCTTCGGCCCGGCGGCGCGTTCCTAGTCTATCAGTTCCGCGCCCGCGCCCGCGATTTCCTCGCGCCGCATTTCGCCCGGATCGACAATGCGTTCGAATGGGTCAACGTCCCGCCCTGCTTCCTGTTCTGGGGCTGGAAGGACTAAACTTCCAGATCGGGATCGGTCTCACCGAGACCGAAATTCAGCCGCCGCGACACGGTGTAATCCGCAGCACCCACGACAAACCACGCCAGCGTCCACCGCAACCGCGTCAGCCATCCTGCTCGCGCCTTATGCTTCGCAGCGGTGATGTCGTCGCAATCGTACTGTTGCGCCGCGATGAAGTCCCGCATCTGCTCGGCAAAACGCGCATCGGCGATACGCAACATCACCTCGACATTTACAAACAGGCTGCGCATGTCGAAATTGGCGGTGCCGATATAGACGACGTCGTCGATGACGATCAGCTTCATGTGCAGCTTGCACGGCCGATATTCCCAGACCTGCGCGCCTTTCCGAAGCAGATAGCCATAGAGCAGGCGCGACGCACCGATCGTCGCCGCATTGTCCGACTTCGCTGCCATGATGAAGCGCGCGCGGCCATGTTTCGCGACGCGCCCAAGGCGCCGCAACATGCCTTGGCCCGGTGAGAAATAGGCCATCGCCATATCGAGCTGGCGCGCCCCGACCAAATCGCTCCGCACCGCCTGCGCCCACGGCGACAGCCGCTGGGTCGGGCCGCCGACCAGCCAAGTCACCGGCCCCGCCTCAACCGGCCATTCACGAATCAGTCGGCGGAGCATGAACAGCCTGCCGTCGTTGTTCATTGTGTAATCGTGGATCTCGTCGAACCACGCGACCATCCGCGCCACTGACGGCCCGCGCACGATGATGCCCAGGTCGAACCAGCAATTATCGGGCTGGGTGCCCAGATAGGGGGTCGCGATGTTGAACCCGCCGGTCACTGCCACGTCGTCGTCAATCAACAGCAATTTCTGGTGGTTGCGGATCAAATAGCTCGATCGCCAGCGCCGCGAGAAAAAAGTCACGCTGCCGCCTGCTTCGCGCAACGGAACAAAGATGCTGTCCGAGATATCCGACGAGCCGAAACTGTCGATCACTGCGCGCACCCGCACCCCGCGCCGCGCGGCTGCGGTCATTGAATCGAGGACGCGCGTCCCGGCGGCATCATGCTCGAAGATATACATGATGATGTCGATGCTGCGGATCGCGCCAGCGAGCAGGGCAAGAATGCGTTCGAGCCGCTGGTCGCCGTCAACGAGGACCTCCAACCGATGACCGGCGACGTCAGCGGTCAGCGTATCAGGATCGCTGGCAGGGCTGGTTGCATCAATCATGGCCCGCTCATAGGCCGGGCGATACAAGCGCTGCAAGGGCAGCGCTTCGATTGACACGGACGGGCCTTGCTGCTAGCGCGCAGCGCTTGCCGCCACGCCTTCAAAAAGGGCTGGTCTCTCCGATATTCTAAGGAAACAACATGGCCCGCGTTACCGTCGAGGATTGCGTCGACAAGATTCCCAACCGTTTCGACCTGGTCCTGCTCTCCGCGCACCGTGCGCGCGAGATTTCGGGTGGTTCGGAGCTGACGATCGACCGCGACCGCGACAAGAACCCCGTCGTGGCGCTGCGCGAGATCGCTGAACAGACGGTGCGTCCGAAGGATCTGAAGGAAACGCTGATCACGACGCTGCAGAAGGTCGTTATCGACGATGACGATACGCCCGATGAAATCAGCTCGATCAGCCGCTCGGCCGAAGCCCTCCGCCTGACCGCCGCCGCACCGCCGCGCAGCCCCGCGGGTGGTGGCAGCGACTTCGAATAAGCGCTGCGACATGTGAACGAAGGGGGCCGCGGGACACCGCGGCCCTTTTTGTGTCAGCCGACGTGCGTCAGTTCGGCCACCCGGATCGTTTTTGATGCCAGCATCGGCTCGATGATCTGCTGGATGCGTTGCGCGCGCGGCGAACCGACCGTGATATTGAACAGGCTGTTGGCGATGACGTCGGCGATCTGGACGCCGTCGCTGCGGTGGCTGTCGGCCAGCGAGGCGCGGCCCCAGGCGCCGAGACCTGCTTGGATTTCTTCGCGGACTTTGCCGAGAATCGTCGGGTCGTAGCGACCGTCGTCGATCACGACATCGGTGCAAACACCGCCGGTTTCGGGCAGCCATCGCCCGACCGCTAGATTCAGGAGCGCGGCATAGACCGACAGGTCGCTGGGGACGGTGACACCCGGCTTTCCGCCGATGGTGTCGCGCTTGGCCACTGCAACCCAGGCACGGCCGCCCGCGCGGTCGAACAGTTCGAGCAGATAGGCGCGCTCAACGACGCTGATCCGGCTGCCTTTCAATTCTCCGCGAAGTCCGGTGACGCTGCGAAACCGCGAATGAATGTCAGCGGCGACCTGCGGCGTCAGCATAACCGCGGCAAAGGTCATCGCACCCGCGTTTAGCCCGCCCGATTCGTCGCAGTAAATCGTCACCGGCGGTGCGGCCGATGGATCAACGGACGCGGCCGAAGAAGGCGACCGAGCGGCTTTGCCCCGCGGGGACAGCATCGGGCCACAGCCACCGGACATGCGTGACGTCGGCCGCTGTCGCGGGCCGCGGCGCCGAGCCGGGAGCGGCCACCGTCAGCGCGGCCAGCGCGCCAAAGCTTTTGCCGCCATCGACAGACACGGCGAAGCCCGCCGTGTCACTTGTACCATCAAAGGCCAGCGCTTCGGGAATCGGATTGGTCAGATTGACCCCCGCCGCCGGGGCGGCGCCATTGTTGGTAAAAGTGAGGGTCAGGCGAATCCGGTCGCCGGGCACGACGACATCGGGCGTGCTGTAGGTCTTCTCGCCCTCGCGGCCATCGACCGACGGTCCTGATTTTTCCAGCTCGGCCTTGGTCGCGAGCACCCCGGTACTCTGTGCCGCCGCGGACTGCGGCGCTATCGCCAGAACGGCTGCCAGAGTCATTATGGTCCACGATTTACCGATCATCACCGTCTCCTTTGTCGATCGCTCCATGGCGGATCAGGCAGGGCAGGGGTAGCGTTTCTTCATCAACGCATCGAACGCCGTGTTGATGCTGACACGTTTGCGGATCGGTGCGGGATAAGAGCGGAGATGGGCGAGCCATTGATCGGGGGTGAGTGTTCCCGACTCAGGTGGGCAGCTAGTCGTTTTGCGCCCCGCGCGACGGTCAGCGTCGATCCGCGCCTTGTAGCGTTTGCCCGCGGCGATGACCTCGCCTTTCAGCTGATTGCCTTGCGGGGTCGCGAGCGCGAGCGGGCCGAGACGGGCGAGCGAATCGGCGCGCATCAGAAAGGCGGCGACGCTCATGTCGCCCGGCGACATCGCGCACAGTAAGGGCGCCGCGAACAGGATAGGCAAGATGCGGGCGCGTTTCCCGAAGGTCATGCGCCGCAACTTGCCGTCCACCAATGTATAACCCCTGAATCGAACGCGCTAGGCGCCTTGGGGCTTCGGGTCGCCGAACGGCCCGCGCGGCTTGCGCTTGATCTGCGGCAGCGAACCGGCGTGACCCGATACCGGGGTGCCGCGCTTGTCGGCATCGTCCTCGCGGCCGATGTCTTCGCCCTTGATCGCGCGCTTCGCCTCTTCGCCCGACAGCGTCTCATATTCGAGCAGCGCACCGGCGAGCAGATGAAGCTCGTCGAGATGGTCGGTGAGCACTTTACGCGCGACGTTCTCGCCTTCTTCGACCAAGCGGCGGACTTCGGCGTCGATCAGACGCGCGGTGTCTTCGGACATATTCTGCGCGCGCGACACGCTATGGCCCAGGAACACTTCGTCCTGATTGTCGCGATAGCGCAGCCAGCCGAGTTTGTCCGACATGCCATATTCCATGACCATCGAGCGCGCCATGTCGGTCGCCTGCTGGATGTCGTTCGACGCGCCGGTGTTCAGCTCGTCCTTGCCATAGATCAGCTGCTCGGCGATGCGGCCACCGAAGCAGAGCGCGAGGCGCGCCTTCATCTGCTTCATGCTCATCGAATAACGGTCGCGTTCGGGCAGGTTCCACGTCACGCCCAAAGCGCGGCCGCGCGGGATGATCGTGACCTTGTGCAGCGGATCGCAGCCGTCGACGTGCAGCGAGACGAGCGCGTGACCGGCCTCGTGATAGGCGGTCGACTTCTTTTCGTCCTCGGTCATCACCATCGAACGGCGCTCGGCGCCCATCATGACCTTGTCCTTGGCCTCTTCAAACTCGTCGTTGGCGATCAGGCGCTTGCCCTTGCGCGCCGCGAGCAGTGCGGCTTCGTTGCAAAGATTAGCCAGATCGGCGCCCGAGAAGCCCGGGGTGCCGCGCGCGACGCGGCGCAGATCAACGTCGGGGGCCAGCGGCTTTTTGCGGGTATGGACCTCAAGGATCTTCTGGCGGCCCTCGATGTCGGGGCGCGGCACCACGACCTGGCGGTCGAAGCGGCCAGGGCGGAGGAGGGCGGGGTCGAGCACGTCGGGACGGTTGGTCGCCGCGACGATGATGATGCCTTCGTTCGCCTCGAAGCCGTCCATTTCGACGAGCAGCTGGTTCAGCGTCTGTTCGCGCTCGTCATTGCCGTTGCCGAGCCCGGCGCCGCGATGGCGGCCGACGGCATCGATTTCGTCGATGAACACGATGCACGGTGCGTTACGCTTGGCCTGTTCGAACATATCGCGGACCCGGCTGGCGCCGACGCCGACGAACATTTCGACGAAGTCCGAGCCCGAAATGGTGAAGAAGGGAACGCCGGCCTCACCCGCAATCGCGCGGGCGAGCAAAGTCTTACCGGTGCCGGGAGAACCGACCAGCAGCGCGCCTTTCGGGATCTGGCCACCGAGGCGCGAAAATTTAGTCGGGTCGCGCAGGAATTCCACGATTTCTTCGAGCTCTTCGCGGGCTTCATCGATGCCCGCGACGTCGTCGAAGGTCACCTTGCCCTGCTTTTCGGTCAGCATCTTCGCGCGCGACTTGCCAAAACCCATCGCGCCCGAGCCATTATTCTTTTGTACCTGACGGAACACGAAAAATGCGATGCCGAGGATCAGGATGAACGGCAGCGACTGGATCAGCATATACATCCAGAAATTGGGGGCTTCGGTGGCTTTACCATCATATTTGACATTATTGTCATTGAGCATTTTCAGCAGGTCGGGATCGCGGATGACATTCGCCGTGAAGCGGTCGCCGTTCGACAGCGTGCCGGTGACCTTGTCTTCGGACAGGACGACGTCCTTGACGGCGCCTTCCTCAACCTTTTGACGAAATTCGGAATAGGCCAGCGCGCTGCCCGCGGGCTGCGCGGCACCGCCGAACATCGAGGCGACGAGGAGCATGGCGAGCAAAATGCCGCTCCAGATCATCACACTCTTCATCCAGGGATTGCCCTGCGGTTCCTTGTCGTCCTGCATGCGAGTACTTTCCTAATCGGCGCGGCAACGCGCTCCTACCCCGACAAGATAGGATAATCAGGTTAAATGACAATGAGGCAATCAGGCCTTTTTGGGCAGTTTCCGGCGCGGCGCAGCAGAAATGCGCCAAATCGTCCCTTCAAAGCCGCGAACCGGGTCGATCAGCAGCGCTCCGACCATTGCGCGCTTGCCCTTGTGCATCGCGGTGATCACGCCGTCGAGCGACGCCCCGCGCACCGCCAATTGCGGAGAATTTGCGCGCAGGCGCAGGGCGACAATGCGGCGGAACAGTTCGGGCGGATAAGATTCGTTGCGGATCACCGCGACGTCGGACGCGTCTGGCCAGGATGCGATCAGGCGCTCCACCGACCAGTCGAGCGCGTCATCGGCCTCGGCGAGCCAGCCCGCGGACCGCGCGGCGGCGGCGGGATCGAGCACCGCCTGCGATTTCAGCGCCTGACGCAGTCGCGCGCGATCGAAGCGATTGTCGCTGTTCGATGGATCGTCGACGAAGGGCAGATCATGTTCCAGCGCCAGTTCGACCAGTTCGCCGCGGCGCCAGTGGAGCAGCGGCCGCATGACGATGCCGTTGCGCGAGCGAATGGCGGCAAGGCCACTGACGCCGCTGCTGCGGTTAAGCCGCATGACGATCGTTTCCAGCTGATCGTCGGCATGATGCGCGGTGAGGATGTGGTCGAGCGCATTGGCGCCGCGCCACTGGTCGAGCAGATGATAGCGCTCGGCGCGCGCAGCCGCCTGCAACGATCCCTTGATCGGCGTGGCGGGGCGCAGCGTCGAATGGGGAATATGTTCGCGGTTGCAGAAGCTGGCGACCATGCGCGCTTCTTCGTCAGACCCTTTGCGCAGGCCATGATCGACCGTGGCCGCCCAGACTTGCCCGGGCAGCAGCGTCGCCATCAGCCAGAGCAGCGCCATGCTGTCGGGACCGCCGGACACTGCGATGCCATAATGCAGACGGTGCCATTCGGGCCCGGCGAGCGCGCGAAGATCCCCCGCCAGCCGGTCGGCACTGTCGCGGTCAGCAACCTGCTTTTGTTTTTGCGGCGGCTGCATCGGTTCGGACATCCTGCGGAGCCTTGTCACCATAGACTTCTTCGAGCTCGCGGAACGCCTTGCAGGCGTCGGCCTTGCGGCCCAGCTTGTCGAGCGCGACCCCCATGTACATCAGGCTATGCGGCGCACGGGCGCCGCTGGGGCGGTCCTTGTAATTGTTGTAGAAAGCGACCGCTGCAAGGCTCGGTTTACCCTCGTCCAGATAGGCGCGGCCGAGAAGGTTCTGGGCAAAGCTGGCCTGACTGCTGTTCGGCCATTTGGTGACGACCTGTTTCAGTTGCGCCTGCGCTTCGGGGTAGAGCTTCGCTTCCCACAGCCGATAGCCATAGTCGTAAGCGTCCTTGGTTTCATTGCCGGTTGCCGGAATCTCCACCTTTTTGACCAGCGCCAGGCGCGCGGCGTTGGGCGTTGTCGCGGCGGGTTTGGCGGTGGTGACCGCCGGTTTCTTCGCCGGGGTGGCGGCAACCGTCGATGCCGCCGTTGGCGGCTTTACCGTCGGGGCAGGGGGCAGGCTGGCGGGGGTCGCAGTGGCTGCGGGATCGGCAAAACGCTTGTCCATTTCGGTCTTGTAAGCAGTGAACTGTTTTTCGAGCTCGCGGAGCTGAAAGGCGTTTTGCTCGGTCTGGCCAGTTAGCGCCTGGAGCTGGCTTTCCAGCGCGTCGACGCGCGCGGTCAGGTCGATCACCGGCGCATTGCTGCGCGCGCGTTCCCCGGGCGTATTGTCGGGGGCGATTTCACCTTCGAAGAAGGTCGGGCTGCCGCCGGGGAACACCGAGCGCTGGACCGCCCGCATTTCCTTTTCGAGCCGTTCGACCCGCTTGTCGATAGCACCCTCTTGCGCCGGAGCGGGCAGGGTCGCCGCGAGCGCAAGTGTCGCAGCCCCGAGGAAAGTGATCTGACGCATTCTCATCTGCCGTTAGGCCCCCACCAATTAACCATTTTGTCGTTCATAACGCGGCACAGTGCAGCAGCGCAAACCCATTTCCGCTCGCCAGCGTTCGTGCCGCCCCAAAAGATGGCCGTCTCAGCCCTTGGGAAGCGCGCGTGTCGATGGCGCCGCGGCGCCCGCGGCGCCGTTTCCTTCGGCGCGCGCGATCAGATCGGCAGGCTTGAGCGAAACGCCCTTGACCAGCGTATCGGCGGGGCCGATCGCCCCGACGTCGCGGCCGCCAACAGTGACTTTCAGCGCCTGCGGAATGCTGGTGCGCAGGGTGAATTGCTCGATATACTCTGGCGGAACTTGATAGGTTTCGCCCGGGTCCAGCGTCCGCCAGTTTTCGGTCTTGCCCGCCGCATCATCGAACCCGATCCAGACTTCGGAAATGCCGGTGAGGATCACCGGCGCATTGGCCGCAGTCGCCGACGGGGGCGTACCAGCCTTTGTCATCGGTGGCACTGCCGCATCGCTTTGCGGCGCTTCCGACGCGTCAGCGGCGCGGTTCTGCGCAGCGATCAATGCTTCGCCTGGTTCAACCGACAAAAAGCGCCATACGCCATAGGCCGAGGCGAGCAGTACGGCGATAATCACCAGTGTCCACGTCATCCGCGCGGTGGGCAGACGCGCCGGATCGGTCGGTTCATAGGCTTCGTACAGCGGCCGCGCGCCATAAGCGTCTTCTTCGAGTTCGCGGCGCACCGCGGCGCCCACTTCGGCTTCGGGAAGATCGACCGCGCGGGCGTAGGCACGCGCGAAGCCGGTGACATAGGTGCGGCCCGGAAGCTCAGAGAAATCCGATTTTTCAATGGCAGAAAGGTGACGCTGGGTGATCCGGGTTCGGGTCGCCACGTCGGCGAGCGACAACCCCGCGGCCTCCCGCGCCAGCCGAAGCCGATCGCCGGTGCGCGTGATCGCCAGCTCGCCCTGCTCCGGGGCGACATCCTCATCTGTCATTACTGTCTCCGCGCCGGTCGGTTGCAACCCGTGTCGACCGTGTCGCACCGTTCATCGCATTGACGCGCTGAAAAAGTCAAATGAAGTTCGGCAAACGACCGGCTGAAAAGATGCCTTAATACGCTCGCCCGAACCGCCGCGGACTACAACACATATTTGCTGAGGTCCGTATCGCCGACGACGTCGGCCAACTGGCGATCGACATAGGCGGCATCGACGGCAATCGTTGTGCCAGTCATGTCCTCGGCGCCAAAACTGACCTCTTCGACCAGCCGCTCCATGATCGTCTGCAATCGCCTCGCGCCGATATTTTCGACCCGCTCGTTGACCTCGGCAGCGAGCTTGGCGACGCGCGCGATCGCATCGTCGGTGAACGACAGCGTGACCCCCTCGGTGCCGAGTAGCGCCGCATATTGTTCGGGCAGACCAGCCTTCGTTTCGCTCAGGATACGCACAAAGTCGCTTTCCGTGAGCGCGCTCAGCTCGACGCGGATCGGCAGGCGGCCCTGCAATTCGGGGAGGAGGTCGCTCGGCTTGGCGACATGAAAGGCGCCCGAGGCGATGAACAGGATATGGTCGGTTTTCATCGGGCCATATTTGGTCGCGACGGTCGTTCCTTCGATCAGCGGCAGCAGGTCGCGCTGGACGCCTTCGCGGCTGACCGATCCACCGCGCACGTCGCTGACCGCGATCTTGTCGATCTCGTCGAGAAAAACGATGCCATTGGCTTCGGCATCGGCGAGTGCGATGCGGGCAACATCGTCCTGATCGAGCCGCTTGTCCTGTTCCTCCTCAATCAGCCGCGTTGCCGCCTCGATGACCTTGAGCTTGCGGCGCTTTTTCGGCGCCCCGCCCATCGCCTTGCCGAGCATGTCGGACAGGTTGATCATGCCCAACTGGCCCGGTTGGCCGGGGAGTTCGAACGGCATGGTCGGTGCGTCGGCGACCTCGATCTCGACCTCGCTGTCGTCGAGATGGCCTTCGCGGATCCGTTGGCGAAAGCTCTGACGCGTGGCCTCGCTCGCGCCCTTGCCGGTCAGCGCGTCGAGCAGCCGCTCCATCGCCGCCTCTTCGGCGGCGGCGCGCACCGCTTCGCGGCGGCGGTCTTTTTCCAGTCGCACGGCTTCTTCGACCAGATCGCGGGCGATCTGTTCAACGTCGCGGCCGACATAGCCGACCTCGGTGAATTTGGTGGCCTCGACCTTGATGAAAGGCGCATCGGCGAGTTTGGCGAGGCGGCGCGAAATCTCGGTCTTGCCGCAGCCGGTGGGGCCGATCATCAGGATATTCTTCGGCGTTACCTCGTCGCGCAGGTCGGCGGGCAGTTGTTGGCGACGCCAGCGATTGCGCAGCGCTACCGCGACCGCGCGCTTGGCGGCGTCCTGGCCGATGATGTGCGTGTCCAGCGCAGCGACGATCGCCTTGGGAGTCAGGTCTTTGTTCATCTGTTTTACGCCTGAATTTCGATGGTTTCTTGGGTGAACTGGTCGTTGGTATAGACGCAGATATCGGCCGCAACCTGCATGGCCTTGCGCACCAGCACCTCAGCATCTTTTTCATATTCGGCGAGCGCAGTGGCGGCAGCGAGGGCATAATTGCCGCCCGATCCGATTGCGGCGATGCCGCCTTTGGGTTCCAGCACGTCGCCATTGCCGGTGATGACCAAAGTCACCTCCTTGTCCGCGACGATCATCATCGCCTCCAGGTTCCGGAGATATTTGTCGGTTCGCCAGTCCTTGGCAAGTTCGACGGCGGCGCGCAGCAGCTGGCCGTTGTGGCGTTCGAGCTTGGCTTCAAGGCGTTCGAACAGGGTGAAGGCATCGGCGGTGGCGCCGGCAAAGCCGCCGATGACGCTGCCATCGTGGAGGCGGCGCACCTTACGCGCGTTGGGCTTCATCACCGTCTGGCCCATCGATACCTGTCCGTCGCCAATGACGACGACCTTGTCGGCGGTGCGGGCGGAGAGGATGGTTGTTCCGTGCCAAGGCGCGGCACTTTGCGCGTGAGGGTTGGTCATGCGGCGCGATATGGGAGATCGCGGGCGGGGCCGCAAGGGGAGGGTCGTGCCGTGGTCAGGTGGCCCAGCACAGCAGGGCGCGGCCACCGGGTTCGATTTGGATGAGTGAGGCATCTTCGAGCAAAACGGCTTCGCCAAGCCGCACTTTTTCGTCGGCGGCACGGCATCCGCCCGACAGCGGAACGAAGGTCAGCTCGCCCCTGGCATCCTCGATTGCGGCGGGATCGATCGGCCCGGTCAGGTGAAGCACTTGGAAATAGGGACCGCTTACTAGTTTGGCGTTGGCCGTAGGATCAACATGGCAGTCGCGGGCATCGGCTGCGGCGGAGACGCGCGCAACGGACAGTCCCGCGTCGAGGTGAAGTTCGCGCGGCCGCCCATAGTCGTACAAGCGGTAGGTGCGGTCGATATTCTGCTGGACCTCCACGATCGTCAGCCCCGCGCCAATCGCGTGGATGGTGCCCGCCGGGTTATAGACGAAATCATTCGTCTGGGTGGCGCGCCAGTCGATGAGGTCGACAATCGACCCGTCGAGCGCAGCCGCGCGGAGAGCCGTGCGATCCGTATCGACCGCCAATCCTGCGCCAAGTTCGGCGTCGGCATCAGCCGCCAGCACCAGCCAGCATTCGTCCTTGCCGCGGACGAGCCCAGCCGCTGTAGCAGCGTCGTCGTCGGGGTGCACCTGGATGGACAAGCGTTCCGAAGTGAACAAGAATTTGACCATCAGTGGCGCGGCCTCCCCATCGGGATGCGCAAACCAGATTTCACCGATACGGCGACCTTCAAAATCGCCAAAATCGCGGGGGACATCGTCGCGGCCCCAGGGCTTTTCCACCACGAGCCGTTGCAACCGCCGAATAGGGGTGGCGGTGTCATGAAGTCGGGGATGCGGCGCCATGGACAAAGGGGGCGTCAGGCTGCGCGATGAAGCTGGCTGGCGCCCGCTACATTCGGTTGGTCGAGCCACAGGCCGCGCGTGTCATAAACAATCTTGTCGCTGCGCTCCTCGAGCGGGATGGATTTGAACAGCTCGTGATCGACGAGCACGATCAGAATGTCGCAGGCGGCCAGCGCGCTGTCGAGATCGATCAGCTCGGCGCCGGTTCCGGCGAACTCCATCGGCAGGCCGCGTGCATAGGGTTCGACGATCTGGATCTGCTGGCCGAACCGGCGTGCCAGCGCGGCCGCGACCTCGACCGCCGGGCTCTCGCGAAAATCGTCGATATTGGGCTTGAACGCCAGGCCGAGGCAGGCGACGCGGGCGTGGCGATGCTGGGACACCAGCATTTCGGCGGCGCCGATGACATGCGCGGTCTTGGCAAGGTTCACCTCACGCGCGGTACGGATCAGGCGGCTGTGCTCGGGCGCGCCGTGGACAAGGAACCACGGGTCGACCGCAATGCAATGGCCGCCGACGCCGGGGCCGGGTTGCAGGATGTTGACGCGCGGGTGCCGGTTGGCGAGGCGGATGACCTCCCACACGTCGACCCCCATCTGCTCGGCCATCATCGACAGCTCGTTGGCAAAGGCAATGTTGACGTCGCGATAGCTGTTTTCGACCAGTTTCACCATTTCGGCGGCGCGCGCCGAGGTGGTGACGCAGGCGCCACGGACAAACTGACGGTAAAAGGTCATCGCGCGGCGCGCGCAGCGCGGGGTGATGCCTCCAATACAGCGGTCGTTGTCGACCAGCTCGACGAGAATGCGGCCCGGCAGTACGCGCTCGGGGCAATAGGCGACGAAAATGTCGGCGGCGCCGGCGCAAGCGCCCGGCACTTTGAGGTCGGGACGAAGCTCGGCGAGCAGCGCTGCGACCTTTTCGGTGGTTCCGACCGGCGAAGTCGATTCGAGGATGACGAGATTGCCGACCTCGAGCTTGGGCGCAATGGCGCGCGCGGCCAACAGGACATGGCTGATGTCGGGGCGATATTCGTCATCGTGCGGGGTCGGGACCGCGATGACAAAGGTGTCGGCCGGCAAGACTTCGGTTGACGCAACAAGCGCGCCGCGGGCAACCACCCCCTGAACCAGGCCGTCGAGATCGACTTCCTCGATATGCACCTTGCCGTTGTTCACCGTATCGACGACATGCTGGCTGACATCGACGCCCGTCACCTTGCAGCCCGAGCGCGCGATCAGCGCCGCGGTCGGCAGGCCGATGTAGCCCAGCCCCAGGACCGTAACCGTCTGTTCACTATCGATGGGCACGCGCTACAATCTCCGCAATCTGCTTTGCCGCCGTGCCGTCACCAAAGGGATTATGGGCGCGGGCCATGGCCGAATAGGCGTCCTTATCGTCGAGAAGCCTGAAAATTTCGGAAACAATACGCGCTTTGTCGGTTCCGACAAGCTTG
>NZ_DASYHE010000066.1:0-1628 GCF_035998965.1 Sphingopyxis sp.
GTCGAAATTGCCGAAATCATCGCGCTTGCCGCGCCCCCGCTGGCCGCGGCGATCCTTGTTGAAACTCATTGTCTAATAGTCGCTTTCGGTTCGTCCATACCCCATTCGATCGGCGCCTTGCGTCGGACGGGGACGCACTTCACCACGGGCACAGACTCGCCCCATGCCGCTAACGACGAAATATATAGCTTAAACAGATGTCATCTGCGAACGGAAAATTCAAAAGCACGACGCGGTCTGTCGCAGACTTTTTCTCGCGGTTATCCCGCGCTGGCCGCGGCGGCAAAAACCAGTCATTGAGCGGCAAGGCCGCTTCGCCTAAGGGCAGCGGATGACCGTATATTTCCACGAAGAAGATTTGCCCGCGGGCGCGCTGGGTCCGGGCGCCGTCGCCGTCGATACCGAAACCATGGGGCTGAACCCGCTGCGCGACCGATTGTGCCTGGTGCAGATCAGTGACGGGTCGGGCGACGAGCATCTGGTGCGTTTTGCACCCGGCAGCAGCTACGACGCGCCGGTACTCAAGGCCATATTGACCGATCCTAACCGGTTGAAATTGTTTCATTTCGCGCGGTTCGACATCGCGGCGCTGCAACAGGCGCTGGGCGTCGTCACCGCGCCCGTCTATTGCACCAAGATCGCCTCGAAACTGATCCGCACCTACACCGACCGTCACGGGCTGAAGGAACTGGTGCGCGAATTGCTGGGGCAGGAAGTGTCGAAACAGCAGCAGTCGAGCGATTGGGGCGCCGCCGAGCTCAGCGAAGCTCAGCGCGATTATGCCGCCAGCGACGTGCGCTTTCTGCATGCGATGAAGGACATTCTCGATATGCGGCTGGCGCGCGAGGGGCGCAGCGAACTGGCCCAGGCCTGTTTCGATTTCCTGCCGACGCGCGCCGCGCTCGACCTGGCTGGATGGCCCGAGGTCGATATTTTCGCGCACACCTAAAGGCCGATTCGCATGTCCGAACGCGCCGATCTTGACCGCACGATGCGCCGCCTGTGGGCGACGAGCGGGTCGAGTCACGACCGGGTGGTGCGCATCTTGCGCTTTGGCCTGCCGCTTGTGATCGGAATCGTTGCCGCGGTGCTGGTCTTTTCGCCCTTCACCCAGCGTTCCGAAATCAGCTTCCTGCTCGCCAAGGACAAGGTCGATATGGCGAGCGAGCGGATGAAGGTGACGCGCGCCGAATATCGCGGTCAGGATGCCAAAGGTCAGCCCTTTGCCCTGCTCGCGGGCAGCGCGGTGCAGAAAAGTTCGGCTGAACCCGTCGTGCGGATGACCGACCTGTCGGGGGCGATCCGCCTGACCGACGGCCCGGCGACGATCGTCGCCCGCAACAGCGCCTATAATATGGAGACCGAAAAGGTCGCGGTGCCGGGGCTGGTGCAGGTCAAGGGCGCCGGCGGATACCGGATCGACGCCAGCAATGTATCGATCGACCTCAAAACGCGGACCCTGGTCGGACAGGGCGGCGTCAACGGGACGTTGAACATCGGCAATTTTTCGGCCAACCAGCTGTCCGCCGATCTCGACCAGCGGATCGTGCGCCTGCAGGGCAATGCGCGGCTGCGGATCAATCAGGGAGTGATCAAATGAACCGCCTTTGGACCATGAAAAGCATGGC
>NZ_DASYHE010000067.1:0-2056 GCF_035998965.1 Sphingopyxis sp.
CCGAACCGAAGCGCAGCATGTTTGACGGCCTGAAGCTCACTGTCTCGCGCGAGCCGCTGCGGGAGGAGGCACCGAAGCTGCGGCGACCCGTCGGGCTGTCGGACGTCCGCGTCAGCGCCCGCGCCCTCGATACGGCCGCGGTCCCGTCGGCGCTCGACAAGGCGGTCGAGCGCTTTGCGCGGGTGACGAAGGAAATCGTCGATGTCCGGCGCGCCGGCGGGAAGGAACTGCCGCACGAGCTCGATGCCTACAGGAAGGCGCGGCAGGAGCTCGATGCACTTCGGCCCGGCGGCGCGCGCGATCTGCGCGAAGCGTTCGGGAAAAGCTACAACCTCGCCAGCGAGGCAGCGGCAGGACGGACCACGGGCGCAATCGCGGCGATGGACAGCGCGGTCGCGGCCCGGGCCGCCGAACGTGCGGCTGAGCGCGCGGCCGCCGAGCGCGCGGCCCGCGAGCAGGTGCCGCAGGCGGCAGCGGCAAAGCGGCTTGCCGCCGAGGTCGAGAAGCGCGCCGAGCTGTTCGTGGCCTCGTGGAAGAAGGAAAGCGCACAGGCGCGCAAGGCACCAACCTATGCCGCGCGCGACGAGGCGCGTGCCAACCTCAACGACATGGCGAAGAGCCTGCACCGCGACCCGCAGCTCGAGTCGCTGCTGCAGAATCGGCGCGCTGACCTTGGCCTGAAACCCTCTGCGACAGGATCATTGTCTCACGATCTCCAGCAGTATCTCGGGCGTGGACGCGGCATGGGTATCTCGATGTAAGCTGCTCCCATGACCCAGAAACCTGTCCGCACCCCGCCCGCCGCCGATGCCGCCAAAGCCTTCGAAGAGCTGCGCCATGAAATCTCCCTGCAGCGAACCGCGATCCAAGGCCTCACATCGGCGAAGGAAAAGCTCCCGGACTATTTGCCTACCCTGCGCGATATCGCCTCCCGTCTAGGCCAGATGGAGGAGCACATCAAAAGCATCGATGGGAAGCCAGCGATGCAACTCACGCCGCGAACGATCGCTATGGAGATACACGAAGCTTTGATGAGCTTTCGGGCTGATGACTCCAAAACTCTGGGGGAGGCTCGCGATACGTTGGCGCGCACGCTTGGCCGCGTCGAGGGCATGATCAAGCAGCGCCGCTCGACCGACGAGCAGAACTGGTGGGTTACTTGGGCGGGAACTGGCGGGTTATTGTGTGGCGCATTCCTGGCGCTCGTCGGCGTGGTTCTCTCGACCTAGATCCTGCGCCGAAGGTTGAAGGAGGGGGGCGGCTTCGCGCCTCATATCGGTCGTTGCGACTGCCGATGACTAGTGCGCGAAGGCAGACGTTGATCGTCAGCGACAATGGGACCGAGCTGACATCGAACGCGGTGCTCGCATGGTGCGGTGAAGTCGGCGTCGAGTGGCACTATATCGCACCCGGCAAGCCGATGCAGAACGGCTATGTCGAGAGCTTCAATGGCCGGATGCGTGATGAGCTTCTGAACGAGACGCTGTTCCTCGACCTCGATCATGCCCGCAATGTGATCGCGGCCTGGGCCGAGGATTACAACCAGTCGCGGCCACACTCGGCCCTTGGATATGAGACACCGGCGGCGTTCGCCGCCGAACTGCATAAGCAATGGCCTGCGCAGCTACGCCCTACGGGCTCCGCTGCGCAGGCCATTGCTTACACCGCGCTCATGCGCAACAAAGCTGCTGGGCTCTAATCCCCGCTGGTGGAAACCAGGGGGTCACGTCAGAATGCCCAAAGAGAGCGCTTGAAGCAGCTAAACCGCATGACCAACTACCGGATTAGCGATCGCCGCAATCTCCCAGGCCAGTTTTAAGGACGAAGAGCAATGCACATCAGAACCGTAGCACACATCGAAGGCCGCGATCACACTGATACCTTGTACAAGGCGCTAACCAAAGCTGCGAGCAAGAGGCTTCGCCCTCTACTGGACAGCAACAAGGCTGGCGCCTCGACACTGACCGCAGTGCTGGAAAGCCATGCCGGTACCGAAAACGCGTTTCGCCTCAAGCTTAGCTTGTATTTGCCCGGACGCATCGCTGCGGTCGCCGAG
>NZ_DASYHE010000032.1:0-37620 GCF_035998965.1 Sphingopyxis sp.
CCGCGCAGGGCGAGATGGTCGATCGGCCTGGAAGATGGGTTTTCGGCTTTGGTCATCGGCTGTTAGGAGTGAAGTGATAGAGGGCGACACCATGCAAGGGAACGGTGAACATCACGCTAATGATGAGCGGTTGCCCGCGACCGCGCGCGCGGGCGGCTTCGCCTCGCCCTTCGACCGCGCAGCGTGGTTCGACCTGCTCGAAGCCTATGGCTTTGCCGGACAAGGCCGGGTCGACGCGCACGGCCGCGCGGGCGACGTGACCGCATGGCTGCCGCTGCGCACCGAAACGCCGGGAGACGTGGCAGGCCTCACCAACTGGTACAGCTTTGCGATCCGCCCGCTGTACACCGACGACGGCGACCGCGGCGCCGCCCTGCGCGCGCTGTTCCACAATCTCCGCCGCACCGCCGCGCACCTGACGCTGTACCCCGTCAGCGATCCCGACGACCTCATTGCCGCGCTCCGCGCCGCGGGCTGGTGGGTCAAAGCCACCCCCGCTGGCGACCGCCACTGGCTCGACCTCGGCGACATGGATCATGACGCCTGGTGGGCCAGCCGCCCCGGCGCGCTGCGCAATACCGTCCAGCGCAAAGCGAAAAAGGGCATCGTCGATATCCAGCTGCTCACCGAATTCGACGATGGCAGTTGGGCCGCCTATGAACAAATTTATGCCGCGAGCTGGAAACCCGACGAAGGCCACCCCGCATTGCTCCGGGCTTTTGCCGAGGCCGAGGGCGCCCGCGGCACCTTGCGGATGGGCATCGCCCGCATCGACGGCATCCCCGTCGCCGCGCAGTTCTGGACCGTCGAGGACGGCACCGCCTTCATCCACAAGCTCGCGCATGTCGAGGACAGCCTGAAAGCCTCTCCCGGCACGCTTCTCTCCGCCGCATTGTTCCGCCATGTCATCGACATCGACAAGGTGAAGCGCATCGATTTCGGCACCGGCAACGACAGCTACAAACGCGACTGGATGAACCGCCACGACCCGCTGTGGCGGATCGAGGCTTTCAATCCGTCGCGCCCCGCGGCATGGGGACCGGCACTCAAGGCCTTCGCCCGCTCCCTGCTGAGGAAAGAAAATTGACCGAACCCGATACCGTCGACGCCACCCTCCGCGCCCTGCTCGCCGACGTCCTCGGCCTTGGCGAAGACCGCGCCGCGGCGCTGACCGCCGACAGCGGCCTGTTCGGCGCGCTCCCCGAATTCGACTCGATGGCGGTCGCGACGGTGCTGACCGAGATGGAGGATCGTCTGGGCATCCTCATCGACGATGACGAGATCGACGGCGAGATCTTTGAAACCTACGGCAATTTGCTGGCGTTTTCGCTGCGCAAGGTGACGGATTGACCGCATGGCCTACGCCTCTTCCCCGTTCGCCCTGAGCTTGTCGAAGGGCCGTCCTGTTCTTTCATACGTCGAAAGGCAAAAGGACGGTCCTTCGACAAGCTCAGGACAAACGGGAAATAGTGCGCGTTGCTGAGCAACCCTGCCATGCCCACTCCCGAACATATCCTCCGCATCACCCCCACCGGCACCCCGCGCGCCACGATCCTGTTCGTCCCGCCGTTATTCGACGAAGCCAACCGCACCCGCCGGACCCTCGTCCTCGCGATGCGCACGCTGGCGGCCGACGGTTTCGCCACATTGCTCCCCGACCTCCCCGGCCAGAACGAAAGCCTCGTCCCGCTCGAACAAGCCGATCTCGCCAGCTGGCAAAACGCGCTCGCCGATGCCGCTGCCACCATCGACGGCCCGCTGATCATCGCCTCGCTCCGCGGCGGCGCGCTGATCGACCACCATGCAAAGGCCGCCGCTTGGTGGCGCCTCGCTCCCGCGGGCGGCGCCGCCCTCCTCCGCACCCTGATGCGCGCCCGCGTCGCAGCCGACCGCGAAAGCGGCGTGACCTCGTCGCTCGATAGCCTGCAAACCGAAGCCGCCACCGCACCGCTGCTCCTCGCGGGCAACAAGCTCTCCCCCGTCATGATCGCGCAGCTCGGTAGCGCCGAAATCCAACCCGTCGCCCCGCTCCGCACCGTCACCCTCGGCAGCGGCGCCGACGCCATCGTCGGCACCCCGCTATGGCTGCGCGCCGAACCCGGCGAGTACGCCGCCATGGCCAAGGCAATCGCCGCCGACATCACCGCATGGAGCACGACATGCGGCATCAGCTGACCTTCCCTTGCGAAGGCGCCATGCTGGCCGCAACGCGCGACGAAGCGCCCGGCACCACCGGCCTGCTCATCGTGTCGGGCGGCAATGAAATCCGCAGCGGCGCGCATCGCGGCATGGCGACGCTGGCGCAGCGCATCGCCGCAGCCGGTCACCCCGTGTTCCGCTTCGACCGCCGCGGCATCGGCGATAGCGAGGGCGAAAATACCGGCTACACCAGCAGCGCCCCCGACATCGCCGCCGCAATCGCCGCCTTTCGCGACGCCGCGACGCAGCTCACCCGCATCGTCGCTTTCGGCAATTGCGACGCCGCCAGCGCGCTGCTGCTCCACCAGCCGCTTGCCCTCGACGGGCTGATCCTCGCCAATCCATGGACCTACGAAAGCGACGACAGCGGCGAAACCGACGCCCCCCCCCTTCCCCCTGCGGCGGCGATCCGTGCACGCTACCTGGCGCGGCTGACCGACCCCAAAAGCCTGCTCCGGCTGCTCAAGGGCGAGATCGACGTCAAAAAGCTGGCGCGCGGTCTGTCCGCACTAAGGCGCCGCACCGCGCCCACCGCCCCCGACAGCCTGCCCGCTCGCCTCAATGCCGCGCTGGCCAGCCTGCCCTGCCCGGCAACGATCCTGCTCGCGACGGGTGACCGGACGGCGCAGGCGTTTGTAGAAAATTGCGATCCCGGCGCGGTGCCGGTCGAACGACTGGACAGCACGTCGCACAGCTTTGCGGGCGATGACGGGGAATGGCTGACGGCGCGCGTTCTGGAATTGCTTACGCGACCACAATGATGGCCCAACGACAGTCTGCGGCTTTTGCGTGGTCAGCGGACATGAACTCCTCTCCCCTTGAGGGAAAGGATAGCGCAGCTTGCTCCGTCAGGAGCTAGCGAAGCTTGGTGAGGGGGTGGGACGCGCGCAGGCGTAGAATCCCTCTCAACTGCGGCTAGGCAGCAAGCTGCCAAGCCTTCGTATCTCTCCCTCAAGGGGAGAGAGGAATATGCTTCATGTCGGCCAACCTTCGAGTGCGGCATTTGTCATTGCAATAAGGTCGGCGCGAACAACGCCGTCGCGGGCAAGCGTAGACATGCCCTGGATCAGCGCAACGACCATCCATGCCAGCGCTGTCGCATCGGTGTGCTCCGGCAGGAGCCCCGAAGAGACATCTCTGTCGATGCGTTCGCGCAATGTCGCGGCGACTTTCTCTCGAATTATGGCGACCTTCTCCTGGACATCCTTGCTTGCTGCTGATCCACTTGCCGTCGCGCTGGCCAGCAAGCACCCCCGCGGCGTCGTCTCGCCCGTAAAGGCGACCGCCGTCGCGTGAAGCAGGTTGCGGGCAGCGTCGCGTGCTGTTGCAGCATCGGCGAAGACGCTGGAAAGTGCAGAGATATCTCCAGCATAGCGGTCGACGGCCTCTAAGAATAACTGCTTCTTGTCTCCAAAAGCTGTGTAGAGGCTGGGGGGGGTAATGCCCATTGCAGCCGTCAGATCGGCGATCGAACTGGTTTCATAACCGTTGCGCCAGAAGACATGCATCGCCGCCTCCAACGCCTGATCGCGATCGAACGACAGCGGCCGGCCAATACGTCGGCGAGCCGGAGCAGCTGAGGTTGACACGGTTTTCATAGTGATCATTCCGATAATGTTTGACGGGGCTACGCATACCTGCGACACAATCCATATCGATCGCTATGAAAGAAAATGCAATGACCCTCGCAGATCTTCGGACGCTCGGCCGCTCGGGCCTTGTCGTCAGTCCGCTGGCGCTCGGTACGATGACGTTCGGGCCAGGCGCGTGGAACGCCGACGACGAAATGGCCCGCAAGATCTTCGACGCATATCGTGAAGCAGGCGGGAACTTTGTCGATACTTCCGATATCTATTCGGGCGGTGGCAGCGAGGAGCTTGTCGGGCGCTTCATCAAGGAAACCGGCTCGCGCGACGAGGTGGTGCTGGCAACCAAATTCGGATTCAACGGCTCGGCCAACCCCCTGGCTGCCAAGCAGGCCGGCGGCGGCAACCCTAATGCCGGGGGAGCAGGCGCAAAGAATATCCATCGCGCGATCGACGCATCGCTGCGGCGGCTCGGCACCGATTATGTGGACCTGTACTGGATGCATATCTGGGATGGCGTGACACCGGCGGAGGAGCTGGTGGAGACACTGGGCAGCCTCGTGCGCGCCGGCAAGATCCGATACTACGGGCTGTCCGACATGCCGGCATGGCTAGCGATCAAGGCGGCAACAATTGCCACCGAGCGCGGCGTTCCCGGGCCGATCGCGATCCAAGTCGAATATTCGCTGGTGGCGCGCGACGTGGAGGTCGAGCACATCCCGGCAGCGCGTGACGCGGGTATGGGCGTTCAGCCATGGAGCCCGCTGGCCGGCGGCTTTCTGTCTGGTAAGTACCGGCGCGGCGACACCGCCGGCACGGGTCGGCTGAGCGGCGTCAACCCGTTTGGCGACAGTAAGTTTGTGAACCGTAACTGGGACGTGCTCGACGTCGTGAAGGCTATCGCGACAGAGGTCGACGCCAGCCCTGCTCAGGTGGCGCTCGCTTGGGCCATGGCCCGGCCCGGAATATCCTCAACTCTGATCGGCGCGCGGACGGTCGAGCAACTGCAAGGCAATCTCGCTGCTGCTGCGCTCCAGCTCGATGACGGGCATATGGCACAGCTGAACGAAGCAAGCGCTCCTGCGTCCAACTTCACAGCCGGTCTGACGTCGCCTGCCATCCGCCATATGATCTTCGGTGGTCATGACGTTCGTGGATGGGGTGAATAAAGGCCGAAGCGAATAGGGCGAGCTAGGCTCTGCGTATGACGATCAGCCGGGAACGGATGCAAAGGGTTCGGCGGCGGCGATTTCCGTGATTGGCGCGACGATCACGCCTCCACCAACGCCTTATACTCCGCTTCAGCCAAGAACCGCTCAGCATCCAGCGCCGCCATGCAGCCCATGCCCGCCGCGGTGACCGCCTGACGATAGACCTTGTCGGTCACATCGCCCGCCGCGAACACCCCCGGGATCGACGTCAACGACGTCCCCGGCGTGACCTCCAGATACCCGTCGCTATCCAAAGGTAGCTTGCCCTTGAACAGTTCGGTCGACGGGCTGTGGCCGATCGCGACGAAGCCGCCATCGGTCGGCTCATGGCTCGCCTCGCCGGTCACAGTGTCGATCAGATCGACCCCGACCAGCCCCGACACGCCCTCGCCCGCGACAAACCGCTCGACCTTCTTGTTCCACAAAACCTTGATCTTGGGGTTGGCGTGCAACCGGTCCTGCAAAATCTTTTCGGCGCGCAGATGGTCGCGGCGGTGGATCAGCGTCACGTCGTCGCTGTGGTTGGTCAGGTACAGCGCTTCCTCGACGGCGGTGTTGCCGCCGCCGATCACCACGACCTTCTTCCCGCGATAGAAGAACCCGTCGCACGTCGCGCACGCCGACACGCCCTTGCCGCCCAGCTCCTGCTCGCCCGGTACGCCCAGCCATTTCGCTTGCGCACCCGTCGCGATCACCAGCGTTTCAGCCATATAGACGTCGCCACCATCACCGGTGATCTTGAACGGGCGCTGCGACAGGTCGACGTCAACGATCGTGTCCCAGATCATCGACGTGCCGACATGCGTCGCCTGCGCCATCATCTGCTCCATCAGCCACGGCCCCTGCACCACCTCCGCAAAGCCGGGGTAATTTTCGACGTCGGTGGTGATCGTCAGCTGACCGCCGGGTTGCAGCCCCTGCACGACGATCGGCTGCATCCCCGCGCGCGCCGCATAGATCGCGGCCGACAGGCCCGCGGGGCCGGAGCCGAGGATGAGCATCTTGGTGTGGTGAACGCTGGGCATGACGGTCTTTCTGATCCTGTGCGGACACGCACAGATGGGTGTTGCCAACCGCGCTAGCAAGGGACAGGCTGCACGCCAAGAGGGAGCCCGCGTGACGACGAACCATCCACCGGCCGAAACGGCCCCCGCGCCGCGGCGCCGCGATAACTGGAAGCTGGTCACAGCCCTCATCGTTGCCCTTGCCGCGGCCCTCGGGGTCTATTTCCTCGCCGCGGCGGGATCGGGCGCGACGATCGGCTATGCGCTGATTGTCGTGCTGCCCGCGGCGCTGACCGCCTTCATCGCCTGGGTCGGCAGCATGGGCCGCGACTGGTCGCGCGGTACCTTTCTCGCCATTCCGCTGTGGCTGGCCTTTGCCGCCACGCTCATTGGCGCCGTATTCCTTCGCGAAGGCGTCGTTTGTCTGGTGATGGCCCTGCCCGTGTGGATTGCCTTTGGCTATATCGGCTTGTGGCCGGTTTACCTGTATCGCCGCTCGCGCAAGCGCGTCGATCCGGCGACCTTCCGGGCCCATGCCCTGCTGTTGATCCCCTTCCTCGCTTTGCTGGTCGATCAGCAGGTCGCGCCGCCGCGCGAGACGCGCACCGTGGTTCGCGAAATCATCGTCGATGCGCCGCCGTCGGTGGTGTGGCCGCGCCTGCTCGCCATTCCGGCGATTGCGCCCGATGAAGGCCGCTGGAACGCCAGCCAGGATCTGCTCCGCCTGCCGCGGCCGCTGGCGGCGCGCGTGTCGGGCGAGGGTCGCGGCGCGGTCCGCGACGCCTATTGGCAGGACGGCATCCGGTTTCAGGAAATCGTCACCGACTGGCAGGAAAACCGGCTGCTGCAATGGCGCTTTGCGTTTCCTGATCCGTCGATCCACGAACGCACCGATCGGCATATCGAACCGCATGGCCGCCATCTGTGGATCGACACCGGCGGCTATCGCCTGATACCGCTGGCCGACGGGCGCACGAAAATCCGGCTATGGACGCGCTATCACCTTGCCACCCCGTTCAACACCTATGCGGGATGGTGGGGCGAGCGCATATTGGGTGACATTCAGGACAATGTCCTTGCCATCGTCGCCGGGCGAACGGCACGGGGCGCTGGGGGAGAGCGATAAATGGCAAGCTGGTGGGAACGTCATGGGGTGCCGCGGCTGATCAAATGCGCCTGTTCGCAGGGGCAGATCATGAAAGTGCGCAGCAAGGTCGTGCCCAACGCCAGCGGCGACGTCCTTGAGCTCGGCTGCGGCGGCGGCATCAACATGGAATTTTATGATCCCGCGCGCGTGACCAGATTCACCGGGCTCGATCCCTCGCCCGAATTGCTGGCGATGAGCCGCGCCGCGGCGCAGGCGCGCGGAATGGCGGCGGATATTCAGGGCGGCGTCGGCGAGGCGATGCCGTTCGCCAGCGACCGATTCGACACCGTCGTCACCACCTTCACCCTCTGCTCGGTCGCCGATCAGGCCGCCGTGCTCGCCGAAATCCGCCGCGTGCTCAAGCCCGGCGGCACCGCGCTGTTCCTCGAACATGGTGCGGCGCCCGACGCAAGCGTGGCGAAATGGCAGCGACGGATCGAGCCGGTGTGGAAACGCATCGGCGGCAATTGCCACCTGACGCGCCCGATTTCCGGCGCCTACGAACAGGCAGGCTTTGCCGTCGACCGGCAGGCCGCAGCCTATATTCCCAAAACCCCGCGCCCGTTCGGCTGGTACGAATATGGCGCGGCGCGGCTAAACGCCTGACTCGTCAAGCCTTCTCGCCCACCTCGACCAGCCCATGCCCCACGCTCACGCGCTCGTCGAAGACGAAACAGCTGCCGTGCCAGCGGCTCTCCTCCGTCGGCACCTGCTCCAGATACGCCAATATGCCGCCCTTCAGATGCACGACATCTTCGACGCCTTCATGGCGCAGAAACGCGGTCGATTTTTCGCAGCGGATGCCGCCGGTACAGAACATCGCCACCCGCTTGCCCGCAAAACGCTCGGCATTGGCGCGCCACCAGTCGGGGAACTCGCCAAAGCTTTTCGTCGCCGGATCGACCGCGCCCGCGAAACTTCCGCAACCGACCTCGAACCCGTTGCGCGTGTCGATCAGTACGGTGTCGGGATCATCGACCAGCGCGTTCCAGTCGGCCGGATCGACATAAGGCGCCGCATCGCGCGCGGGATCGAGCCCCGGCACCTTGAGCGTGACGATTTCCTTCTTCAGCCGCACCTTCAGCCGCTGAAACGGCATCGTTGATGCTGTCGAATATTTGACATCGAGGTCGGCGCAACCGGGCAGCGCGCGGACATGCGCGATCACCGCTGCCACGCCGTCGCTGCTCCCCGCAATCGTGCCGTTGATCCCCTCGCGCGCCAGCAGCAGCGTCCCCTTAATCCCCTGCACTGCGCACAGGTCGATCAGCGGCTGGCGCAGCGCGGCAGGATCGTCGAATGGCGCGAAACGATAGAGAGCGGCAACGGTGTAGGTCATGGCGCGCGGCATAGCCGCTCGTGCAGCGCTTTTAAAGATTCGCGCAGAGGCGCAGAGAATGCAGAGAGAGGAAATAGCGGCTATGTCGCTTGTTCTGTGAAATCTGCGCCACTTTCACGATGCTGGCGAATTGGCGTATCGCCTCTGCGCTCTCTGCGCCTCTGCGCGAATTTTATTTCTAGCCGCGGTAGCACTGCGATTAGTTTTACCCAAACGGATCCCCCCGCCCCGTCGCATAATGCGCCATCGCCATCGTGGTCCATTGCGCGTTCACCCGAATGCAGCTGGGGAAGACACTCGCGTCGGTGACCAGCACATTGGTCGTCCCGTGCACCCGACAGTCGAGATCGACGATACCGTGTGCCGGGTCTTCGTTGATCGCATTGCCGCCATGCGGATGGCTGCTCGACAGCGTCACATCATCCTGTTCGCGGATCGCACCGACAAAAAACGCATCGACGTCCATATCGGGCGTCACCACCTGCCCCCGCGCCAGCGCCGGATAACATTCGATCGCCCCCGCCGCGAAATGCACCTTGGTCAGCGTCGCCATCGCGTCGCGCAGCACCGGCAAATCGTCGGTCGCGTCGAGCTGGAACTGCAATTTGTCGTTCACCACCCGCCCGCGCCGGTCGGCCGGAAACAGGATGCCCGCCGAATGCACGCGCCCGAAATTCTTCATCCGGTTCGCATGGTCGGCGAACCAGCCGGGCATCAGCGACGCCATCGACATCGGCGGCTGGAAATGGCTTTCGAGCAGATAGTCGCCGACATCGACATAGCTCGACATCTGGTCTTCGTCCCACGCATTGCCGCCGACCCCGTCGGGCATCAGCGCGACCACCGGCGAAGCGACGTTGAGCGACACCTGATAACCGGTGCCGTCGATGTCGCTGCGGTCGAGCAGCTTCGACGACGCGATCGTGCCCCCCGCGACCACCACCCCGACCCGCGCCCGCACCATCGCGCGCACATCGCCGGGCAGCACCAGCACCACCGCCTCCGCCTCGCGCCGCCCGTCATAGGCAGTTTGCCACACGATCCGCTCGGCCTTGGTATCGGGCAGGATGCGCGCGCCATAGTCGCGGCACGCCGCGGGCAGATAGGTCTGCGCCACCCCCATGCGGCGGCCATAGGGACAGCCCGAATTGCAGTAACCGCAATAGGCACAGGCATTGGGTGTATTCGGCGGCCCGAAATTCTTGGTGAACCAGTCGGTGATCGCCCGCGCATCGCGCGGCTTGCCCGACGCCGCGGCATAAGCCTTCCACCCCTCGATCAGATGCGGCCCGTTGTGCCGCCCGCTGCGCGGTTCGATTTTCGCGATGCCCAGCTTCGCCTGCACCGCGTCATAGCTTGTATGAAACGCCGCGGCATCGATCGGCGCCCCGATGCGTGCCCATTTCGCCAGCACATCCTGCGCGTCGGGGTGCGTGCGCCCCGCCTCGTTGACGCGCAGGCAGATGCCGTTGTTGATCGTCGATGAACCGCCGACGCAGCGCCCCTGAAACACCACGAAATCGCGATTGGTCGACGTCTGCAACGCGCCATGCTTGTACAGGCTCGCGATCATGTCGAGTTCGTGATGGTGGATCTTGTGCGACGGGAAAAACGGCCCCGCCTCGACGATCAGCACCGTATAGCCCTGCGCCGCGATATTATGCGCCGCGACCGCCCCGCCCGCGCCCGACCCGATCACGACGACATCATATTCGTGGCCCAGCGTGGCGGCGTTCAGAATATGCGCGGGATCGATCTCGCGCCCCGTAACGGGCGTGATCGGCGTCTCGCCCGCCCCGCGCACCCGGTGTTTGGGCAGCGTGAACCCGATCTGGCGATGCACCGGATTGGCGATATTGGCGTCCTGATCGCCCGGCAACAGCCCCGGCTGCCAATGGCCATAATAGCAGGCATAAACAATGCCGCGCAGCCGCGCCATGTCCTGAAACAGGTCGATCTGGCTGTTCTGGAGGCGGCTCTTCAGCTTGGCGGCGCGTCCCGCGACATCGTCCTCGGTAAAAAACGGCCCGCCCAGCACGACCTCGGTCGCGGTCAGCGACAGGCGAATTTCATCAAGCTTCGTCCCGCCCACCTTGGCGAATAATTCACAGATATTGTCGACGACCTGATCGGCGGTGATCGCCATGGTCGCGCCATGAAACAGCGCCTCGGTCAGCGCCTTCAGAAATTTGAGCTGCCCGAAATTAAACGGTGCCGTCATCGCCCTGCCCCCTGCAATCCCCGCGTCAAAGATGGCGCGTTATAGCGGGTCAGGGCAAGGCGTATTGTATGGAAGCGTCGGTGTTGGGGTGGGAGCAGCCATCTCTCAGCTTCGTCATCCCGGACTTGATCCGGGATCCACGACGACGGCGCAGTTATGGATCCCGGATCAAGTCCGGGATGACGAGGAGGCGAAAATCCTCCCTGTGGCGCAGCCATGGGGAGGGGAACCGTCCGCGAAGCGGATGGTGGAGGGGCTTTGCGACGGATGCGCCATAGCCCCTCCGTCAGCGCTTCGCGCTGCCACCTCCCCATGGCTTCGCCACAGGGAGGATGAACTACCGCGACCTGGCTCAAACCGCCTTCTTCGCCTGCCGGAACTTGTGCAGCAACGGCTCGGTATAACCCGATGGCTGGGTCACGCCGTCAAAGATCAACGCCCGCGCCGCCTGGTAGGCAATCCCGTCGGGGGTCAGCTTCTCGTACAGCGGATCACCCGCGTTCTGCGCATCAACCTTCGCCGCCATCCGCGCCAGCGCCGCATCGACCTGTTCCGCCGAACATACGCCGTGCAGCAACCAGTTCGCCAGCGCCTGCGACGCGATCCGCAGCGTCGCGCGGTCTTCCATCAGGCCGACGTCGTCGATGTCGGGCACCTTCGAACAGCCGACGCCTTGGTCGATCCAGCGCACGACATAGCCCAAAATGCCCTGGCAATTATTGTCGAGCTCGCGGGTGATTTCGGCCTCGCTCCAGTTGCGCCCGGTGGCGACCGGGATATTGAGCAACCGGTCGAGCGACGGCACCGCCTCGCCCGCGATCTCTCGCTGCCGCGCGAACACATCGACCTGATGATAATGCAGCGCGTGCAGCGTCGCCGCGGTCGGCGACGGCACCCATGCGGTGTTCGCGCCTGACTTGGGGTGGCCGATCTTCGCCTCCAGCATCGCGCGCATCAGGTCGGGCATCGCCCACATGCCCTTGCCGATCTGCGCCTTGCCCGACAGCCCGCAGGCGAGACCGATACGAACGTTGCGGTCTTCATAGGACGCGATCCAGTCGCTCGCCTTCATCTCGCCCTTTGGGATCATCGGCCCCGCGCGCATCGACGTGTGGATCTCGTCGCCGGTGCGGTCGAGGAAGCCGGTGTTGATGAATACGATGCGGTCCTTCACCGCGTGGATGCACGCGGCGAGATTCGCGCTGGTGCGGCGCTCCTCGTCCATCACCCCGACCTTCATCGTGTGGCGCGACAACCCGAGCATATCCTCGACCGCATCGAACAAACGGTCGGTGAAACCGCATTCTTCCGGCCCATGCTGCTTGGGCTTGACGATATAGATGCTGCCCGCGCGGCTGTTGGTGAGGGTGCCAAGGCCTTTGAGGTCGTGGAGCGCGCACAGCGCGGTGATGACGGCATCGCACAGCCCCTCGGGCGCCTCATTGCCCCCGGGCAGCTTGATCATCGGCGTCGTCATCAGATGCCCGACGTTGCGAACGAACATCACGCTACGGCCGTGCAAAACAAAGGGATCGCCAGACGGCGAGGTCCATTCGCGGTCGACCGCCATCGCACGCGTCACCGTCGCCCCACCCTTGGCAAAGCTTTCGGTCAAATCACCGCGCATCAGGCCGAGCCAGTTGGTATAGCCGAGCACCTTGTCCTCGCCATCGACCGCCGCGACGCTGTCCTCCAGGTCGATGATCGTCGTCAGCGCCGCTTCGAGCACGACGTCGGCGATCCCCGCCGGATCGGTCTTGCCGATCGCGCTCGCCGAATCGATCACCAGTTCGATGTGCAGGCCATGGTGGCGGAGCAGGATTCCGCCGGGCTTGCTGCCGACCCATTGCGCCGGATCGGCCAGCATCAATTGTCCGCCCTGCCAATCAGCCCAGCTTCCCGATGCCAACGGCACGGCTTCGTCGAGGAACGCCTTGGCACGCGCGATCACCGCCGCGCCGCGGTCCGCGTCATAGCCGCCAGGCTTGGCGGGCGGCGCGTCGAGCGCGTCGGTGCCATAAAGCGCATCATACAGGCTGCCCCATCGCGCATTGGCGGCATTGAGGGCAAAGCGCGCGTTGAGTGCGGGCACGACCAGCTGCGGCCCCGCCATCGTCGCGATTTCGGGATCGACATTCTGCGTGCCCACGGCAAAGGGCGCCGGTTCGGGGACGAGATAGCCGATTTCGCGGAGGAATGCCTGATAGGCGGCGGCATCATGCGCCTGCCCGGCCCGTGCCTCATGCCAGGCATCGATCTGGGCCTGCAAATCCTCCCGCTTCGCCAGCAGCGCCGCATTCTCGGGCGCAAATTTGCCCAGCAACGCCGCAAAATCGGCCCAGAATTTGCCCGCGTCGAGCCCAGTGCCGGGCAGCGCACGCGCCTCGATGAAATCGGCCAAACGCCAATCGACGGACAAACCGCTGCGGTCGAGGAAATCAGTCATTCAAGCACCCTTTGATCAGCGCGATGGCGCCATGGAATCCGGGGAGGAAAGGGCCGACGCCCTATGCCGCGATTGTCCCGCAATGGCAATGGCAGCAATTTCACGCATAGGATTTCAGTCGATCGGTTTCGATTCGACACTTGCCGGGGGCGTTCGCATGTGCATTATGTTGCAATGCACAACGGAATTTCTCCCCTCCTCCCCCAGGTGAGCTCATGAACGAAACCCGGTTGACCCTGATGGAAGCGATCGCGCGCAAGCGCGTCGTTACGGCGCAGTATAACGGCCAGCAGATGAAGCTTGCGCCGCACCAGATGTTCGAACGCCGCGGCGACCTGTTCGTCAGTGCGCTCAACCTCGACAAAAGCTGGCGCTCCGACGACGAACGGCGGCTCGGGCATTTCAAGCTGGACGGGCTGGTCGAACCGGCGCTGATCGACGCCAGTTTCGAACCCCTGCCCACATTCGAAGCCGCGCCGCCGCAAAGCGACGACACTTTGCTCCTCGCGGTCTGATCGCTCCGCCATAACCGCGGGTGATGGTCGGTCGATGATTCCGCCCCGGCGGGGGTGGCAAGCGCCGCGCCGCTCGCTATAGCCGTGCGATGACCTCGCTTACGGCCACCGAAACCGCCACGCTCGAACGCGCCGCCGATGCGCCGATGCTGGCGCAGGTCGAACGCTGGGCCGCGATCAACAGCGGCACCGGCAACTTGCCGGGGCTGAAAAATGTCGCGGGGCAGCTCGCCGACAGCTTTGCCGCACTGCCCGGCGACGTGCGGCTCGTCGCCGCCGATCCGGTCGAAAGCGTCGACGCCGCGGGCCGGGTCAGCACGATCCAGCGCGGCGACCACCTCCACCTCCGCGTCCGTCCCGACGCGCCGGTCCAGCTGTTGCTCACCGGCCATATGGACACGGTGTTCGCCGCCGATCATCCGTTCCAGACGCTCAAATGGCTCGAACCCGGCGTCCTCAACGGCCCCGGTACCGCCGACATGAAAGCGGGCATTTCGGTGATCCTCGCCGCACTGACCGCGCTCGAAGCCTCGCCGTTCGCGACACGCGTCGGCTATGACGTGATGATCAACAGCGACGAGGAAACCGGCAGCCACGCCTCGGCGCGACTGATCGCCGAACTTGCCGCCGGGAAAACCGCGGCTTTGACCTACGAACCCGCGCTGCCCGACGGCACGCTGGCGGGGGCAAGGCCGGGAAGCGGCAATTTTTCGGTGACCGTCCATGGTCTGGCGGCGCACGCCGGACGCAACCCCGAAGAAGGCCGCAACGCCCTAGTCGCCGCAGCCGATCTCGCGGTGCGCCTGAATGCACTCAAGTCCCTGGAATTGAAGATCAATCCGGCCCGCATCGACGGCGGTGGCCCGAACAATGTCGTCCCCGACCAAGCCATCCTGCGCGTCAACCTCCGCCCTTCGACCCCCGAAGCGATGATTGCCGCCGAAACCGCGCTGCGTGACACCATCGCCAACATCCAGCGCGACCATGACGTCCACTGCCACCTTCACGGCAGTTTCAATCGCCCGCCCAAACCGCTCGACGCCGCGGCAACGCGCCTGTTCGAGCTGGTCCGCGACTGTGGCGCCGCGCTCGGTCTGCCGCCGATCCGCTGGAACGCCACCGGCGGCGTCTGCGACGGCAACAATATCGCGGCGTGCGGGATCCCGGTCGTCGACACGATGGGACCGCGCGGCGGCGCGATTCATTCATCGGACGAATTTCTGATCGTCGATAGCCTCGCCGAACGCGCGCAGCTGTCGGCGCTCACCATTATACGCATAGCGGAACGGGGGACAGTGTGAATTACGTGATCCGGGCAGCCAAGCCGGGCGATTTGCAGAGCATTTACGAGATGGCAAAGCTGACCGGCGGCGGCTTCACCAACCTGCCCCCCGACAAAAAGGCGCTGCGCGCGAAGCTCGAACGCACCGAAGCCTCGTTCGCGAGCGACAAGGAATATCCGTCGGACGAGTTGTACCTGCTCGTGCTCGAAGACCTCGATAGCGGCGAAGTGCGTGGCACGTGCCAGATATTCGGACAGGTCGGCCAACGCTGGCCCTTTTACTCCTATCGCATCGGCACCGACAGCAAGCACAGCGAGCAGCTCGGCCGCACCTTTCACGCGCAGATCCTGATGCTCAGCAACGACCTCAACGGGTCGAGCGAGGTCGGGGGGTTGTTTCTTCATCCCGCGGCGCGCGCCGGGGGGCTGGGGTTGCTGCTCGCCCGCTCGCGCTATCTGTTCATCGCCCGCCACCGCGCGCGCTTTGTCGATCGCATCCTCGCCGAGCTACGCGGGGTGATCGACGAGGCGGGCGGCTCGCCCTTCTGGGACGGGGTCGCGGGCAAATTCTTTGGCATGAGCTTTCAGGAGGCCGACCAGTTCAACGCGGTCCACGGCAACCAGTTCATCGCCGACCTGATGCCCAAGCATCCGGTCTATATCGCGATGCTCAGCGAGCATGCGCGCAGCGTCATCGGCGTCCCGCACCCCAGCGGCCGCGCCGCGATGCGGATGCTGGAGAACGAGAATTTCGCGTTCGAAAATTATGTCGACATTTTCGACGGCGGCCCGACGATGACCGCGCGCACCGATCAAGTGGCGAGCGTCGCGGGGGCGAAGCACACCGAAGTGTCGGCGATCGCCGAGGGAGGCGATGACGCGCTGGTCGCTACCGGGCGGCTCGCCGAATTCCGCTGCTGTTTCGGCAAGGTCGGGGACGGGTCGACGCTCGATAGTACGGCTGCCAAGTTGCTCGGGGTCGATGTCGGCGATGACATCAGCTGGATCGAGCGGTAGCACGCAGTTCTTCTCCGTTTGTGCTGAGCTCGTCGAAGCACCGTTCTTCGTTTGACGCCCAAAGAAAGAACGGCCCTTCGAAAAGCTCAGGGCAAACGCTTTGGGATTCAACCGACTAAACGAAAGTCACCCATGCTTACCGAAATCAATTTCGACGGGATCATCGGCCCCAGCCATAATTATGCAGGGCTTAGCCGCGGCAATATCGCGTCGGCATCGAACGCGGGCGACGTGTCGCAGCCGCGCGCGGCCGCGTTGCAGGGTATCGACAAGATGCGCCACAATCTGGCGCTTGGCCTGCCTCAAGGCTTCTTCATGCCGCTCGATCGCCCCGATGTGCCGTGGCTGACGGCGCTTGGCACGACGCTGGCGGATGCAGAGGGGCATTTGCGCGCGCAGGCGTGGTCGGCGTCGTCGATGTGGGCCGCCAACGCCGCCACGGTCTCGCCCGCCCCCGATAGCGCCGATGGCAAATGCCATCTGACGGTCGCCAACCTCGTCACCATGCCGCATCGCAGCCACGAATGGCCAGGAACGCTGGCGCAGCTTCGCCTTGCGTTTGCCGATCCCGCCTTTGCCGTCCACGCGCCGATCCCGGCCCCATTCGGCGACGAAGGCGCGGCCAACCATATGCGGCTGTGCAACGGGCATGACGGGCAAGGCGTCGAAATCTTTGTCTATGGCGTCAGTGGCGGCCGCTTTCCGGCGCGCCAGCATCTCGACGCGTCGAAGGCGATCGCCCGCCATCACCGGCTCGACCCCGCCCGCACCCTTTTCATCCGCCAGTCGGACACCGCGATCCAAGGCGGCGCCTTTCACAACGATGTCGTCGCCGTTGCGAACGAGCATGTGCTGTTCACCCACGAAACCGCGTTCGAAGACCGCGAGGCCGCCCACGCCGAAATCCGCGCCGCTTTTCCCGCGGTCGAGATTGTCGAAGTACCGGCGAGCGCCGTCACGCTGCCCGACGCGATCAAATCCTATCTGTTCAACGCCCAGCTCGTCAGCCTGCCCGACGGCGGCGGCATGGGTCTTGTCCTGCCGACCGAGGCGCAAGCCACCCCCGCGGTGTGGAACTGGCTGGAGGCGCATGTCGCGGGCAACGGGCCGATCCGCCGCCTGCTGCCGGTCAATGTCCGCCAGTCGATGGCGAATGGCGGCGGCCCCGCGTGCCTGCGGTTGCGCGTCGTTGCCGACCCGGCCACGGTCGATCCGCGGTTCATCGCCGACGATGCGAAACTCGACCAAATCGCCAAGGTGGTGGCGAGCCACTGGCCCGAAGCTATCGCTCCGGGCGACCTGGCATCGGCGACGCTGGCTTCCGATGTGCGCAGCGCGCGCGCCGCGCTGCTTGCCGCGCTCGACCTAAGCGAACTGACCTGAGCCATGAAAATGCGCGAATTGCTCGGGACGGCGCAGGTACCCGGCGGCGACGAGCTGCGGCTGTACCGGCGCGGCGACGATTTCATCATCGCGATCGACCGCAACGAATTGATGAGCAGCCGGATGAGCGGCTCCGAAGAAGCGCTGGCGACAATGACGTGCGAGCGGCTCCGCAGCCCGCAAGCGGCAAGCTTGCTCATCGGCGGTTACGGCATGGGGTTCACCCTGCGCGCCGCGCTGGGGGTGCTCGGCCCCGACGCAAAGATTGCGGTGGCGGAGCTGGTGCCGGGCATCATTGAGTGGGCGCGCGGTCCGATGGCGGAACTGGCGGCGGGCTGCCTTGATGATCCGCGGGTCGAACTGGTGCTCGGCGACGTATCGAAAGCGATCGGCGCGGCGACGCACCGCTATGACGCAATCCTGCTCGACGTCGACAATGGCCCCGATGGCCTGACGCGCGAGGCCAACGAGGGTCTCTATTCGGCGGCGGGCCTTGCCACAGCCAAGGCGGCGCTGCGGCCCGGCGGAATACTGGCGATATGGTCCGCCGCCCCCGACGCCCGCTTCGCCCGCCGATTGAGCGCAGCGGGGTTTCAGGTCGAAGAGGTCGGCGTGCGCGCGCGCAGCAATGGCAAAGGCCCGCGACACGTCATCTGGTTCGCGCGCGCGGCCTGAGCCCGGAGTCATGGCAATGCGGCCCAATTCGATCGTTGCCGCAGCGGTGATGGCATTGTCGCTGTCCGGTTGTGCCGGGAACAATTATCGCCCAGTTGCCGACACTCCCGTGCGTGTCGGACCCGCTTACACTATCCGCGGCGCGACCTATGTCCCCGCCGCCGCGCCGACCTATGACGCGCTCGGCTATGCCAGTTGGTACGGCAGCGAGTCGGGAAACCGTACGGCCAATGGCGAACAGTTTCGTCCCGGCTGGATCACCGCCGCGCACACCACGCTGCCCCTGCCCACCTATGTCGAGGTAACCGCGCTCGATACCGGACGGCGGATCATCGTGCGGGTCAACGACCGCGGCCCGTTCGCGCAGGGTCGGATCATCGACCTGTCGCGCGGCGCTGCCGAACAGCTGGGGATCAAGGCGCAGGGCCATGCCGCAGTGCGTGTGCGGCGGGTCGAGCCGTCGGAGAAAGACCGTGAGCGGCTGCGCAAGGGCAAACCCGCTGCGTCGCTTGAGCGCGTATCGGAACGCGAGTTGCAAAGGCTGCGGGCGTGGATAGCTTCTACGGAACGGTAAGTCCCGATTGGCGACACCCGTCACGCGCCTTCCCCCTTTTGTCGGATTAACTTACAGTTTACCATAAGCCCGGCGCAGCAAATCCCGCTTTTGCGCCAGTGGCACGGCTCTTGCTGGACAAATGGTGATGTGGAAAAAAATCGGACGCCTGTTCGTCATCAAGACCCGCTTTGAAGCGTGCCTGATCATCTATGCCCTCGCGGTCGGCGCGATGGCGCGCGGCAGCGCCTATCTGCATGAACATCCTGGTGTGGGCGGCAAGCTATTGTTGGTCGCATGCAGCGGCGCGGTGTTTCTGGCCGGTGCGAAAATTTTCGACTGCCTCCGTTACGAGCAGGCGGCCGCCGACGCCAAACTGGCAGACTAAACCGCAGCAGTCTTTCCCGCGTCACCCGGATATGCGAAGGCAGGCGCCATGAGCAGGATCAGCGGCCGACCGGCCATCAGCACCGAACATGTCTACGGCCTGACGCTGCGCGTCGCGCGCTGGCGGACGGGTGCGGGCGGCACGCCGCTGTTGTTTCTCAACGGAATTGGTGCAGACATCGCCGCCGCAGCGCCGCTGCTCGCGCAGATACACGGGCGTGAGGTGTGGACGCTTGATATGCCGGGGGTCGGCGGTTCGCCGGACGCACTGCTGCCCTATGGCGCGTCGACCATTGCCGCGGTCGTGATGGAAATTGCCGAGCGGCTGGGCCACCACGTCATCGACATCGCCGGGTTCAGCTGGGGCGGCGCGCTGGCGCAACAGATCGCGATCCAGTTTCCGGGGCGCGTCCGCCGCCTTGTGCTGATGGCAACAACGCCAGTCATGGTTGCACCCGGCATCGGCTGGGCCGCCATATTCGACGACGACATGCAGGCGAGCGGGCTCAAGATCCAGACCGCGACCCCGCTCGGCATCGCCTATCAGACTGCGGCGATGGCGGGATGGAGTAGCGCCGCCTATCTGCCGGGGCTGAAAAACATGCCCACGCTGGTCCTGATGGGCGAGCGGGATGGCGTCATGCCTGCTTGCTACGGCCAGATGCTTGCCGACCTGATCGACGGCGCGGTGCTCGAAGTGGTGCAGGGATCGCACCTCTTCCCTTTCACCCAAGCCGCCGCCGTGGCAGCGCGGATCAGCGCGTTTCTGGGCCAGCCCGCGGCGGCGCAACAAGCCGCCGCGTAAGAAAGTCGGTAATCGCCGCAGCGGTCGCGTCGGGGGCTTCCTCCATCGGCAGATGGCCGATGTTCTTGAGCAGCACGACGTCCGATCCCGGCATCCGTTCGTGAAAGGTCTGCGCCGCGCTGGGATTGATGATCCGGTCCTTGTCGCCGAACAGGATCAGCGTCGGCGCTTTGATCTCGTTGACCCGGTCGGCCATCGCGGGTTCGCGGTCTAGCCGGGCGCGCAGCACCGTCGCTTCGCGATTGCCGGGGAAGCGCAGCAATTCCCAATAGCGATCGATCATCGCGTCATCGACGATACCCTGTTTCTCGACCGACCCGCGCAGCGACTGTTCGACCAACGCCCGCGGCGTGATCTGGGTCGCCAGCCACCGCCCGGCGGGATATTTCAGGATGCGAAAGCCGACATTCGATTCGGGGGACTTCTCACCCTTGCGAAGCGGCATCCCGGCGGCGTTGATCAGCAGCAAGGCGTCGACGCGATCCGGCTGTGCGAGCGCGTAACGCCACGCGACCCACCCGCCCATCGAATTGCCGCCCAGGATGAAGCGATCGAGGCCAAGCTTGGCGGCGACGACATCGACCGCGGCCGCCATGCCGTTCGCGCCATAATCCTTGTCAGGGGTGCTGCCGGTCAGCCCGTGGCCCGGCAGGTCAAGCGTGACGACGCGGTAGTCGCCGCCCAGTCGCTGGACCAGCGGTTCCCAGGTATGCAGGCTGCTGTTCGATCCATGGAGCAGTACAATCGCAGGGCCGCCGCGCTGGCCCTGGTCGCGATAATGGATGCGTTGCCCCGCTGGCCCGGCCACAAACGCGCCCGCCGGCCCGCTATATTTGGCGATCATCGCATCACGGTCGGTGTCGGGGGTGCGCAGCGCAAGGAATGCGATGACAATGGCGATCACCACGGCAATCGGAATCAGAACGCGCTTGCGCCGGAATACCGGTCGCCGCGGCGGCAGCGGTTCAAAATCGTCGTCGTCGATCCGGTTTGTCATCACGCCCCCCTCAAGGCTGGCGGCGACCCTAACGCGCGCGCGCATCCCGTCAATGCCGCGCTATTGATCGATCCTGCGGCGAAAGGTTTCGGGCAGGAAGAACAGCCCGATAATCAGCGTGATCACCGCGACGACGACCGGATACCACAGGCCGTAATAGATGTTGCCGGTCGCGGCGACCATCGCGAAGGCGGTGGTCGGCAGGAACCCGCCGAACCAGCCGTTGCCGATATGATAGGGCAGCGACATCGCGGTGTAGCGGATGCGGCTGGGGAACAGCTCGACGAGCAGCGCGGCGATCGGGCCGTAGACCATCGTCACCAGCAGGACGAGGTAGAAGAGTATCGCGACGACAAGCGGTTTGTTGATCGCGTCGGGGTCGGCGGCGACAGGGTAACCAGCGTTCGTCAACTCGCGCTGGATCGTGTCTATCATCGCTTGTGTTTCCATAGGCCCCGGCGCGCCGCCGAGGTGCGTCGTTGCGGCTTCCAGTACCGCTCGCTCGCCGAACTTCACCTGCATCAGGTTAGAGCCTGCTGCCAAAGGTTGATCCTCGGTCCGATACGGGACGCCGGCTTTAGCAAGGTAGGATTTGGCCACGTCGCAAGGTGTCGTGTCGAATTTATTCCGGCCGATGGGGTCGAACTGGAACGAGCAATAGGTCGCGTCGGTGATTAAGGTCACCGGAGCACGAGCCTGCGCCTCTGCCAACGCCGGATTTGCGGCACTGGTCAACATCTGGAACGCCGGAAAATAGGTCAGCGCCGCGAGCGCGCAACCCGTCAGGATGATCGGCTTGCGCCCGATCTTGTCGCTAAGCCAACCGAACAGAATGAAGAAGGGGGTGCCGAGCGCGAGCGCAATGGCGATCAATATGTTCGCGGTCGCGCCATCGACCTTCAGCGTCTTTTCGAGGAAGAAGAGCGCATAGAATTGGCCGGTGTACCAGACGACCGCCTGCCCCGCGACCGCGCCGAACAGCGCAATGATCACCCATTTGAGGTTCGCCCAGCGCCCGAAGGCTTCGGTCAGCGGCGCCTTTGAAGTCGTGCCCTCATCCTTCATCTTCTGAAAGACCGGGCTTTCATTGAGCTGCATGCGGATCCACAGCGACACGCCGAGCAGGATGATCGAGATCAGGAACGGGATGCGCCAGCCCCAGTCGGCGAACGCCGCCTCGCCAATCAGCGTCCGGATCGTGATGACGACGCCGAGCGCGGCGAACAGGCCAAGCGTCGCGGTGGTCTGAATGAAGCTGGTGAACAGCCCGCGTTTGCCCTCGGGCGCATGTTCGGCGACATAGGTGGCGGCGCCGCCATATTCGCCGCCGAGCGCCAGCCCTTGCAGCAGCCGCAGCACCACTAGCAGGATCGGCGCGGCGACCCCGATCGACGCATAGTTGGGCAGCACGCCAACAAGGAAGGTCGACGCGCCCATCAGGCCCATGGTGACAAGGAATGTATTCTTGCGCCCGACCAGATCGCCGATGCGCCCGAACACCAGCGCCCCGAACGGCCGCACCGCAAAGCCCGCAGCGAAGGCGGCTAGCGCGAAGATGAAGCCGGTGGTTTCGTTGACGCCCGAAAAGAATTGAGCCGAGATGACAGTTGCAAGCAGACCATAGAGGTAGAAATCATACCATTCGAACACGGTGCCAAGCGAGGAGGCGAGGATGACCTTGCGTTCGCTTTGGCGCATGTCGATGGGCGTCGCCCCGATCTGATCGATCATCCTCTTCCCCCGTCCGCCCTGAGCCTGTCGAAGGGCCGTTCTTCTTTTAGCGACGCTAAAGGAAAGAGCGGTGCTTCGACAAGCTCAGCACGAACGGAAATAGAGATTAGTTCAGCGCATCAACCGACGCGGGTCACCGCGCCCTTGTGTGCGCCGACGCTTTTGTTACGCGGGCGGAAGCGGCGCTTGCGCTGGCCTTCGGCGCCCTCGCCGGCAGGCGCATCACGGCGCGGACCACGATCGCCGCGCGGCTGGCCGCCGCTCGGCTGGCGGCGCGCATCCTGCCGCTGGCGGTTCGGGTCGCGGCCCTGGCTGCCGGTGTCGCGCGGGCCTGCAACGGGCTTGGGCAGGTTGCGCACCAACTCGTTGAAATTCTCGGGCAGCGGCATCGGTTCGGACTTGCTGCGCGTGACGCGCTCGATGTCCTTCATGTAAGGACGCTCATCAGGGGCGATGAAGCTGATCGCCATGCCCTCTGCACCCGCGCGCGCGGTGCGGCCGATGCGGTGGACATATTGTTCGGGCACGTTCGGGATCTCGAAGTTGATGACGTGCGAAACCCCCGACACGTCGATACCGCGCGCGGCAATGTCGGTCGCGACGAGCAGCTTGATGTCGCCCGAGCGGAACGCCTGCAACGCGTGGGTGCGCTGCGACTGGCTCTTGTTGCCATGGATCGCCATCGCCTTGATCCCGGCGCCCGCCAGATGACGCACGACGCGGTCGGCGCCATGTTTGGTGCGGGTGAAGATCAGCGCGCGGTCGATATCCTGCGTCGCAACGACCGAATGCAGCAGCGCCTGCTTTTCCTTCTGTTCGACGAAGGTCGCGAACTGGCGAATCTTCTCGACCGTGGTCGCCTGCGGGGTGACCGAAACGGTGACGGGATCGTTGAGGAACTGTTCGGCGAGACCGGCGATTTCCTTGGGCATCGTCGCCGAGAAGAACAGATTCTGGCGGCGCGACGGCAGCAGCTTGGCGACGCGGCGCAGCGAATGGATAAAGCCCATGTCCATCATCTGATCGGCCTCGTCCAAGACGAAGATTTCGACGTCGTCGAGGCGCAGAGCGCGCTGGTCGATCAGGTCGAGCAGGCGGCCGGGGGTCGCGACGAGAATGTCGACGCCGCCCGACAGGTCGCGGATCTGCTTGTTGATCGGTACGCCGCCGAACACGGTCGAAACCGACAGCTTGGTAAAGCGGCCATAGTCGCGGCAACTCTGCGCGATCTGCGCGGCGAGCTCGCGCGTCGGCGCGAGGACGAGCATCCGGCAACCGCGCGGGGTCGGGCAATGCGGATAGGTCAAAAGATGGTGGATCGAGGGCAGCGAGAAACCAGCGGTCTTGCCGGTGCCCGTCTGCGCGATGCCGCACAGGTCGCGGCCCTTCATCAGCGGCGGGATCGCCTGCATCTGGATCGGGGTCGGGACGGTATAATCCTTGGCGGCAAGCGCGCGATTGATGTCGGCGTGCAGGCCAAAGTCGTTAAAGGTCGTCATAAATTACTCACTCAGAGCGACGCGCACAGCGTCCATTCGCATCGAACGGACGGCGCACGGGCCGCGGGTTCGAAACGACCCGCGTGAAAGGGTGCCTCTGGGGACAATAGCGCGGTTCCGGCTCGTCCCGCGCCTGAGATTGGGCGGGAAAATCACGCTGCCGGTGGTTACGGCGGGTCATCCCGCCATGCTGCGCTGCAACAGCATATGGCATGGGTTGCGCGATATTGCAAGATAATTGCGTGGGCCGGCGAGCACGGCGCCTCATGTCGCGTACCGTGAACTTGTCGAAAGGCTGTTCTTTCTGCATCACACCGAGAAAGAACAACGGTGTTTCGACAAGCGGAGCACGAACGGACAAAAGGGAGTAGCGCGTTGGCCGAAAAAATCATCGTCATCGACGAGGGCACCACATCGACCCGCACGATGCTGTTCGGCGCCGATGGCGTGTCGCTGGGCAGCGCGCAGCGGGAAATCCAGCAGCATTACCCCAGCCCCGGCCTTGTCGAACATGACGCCGCCGAAATCTGGGCGGCGACGCTGGCCTGCACCCGCGAGATGATCGATCACGCGGGCGGCGCGGATCAGGTCGCCGCCATCGGCATTACGAACCAGCGCGAGACGATCGTGTTCTGGGATCGATCCACCGGCGAACCGCTGGCGCCCGCGATCGTGTGGCAGGACCGCCGCACTGCCGCCGACTGCGCGGCGCTGAAAGACGCAGGGCATGAGGCAGCGGTGCAGGCGACGACCGGCTTGCTGCTTGACCCCTATTTTTCGGGGAGCAAAATCGGCTGGGCACTGAAACACTGGCCGCAGCTGCGCGAGGCGGGCGATCGGCTCGCGGTCGGGACGATCGAATCCTATCTGGTCTATCGCCTGACCCGCGGGGTGCATGTCAGCGATGCGACCAACGCGTCGCGCACCTTGTTGATGGACATCAATGGCGCGGGCGGCTGGGATGCAGGACTGTGCGACCTGCTTGGGGTACCGATGTCTTTGCTGCCCGAAATCACCGGCTGCACCACGACCGTCGGCACGACCGACCCCGACCTGTTCGGCGGCGCGATCCCGATTTGCGGCATGGCGGGCGATCAGCAAGCGGCAACGATCGGGCAGGCGTGCCTGTCGCCCGGGCAAACCAAGGCCACCTTCGGCACCGGCGCCTTCATCCTGTCGGCGAGCGGCACCACGCGGCCGATATCAAAGAACCGGCTGCTGGCGACCGTGCTGGTGCAGGAGGGTGATGTCCGTTCCTATGCGCTGGAAGGATCGGTGTTCGTCGCGGGCAGCCTGATCAAATGGCTGCGCGACGGGATCGGACTGCTCGCCAATGCGGGCGAGAGCGAGGGGCTGGCGCGCTCGGTCGCCGACAATGGCGGGGTCTATCTGGTCCCTGCCCTCACTGGGCTCGGTGCGCCGCACTGGCGGCCCGATGCGCTCGCGGCGATCTCGGGGTTGAGTTTCGCGAGCACCAAAGCGCATGTCGCGCGCGCCGCGCTGGAGGCGCAGGCGTACCAGGCGCATGACCTGAAATCGGCCTTTGCCGCGGATGGCGTCGATTGGGCGGACTTGCGCATCGATGGCGGGATGGCCGCGAACGACTGGATGGCACAGGATTTGGCCGACATGCTGGCGCTGACGGTCGAGCGGCCGGATTTTGTCGAAAGCACCGCATTGGGCGCCGCGATGCTCGCTGCGACCGGCGCCGGTCTCTACCCCGATCTGGCGAGCGCGGCCAAGGCGATGCGCGGCACGACGACGCGCTTCACTTGCGCGCTGGACGCCGACAAACGCAAAACGCGCCTTGCCGGGTGGCAAAACGCGCTTGCAAAGGTTTTGGCTTAGTTTCCGCTCCTCCCTGTCGCGTAGCGATGGGGAGGTGGCAGCGCGAAGCGCTGACGGAGGGGCGATGGCGCAAACGTTGCTGCCCCTCCACCACTCGCTTCGCGAGCGGTCCCCCTCCCCATGGCTTCGCCACAGGGAGGATATATTCAATTAGCGCTTGAGGGTCAGACCACCAAAGCGCTTGTTGAACTTGGCAACTTGGCCCGCTGCGTCGAGCATACGGCCATTGCCGCCGGTCCACGCCGGGTGCGCAGTGGGGTCGATTTCGAGCGTCATCGTGTCGCCCTCTTTGCCCCAGGTCGAGCGCGTCTGATATTCGGTGCCATCGGTCATCTTGACCGTGATCATGTGATAGGCGGGATGAATGTCTTGTTTCATGTCTTAAGCTCCTGTGCCGCTGGTTACCGACCAGCGGGCGCGAGTCTGTGCGTCCAGGGACGCGAAGGTGCGGCCTTTAGTGGCCAAGTTGAAAAAATGCAACACCAACCCCGTTCGCCCTGAGCTTGTCGAAGGGCTGTCCTTTTCGTCGGCAACGTCAAAAGGAAGAACGGTGCTTCGACAAGCTCAGCACGAACGGAAGATGGGGTGGCTCAATCTGTCGGCGGGTCGGCGATCATCGCGGTGAACTGGCATTCGGCTGCGAGCACCCCATCCAGCATCGCCTTGCCTTCGAAACGGCAGACGCTGCGCTTGGCCTGGATGATCGTCGCGTGCAGGTCGAGCAGGCAGCCCGGTTCGACCGGCTTTCTGAATTTCGCGCCGTCGATCGCCATGAAATAGACGAGCTTGCCGGTGCCGGCGAGCCCCATCGATTCGATCGCGAGGACGCCGGCGGCCTGCGCCAGCGCCTCGACGATCAAGACGCCGGGCATGATCGGTCGGCCGGGAAAATGCCCCTGGAAAAAGGGCTCGTTCATCGTCACCGCCTTGACCGCGTGGATCGAGGTATCGGGGACGATCGACACTACCCGATCGACAAGCAGCATCGGATAACGGTGCGGCAGCAGCGTCAGGATCCGGCGGATGTCCACCGGTCCCAGCGCCCCTGCCGTTTTATCCCCGTCGGTCACGATATCAGCGGGTCGTCGGTGCGGTGCCGGTGGGCGCCGGGGCGGCGGGCGTCGCGCCCGGCTGTCCGGCACGGGCGGCGTCCATCAACTGCTGATTGCGCTGCTGAACGAGCTGACCCGGCTGATAACCGGCGGGAACCGCGGTCGACACCGTCGGCAGGAGGCGGTTGAGTTCGGCGATGACGGCGTCCGTGATATCGACGTTGTTTTCGCGCGCCAGCACTGCATCGGGGTTGAGCAGCAGGTCGATCTTGCGCGCCGTCATCGCCGCACGGATCGCTTCGTTCATGCGCACGCTGATCTGGTCTTCGACATAAGCGATCGCCAGTTCGACCGGCGCGCCGATCTGCGACAGTTCCGTCTGCGCCGCCTGACGCTTGGCCTGAACCGCTTGACCGGCGGCCTGCACCGCAGCCTGGTTCGGCGGCGTTTTGCGCGCCTCTTCGTTATATTTGGCAATCAGGACGTTGATTTCGGCCTGCAGCGTCTGACCGCGCGACTGCTGCTGGTCGATCTGTGCCTTGTACGTGGTTTCGATCTGCTGCGAAGCGACGGTGAAAGCGTTCGAGCGCGCAGCGGCGACGCGGACATCGGCGACGGCAACGGCCTTGGCCTGGGCGGCGGCGGGAACAGCCATGATCGGCGACACCGACAGCGTGGCGACGGCGAGCGCCGAAGCGATAAAAATGTTCTTCATTAGAATTGAGTTCCTACGTTGAATGAGAAGCGTTTGGTATCATCACCCTCTTCTTTGCGAAGGGCGTAAGCGAAGTCGATCCGGAAAGGACCGAAGGGCGAGTTCCAGTTGACCCCGGCGCCGATCGAAACGCGCGGCATCCAAGTATCACCGAAGAAGCGTTCCTCGAACGGAGCGAGGTTGGACGTCGTGCCGGTCGGACAGTATTGATACTGGGTTTCGACCGCACCCGAGACCGGGTTTACATTCGACCCAAATGTCACCGCCGACGTCGCCGAGTTACGGCAGAGATTTTTGGCCAGACCATCGGCGGGATCGGTAAAGGTTGCCAGCGTCGTCAGTTCCGGCCTGCGGACACTGAATACCGAACCGACGTCGAGGAACACCGACGGCCGCAGCCCCAGCTCTTTCGCGCCCGTCCCCAGCGGGATATCGACTTCGATCCGGCCCTGATAATAAGCGCGGCCGCCCAGCGCATCGTCAATCTGACCGCGATTGCCGTCGGTTTCGGTGACCACGATCGGGTTGGCGGGGTCGGTATTGTCCACCGAATAGCGGATCACGCGCGGACCCACGCCGCGAATGTCAAAGCCGCGCATCTGCGGTTCGCCAAGGAAGAAGCGATCGGTCAGACGGACCTTGTCACTGCCCGGGTTCGGCGCGCTGCCAAATGGGAAGATATAGCCGCCTTCCGCGGAGATATTGAGGATGAAGCGGCTGCCCAGGTTGAAATGTTTGGACGCGTTGACCCGGGTCTTTACATATTTGACGCTGCCGCCCAGGCCCGCAAAATCCTGGCTGAGCGACAGCGACTGGCCGCGGGTTGGGCGAATGCGGTTATCGCGATCGTCATAGGCCAGCGTGTAGCCGACCAGCGACGTCGTGCGTTTGCCGATCGCATCGCAAAGATAACGCCCTGCGATGAACGGGTCGCACTGATCGCCAAAGAAGTAGGTGCCACGGTCGAGCGTGACATCGTCATAGTTCAGGCTGTAGCGCGCGAAGAACGACATGAATTCGGTCAGCGGCACCCCGGCGTTAAGCTGGAAACCGGTGGTCACCTGTTCAAATGTCGTGCGGCGGTCGTTGTCGATGAAGTTGAACGAGTTCAGATCGCGGCGATAGACGCTGCCGCCAACTGAAATGTTGCGGTCGAACAGATAGGGTTCGGTAAACCCAAGCTCGACCGATTTCGAATAGCTCGAATAATTGACCGATGCTTGCAACTGCTGGCCAAGGCCGCGGAAGTTGCGCTGGCGGATCGACGCCTGGAGCAGGAAATTCTCGATCGATGAGAAACCGGCCGACAGCGACAATTCCCCGGTCGGCTTTTCCTGGACATTGGTTTCCAGAATGATGCGATCGGGGGCGCTGCCCTCCTTGCGCTCAATCTCCAGATTTTCCTGGAAATAGCCGAGGCTGTTCAGGCGGTTTTCGGTGCGCTTGATGCCGAAGCTGTTGAACGCGTCGCCTTCGTTCAGGCGGAATTCGCGGCGCACCACCTTGTCATGGGTCAGCGTGTTGCCGTTGACGTCGATGCGCTCGACATAGGTGCGCGGGCTTTCGGCGACGTTGAAGGTGATCTGCATCGTCCGCGTTTCGGGGTCGCGGCGGAACTCGGGATTGATGTCGGCGAAAGCGTAACCGAACAGGCCCGCGGTCTCGCTCAGGCTTTCGACCGTGTCCTCGACCAGCTTAGCGTCGTACCAATCGTCCTTCTTCATCGGCAGCAGCGTTTTGAGCATTTCAGGCTGGAAGTCGCGCAGCTCGCTCTTCACGTCGATGTCGCCGAATTTGTAGCGCTCGCCTTCCTCGACGACGTAGGTGATGATGAAGTCCTGCTTGTTGCTGGTCAGCTCGGCGACCGCCGAGATGACGCGGAAATCGGCATAGCCGTTCTGCAGGTAGAAAAGGCGCAGCTTCTGCTGGTCATAGGCCAGGCGATCGGGGTCGTAGCTGGTGTTTGACGACAGGATCGTCAGCAGCCCCGACTCCTTGGTCGCCATTTCATCTTTCAGGTCGCCGTCGCTGAACTTCTCGTTGCCGAGAATGCTGATCTGGCGAACCTTCGACTTTGGCCCTTCGTTGATTTCGAACACCACATCGACGCGGTTCTGGTCGAGCGACACCATCTTGGGCTCGACGGTCGCCGCGAAGCGGCCCTGCCGCTTGTACAGTTCGATGATGCGCGCCACGTCGGCGCGGACTTTTGAGCGGGTGAAGATCTGGCGCGGCGCCAGCTTGATCTCGGGGCGGATCTTGTCTTCTTTCAGGCGCTTGTTGCCCTCCAGGATGACGCGGTTGATCACCGGGTTTTCGGTCACCTCGATTGTCAGTGCCCCGTTGTTGTCGGTGATCTGGAAATCCTTGAACAGCTCGGTCGCGGCCAGATCTTTCAGCGCCTGATCGAGAATCGACCGATCGTACGTCTGACCCACGCGCAGGCGCAGGTACGACAGGATCGTCTGCGCCTCCAGCCGCTGGTTGCCGACCACGGTGATCGACTGGACGGTGGTCGCGGTCGGGGCCGCGTCGCTTGCGGGCGCCGGCACAGTCGGCGGGGCGACCTGTTGCGCCATCACCGGCGCCGAGAGCATCGTTCCTGCCAAAAGGAAGGCCGACAGCTGTGTCCGCGCCGAGAATTTGTGTGAAGCCACGCTGTTCATCCCGAAAAAATAACTCAAAAGCGACCAACCCGCCTGACCGCGGGCTCGCGCGCACTCCCTGCCCCAGACTCGCTAGCCAATCAAGCTCGCGATCCCGTCCCACAGGCCCAATGAGCCCAAATCGTTGAAAGTCACGACCAGCATCAGCGTGACGACCGCCGCAAAGCCGAATCGGAACGCCCATTCCTGCACCTGCGGCGGCGCAGGGCGGCGCCGGATCGCTTCATAGGCGTAGAAAAGCAGATGACCACCATCGAGCATGGGCAATGGCAAGAGGTTGATGAACCCCAGATTGATGGAAATCAGCGCCGTAAAGAATATGAGCGAGGCAATGCCCAGGGTCGCCGCCTGCCCCGAAATTTCGGCAATCTTGACCGGCCCGTTCATGTCCTTGATCGACCGCCGCCCGGTCAGAAACTGCCCCAGCACTTCGCCGGTCTGCCTTATGATCTGCCAGGTCTGGCGCAGGCCGACGGCTGGGGCTTCGAGCAGCGATACAGACTGCAATTGGGCTGGCGGCGGTTCCAGACCGATGATCGCGCGTTCATATTCGTTCCCGAACGGATCTTTCTCTTTGACCAGCCGCGGGGTCAGCGCGATCACCCTCTCGCTGCCGCCGCTGATGATGCGGACCTGCATCGCTTCGCCCGGGCGGTGCGCGACCGCCATCGGAATATCGCCGAACACGCTGATCGGGCGGCCGTCGATTTCGACAATGCGGTCGCCGGGGCGCAAACCTGCGGTAGCGGCGGCGGACTCGGCCGCGATCCCGCCCGCGACCGGCGGCGTCACCGGCGTGCCGCCGACCCACGCAAAACCGGCGAGAATGAGGATGGCAAACAAGAAATTGGTCACTGGCCCCGCCGCCACGATCAGCGACCGTTTCCACACCGGCTGTGCGGGAAATGTGTGCGACCTCTGTTCGGCGGGCAGTTGCTGCCATTCGGCATCAGGCTGGCTGACCGCGTCGCGGTCGCCCGCGAACTGGACATAGCCACCCAGCGGCAGCCAGCCGATCTTCCATTCGGTGCCACGCTTGTCGGTCCAGCTGACGATTTTCCGCCCAAAGCCGATCGAGAAGGTGTCGGACTTTACCCCGCACCAGCGCCCGACGATATAATGGCCATATTCGTGGACAAAGACGAGCGGGCCGAGAACCAGCAGAAAAGCAAGGATGGTAAAGGCGAAACCGGGGGTCTCAAGCATGTTCAAACTGGTCCACAAAATGCTGGGCAGCCGCGCGGGATGCGGCATCGACGCTGAATATGTCCTGAAGCGATGACGGGGCGGAGGGTTCCGCGGCATCGATCACCCGGCGCACGGTATCGACGATTGCGGGGAAGGATATGCGGCCCGCCAGGAAAGCGGCGACCGCGATTTCGTTCGCCGCATTGAGCTGCGCCGGACGCGCCCCGCCCGCGGCGATCGCGGCACGGCACAGCGCGGTCGCGGGAAAGCGCACCTCGTCGGGTGCCTCGAAGTCGAGCCGCGCGATGCTGGCGAGATCGAGCGGCGCGCACGGCGTCGCCATCCGCTGCGGCCAGGCGAGCGCGCTGGCGATCGGGATCCGCATGTCGGGCGAGCCGAGCTGCGCCAAGGTCGAGCAATCGATATATTCGACCAGGCTGTGGATCACCGACTGCGGATGAACAAGGATTTCAATGCGGTCGAGCCCGACAGGAAAAAGATGATGCGCCTCAATGAGTTCGAGGCCCTTATTCATCATCGTTGCCGAATCGACGCTGATCTTGGCGCCCATCGACCAGTTTGGGTGCGCAACCGCCTGCGCGGGGGTGACGCTTGCCATATCGGCGGCATTCATCGTGCGGAACGGGCCGCCGCTGGCGGTGAGGATGATCCGCCGCACTTGGTCGATCCGCCCGCCAGCCAGACACTGAAAGATCGCATTATGCTCGCTGTCGACGGGCAGGATCGTGGCGCCAGAGGTGCGGGCAACCGCCGTCATGAGTTCGCCCGCCGACACCAGCGCTTCCTTATTGGCCAGCGCGACGTCGTATCCGGCTGCCAAGGCCGCCATTGTTGGCGCGAGACCCGCGGTGCCGACGATCGCGGCCATGACGAGGTCGGTCGGACGCTGCGCGGCTTCAACCAACGCTTCGGTACCCGCCGCGGCTTCGATGCCGGTATTGGCCAGCGCGGTTTTGAGATCGTCCAGCCGCGCTGCGTCGGCGATGACCGCCACGTCGGGGCGAAACTCCCTCGCCAGCTTTGCCAGTTCGGCGACATCGCGGTTGGCGGTGAGCACCGTGACGCGCCACGCCTCCCCATCTCGCCGCACAAGGTCGAGGGTCGATTGGCCGACCGACCCGGTGGCGCCGAAGAGCGAAAGGCGGCGCTGCGTCATCTCAGCCCGCCGTCCCAACGCTCAGCTGCCCGGCATAGGCCAGCGCACCCAGCAACAAGGCCACGGGCAAGATGCCGTCGACGCGGTCGAACAACCCGCCATGGCCGGGGATGAGCTTGCCCGAATCCTTGACCCCGGCGCGCCGCTTCATCCAGCTTTGCGCGAGGTCGCCCAGCTGCGCGAGCAGCCCCATGAACAGGCCGATCCACAGCGGCACACCGATGATGCCCGCCCGGTCGCCGATGGTGGCGCTGGCGATCAGCGCCGCGATCATGCCGCCGATCAGCCCCGACCAGGTTTTCGACGGGCTGATCGTCGGCGCCAGACGCGCCCCGCCAAAGGCGCGACCCGCAAAATACGCTCCGATATCGGTCGCCCAGACCATGCCGAACACCCACAGCGCCGCCGTCATGCCCAGCTGGTCGCGGATGAACCACAGCCCCGCCATTGCGCCCAGCGCCAGCACCGGCCCGATGATATTCAACAGCAGCTTGGCGCCGCTGCTCAGGGTCATCGCCCGCACCAGCGCGAACCACTCGACCAGCATCAACGCCCCGCCGACCAGCAGCAGCAAGCCGAACGCCAGCCCCCCGAACCACAAGGCGGTACCCGCAATCGCAAACAGGATGATTGCCGATCCCGCGCGCACCATGAAATCCGATCGCTTTGCCGCGGTTGTCGTCGTCATACCCTAAAGTCCCCCGTAACGACGATCGCGGCGCGCGAAATGATCGAGCGCCGCCTGCAAGTCGGCTGGTTTGAAATCCGGCCACAATATGTCGGTGAAATACAGTTCGGCATAGGCCGACTGCCACAGCAGGAAATTCGACAACCGCACTTCGCCCGAAGTGCGGATTAGCAGGTCGAGCGGCGGCATATCGGCGGTATCGAGATTCGCCGAAATCGCGGCTTCGCTGATCTCGCCCGCGGCGGCGGCGGCCTGCGCGGCGCGGACCAGCTCATCCTGCGCACCATAGTTGAGCGCGACCGCGAGCGTGGTGCGTTTGTTGCCCGACGTGCGCTCCAGTGCATTGTCGATCAGCGCGACGACGTCGGGCGCCAGCGCGCGCCAATTGCCGATCACTTTCAACTTCACGTCATTGGCGGCAAATTCGTCGAGGTCGGAGAGGATGAAGCGCTTCATCAGCCCCATCAGGTCGTTGACCTCATCCTCCGGCCGTTTCCAGTTTTCGGACGAAAAGGCGTAAAGCGTCATCGCCTCAATGCCCATGTCGCCCGCGGCGCGGACGATCGTGCGCACCGCCTCGACTCCCGCCTTGTGTCCGGCGATACGGGGCAGCAGGCGCTTCTTTGCCCAGCGGCCATTGCCGTCCATGATGATGGCGACGTGGCGCGCGCCGTGACTCATAGATCCTCCCCGGCACGGGGAGGGGGACCACCGAAGGTGGTGGAGGGGCACGTAAGGCCACGCGCTGCATATGACAGAGGGTGCCCCTCCACCATGCTTCGCATGGTCCCCCTCCCCGTGCCGGGGAGGATCGCGATGGCGGCACCGTCGCGCATCGATTTAGCCCAGGATTTCCTTTTCCTTCGCGGTCGCGGCGGCATCAATTTCGGCGATCGTCGCGTCGGTCAGTTTCTGCACCTCGGTCTCGTGGCGCTTGCGCTCGTCCTCGCTGATTTCCTTCTTGTTCTCGTCGGTCTTCAGATTGTCCATGCCGTCGCGGCGGACGTTGCGCACCGCAACGCGCGCCTTTTCGGCATATTGGCCGGCGAGCTTCGAGAGTTCCTTGCGGCGTTCCTGCGTCATTTCGGGGATCGGCAGGCGCAGCATCTGGCCGTCGACAATCGGGTTGAGGCCAAGCCCGGCCGAACGGATCGCCTTGTCGACCGGGCCGACGTTCGATTTGTCCCACACCTGCACCGTCAGCATCCGCGCTTCGGGCGCGCTGACCGATGCGACCTGGTTCAGCGGCATTTGTGCGCCATAGACTTCGACGGTCACGGGATCGAGCAGCGCGGTGTGCGCGCGACCGGTCCGCAGGCCCGACAGGTCGCTTTTCAGCGCTTCGACCGCGCCGTGCATCCGGCGTTCCAAGTCGGCCTTGTCATATTTCGCCATCGTCTTTTCCTCTCTTATTGTATCAGGCGTCGCCGACGATCGTCGAAACGCCCTCGCCCGCCAACACCCGCGCCAGATTACCGGCTTCGCGAATGTTGAACACGACGATCGGAATATGGTTGTCGCGGCACAGCGCCACCGCACTGGCGTCCATCACCTTCAGATTGTCAGCGAGCACACGGTCATAGCTCAGCGTGTCGTAACGCACCGCCGACTTATCCTTTTTGGGATCGGCATTGTACACGCCATCGACGCTGGTGCCTTTGAGCAGCGCATCGCACTTCATTTCGGCGGCGCGCAGTGCGGCACCGCTGTCGGTGGTGAAGTAAGGCGCGCCGACGCCCGCGGCGAAGATCACGACGCGGCCCTTTTCGAGATGGCGTTCGGCGCGCCGGCGGATCACCGGCTCGCACACTTTGTCCATTTCGATCGCCGACTGGACGCGCGTTTCGACGCCCAGCTGTTCCAGCGCATTCTGCATCGCAAGCGCGTTCATGACGGTGGCGAGCATGCCCATATAGTCGGCCTGCGCCCGGTCCATGCCCTTCGCTGCGCCCGCCATGCCGCGGAAGATATTGCCGCCGCCGATGACGAGGCAGATTTCAAGGCCGCGCTCCTTGGCTTCCCTGACCTCGGCGGCCATGCTGGCAACAGTTTCGGGGTCGATGCCGAAGGGGGTCGAGCCCATCAGCGCTTCGCCCGACAGTTTCAGCAAGATGCGTTTCATGCCGGGCAGAGCCATGATCGGGGGAACCTCTTGTAACCAATGAATATGCGAATGGCGCGCACCCTAGTCAGAGTACGCGCCATTGCCAAGCGGACTGCGGCGCGATCCTCCCTGTGACGAAGTCATGGGGAGGGGGACCGTCCGCGAAGCGGATGGTGGAGGGGCAGCGACGTTGCGCCAATGCCCCTCCGTCAGCGCTTCGCGCTGTCACCTCCCCACCGCTTCGCGGCAGGGAGGAAACTATATTTAAACGCCAGCGACCGCCGCGACTTCCGCCGCGAAATCACTTTCTTCCTTCTCGATGCCTTCGCCGAGCTGGAAGCGGGTGAAACCCTTGAGCGTGATCGTCGCGCCGACATCCTTGCCCGCAGCGGCAACGACTTCGGCGACCGGGGTCTTGCCGTCCATCACGAACAGCTGCGACAGCAGCGCGTTTTCCTTGCGGAACTTCGCGATGCCGCCATCGACCATCTTGGCGGCGATGTCGGCGGGCTTGCCCGACTGGGCGGCCTTTTCCTCGGCGATCGCGCGTTCGCGGGCAACGAGCTCAGGGTCGAGATCGTCGCCGTTCAGCGCCAGCGGGTTGGCGGCAGCGACGTGCATCGCCAGTTGCTTGCCGAGCGGTTCGAGCACATCGGCACCGGCGGTCGATTCGAGCGCGACGAGCACGCCGATCTTGCCCATGCCGGGAGCGGCAGCGTTGTGGACATAGGCGGTTACGACGCCCGAGTTCACCGACATGATGGCCGAACGGCGCAGCGACTGGTTTTCACCGATCGTGGCGATGTTCTGGGTCAGCGCTTCGGTGACGGTGCCGCCAGCCGGATAAGCGGCAGCGCCGAGTGCGTCGATGTCGGTCAGGTTGCCGGCGAGCGCCACGTTGGTGACGTCGCGGACGAAGCCCTGAAACTGTTCGTTCTTCGCAACGAAATCGGTTTCGCTGTTGACTTCGACCATCGCGCCGCGCGTGCCGTCGGTGGCGACGCCGACCAGGCCTTCAGCGGCAACACGGCCCGCCTTTTTGGCGGCAGCGGCGAGACCCTTGGTCCGCAACCAGTCGATCGATGCTTCGATGTCGCCGCCATTTTCGGCGAGCGCCTTTTTGCAATCCATCATGCCGGCGCCGGTGCGGTCGCGCAGTTCCTTGACGAGAGCGGCCGTAATTTCAGCCATGGGTGATCCTTTCCAAAGTGGAGCGGCCCTGTGAACGGGACCGCTGCGCCGCACGCGTGGCGGCGCGATAAGTCAGAACGATGACCGCGGCAGCGTTTGCCCGAGGACAAAACGCCGCCGCGTCATCCGAACGAGCGGTTAGGCGTCGCTCTGACGTTCGGTTTCGGCAGCGGCTTCGGCCGGGACCTGTTCGTCCTCGGTCACGGGAGCAGCTTCGGCAGCCGCGGCTTCTTCAGCAACCGGAGCGGCCACTTCTTCGACCAGCGCCGGTTCCGCGACAGGGTTCACCGCCGCGCCCAGATCTTCGCCGCGATCGGCGCGAGCCTGCTGGCCGCCGCGGGTCGCTGCCTGAGCAATCGCATCGCAGTACAGGCGGATGGCGCGCGCGGCGTCATCATTGGCCGGAACCGGGAAGGCGATGCCGTCGGGCGAGACGTTCGAATCGAGAATCGCGACGACGGGGATACCAAGGACGTTGGCTTCCTTGATCGCCAGCTCTTCCTTGTTCGCGTCGATCACGAACATCACGTCGGGAATGCCGCCCATGTCGCGGATACCGCCGAGCGACATTTCGAGCTTGTCGCGTTCGCGGGTGCGGTTCAGCACTTCCTTTTTGGTCAGGCCCGAGGTGTCGCCCGAAAGCTGTTCCTCAAGGGTCTTGAGCCGCTTGATCGAACCCGAAATCGTCTTCCAGTTGGTGAGCATGCCGCCCAGCCAGCGATGGTTGACGAAGTGCTGACCCGAAGCGCGCGCCGCATCAGCGATCGGACCCTGCGCCTGGCGCTTGGTGCCGACGAACAGCACCTTGCCACCCGAGGCCGCCGACGAGGCGACGAATTCGAGGGCGCGCGCAAAAAGCGGCACGGTCTGCGACAGGTCGAGAATGTGGATGCCGTTACGCGCACCGAAAATATACGGCTTCATGCGCGGGTTCCAGCGGTGGGTCTGGTGGCCGAAGTGGGCGCCAGCCTCGATAAGATTCTGCATCGTGACG
>NZ_DASYHE010000034.1:0-15335 GCF_035998965.1 Sphingopyxis sp.
TTGGGGGTCCCTTGCATTGCACCAGCATCATAGCGCCCACGGGCTGATTCAGGCACTTTCGCCGGTCGAACCCGTCACGCTCGTCCGCCCGCACGCCGCGCGGCGCGCAGCGCGTTTCTTCATCGACCGGTTTCCCGGCACGACCCTGTATGCGGTCAAGGCGAACCCGTCCGCTGACCTGCTGCGCGTGCTGTGGGATTCGGGCATCACCCATTATGACGTCGCCTCGATCGCCGAGGTCCGGCTGGTGTCGCGCACCCTGCCGCAGGCGACGCTGTGCTTCATGCACCCCGTGAAGGCCGAGGAAGCGATTTCCGAAGCCTATTGGAAGCATGGCGTGCGCACCTTCTCGCTCGATACGATGGACGAACTCGAAAAGATCGTCCGCGCAACCGAAGGCGCCGCCGACCTCAACCTGCTCGTGCGCCTGCGCGTCTCGTCCGACCACAGCAAGCTCAGTCTGGCCGCCAAATTCGGTGCCGAAGCCGACGAGGTGGCCGAATTGTTGATGGCGACCCGCCAGGCCGCCGACGCGCTCGGCATCTGCTTCCACGTCGGCAGCCAGGCGATGACCCCGCACGCTTATGCCCAAGCGATGGAGCGCGTCCGCGCCGCGATCGTCGCCGCGTCGGTCACCGTCGATATCATCGATGTCGGGGGGGGCTTTCCGTCGTCCTATCCGGGCATGGAACCGCCGCCGCTCGACGCCTATTTCGACACGATCCACCGCAGCTTCGAAAGCCTGCCGATCAGCTATTCGGCGGAACTGTGGTGCGAGCCCGGTCGCGCGTTATCGGCCGAATATAGCTCGCTGATCGTCCGCGTCGAAAAGCGCCGCGGCGAGGAACTGTACATCAACGACGGCGCCTATGGCGCATTGTTTGACGCCGCGCATGTCGGCTGGCGCTTCCCGGTATCGCTGCAACGCGACGTCGAAAGCGACGCCGAGCTGGTGCCGTTCAGCTTCTACGGTCCGACCTGCGACGACCTTGACCATATGGCGGGACCGTTCTTCCTGCCCGCCGACATCAAGGCAGGCGATTTCATCGAGATCGGCATGCTAGGCGCCTATGGCTGCGCGATGCGGACCAAGTTCAACGGCTTCGGCGCCGACGAAACCCATGTGGTCAGCGACGAACCGATGGTCAGCCTCTACACCGGCGAAGTCGAACAGGAACGCCGCAGCGCGACGGTGACCAAGCTGTTCTGACCACCGCGGCGCGGCAATCGGTTCACATCGCGGCGATGCGCGGGATGACGTAATCGGCGTCACGCCCGACGCCGCGCAGCGTCGCGGATGCAAAGCCGTTCTGGCCCGACAGGCCAACGAAACCGAGCCCGCGGACGCTGGTCGATACCCCGCGGCGGTGCAGCGGCTGCCCCTGCACGTCGAGCGCGCCCGACGGACGGAGGAAGTCCATCGCGTGGCGAAAACCGGTGGCGAAAATGACTTGGTCGATCCGCTCTTGCGTGCCGTCAGGCCAGACGACGCCGTCGGCGGTAAAGGCACGGAACATCTTCCGGACCGGCGGCCGATTGGTGCGCAACGCGGCCTTATAACGGCCATCGTCGACGATTGGGACGCCATGGTCGGAAAACAGGTTGAGGCCGTTCAGGCGCAGCTTGTCGAACCACCAGTGAATATCGTGGCCCAGCACCCGCTGGGGCAGAAAGCGCAGCTTGTCTCGGATGGCCAGGGTCACGTCGGCATGATCCGCGAGTTCAACCGCAATCTGCACCGCCGAATTTCCGGCCCCGACCACGATGATCCGCTGGCCCAGATAGGCATACGGATTACGATATTCCGATGAATGCGCGATGCCGCCCCGATATTCGGCTTGCCCGGCTATCCGCGGCAGATTCGGCGCGCCAAAGGCGCCCGACGCGACGATCAGCTTTTGCGCGCGGATGGGCGTTCCGCCTTCGGGCCTCAACTCAAATCCATCGGGCTCGCGCGTGACCGACGATATTCGCGTTCCCAGTTTCACCGGGAAGGCGAAATGGTCGCGATATTGTTGCAGATAGTCGACGACATCGTCGCGCGTCGGATAGGCATCGGGCGCGCCCTGCATCGGAAACTCCGGCAATGACGAGTAGCGCACCGGCGAAAACAGCTCGAGGCTGTCGTAATAGTGGCGCCACGAACCACCCACCGTCCATTCGGCATCGACCATCAGGAAGTCGGCGCCCGCGCGTTGCAAAAGACGCGCCGCCGCCAGCCCCGCCTGTCCGGCCCCGATCACCACAAACTGATGATCGGTCATGCGTTGGCTTCTTGGGCAAAGCCATGCCGCAACCGGTCGTCGCCATCGGCGAACTCGGGGACGTTGAGCCACAGCCGCAACAGATGGCGCTTTTCCTCGGCGGAATCCCAATCCTCATAATCGGTGCGTGCATGCAGGACGACCGAGTTTTTCAGGAACTGCATGTCGCCCTCCTGAAAATTCATGTCGAGCGCGATGCCCGGTTCGAAGGGAAGCCATTCGAGCAGATCGAGCAGGCTCTGCTCCGCGTCGCTCAGCGCGGCGATTTCGGGAAAATCTTCGGCGGCATTGCGGATATACCAGGTCAGCAGCATCATCCGGAAAATCCCGCCTTCGCGGCTGACGATCGGATAGCGAAAGGTCTTGGGGCCGTCCGGACCCAATTGCCCATGCGCATGGTGGTGGAATTGCTGTTCCATCAGCGGCGCCAGCTCGGGGCGCCGCGCGACGACCTGATTATAGACCTCGACCGACGAACAGATGCGGCTGACACCGCCCGCCTTGGCACCCCGCAGACACAGCAGCCCGATAATATCGGCGCCATCGGTGTGAAAGGCGAGCTCGGCCCGCGTCTTGTACAGCCGCACATTATGGTCGCTCGGTGGCGCGCCGGTGTCGCGAATATCGACGAGCAATTCGCCCGCCGGATTCTGGGCGGTTGGCTGCCCCAGCTGCAACCCGATCAACCAATAGGCCGCAGCGGCGACTTGACGGCCAATGCTGCGGACTGGCAGTCCGCGGATCAGCACCATGCCATGCCCGCGGTCGATCCGGTCGCGCCAATCTTCCAGCGCCGCGTCCAACCCGGTCATCGGATAATCTTCGCGCGCCAGCTCGCTGAGCGGGCAGCCTCGCTCGACTGCCGATTGCGCCGCGGCGACAATCGTGACGATCTCGGCGTCGCTCAACTGGTAAAGCCATTGCTCGGGCTGCGCCTGCAATGTCTCGCCGCGCCAAGGCGCTGGTGATTCAACCATTGACGTCATTGGGCAGTCCTTTTCTCGAATGCGGTCACCGATTGCGACCGCGACAAAATTCCCTATCGGATCGTTAGATTCGATATTCGTCGAATTATCGAATTGAAAAAAAGCGTCAAGCCATATTTCGACTGCAATCGAAACGACGGAAAAGAGACAAGCTCAAATTGCGGGCTAGCCTGCGCAAATCACCCTGCTAGGTTTCCCGCCGCATGCGCCCCTTTCACCACCTCCTCGTCAACAATCTGATCGCCAACATCACCAATTTCACGGTGTGGTTCGCGATCACCTTCTGGATTTTCCTCGAAACCCGGTCGGTGTTTGCGACGGGGATGATCGCGGGCATCTATCTGGTGCTCACCGGGGCGCTCGGCATCTGGTTCGGCAGCCTGGTCGACCATCACCGCAAGCGCAGCATGATGCTCGGCTCCAGCCTTGTGTCGCTCGCGATCTACACCGCCGCGCTCGGCGCCTATGCGCTCGATCCCGGGATCCGCGTCGCCGCGACCACCAGCGTCACCCTGTGGCTGTTCGTCCTGCTGACGATGCTGGGCGTGATCGTCGGCAATATCCGCATGATCGCGCTGCCGACGCTCGTCACCCTGCTGGTGCCAGCGGATCGGCGCGACAAGGCGAATGGGCTGGTGGGAATGGTCACCGGCATCGGCTTCCTCACCACCTCAGCGATCAGCGGCTTTCTCGTCGCGTGGGGCGGAATGGTCGCGACGCTGGCCTTCGCTATCGCCTTCTCGCTGCTCGCCGCACTCCACCTCCTTTTCGTTCCTGTCGATGAGCCGCGCGAAACGGACACGCATGATGCGCCCCGACAGATCGACCTCGCCGGCACCTTTCGCGTGGTGCGGGGCATTCCGGGACTGTTCGCGCTGATCCTGTTCGCAGCGTTCAACAATCTGCTCGGCGGCGTCTTCATGGCGTTGATGGACGCTTACGGCCTGTCGTTGATGAAGGTCGAACAATGGGGGCTGCTCTGGGCCTTCGTTTCCTGCGCCTTCATCCTCAGCGGCGCGTTGATCGCGCGTACCGGCCTCGGTGCCAATCCGGTGCGGACGCTGCTGCTCGTCAACCTGATCGTCTGGGCGGTCGCGGCGCTTTTCACCGTCCAGTCGTCGATCATCCTGCTGACCGTGGGCTGCTTCATCTGGCTGTTCCTCGGTCCCTATGCCGAGGCAGCCGAGCAGACCACGCTGCAAAAAGTCGTTCCGTTCGAACGGCAGGGGCGCGTCTTCGGCTTCGCCCAGTCAGTCGAACAGGCCGCTTCGCCCCTCACCGCCTTCCTGATCGCCCCGCTGACCCAGTTCATCTTCGTGCCGCTGATGACCAGCGGCGCGGGCGCCGAGCTGATCGGCGACTGATACGGCCGCGGCGCCGAGCGCGGCATCGCGATCGTGTTCACGATCACCGGCCTGCTTGGCGTGCTGGCAACGCTCGCAGCGTTCCGCTCGCAATCCTACCGGAAAATCTCGGGCGCCTATGCGACGGGCACGCCGCTGGATGAAAAGACAGCCCCGACATAGGGATGCCTGATTGCGTTTTCGGTTTCCTTCTGCAACCATTCCTGAAGAGAAGCGGAATGGAGAGGCAGACGATGGCGCTCAAATCGAACCGGCGAGAGCGGGCCGCGTGACCATGCTCAACGGCATCCGCATCATTGATCTGACGACGGTGATCTTTGGCCCCTATGCCACGCAGATGCTCGCCGATCTTGGCGCCGAGGTGATCAAGGTCGAAACCCCCGGCCTTGGTGACATTTCGCGCTATCTGGGCAGCGGTGTTCCCGACCCAACGATGGGGTCGATCCACCTCACCGTGAACCGTGGCAAACGCTCGATAGCGCTCGATCTGAAGAAGCCCGAGGATGCGGCTGTACTGCGCGACCTCGTCGCCACCGCAGACGTGTTCTTCCACAATGTCCGCGGCAAAGCGATCACAAAGCTTGGGTTCGACTATGCGGGTTGCAAGGCGATCAAGGACGACATCATCTATGTCCACGGCACCGGCTTTGGGCAGGATGGTCCTTATGCCGATCTGCAAGCCTATGACGACGTCATTCAGGCCGCCACCGGCACCACCAGCCTGCTGCCCCGCGTCGACGGCGACCGGCGCCCGCGCTATTTTCCCTCACTAATCGCCGACAAGATCGCAGGCCAGTTCGGAGCGCAGGCGATCCTCGCGGCGCTGATCCACAAGCTGCGCACCGGCGAGGGCCAAGCGGTCGAAGTGCCGATGTTCGAATGTTTCGCGTCGTTCATGCTGACCGAACATCTGCGCGATGCGGCGCTCGACCCGCCGCTCGGCCCAGCGGGCTATCCGCGCCAGCTCGACCCGACCCGCCAGCCCTTCCCGACGAGCGACGGTTATCTGGCGATCGTCCCCTATACCGCCGAATCGACCGCGCGGTTGATGGCGCTGCTCGGCAGCGAGGGACTGACCCAAACCCCCGAATTCGAGGTGGCAAAGGCGAAGGGCCAGCATATGCCGATCGTTTACCGCGAGATCGCCCGCAAGACCCCGGCGAAAACCACCGCCGAATGGCTCGCGCTGTTCGCCGCCAACGACATTCCCGCGATGGCGGCGCGCGACCTGCAGGACGTCAAAGAGGATCCGCATTTCGTCGCGACCGGTTTCTTCCGCCATCGTACGCATCCCGATGTCGGCGCGTTTCACGAAATGCAGCCGCCGGTGAAATATGGCGCCGCCCCCGCGCGCGACTTGGGTTTTGCACCCAAGGTCGATGGCGACGGCGCCGTAATCCGCGCCGAACTCGCTGAGAGGCATGGCTGAACATCGAAGATTGCATTGTTGGTCGCGCGGCCTAGCATGCCGCGCCAATATAGAGGGGGAATGAGATGCCTGAAAATCTACTGGCGCCCGGCGCGGTCCTCGCGTTGTGGACGCTCGTCATGCTCGGCTGGCTGGCGGTGAGCCGCGGCGCCGCTGTAAAGAAGGCTGGCATCGACATCAGCAAGGCGCAACCCGGTGGCCGCGGTGCGGACCTAGAGCCAGCCCTGCCGCCCAGCGCCAACTGGAAGTCGCACAATTACACCCATTTGCTCGAACAGCCGACGCTATTCTATGCCGTCATCGTCTTTCTGCATCTGTCTGGGGGCAGCACCGACCTGACGCGCGGTCTGGCATGGGCTTATGTTATTTTGCGGATCGTGCACAGCATATGGCAAGCCACCGTCAACCGGCTACCGGTTCGCTTCGCCATCTTCATGGCATCGACAGTCTGCTTGATCGTGCTCGCAGTGCTGGCGGTGATCGCCACTTTGGGTTGAGGGGGAAATATCATGGACACCAATGCAATTTTGGGGCCGGTCGCGACGCTCGCGCTCTGGTCGATGATCATCTGGGTGTGGATGTACGCAACGCGCATCCCGGCGATGCAACGCGCCAAGATCGACGCGAAAAATCTGGTCGGCACGACCGGCAGGGGACTCGACGAAGTCTTGCCGCCGGAAGTGCAGTGGAAGGCGCATAACTATAATCACCTGATGGAACAGCCGACGGTCTTTTACGCCGTCGCGCTCGCGCTCGCGGTGGGCGGTATGGGCGGCGGACTGAATGCCCAGCTCGCCTGGGCCTATGTGGCTCTGCGCATCGTTCACAGCCTGATCCAGGTGACGGTCAACCGCGTGCTGTGGCGCTTTGCGGTGTTCGCGCTAGCCAGCCTCGCGCTGCTCGCGCTGTGCGTGCATGCGTTCATGGGGTTCGTGCTGCATTGAACCTAAATCCCCTCCCGCTTGCGGGAGGGGAAAAGCTATTTTGAGAACCGCCCCGCTAGCTCGACATGCGTCGACCAGCGGAACTGGCCAACTGGCTGTACCCAGTCGAGCGTATAGCCGCCCCCAACCAGCAACTTCGCATCGCGCGCAAAACTGGCGGGATTGCAGCTGACATAGGCGATCACCGGCGTATCCGACGCCGCCAATTGCGCCACCTGCTCCTCGGCCCCCGCACGCGGCGGATCGAGGATCACCGCGCCGAAGCGGTTGAGCTCGGCAGGAATCAGCGGGCGGCGGAACAGGTCGCGATGCTCGGTCGCGACCAGCGCCCCGACCCGGTTCGCCGAAGCTTTTAGCGCCGCAATCGCATCGCGCGCGCCTTCGGCGGCATAAACCTTGCGCCCCTTTTGGAGCGACAGCGCGAACGTCCCGACCCCCGCGAACAAATCGGCGACCGCCCCGGCATCACCGATCGCCTTCGCGACCGCATCGACCAGCGCCGCCTGCCCCGCGGTCGTCGGCTGCAGAAATGAAAACGCCGGAACCTCGACCGTCACCTCACCAAAGCACACCGTCGGCGGTTCAGGCTGCCACAGCGTTTCCAGCCCATGTCCCTGATCGATGGCAAAGCGCGCCAGCTTGTGCGTCCCCGCAAAATCCTGCAGCGCCATCGCGGCATCGAGCCCCTCGGCCTTGACGCCTTCCAATGTCACCTCGACCCCCTGGTCGAGCATCTGCAGCTTGACCTTCACCGGTCGCTTCTGCTGCGCGATCGTCGTCAGCAGGTCGCGTAGCGGCGCGATCAACGCGAAGAGTTCGGGCAGCAGCAGCGGGCATTGCCGCATATCGACGATCTGGTTGCTCTGCGCCGCGTTGAATCCGATCGCGACCTGCTTGCCGGTCCGCAGCGCGGTCAGCGCTGCGCGACGACGGCTCTGCGGCGGCGACAGCAACGCGGGCAAAACCTCGCCCACCGGTACCTCCTGCCCCGCCAAAGCGCCAACCACCCGGTCGCGCACGAAATCAGCGAGAGCCGGTTCCGCGACATGCTGCAACTCGCACCCGCCGCATTTGCCGAAATGACGGCACGGCGGTTCGGCGCGGTTCGGCCCGGGGATCAGCGTCCCATCCGCGGCGATCTGATCGCCGGGAACGCCGCCAGCGACATGACGGCCATCGCCGGTCACGCCATCGCCGCGCGCGGCGATGCGCTCGATCAGCGCAGTTTCGCTCATTTCATTCCCTAACCAGATCGTCGGCGACAAGGCCGCGGCCTATACGCGCCGCCCGCGCGATATGCCACCCCACCGCTGCCACCGCGGCGTCGAACGCATCGCCGCCACGCGCCAGCATCGCCCCGCACGCCCCCGCCAGCACATCGCCCGTCCCCGCCGTTGCCAGCCAGGGACTGCCCGGCCAGGCCGCCACGACGCGGCCGTCGGGCGCGGCGATAATCGTATCGGCACCTTTGTAAACCACCACCGCCCCCGTGCGCACGGCCGCCGCCTTCGCGCGGTCGATCTTGCTGCCATAAAGCTCGGGAAAGGCGCGCGTGAACTCGCCCTCATGCGGGGTCAGGATCGCGCGGCATGGCGTTTCGCACAGGCGCGGCAAGGCAGCGGCGATCGCCGCGGCGTCGAGCACCAGCGGCTTACCCGAATCGAGTGCCGCTTCGACATCGAACAGCAATTCGTCGCCCGCCGGAAAGCCCGGCCCGATCACCACCGCCCCGACCCGCGGATCGCTGAGCCGCTCGCCAAAGCGCGTGTCACTTTCGGTAATGATCGCGGCCAGCGGCGCGCGCTCGCTACCCTCCAGCACCACATACCCCGCCCCCGCGCGCAGCGCCGCCGCCGACGCCAGCCCCGCCGCACCCGGCATCGGGCCGGCAAAGACGAGCACCATCCCTCGGCTGAACTTGTGCGCATTCGCGCTTGGCGTTGCCACCTTCGTCAGCGGCAGCGTCCGCATCTTGCCGCGCGCGATGATCCCGATCGGCGCCAGCAGCACGCGGCCGCAAGTGGGTGCGGTGGGGAGCAACACATGCGCAGGTTTCAGCGCGCCAAGCGCCAGGGTGACATCGGCAGCAAGTGGTGGCAACCATTCGGCATTGCCGTCGCTCTCGACGCCACTCGGCACGTCAACCGCCAGCACGCGGCGTCCGGCCAAGCGCTGCAACAACAGGGCCAGATCCTCAGCCAGCGGCCGCGACAGGCCAACGCCGAACAGGGCATCGACGATCAACGGTGCAGGCGCCAATGCGGCATCGATCGCCTCGACCGGCCCGCGCCATTCCGCGCGCGCCGCCTTTGCCAGATCGGTCGTCGGCTCGGCCAGAGCCGCCACCCGCACCGCCGCGCCGCGTTCCGCCAGCAGCCGTGCCGCGACATAGCCGTCGCCGCCATTGTTGCCGGGTCCGCACAGGATCAGCACCGGGCCGCCCGCCGCCATCCGCCACGCGGTGTCGGCGACCGCCGCCCCGGCAAGCTCCATCAGCTCGGACAGCGGCGTCCCTTGCACCGCGCAGGCAGCCTCTGCCTCGCGCATCGCGGCGCTGGTCAGGATGAGGGCGTCGGCGGGGATGGACATGGCTTTAGAATAGCACGAGCGCTATAAAAGTCTCGGTGTAAGCGGTTCACCGTCCACCTCGTCATTGCGAGCGCAGCGAAGCAATCCAGAGCCCGCGTAAACCGCTCTGGATTGCTTCGCTGCGCTCGCAATGACGATGGTTGTTACTTCGCGCCGCCCGTATTCGCGGGCAACCGATAGCGATCATTGCCGATCGCAACCTCGATCATGCCATCGCCGACAATCGAGACTTTCGCCGCTTCAGCCCCATCGGCCGACACCACTCCGCGCCCATCGGTCGTGATCTGCAAGCGGCGATAGCCGACGTTCGGACGCCCGACGACCAGCACCGTCCCTTCCACCCCGCTCATTTCCTCGACGGTGCAGGTGCGATCGAACAATTTGGCGCCTTCCAGCGCGCACTCGATCCGCCCGTTTTCCGCCGCTTCGCGTGACCCGCGCGCTTCGGCTTCGGCCAGATCGCCATTGTCGGGCGCGCCGCCGCATGCCGCTAGCAGCAGGAACCCCGCAATGCCCCCCAGCGTCCGCATCATTTGCCCTTCAACTGCGACAGGTCGCGCACCGCGCCGCGCGCGGCGCTCGTCGTCATCGCGGCGTAAGCCTGCAACGCGACCGAAACCTTGCGCGGGCGCGGCTTGGCGGGTTGCCAGGCCGCGTCGCCCTTCGCCTCCATCGCCGCGCGCCGAGCCGCCAGTTCGGCATCGGGTACGGCGAGGTGGATTGTGCGGTTCGGAATGTCGATTTCGATCAGGTCGCCATCTTCGACCAGACCGATCAGACCGCCCTCGGCCGCTTCGGGCGAGGCATGGCCGATCGACAGCCCCGACGTGCCGCCCGAAAAGCGCCCGTCGGTGACCAAAGCGCATGCCGCGCCCAGCCCCTTCGATTTGAGGTAGCTGGTCGGATAGAGCATTTCCTGCATTCCCGGCCCGCCTTTCGGCCCTTCGTAACGGATGACCACCACGTCACCCGCAACGACCTGACCGGTCAATATGCCCGCAACCGACGCATCCTGGCTTTCAAACACCTTCGCCGGCCCCGAAAACTTCAGGATCGATTCATCGACCCCCGCGGTTTTCACAATACAACCATCGACCGCCAGATTGCCCGACAGCACCGCCAGCCCCCCGTCCTGACTGAACGCATGCGACGCCGACCGGATCACGCCGGTTTCACGGTCGAGATCGAGCGACTCCCAACGCCGCTCCTGACTGAACGCCACTTGCGTCGGCACCCCGCCGGGCGCCGCCATGAAGAATTTCTGCACCTCGGGGTCGTTGGTCCGCGAGATATCCCATTTGTTCAGCGCATCACCCAGCGTCGCGCTGTGCACCGTCGGCAGATGCGCGTGCAGCAGCCCGGCGCGCTCGAGCTGGCCGAGGATCGCCATGATCCCGCCGGCGCGGTGGACATCTTCCATATGCACGTCGCTCTTCGCGGGCGCGACCTTCGACAGGCATGGCACCCGGCGCGACAGCCGGTCGATGTCGGTCATCGTGAAATCGACCCCCGCCTCGAACGCCGCCGCGAGCAAATGCAGGACGGTGTTTGTCGACCCGCCCATCGCGATGTCGAGGCTCATCGCGTTCTCGAACGCCTCAAAGGTCGCGATATTGCGCGGCAGGACGCTGTCGTCGCCTTCCTCATAATGCCGCTTGCACATCTCGACGACGATGCGCCCGGCGCGCAGGAACAGCTCCTTGCGGTCGGCGTGCGTCGCCAGCGTCGAACCATTGCCCGGCAGCGACAGCCCCAGCGCTTCGGTCAGGCAGTTCATCGAATTAGCGGTGAACATTCCCGAGCACGAGCCGCAGGTCGGGCAGGCCTGCTGTTCGATCGCCAGCACCTCTTCGTCGCTGTATTTTTCATCCGCCGCGGCGACCATCGCATCGACCAGATCGAGCGAAACGGTCTTGCCGTTCAGGACAACCTTCCCCGCCTCCATCGGCCCGCCCGACACGAACACGACCGGAATATTGATCCGCAGCGCCGCCATCAGCATGCCCGGGGTGATCTTGTCGCAGTTGGAGATGCACACCATCGCGTCGGCGCAATGCGCGTTGACCATATATTCGACGCTGTCGGCGATCAGGTCGCGGCTGGGAAGCGAATAGAGCATGCCATCATGCCCCATCGCGATGCCGTCATCGACCGCGATCGTGTTGAATTCCTTGGCAACCCCGCCGACCGCCTCGATTTCGCGCGCGACCATCTGGCCCAGATCTTTCAGATGGACGTGGCCGGGGACGAACTGGGTAAAGCTGTTGACCACCGCGATGATCGGCTTGCCGAAATCGCCGTCCTTCATCCCCGTCGCGCGCCACAGCCCGCGGGCGCCCGCTTGATTGCGGCCATGCGTCGTCGTGCGCGAACGATAAGAAGGCATTTTCTGGTTTCCTAGAAATAATATTACAATTTATTGCGAGAGAAAGCGCCTCTACACGCCTAGCTCGCGATGTTCAACGCCACTTTATGGCACATGCGCGCCAGCCGCTCCGCGAACAGCGCCTGCCCCGCCGCGTCCCCCACCAGATCCTGCCGCATCTCGATCCCGACATAGGGAATGCCATTACCCTCGGCATGGCGGTTCATCGTCGCGTTGAGCAGCTTGCCCGAATAGGGCAGCTGATCGCCGACAATCATATCCTCGGCCTCCAAAGCCGAAATCGCCGCCGCCGCCAGCCGGTCGTCCTCATTATACAGCACGCCCACATGCCACGGCCGCTTCTGCTCAGGATGCGCCGCCAACGATGGCGTGAAGCTGTGCAGCGACAGGATCATCGCGGGCCGGTACGCGGCAATCGTCGCCTCGATATGCGCGTGATAGGGCCGGAAGAAGCGCGCCAGCCGCGTCTCGCGCGCCGCGTCATCCAGCGCATTGCCCGGCACCGCATGCCCGTCGCTGGCGATCGGCAGCACCCCCGGCGCGTCCTCCTCGCGGTTGCAGTCGACCACCAGCCGCGACACCCCGCCCAGGATCGCCGCATCGACCGCGCCGCTCTCGACCAATAACGCCACCACCTCTGCCACCCCGATATCTATCGCGATATGATTGCTCAGCAGCGCCGGATCTATGCCCAGGTCGATGTCATCGGGAACATGGTTCGACGCATGGTCGGCGATCAGCAGGATGCCGCCCGTCCGCGGCGTCCCCAACTGGCGCCACGCCTCGCTCATCGCAGCGCGCCCGCCAGCTGCCACCACTTCGGATGACTCTGCGCCAGCGACACCGCCGCGGCGTCGCGCTCGGCCGCCGCATCGAACAGCGCGAAGCAGGTCGCGCCCGATCCCGACATCCGCGCCAGCCACGGCCGCAGCGCGCCGAGTTCGAGCAGCACATCGGCAATCGCCGGACATTGCGCCGTCGCCGGACGCTGTAAATCATTGCGCGCCGCCAGCAACTGCGCCCGCCCCGCGGGATCGCCGAACAATTCGCCACGATCGATCCCGTCCCACGCCGCAAAGACCGGCCCGGTCGCGAGCGGCTGGCGCGGGTTAACGAGCAGCACTGGCGTCCCACTGATCCGCAATTCCGGCACCGCGCTCAATTCCTCGCCAACCCCGACCCCCAGGCAGGTCGCGCTCGCGACGCACGCGGCAATATCGGCGCCGAGCGGGCTGATGATCCGCGCCAGCACGGCATCGCCCAGTTCGGGCAGGAAATGCGTCCGCACCAGCCGCGCCATCGCCGCCGCATCCGCCGACCCGCCGCCGATTCCCGCCGCGACCGGCAACCGCTTGGCCAGCGTGACCGCCAGCGGCGGCACCCGATCGGCGCCGTATCGCGCGCGCAGCAAGGTCAGCACCTGCAAGACCAAATTGTCGCCGCCTGCGCTCAATCCCTCGGCAAATTCGCCGACAATCGTCAGCCGATCCGCGTCAGCGATCTCGGCCACAATCCCGTCGCCGCCATCGACAAAAGCAAACAACGTCTCGATCGCATGATAACCATCGCTCCGCCGCGCCCGCACGTGCAGCGCCAGATTGATCTTCGCCCAGCCGGTTTCCTGCATCATTTCGCTCATGGCGCGGTCGTCGCCGCGGTCAGCCCGTCGCGCAGCTTCGCCGCCAGCCGCGTCGCCATCTCGGCCTCGGCAACCAGCGCTGCGGCGCGCCATTTGTACCGCGCCTCGAACTTGCGCCCCGCCTGCCAATAGGCGTCGCCCAGATGCTCGACGATCACCGCATTGGTCGGCTCGCCGCGCTGAGCCTTTTCAAGCAGGTCGACCGCATCGTCGGTGCGCCCGGTCAGGAAATAGGCCCAGCCCAGCGAATCGGTGATGCTGGCATTTTGCGGTTCCTGCGCCCACGCCGTCTCGATCCGCGCCAGCGACCGCTTCACATCCTTGCGCCGTTCGAGCGCCGAATAGCCCGCAAAATTCAGCACCGCGGCATCGTTCGGACGCAATGCCACCGCGCGTTCCATCAGCGGCGCCGCGGCATCCCATTCGCCCGCCCGCAACAACAACTCCGCGCGCGCGATCAACAGCGAGCCGCGCAGCATCTGGTCTCCCTCGTCCTCGCCCAGCGCTGCCTCTAGTCGCTCATACGCGCGCGCTGCGGCTTTCGGATCGTCCGAGCGCCGCGCAATATCGGCGAGCCGCACCAGCAGGCTGCGCGGCGCATCACCCGCCGCGGCGCTCTCAGCCAGCTTCGCCGCCCCCGCCAAGTCGCCGCCATCGGCCAGCAATTCCGCGCGCCGCATCGCCAGCGCCGGCGGCAGTTCGGCGCGCCCGCCATCGATCAACGCCGCCGCCGCATCGCGCTGGCCATTGCGGTCGAGCGTCTCGACCAACGTCGCGCGCACCGCCCAATCCGCATCGTTCAGCCAAAAGGCAGCGCGCGAAAACAGCAGCGGCAGTTTGGTGTTGCCGTTCGGCACCCGCGCTAGCCCATCGGCGAGCAGCCCCAGCCACTGCGCCACCCCGGCGCGCGGCGTCGTCACCGCCTGATCGGGCAGCAGCAGCATCGGATCCTCGCGCTGCCCCGCCGCCAGCGCAATCCGCCCGCGCAGTCGCTGCGCCGCCTCGCCATGCCCTGCCTTGTCGAGCGTCGCCGCCAGCCGCAGCCCGACCAGCTGGCTCGTCCGGTCGGTCAAAACAATCGCGTCGGTCAGCGCCGCCGCTTCATCGGCGCGCTTCGTCGCCAGCTGCACCAGCGCGACCTGCAACGTCAGCGCCGGTTCGGGCCGCGTCCGGCCGCTGACATCCAGCAGATGCCGCTCGGGCTGCTTCTCGCGCGCACCGACGTCGATCCACGCATTGACCGTCGGCAGGATCAGCCGCGCGATCGTATCGGCGCCCGTCTTGTCGCCGCGTCCCGACATAAAATCGCGCGCAGCTTTCCAGTCCGCTCGCCGCATCGCATCGACCATCAGCACCAGCTGCGCGTCGAACCGGCGATCGCCCGCGGTCCACAGCTGCAGCGCCGCCGTGCGCGCCGCGGCGAGGTCGCCCGCTTCGATCGCCTGCTCCAGAATGCGCCCGCGCACCCCGGGCAGGCCGGGCGCCAGGCTCGACACATCGGTCAGCGCCGCCAGCGCCGCCGCTGGTTCGCCGCCCGCCTCGGCCAGCCGCGCGCGCACCAGCGCATTCAGCGCCGCGCCGCCATCTTCCGCGGCCTGCACCGGCGCTGCGACAGCGAACGCGCTGACAGCCAGAAACGCCCGCGCGAGCTTACATATTCGGGTAATTGGGGCCTCCGCCGCCTTCGGGGGTGACCCAGTTGATATTCTGGGTCGGATCCTTGATGTCGCACGT
>NZ_DASYHE010000041.1:0-132112 GCF_035998965.1 Sphingopyxis sp.
ACCGCGCTCAGGCGGCAGTAGCGGCCCGATCAGATCCCACTCCGCGTCCGACAAATCCCCGCGACCCATGACTGCCCCTCAAAAAGCAGTCTTGAATCAGAACAAGGCGGGTTTGGGAATCCCTTTTGTCAACACGGCCTAATATCGACGTTCGGGGCACCAGCCAAATCAAGATCGCCCCCACCCGGAAATGTCGAGACGACGTGCGCGCTCACCACCATAGTCTTGTTTGTGACGCCCTCAATGCGGGCAAGTGTTAGCGGAGTGTCGGGACTGGGATCACTGTCATGAACCGCCAGCAGAGATATTGCGCGCCACGCAATGTTGGCGAGGACGTGAACCGCTTGCTCGTCTGTACATGGGAGCTTTTTTTCTATCGAGTTTAGCCTACGTCCGTGATGCAGCGTGTTTCGAATCTTTGTAAGCGTATTGTATAGCTCGTCCTTATTTGCGCCCGGCGGAGCAACTCTGAAGATTAGATCCTTTATCGCTTCTGTGGCAAAACGCCTCCTCATCGGCGTCTCGTTACAAAATTCACAATGCAGCGCCGAATTACACTTTGGACAAAGATGAGCAATTTTTCCTGTTTCTTTAAGAGCGCCAGAAGCAATTTCTACCGCGAACCAAAAATACATGAACTGATCTTCAATATTGTCCGCTCTTTGGCCAAATCTGTACCATCTCATCACAGCTTGGCTCACGTCATCATCGTGCATCGCCATCATACGCTCGGCGGTTCGTGCAAAATCTCGGTCTAATTCTGGACTAGCGACAGCGACCCTCGAACTTCCAAAATATCGCCCATCTCTCTCATCAATATCTGGCGTCCAATCGAACGCCCTAACGACCGTAACATTTTGAAACCGGGCGCCAGTGGTAAAACAAAGTGCGTTTAAGACTCTCGCCATGTTGTCGAGCGCATCACCGCGGGCCGTTTACAAACTCTGAGTCTCGAAAAACATCTCTACTCGGAGCGAGTTTTGAACGAACGGTTCGGCTTCAAGGTTATTTCGAATTTTCACCTCGAAACTCTTCTCCAAGCTTCGCATTTCCAAGGTGTCGTCGTCGCTCACTACGCGCAATGAGCTATCAACCAATATCTCAGCGGCAACGCGCATATGCTCTCCTATGAACGGCAGCCTCCATTTTCTATTACGTCGATGTAGTGGCGGGATTTCGGGCTGATCTAGCGACCTTATATTTGGAATCTAATGCTTTGACGAGACCAGCCACGAGCACGCACAATTCTGAAAGAAATGACCCACCGACTCCGCAGCGATCCACCCTTCTCGATTTCCACCGTGACGGCGGCGAGGCCAATTATGGAAATGCGTCATGGTGCAGAAACAACGCAAAAACCTCTTTCCTACATTTAACCCATATGGTTCACTCCTTCGGTTCCCCAAACCGAAAAGGACGAATCAATGGACGACACCGACGATTACCCCGCCTTCCTCCCCGCCCCCGCCAGCTACCACTGGACCCCCAAGCTCCAGCGCGACTTTCTCGAAAGCCTCGCCACCACCGGCTCGGTGAAAATCTCCGCGGCAAAAGTCGGCATGTCGCCGTCCGCCGTCTATCAGCTCAAGCACCGCGCCGCGGGCGCCGCGTTCAAGCTGGGCTGCGCCGCGGCGGTGTTGATCGCGCGCGGGCGGCTGGTCGATGAACTGCTCGACCGCGCGATCTGGGGCTATGACGAAACCGCCGAGCTGCTGCGCGAAGAGGGGCGCAGCTTTGCCAAGCGCCGCCGCCTCGATTCGCGTCTGGGCCTCGCGATGCTGGCGCGGCTCGACAAGATGGTCGAAACGCCCGCAGAGGCCGGGGAGGATATGCTGGCGCAGCTGATCGCGGGCGACTGGCCGGGCTTCCTGGCGCTGTTCGACGCCGCCGCCGCGCACCATGCAGACGCGGCGGACGACGCCGACGGCCAGCCTGCCCCGCTCACCACCGCGCTCGCGCTCTGGCTGACCGGCCGCGACAACCGCGCCAACCCGCTCGCCGCGCTGTGGCAGGACAACGCAATCGCGAGTGAAGTTGCGCAGATTTCCGCCGATTTCGGCGACGACGCCGAAAGCGAGGAAACCCCCGAACAGGCCGCCGCCGCGATGACCGTGTGGTACGACGACCACGCCGACGACTGGCGCACCGACTTCCCGCCGCCCGCCGATTTTTGGGGGCATGAGGAAGGCCAGTTCGGCGACCCCGCCTATGCCCGCGCGCTCGATGACGACGAGCTGGAAGTGTACGAAAAGCTGCGCGCGGCCGAGGTCACCCCGCTGCTGACCGCGGGCGAGGCCGCGCGCCGCGCCTTTTTCGCGCTGCCCGATGCTGCCAATGATGCTGCGGGGGAAACTGCGGGCGCGGGCGCTTGGTCGGGGCAGCGGGCGCACGGGTGAGCGGCGGTGGGGCGCGGTCCCGGTCCGGCGCGGGCGGCTGCGCCTTACAATCGCCTTGCTCCGCCCCCATATAGGCATCATCGCGGTATCGATGGTCATGAGCCGCCGCGGCTGAGAGACTTGCGCGCTCCCGCTTACCCCAACAGGAGCCGCGCCCGATGAACAGCCGAGCCAAACCCGTGAACCCGCCCGTCCGCAAGGCCTCCGTCGCCGCGCCTGCCAAGCCCGCCAGCGCCGCAGGGGCGGACGCTGCGAGCGATGCCGACGCGCCCGCCCGCGCGCGCAGCAACAATTATTTCCGCAAGAACCGCACCCCGCTCGCCCGCGACGATGCCAAGCGGCAGGGCGACATCAGCCAGCTTGCCTTTCTGACCATGGGCGGCCGCGATCCGGCGGTCGAATTTCTGAACAGCGACAATGCCGAACTCGGCGGCCGTCCGCTCGCGCTCGCCACCGCCAGTGCCGAGGGTTTCGAGCAGGTCGCCGCCGCGATCCGCGCCATGGCGCCCGGCGCCGAAACCTCATGAGCCGCGCGATGAACGTCACGCTGCCCGAGGCCGAGGTGACCGCGCTGTGCAAGAGCGCGGGGGTCGTCATCAGCGCGATCGAGCCCCTGCCCGATGGCGGCACCCGTCTCGTCTGCGTCTCCCCCGACGGCGCCGACAAGATGCGCAAGAAACTGAAGAAAAGCCTGATCGACGGCACCGTCACCCGCCACCGCTTCTACCGTGCCCCGGGGTCCGAAGGGGGCTATTAACAATCGGCGGCGCGGCGCAACAGATAGTCGCGTTCGCGGTCATTGCCCGCCAGCGCCGCCGCGGCTTCGAACTGCGCCTTCGCCTCGGCGCGGCGACCGGCGCGTAGCAGGAAGTCGCCGCGTGCCGCGGGCAGCGGCGCATAGTTGCGCAGCATTGCTGCGTCGGCGATTTGGTCGACCAGCGCCAGCCCGGCGTCGGGGCCGAACGCCATGCTGTGCGCAATCGCGCGGTTCAGCTCGACCACCGGCGACGGCATCACCTGCCGCAACCGGTCGTACAGCGCGGCGATGCGCCGCCAGTCGGTGTCCTCGGCCCGCCGCGCCCGGGCGTGGCACGCCGCCAGCGCCGCCTGCAGCGCATAGGGGCCATTGGCGCCGCCCAGCGCCTCGGCCCGTTCGAGCGCATTCAGCCCGCGGCGGATCAGCAACTGGTCCCACCGCGCCCGGTTCTGCTCGGTCAGCGGCACGAACTTGCCGTCCGGCCCGGCCCGCGCCGCCAACCGCGACGCCTGGATCTCCATCAGCGCCAGCAGCCCCAGCACCTCGGGCTGTTCGGGCATCAGTCCGGCGAGGATGCGCCCCAGCCGCTGCGCCTCACCGCACAAGGGCGGGCGGACCAGCGACGGCCCCGCGGTCGCAGCATAGCCTTCGTTGAAGATCAGATAGACAACCTCCAGCACCGACGGCAGCCGCGCCGCCAGCTCGGCGCCCCGCGGCACTTCGAACTGCACCCCGGCCTTGGCGATCGCCTTCTTGGCCCGGGTGATCCGCGCCGCAATCGCCGCCTCGTTCGACAGGAACGCCCGGGCAATTTCTTCCACCGTCAGCCCGCCGACCAGCCGCAAGGTCAGCGCAGCGCGCCCCTCCGGTCCGATCACCGGGTGGCATGCGGCAAAGATCAGCCCGAGCAGCTCGTCGCCCAGCGGATCGTCCAGCGCGGCCTCAAGGGCTTCGGCGCTCATGCCCTGCTCCTCATCCATTTCGCGAGCAAGCGCGGCAAGTTTGCGCTCCCGCATCTGGGTGTGCCGGATGCCGTCGATGGCGCGCCGCTTCGCCGCCGCCATCAACCAGGCGCCGGGATTGGCGGGAACGCCGCTGGTCGGCCATTCGGTCAGCGCGACCAGCAGCGCGTCCTGCGCCAGCTCCTCGGCGCGGTCGACATCGCGGGTCAGCCGCGCCAGCCCGGCCATCAGCCGCGCCCGCTCGATGCGAAAAACCGCCTCGATTGCCCGATGGGTGGGGTCCGCCGCCATGCCCGCCTTGTCCGCGAAGTTCGTCGGCGAGGCAAGCATGGCAACGAACCGACCGGCTTATTCGCTCGCCATCTTGTCGGTGATCCGCTCATAACGTTCGGTGGTTTCGGGGGTCAGTACCTCGCCGAAATCCTCCATTTCATAGAAAGGACGGATCTCGAGATCGCTCGGCCCCATCATCGGATTGGGGCAACGCTTGGCCCAGGCGACCGCCTCGTCCATGTCCTTGACCTCCCAGATCCAGTATCCGGCGACGAGTTCGCGAGCCTCGGCGAAGGGGCCGTCGATCACCGTGCGGCTCGGGCCGTCGAAGTGGATCCGCTTGCCGTGCGACGAGGGCTTCAGCCCATCGCCGGCGACCATGACGCCCGCGTTGACCAGTTCCTCGTTGAACTTGCCCATCGCGTCGAACATTTCCTTCATTTCTTCGACCGGACCCAGGCCTTTTTCGCTGTCCTCGGTTGCCTTTACGAACACCATCACACGCATTGGTCATCTCCTTGTTGGCGGGGCCAACAGCGGCCTCCTATCCTGACGACGAACGAGCCCGAGCAGAATCGACACGCGGGCAAAAAAATCTTCGGCGCGCCGCTGGCCGTTATTACGGACCATCGCTGTCGCGGCGATTACCTTTCGGATAGTCGCCGACAATCATGCCGCTTCGGTCAGCGACCCCGGCGTCGCGAAGCGCTGGCGATATTCGTGCGGCGACAGGCCGATCAGACGATGGAACAGCTTGCGGAATGCGGCGGCATCCTCGTACCCCACGCTCCACGCAATCTGGTCGACCGTGCGCCTCGTGAATTCCAGCAATTCGCGTGCCTTGCCGACGCGCAGATGCTGGACATATTCGACGGGGGTCATGCCCGTTGCCGCCTTGAAGCGCCGCTGAAAGGTCCGCTCCTCCATCCCTGCCTCACCCGCCATTTCCGCGACCGCGACCTGCCCCGCGCCGCGCGCCTGCAACCAATGCTGGACCTTCAGAATCGGCTCGTCGCCGTGGGTGAGCGTCGGGGCGAAGCTTGCATAATTTTTCTGCTCGCGCCCCGCAGGGTCGATCAGCAGGAAGCGTGCGGTTTCGATCATCACGGTCGGGCCGAGCAGGCGCTCGACGATGCGCAGGCCCAGGTCGGTCCACGCCATCATGCCGCCGGCGGTCACGATGTCGCCATCGTCGATCACCATCCGGTCGGCTTGCAAATGAACGCGGGGAAAGCGGCGCCGGAACTCCTCGGCGAAATACCAATGCGTCGTCGCGGGCCGCCCCGCGAGCAGCCCCGTCGCCGCAAGCGCAAAGGCGCCGCCGCAATTTGACGCCAGCACCGTGCCGTGCGCGTGCCGGTCGAGCAGCCAGCGCGCATAGGGTTCGACCTCGCCGGGTTCGAGCAGCTTGTGCAGGCTGCCCGGCACGATGACGACCGCAGGAGAATTTCCTGCCGGTTCGTCCGGGTGGCTGTCGCGGCACCGCGCAAAGCCGCCGCCAGCCGGCAGCTGCCAGTGACTGACCCGCATCGGCCGCCGCCCATGCTCGACCGCAAAGCGGCCCGCGACGTCGAATAGGTCGGTAATACCGTGGACCATGCCCATCTGACAGTCGGGATAGATCATCAATCCGACTTCGATCAGCGGCACAATGGCCGCGTCGGGCAGCGTCAGCTTGGGCATATCGGCTCCTTTGTCGGAATCGGCCCGTATAATGTCGTGTCCGCCAATCCCGCGCAAGCGCGGAAAGTCGTATCTCCATCGCATCGGGACGGACAGCCCGCCCCTCCAGACTGAAAGGAACCACGACATGACCAGCATCACCACCAAGGACGGCACCAACATCTTCTTCAAGGACTGGGGTCCGAAGACCGGCCAGCCGATCATCTTCTCGCACGGCTGGCCGCTCAGCGCCGACGCTTGGGATGTCCAGATGGTCTTTTTCGCCAACCAAGGCTTCCGTACCATCGCCCACGACCGCCGCAGCCATGGCCGCTCGGATCAGGTCTGGGACAACAACAATATGGATCAGTACGCTGATGACCTTGCCGAACTGATCGAGCAGCTGGACCTGAAGGACGTCATCCTCGTCGGCCACTCGACCGGCGGCGGCGAAGTCACCCGCTATATCGGCCGCCACGGCACGGCGCGGGTCGCCAAGATCGCGCTGATCGGCGCAGTGCCGCCGCTGATGCTCAAGACCGAAGCCAATCCCGGCGGGCTGCCGATCGACGCCTTCGACGGCATCCGCAAGGGCACCTTCGATAACCGGCCGCAGTTCTTCAAGGATCTGACCATCCCCTTCTACGGCTATAACCGCGACGGCGCGGTGGTGAGCGAAGCGTTGCGCGACGATTTCGTGCGGCAGGGGATGATGGGCGGGCTCAAGGGCCAACTCGACAGCATTCGTGCCTTTTCGGAAAGCGACTTCAACGACGATCTGAAGAAGTTCGATGTCCCGACCCTCGTCCTCCACGGCGACGACGACCAGATCGTCCCCGTCGATACCTCAGCCCGCGCCACGGTGAAGATCGTCAAACAGGCGGTGCTGAAAATCTACGCAGGCGCCGATCATGGCCTGACCGTCACCCACCAGGACCGGTTCAACGCCGATCTTCTCGATTTCATCAACAACTGATACACGGAGGCGCGGTCCAGCGGGGCCGCGCCTCCTCCTTCATCAAGGAGAAACGCCGTGACCAAGCAAAGCTTCCTCATCACCGGCGCATCGGACGGCATCGGCGCCGTCTATGCCGACCGCGTTGCCCGCCGCGGGCATGACCTGGTCCTGGTCGCGCGCCGCGCCGACAAACTCGCAGCCCTTGCCGACCAGCTGCGCAACAACACCGGCGCTTCCATCGAGGTCATCGCCGCCGATCTCGCCAATCCCGACGACCTCGCGCGTGTCGAAACCCGCCTGCGAACCGATGAAGCGATCACCGGTCTGATCAACAACGCCGGAATTGCAGGCGAAACCAGCTTTGTCGAAGCCGACCCCGCGCAACTGACCGCGCTGATCAACCTCAATATCCTGGCCGTGACCCGGCTCGCCGCAGCCATAGCGCCCCGGCTTGCTGTGAAGGGCAGCGGGGCGATCATCAACATCGGCTCGGTGACGGCACTGATCCCCGATGGCTTCACCGCGACCTACCCAGCCAGCAAAGCCTATGTGCTGGCGTTCAGCGAAGCCTTGCAGGCCGAACTCGGCGCCAAGGGCGTGCGTGTTCAGGCTGTATTGCCGGGGGCGACCCGCACTCCGATCTGGACCGAGGAGCAACTCGCCAGCCTGCCCGCCGAAATCGTTATGGACGTGAGCGATATGGTCGACGCCGCGCTCGCCGGTTTCGACGCGGGTGAAGTTGTCACCATTCCCGCGCTGCCCGACATGGCCGATTACGATGCCTTTATCACGGCTCGCGCCGCGCTCCGTCCCAACCTGTCGCTGGCGCGCCCCGCGGCGCGCTATCTGTAGGGGGGAGACGTGCCATGATCCTAGGTCTGACCATCCCGCAATTTACCGCGCTCCATGTCGCTATCAGCCTCGTCGGCATTGGCGCGGGCCTGATCGCCCTCCCCGCCTTTGCGCGTGGCCGTATCCTGCCGCGCACAACCGGCATCTTCCTGTGGACGACGCTGCTGACAAGCCTGACCGGCTTCCTGTTCCCGATCGTCGCCTTCACCCCGGCGCTCGGCTTCGGAATCCTCTCGACGCTGATCCTCGTCGCCACCTTCTGGGCCTGGTATGGCCGCAAGCTCGTCGGCGGCGCCGCGACCATCTATGCGACCACCGCCGCGCTCGCGCTCTATCTCAACATGTTCGTGCTGGTGGTACAGTCATTCCTCAAGGTTCCTGCGCTTAACGCGCTGGCGCCGAACGGAACAGAAACACCCTTCGCCATTGCCCAGGGCGTGCTGTTGATTGCCATGGTCGGCCTCGGCTACCTGACGTTCAAAGCCGCGCGCCGCCGAACCGCCGTCGCCTGATCGCCACCAAAATCACGGACAAGGGCGGCTTCGGTCGCCCTTGTCGTTGCAACCCCGCCAACCCCTCTTGCACCACCTTCCCTTTACGTTAAGGTAAGTTTCAAACTGATACCGGAGAGTGATTCATGGCCCTTCCCCCCATTTTCGACCGCCTTCGCCTGCCCGTCATCGGCTCGCCTTTGTTCATCGTATCGGGGCCGGAATTGGTCATTGCGCAGTGCAAGGCGGGGGTTGTGGGCAGCTTCCCGGCGCTCAACGCGCGGCCACAGACGTTGCTCGACGAATGGCTGCACCAGATCACCGAAGAACTCGCCGCGTGGGATCGCGCCAACCCCGACCGACCGTCGGCGCCCTATGCGGTCAACCAGATCGTCCATAAATCGAACGACCGGCTCGAACAGGACATTGCGACTTGCGCCAAGTGGAAGGTACCGATCACCATCACCTCGCTTGGCGCGCGCGAGGAACTGAATCAGGCGGTGCATAGCTGGGGCGGCATCACGCTCCACGACGTCATCGACGACCGTTTTGCACGCAAGGCGGTCGAAAAGGGCGCCGATGGCCTCATTCCCGTAGCGGCGGGCGCGGGCGGACACGCCGGCCGCCAGTCGCCCTTCGCGCTGGTGCAGGAAATCCGCGAATGGTTTGACGGCCCCATCGCGCTGTCGGGCGCGATCGGCCACGGCCGCTCGGTGCTCGCGGCGCAGGCGTGCGGCGCCGACCTCGCCTATATCGGCAGCGCCTTCATCGCCACCGCCGAAGCCAATGCCGACGACGGATACAAGAATGGCATCGTCGATGGGCGCGCCGCCGACATCGTGTATTCGAACCTGTTCACCGGCGTCCACGGCAATTACCTGCGCCAATCGATCGTCGCCGCAGGCATGGACCCCGACAATCTGCCCGAAGGCGACCTTTCAACAATGAACTTCGGTTCGGGCGGCAATACCAAGGTCAAGGCCTGGAAGGACATCTGGGGATCGGGCCAGGGCATCGGCCCGGTCACCGCGGTGCGCCCCGTCGCCGAATTCGTCGCCGAGCTCGAAGCCCAATATCTGGCCGCGCGGCGCGAGCTGGAAGCGAAGGTCAGGCTGTAGCGCCGCCGAACAATCGCTCGATCGCCTCGTCCAGATAGGGGCGATCGACGAACAACCGCATCGGATCGCGCCGGTTGAGCCAGAACCCGGCGCCGTGCCGGTCCGTAAGCGCGCGCCGCGTCGTGTCTTGTAACAGCCGCAGCCGCATCACCGCGGTGCGCCGCGCCGAACGCAGATCGACCGGCGCGTGCAAAACAAAATGCCGCCGGATCTGCTCGACGCGCGCTGCAACGACATCGCTATACCCCTGATGCGGCCCGCGATGCAGCGCATGGCCCGACAACAGCGCCGCCCCTTCGCACGCGGGCAGCACCAGTCCGTTGCAGCGGAAACTCTCAAGCGCGAAGCCTTCGCCCTGCAACGCCTCGAACATCGCCGCCATCTGCGCCCGGTAGAGCAAGGCGATGGGGATCAGGTGATGACGTTGAAATCCGGGTTGCGGTGGCGGTGCGCCCTGCCAACCGCGGTTCGGCATCAGCGATCGCGGCCGAACTCGACGATGACCATCGATCGCGAGCCCTTGGCGCCCGCCGACGGCGACAGGTCGATCCATTCGCCGCTCTCCAGCCCCCGCATCGTGCGTTCGTGCTGCACGGGTCCGTTCAGCATCATATCAAGCGACAGCCGCGACAGCCGCCGCACCATCTCGGCCACCGTCCAGTCGACGGGAATGCGCGCTTGCAACTCCTGCCCCGCGAACAGCGCCAATCCCCGCGTTTCCATGCTTGCGCCCGCGGCACCTTCGCGGCGTCGAAATGCAACCAGATGCAGTACCGGCGGCATCCCGCTCGCCAGCATTTCGGCGATCGACGCGCGAAACTGCCCCGCGTCCGACCACAGCCGCGCGGGCGACCAAAAAAGGTGACTGGCATCGAGCAGGTCGATCAGCAGCACCATCATCTTGAAAAACTCGCGCATTCGCATCGGCTGCTCGGATGACATGGCGGGCTCTTCGCCGCCTTCAGGAACGACCATCCAGCAATGCCCGTCATGCCGCCAATCGTGCGGCAGGCTGGCGGCGAGCAGGCTGGTCGCTGGATTGTCGGGATCGGCGGCGTCCAGCGCGGAACCGGCCGCTGCCCCAACCAAAACCGACATAGCACCAAAGCGCAGGACAAAACGGGGCGGCGCGATCCCGGGGTCGTCGCCCTCGACCCGCTCGGGCCGCAACCCCATATGGCGCAGCCCCGTTTCCACCGCCTCCGGTGAGCGCCCCCCCATCGCCGCGCCAACGATCAGCGCGAATGGCGCCGGTGGCACCGGCAGGATCAAAGCGTCCGTTTTCCCCGCGTCCATATCGCTGGCCAATCTCCCTGCCTTGACGCTTGCATCGCAAGACTGCGGGCAATGTTCAAACGCATATTCGGCGATGACGGCGAGTTAATCGGGGTGTCGGTCTCAGATCGCGACCTGGCTGCCAAGCTCCACCACGCGGTTGGTCGGCAGACGGAAATATTCCATCGCGCTTTCCGAGTTGCGCAGCATCCACGCAAACAGCTTTTCGCGCCAGATCGGCATCCCCGGCTTGCTCGCCGCGATCAGCGTCTGGCGCGACAGGAAAAAGCTGGTTTCGATCATCTTGAATTCGCCGCCGCAACTCGTCACGCGCTTCAGCGCGTCAGGCACATCGACTGGCTGCATAAAACCGTAGTTCAGGATCAGGCGATGGAATCCCTGCCCCAGATCCTCCAGCGCGCAGTGATTTTCCTCTCGCACGAACGGCACGTCAGCGACCTTGATCGTCAGCAGGATGATCCGTTCGTGCAGCACCTTGTTGTGCTTGAGGTTGTGGAGCAGCGCGTGCGGCACCCCGTCCGCGCTCGACGTCATGAACACGGCGGTCCCTGAAACGCGCGTCGCGCTGTTCGCTGCCGATTTGACGAACACCGGGATCGGCATCGCGCCCTCGGCCATTTCCTGCTGCATCAGCTTGCGCCCGCGCGACCAAGTGGTCAGTAGCGTGAAGATGATCAGCCCAATAACCAGTGGCACCCAGCCGCCGTCGGGCACCTTGATCAGATTGGCGCCAAAATAGGCAATGTCGACGATGAAGAACACCGCGAGCACCGGCAGCGCTTTCCACGCCGGCCATTTCCACAGCGTGAAAAGCACGACGGAGAGCAGACAGGTGTCGATGAACATCGCGCCGGTCACCGCGATACCATAGGCTGCGGCCAGATTGCTCGACGAACCAAAGCCTAGGACCAACAGGATGACCATCACCATCAATCCCCAATTGACCACGGGGATATAAATCTGACCGGCGGCCGACGCGCTGGTGTGGTCGACGCGCAGGCGCGGCATAAAGCCCAGCTGGATCGCCTGCTGCGTCAGCGAAAAGGCGCCCGAAATCACCGCCTGGCTGGCGATGATCGTCGCGAGCAGCGCCAGGATGACAACGGGTACCTCAAGATATTGGGGCATCATCTGGAAAAACGGGTCGGAAATCAGCTCGGCGCGTGGTCCGGCCTCGGCGGCGAGGACCATCGCCCCTTGCCCCATATAGTTGAGCATCAGCGCCGGCAGGACAAAGGCCAGCCAACTGATCCCGATCGGTCCGCGCCCGAAATGCCCCATATCCGCATACAGCGCCTCGGCCCCCGTCACTGCCAGTACGACAGCCCCCAGCGCGATAAACGCCGTGAAACCATCGACATAGAAAAAGCGCAGCGCATTCACCGGATTGATCGTCTCGACAATAATCCACGGATTGTCGGCGATGTGCATGATGCCCAGTCCGGCCAGCGTCAGGAAATATGTCAGCATGATCGGCCCGAACAGCGCCCCGACCTTGGCCGTCCCGCGCGACTGGATCGCGAACAGCCCGATCAGGATGGTGAGCGCGATCGGCACGATATAGGGGGCGAAGCCGGGGTCGATGTAGCGCAACCCCTCGGTCGCCGACAGCACCGACATCGCCGGGGTGATCATGCTGTCGCCATAGAATAGCGCGGTCGCGAACACGCCCAGCAGGATGATCGGCCAAGTCCAGCGCTTCTCGCCCGAGGAACGGCTGATCAGCGCGAGCAAGGCCAGACTGCCGCCCTCGCCCTTGTTGTCGGCCTTCATGATCGTCAGCACATATTTGAAAGTGACGACCAGCATCATCGACCAGAACACCAGGCTCAGCACGCCATAGATGTGCAACTGGTCGGGCTCGATAGGGTGGTGCCCGGCAAAGGTTTCGCGAAACGCGTACAGCGGGCTGGTGCCGATGTCGCCGAATACCACGCCGACCGCACCGACGGCCAGCTTCAGCTTGCCATCGCTGGCATGGCTGTGGCCATAGTGGCCGGCGTTGGCGGCGCTTGGTGTGGCGCTTTCGGCGCCGCTGGCTTCATTTTGCGACTCAGCAGTCATCGCGAGCCTTTAGACGAGCCCGCACGTTTGGAATAGCATCCAAATCAGGGCGCAACCGACGCCTCGGACGGCACCTGCGGCCCCAGCGCCTGCCGGAGCTGCGTCAGCCGCATTTCAAGGTCGGGCCGCCACGGCGCGTCGGCCGGGCTGCGCGCGAGCAATTCGCTCCACACCGCCTCGGCACCCTTCAGATCACCGCCCTGCGCCAGCGCCAGTCCGGCAAAAAACGGTGGCGCCGGATGGCTTGGATCGCGGCGCGCCGCTTCGTCGAACGCCAGCGCCGCCGCGGGCGACATCATCCCGCCGCCATGTGCCGTCAGCGCATTGCCCAGCCCGACCCACAGGTCGACATTGTCTGGATATTTCTCCAGGCCCTTTTCCAGCGTCTGCGCCGCCAGTTCGGTCTTGCCGGTGCGCGCAAAGCCATCGGACAGGCCCAGCCACTGCGCCGCGGGGCCGAACCGATCCGCCATCCCCTGTCGCTGATCGGTTAACACATCGCCGAAACCCTCTGGCTCGGCCGCCGCCGCCACCGGCTTGCCGGGCAGCGACGGGCTGCCCTGCAACGCATAGCCCGCCAGCCCCAGCATCACCGCCGCCCCCGCCAGCGGACGCGCCGCTGCGGGCAGCTTGCCCAGCCAGACGATGGCGGCGATCGTCAGCAGCGCCGCCAGCATGACCCATAACCAGATCATGCGTCAGCCTCCGCATCGTCCGCCGCACCGCGGCGAAACCGCCCGAACGCCAGCCAGCCGCCGAGCAGCAGGAACAGCAGCGGTCCCAGCCACAGGAAGGCGGTCGCACCGTCGAACGGCGGATCATAACTCACCCAATTGCCGTAACGCGCCACCAGCCATGCCTTGATTTCGTCGGGGCTTTCCCCCGCGGCAATCTTGCTGCGCACCTCATGCCGCATATCCCCCGCCAGCGGCGCATCGCTGTCGGCAATCGACTGGCCCTGACAGACCAGACAGCGCAATTCCTCCATCAACGCCTTCGCGCGCGCTTCCTTCGCCGGATCGCGCAGCTGTTCATAGGCGTAAGGAGCGGGAGGCAAGCGGTCTTGGGCGGCGGCTGGCGTAGCGCCAGCGATAGCGAGCATCATCGCCAAAAAGACCGCCGCGCCCCTGCGCAGGCAGGAGCCCATCGCCGGTCTGCTCGTTACGAAACAGCCGGCAGTTTGACGATGCGATGGCATGTGATGGGCCCCTGCGTGCGCAGGGGCGCGGCGGCTTGAGAAGGCACCCGTCACTTCATCGCCTCCAGCTTGGCGACGATTTCCGGCACTTGGTCCGCCAGGATCACGCCCTGGATCTGCTCGCGAATAATTCCTTTGCCGTCGATCAGGAAGGTCTCCGGTACCCCTGACGACCCCAGCGCGATCTGGACGCTGCTCTGCATATCCGATCCGATCCGATCGAACGGATTGCCATATTCGCGCAGGAACATCGCGACATCCTCGGGCCGGTCGCGGATCGCGATGCCGTCGATCGGCACCCCGGCGGCTTTCAGCGCCTCCAGTTGCGGCGCTTCGGCGCGGCAAGGGATGCACCAGCTGGCGAATACATTGACCAGCCGCGGCCGACCGTCGGCGAGCTGGCTGCTCTTCAGCCCCTCGACCCCCGCCGTCGCGGGCGGCAGGTCGAACAGCGGCATCGGCTTGTCGATCCACTGCGACTGGATCAGCGTTTCGGCGGGCGTCACCAGCCGATAGATGAAGGCGCCGAACAGCAATCCCATGATCGCCAGCGGGACAAAGAGCACCCAGCGGTTGGTCATGGCGCGAAGCGCTCCTCTGATTTCCGGCGACGCCGCGCGCGCCAGATTCCCAACAACTGCGCCCGGCCGAGCATCGACAGCGTCGCGCCCAGCGCGATCAGTCCGCCGCCCAGCCATATCCACCACACCAGCGGCTTCCACCACAGCCGGATCTGGTAACGGTCGGCGGTCCCGTCATCGCTCGTCACCGGCTGCCCCAGCACCGCGTAGAGCTGCCCGCCCGGCCGCGTCAGCAGCGCCGCCTCGTTGGTTTCGGTCGGCGCGGTGCCCATCAATCCGGGGAAAGTCCGCGCTTCGGGCCGCATCGTAAAGGATTGGCCGCCCGACGTCGCCGCGACCAGCGTACCCTCGATCGAGGTGAAATTCGGCCCCGCCACCGGTTTGACGCCGACGAACGTCACCGCGAAATCGCCAACCTTGACGACATCGCCCGGCGCCGCGGCGACCAGCCTTTCCTTGATGAAGGCGCTTTCGGCGCCCATCCCGGCGAGGCACACCGCGACGCCGAAATGCGCGATCACCATGCCCCAGGTCGGCAGCGGCGTGCGGCGCAGGTTCCGGCCCCATAGCGGCGCGAGACTGGCGACCGCAACGACCCCGGCGACGGTCATGCCGAGCAGCGGCAGGATGCCGACTTTGCCGCCGAACAGGATCAGCGCGAATAGCACCGCCGCCCCGGCAAAGATCGCCAGCGGCAACCGCGACCACAGCTTCTTGCCATCATCCTTGCGCCAGCCGAGCAGCGGCCCGGCGACCATGACCAGGCACAGGATCAGCGCCAGCGGCCCCGCAACGCGATTGTAATAGGGCGGCCCGACCGAAATCTTCTCACCCATCGCCTCGGCGACGATCGGATAGAGCGTCCCGAGCAGAACGAGCGCGAGGATTGTCGTCAACAGCAGGTTGTTGATGACCAGCGCGCCCTCGCGGCTGAGCAGCGCGAACTTCTTACCCTCTGCCACGCTGCCCGCGCGCAGCGCAAACAACGTCAGCGCGCCGCCGATATAGATCGCCATCAGCACGAGCAGAAAAGTCCCGCGCTCGGGGTCGACCGCGAAACTGTGAACGCTGGTCAGCAATCCCGACCGCACGATGAAGGTGCCGACCATCGACATCGAAAACCCAATGACGGCCAGCATCACGGTCCACGCGCGCAAAGCATTGCGCGTCGCCGTGACCGCCACCGAATGCAGCAAGGCGGCGCCCGCCAGCCAGGGGATCAGCGAGACATTTTCGACCGGATCCCAGAACCACCAGCCGCCCCAGCCGAGCTCATAATAGGCCCAATAACTGCCCGCGGTGATCCCGATTGTCAGGAATATCCAGCTGAACAGCACCCACGGCCGCATCGCGCGGGCGAACGCCGGCCCGATCTCGCGCGTGATCAGCGCGCCGACCGCAAAGCTGAACGCGACCGACAGCCCGACATAGCCCACATAAAGCGTCGGCGGATGAAAGGCCAAGCCGATGTCTTGGAGCAGCGGGTTGAGCCCCTGACCGTCAGGCGGCGCCACCGGCAACCGGTTGAACGGGTTTGACGAAAAGATCAGGAAGGCAAAGAAACCAAGGCTCAGCGCCGCCTGCGCGCTCAACGTCGCGATCAGCGTGTCCTCGCGCAGCCGCTTTTCGAACAGCGCAATCAGCGCCCCCGACAGCGACAGGATCGTCAGCCAGAGCAGCATCGACCCTTCGTGATTGCCCCACGTCCCCGCGACCTTGAAGATCATCGGTTTCAGGCTGTTGCTGTTGCGCGCAACCAGCTCGACCGACATGTCGGACCGCACGAACAGCGCGATCAACAGGCCGAACGCGGTCGCGGTGAGTACACCCTGTGCGACGCTCGCCGGGCGAACGAGCGCCGCCAGATCCTTCTGTCCCCCGCGCAGAAACAGCGTCCCTGCGACGAGCGACAGGCAGGCGAGCGCCGCGGCGATCCAGAGGAGGGCGAGGCCAAGTTCGGCGATCATCTGATCGTCGCCCCAACCGAAGCACCAAAAACTTCGTCATTGCGAGCGAAGCGAAGCAATCCAGGGGCTGCCTTGCGCCGCTCTGGATTGCTTCGCTTCGCTCGCAATGACGACCAATGGATACCGCTCACGCCTTCGGCGCCTTCATATTCTTCGGCATGTCGCCCATCTGCGGCGGCATATAGCGTTCGTCATGCTTCGCCAGGATGCGATCGGCCACAAATGTCCCGTCGGCGCGCATCCGGCCGTCGGCCACCATCCCCGATTCCTCGCCGAACAAGTCAGGCACGATACCCGTATATTCCACCGGCACCGACGCCTTGCCGTCGGTCGCGACGAAGCGGATCGTCAAACCGTCGCTCTGCCGCGCGATGCTGCCCAAGGCGACCATGCCGCCCAGCCGCATCGGTTCGCCAACGACCGCCTTGCCGTCCTTGATCTCGACCGGCGTACGGAAATAGGCGGCTTCGTCGCGCAGCGCGCTCGCACCCAGCACCCCCGCGCCCGCAATTCCAGCAACCGCGAACAGCGCCAGCACCAGCCGTTGATGCTTGGCCTTCATGTGCGATCCCGCCGCAGCGCATCGCTGCGCCGCTCGGCCTTCGCCATCGCGCGCCAGCTCGACCACAGCACGGTGCCGGTCAGCAGCACCGTCAGCCCATAGGCCGCCGCCACATAGGCCCATTGGCCGCTGCCGCTGATCACCCCAGTCACGCGATTGTCCCCTCATCATCGGCTAGCCGCCGCAGCCGCGCCGCAACGCGATTGTCAGCAATAATCCGCCGCATCCGCATCAGCACGATCGCCCCGAATAGCAGGAAAAATCCTAATCCGGTCAAGAGCAAAGGCCACAGCATCGATCCGTCGATGCTCGACCCGCGGAGCGTGATGCTCGGCCCCTGATGCAGGCTGTTCCACCATACGACACTGCGGTTGATGATCGGGATATTGATCGCACCGACCAGCGCATAAATCGCCTCGCCGCGCGACAGCGAACCGCCCTGCCGCTGCCCCTCATCGCCATTGGTCAGCGCGATGAAGCCCGCATAGAGGAACAGCAGGACCAGCATCGACGTCATCCGCCCGTCCCATTCCCACCAGGTTCCCCAGGTCGGCTTGCCCCATATCGATCCGGTGGCGAGGCATAGCGCGGTGAACAACATCCCCGGCACCGCAATCGCGCGCGCCGCAATGCCCGACAACGGATGCCGCCACACCAGCTGGATCAACCCGGCCAGCGCCAGCGACGTCCAGCCGCCCATGCCGAGCCACGCGGCGGGGACATGGACGTAAAGAATCCGCGCCGTCTCACCCTGTTTGTAATCGCCCGGCACCTGCGTCAGTCCCGCCCACGTACCCGCCAGCACGAGCAGCAGGCCAAGCCCAAGCAGCCACGGCGTCAGCGGCCGGGCTATCGCCAGAAAACGGGTCGGGTTCGCATAAGCATGCATCGGTTCGCGTCCTTAGGGGAGCCCGGCACAGGGGTCCAGCAATTTGCCCGATGCGACCCGGTGAACTTGTTTTGCTCGCCCCACGCGCGCCGTCAAGCCTGTCCCTGCTTGCGGAACGTTTGATCCTCCCTGTGGCGAAGCCACCGTGAGGGGGACCGCCGCCGCAGGCGGGGGTGGAGGGGCGGCAACGGCGCGTTATTGCCCCTCCGTCAGCGCTTCGCGCTGCCACCTCCCCATCGCTTCGCGACAGGGAGGAGCGAATGTCCGCTGTACCTCAAGGCCGCCGTCAGTTGCGCAAGCGCCTTAACCCCTCCGGCCGCGTCCATATCCAACTGCCACCGACCGCCGCCGCGATAATCGGCGCCATCATCCACGGCCAGGGCGCAAACAGCAACGCCAGCACGATGCTGAACGCAAAGGCGATGCTCGCCGCAACCTTGCCCTTGCGGCTGATCGCGCCCTTCTCCCGCCAGGCGAGAATATGATGCCCAAAGGTCGGATGATTGAGCAGCCAAGCCTCTAGCCGCGGCGAAGAACGTGCGAAGCAGAAAGCGGCAAGGATGACGAGCGGCACCGTCGGCAACAGCGGCACGAACGCCCCGATCGCGCCGACCGCGAGCGACGCCCAGCCACTAACGAGATAGAATAAGCGCACGGCGCGTCATGCGTCATCGCTCAGTGTCAGGCAAGGCCGTCGCTGATTTTTCGGCTTTATCGTTCCAGCTCGAACACCATACCGACCGAAGCAAGTATTGTGGCGGGCCTTGCGTCGACCGTCGTTCCCCGAGCGACCACATCCAGTCTTGCAGCCGGCGGCGGCTGGCTGCGCGAATAGCCATTCCCATCCGAAATAGACACGATCCGCCGCACCTTCATCCCAAGCGCTGACGCATAATCTTGCGCTTTGGTCCTGGCGTCACGGATTGCCTCCGCGCGCGCTTCCTTCAATTTGTCCGGACTAACGTCACCGGAGAAGCCCCAATAGTTTCCGACCTGAATATTTCGCGCCCCGGCGTTCACGATAGCGTCCATCACTTTGCCCGTTGCGTCGGTGTCACGCACGACGATCGACAGTTGATGCTGTACGGAAAAGCCGCGGGCGCGGTCCCCATCATTGTCGTTCGGATCGGACGCTTCCTGCAGGGTGAACTGGGACGTTTGGAAGTCCGCTTTGGCGACTCCCATATCGGCAAGGCGATCACGCAAACGATTCATATCTTCGGCATTGTCACGCATCGCGCGCGAAGCGTCGGTTGAGAAGCTCGTTGTAGAGGCGGACAGCGTCACAAATTCCCTGTCTTGAGCCGCATAACCCACGCCCGACAACGAAAGACGGGTGTATTTCTCGTCATCGCCATTTGTGAGGGCAGTCGCGCCGAAGAGCAGAGGAACGCACGCAACGATCGCTAACTTCAACTTCGTCTTATGCCACATGTTAAGGCTCCAGCGGGCGACCGGGCAGCGATATCTGTGGTAGATTAAGTTTAGATTACGCCGCAGACCAAAAACCGAATATTGCGCCGCCTGTGCAGGTCACGCTTTGCCTGCTTTGTAGCGCCTAATGTGCGTTACGCTGAGCGTCGAGATGGGCGCCAAATCCTGTCAGCCAATCACTATGATCGAGCAGCGCTGGCGCGTCATAACCATCGAGCAACTCCCCATACAGCTGGATTTGCGAGCTCGCCCGCTAGTCGCAGCGCGGTGGACTTGCAACCGCCAACCGCACCCCTCCCCCGAAGGGCAGGGCTTACCCAATTCACCCCCGGCCGATCAGCTTCTGCGCCATCCGGTCCGCAACCGCCGACGCCGGCGCACCGCTCGCCTTGCTCTCGGCCCATATTTCCGCCAGCCGCCCGGGGATCAGGTGGATGCGGCTTTCGACTTCCTCGCGGCTGCCCTGCCCCAGATATTCCAGCGCCACATTGATGATCCCGCCCGCGTTGATCACATAATCGGGGGCATAAACGATACCGCGGTCGTGGATGCGCTGGCCGTCGGCGGCGGTCGCCAGCTGGTTGTTGGCACCGCCCGCGACGATCGGCACGCGCAGCTTCTCGATGCTGCGCTCGGTCAGGATCGCGCCCAGCGCATTGGGGCTCAGCACATCGGCCTCGACTTCCATGATCGCCGCCGAATCGGCGAGATCGGCGCCCAATTCCTCGGCCAGGTCCTTGGCACGCGCCAGATTGACGTCGGCCAGCGTCAGCTTCGCGCCTTCAGCCGCCAGCCGCCGCGCGACGCCGCCACCGACGCTGCCGACGCCCTGGATCGCCACGCGCACGCCCTTCGCGCTGTCGGTGCCCAGACCCTGCAGAATCGCCGCCTTGATGCCCAGATAGACGCCGAGCGCGGTCAGGGGGCCGGGATCGCCGCCTGCTTCGCCGCTCGCCACCGGCAGGCCGCTGACATGCCTGGTGTGCTTCGAAATCGCCACCATATCGGCGTCGGCCATGCCGACATCCTCGGCAGTGACATAAGCACCGCCCAGCGACTCGACCGCGCGACCAAATGCCGCGAGCAGTTCGGGTGTCTTCGCCGCGCCTTCGTCGGCTAAAATCACGCCCTTGCCGCCGCCCATCGGCAGCCCGGCCATGGCGTTTTTGTAGCTCATGCCGCGCGACAGCCGCAGCGCGTCGGTGATCGCCGCGGCGCGCTGCGGATAATGCCAGTAGCGCACCCCGCCCGCACCGGGGCCGAGGTGCGTCGAGTGAACCGCGATGACCGCGGTCAGGCCGCTGGTACGATCGCGGAACATGTGGACATGTTCATGATCGTCGAAATCGGCGAAATCCCAGACTGCGGACATGGACTCAATCCTCGCGTTAAAAAATTACGTCACAGCGTAATAATCAGGCGCAAGCACAGAGTCACGCCGAAACGCAGATCGGGCGATCATCATCAGGAAATGGGGCGACCAACGGGGCTCGAACCCGCGACCTCCGGTACCACAAACCGGCGCTCTAACCAACTGAGCTATGGTCGCCACACATGCGACGAGGGCGCAGGAAAGCGGCCTCGACAGCGCGCGGCGATAGGCGCGCATCGCCCCGTTCGTCAAGCATTGTTCGCACGCGGTTCCCTGCTAAAACGCGCGCCATGGCTGCAAATGAATTTGTCGACATGGCGACCTCGGGCGCCGACCGCACCGCGGCGCGGCTCGCCGCCGTCCCCGGCATCCGCCGCGCGCCGACGCCCAAGCTTGAACAGTTCATGCTGTCGCGCTTCCTCGACGCCGAAACCTGCACCGAGTTGATCGCACAGATCGACCGCGACGTCCGCCCCTCGACCATCGCCGATCCCAATGGCGACGAGGCCTTTCGCACCAGCACGACCTGCGACCTCGATCATCGCGACCCGCTGGTCATCGCGGTCAACAACCGCCTCCACGACCTCACCGGCATTCCGCTCGCCTATGGTGAACCGATGCAGGGCCAACGCTACGACGTCGGGCAGGAGTTCAAGGCGCACACCGATTATTTCGACCCGCATGGCGCCGATTGGCAAACCTATTGCGCGATCCCCGGGCAGCGCAGCTGGACGCTGATGATCTATCTCAACGAACCCGGCGCGGGCGGCGCGACGCGCTTCCTCGCCACCGGGAAACTGCACCAGCCCGAGCTCGGCAAGCTGCTCGCATGGAACAATGTCCGCCCCGACGGCACGGTCAACCCCGACACGCTCCACCACGGGATGAGAGTCCGCAAAGGACGGAAATATATCATCACCAAATGGTTCCGCGAACGGCCATGGCCGTGGGCGGAGGGGGAGTTGGCTTACTCATAAATCAAAACCGTTCGCCCTGAGGAGGGACTGAGCGAAGTCGAAGGCCCGTCTCGAAGGGCCAAGCGCTGAGCCAGGCCCTTCGAGACGCCATTTCGGCAAGCTCAATGGCTCCTCAGGACGAACGGAGTAAGGAACCTATTTCACCAACCGATACTGGAAATTCAGCGTCAGCGTGTTCGAAACGCGCCCCGGCTCGACCGGCGTCGCCTTGGCATCCATAGCCTGCATACGCACCATCGGCGGCGCCGGCGGCGGCGGCCCGCCAAAGCTGCCGCCTTCGCTGATCGACACCAGCTCGGCGCCGCGGAAACCCGCAAGCCGCGCGTAATCCGCCGCCTTGGCTTCGGCCGCCTTGATCGCGGTGCCGCGCGCACCGACCAGCTGCGCATCGGGATCCTTCATGCCGAACGAAGGCCCGTCGATATTGGTGCCGCCCGCGGCGACCAGCGCATCGAGCAGCGGGCCGATGTCGGCGATCTTCGACGTGGTCGCGCGCACGCTGTTGCTCACCTGATAGCCCAGAAAGCGCGGCGGCTGACCGTTGCCCTGATTGTTATAGTCATATTGCGGCGACAGGCTGATGCCGCTCGTCTGGATGTCTTCGGCCTTGATCCCGCGCGCCTTCGCCGCGGCGATCAGCTTGTCCATCGCGGTAGCGTTCAGGCGCATCGCTTCGACCGCGGTCGGCGCGGTGGTCGTCACCCCGGCGCCGACGGTCGCCTGATCGGGGCGCGAGCGCACTTCCTCGCTGACCGAAAAGGCCAGGATCGGTCCCTGCGTCGTTGCTGCGGTCACCGTCGAACCTCCCTGCTGCGCGAACGCAGGCGTTGCCGCCATCAGCGCCAGTCCGGTAGCCATAACGGCGATCAATTGCTTCGTCATTTCATTCTCCTGTCGGCCGAACCCCGGCCATTTCCGATTTCCAGCCCGTAACGCAGACGGACTGAACCCGTTCCGGCCTTTGCGCGGACGGCGCTTGCATGATGCTGAATGGATCGGTAGCGCGCCGTTCATCATGGCAGCCCCCATTCTTTCATACGAAGGCCTCGGCCTTGTGCAGGGCAGCGGCTGGCTGTTTCAGGATCTCGACATCTACGTCGGCGAACGCGACCGGCTGGCGCTGATCGGCCGCAACGGCGCGGGCAAGACGACCTTGCTCAAGCTGCTCGCGGGGCAGATCGATCCCGACAAAGGCAAGCGCGTCATCGTCCCCGGCACCCATGTCGTGATCCTCGAACAGGAGCCCGATTTTTCGCGCTTCGCGACGTTGATGGATTTCGCCGTCGCGGCGCCCGATGCCCCCGAAGAATTTGAGGTCGCCGCGATCGCCGACCAGCTCGGCATCGACATGAGCCGCACCGCCGCCAGCGCCTCGGGCGGCGAGCGCCGCCGCGCCGCGCTCGCCCGCGCCCTCGCGCAAAACCCCGACGTACTGCTCCTCGACGAACCGACCAACCACCTCGACCTCGCCGCGATCGACTGGCTCGAATCCTGGCTCGCGCGCTACACGGGCGCGTTCGTCGCGATCAGCCACGACCGCACGTTCCTCACCCGCCTGACCCGCCAGACTTTGTGGCTCGACCGCGGCAGCATCCGCCGCAAGGAAATCGGCTTCGGCGGTTTCGAAGAATGGAGCGATGCCGTCGCCGCCGAGGAAGCGCGCGCCGCGCAGCGCCTCGATTCGAAACTGCGGCTCGAAGCGCACTGGCTCGAACGCGGTGTCACCGCCCGCCGCAAGCGCAATCAGGGGCGGCTCGAAAAGCTGAAGGAAATGCGCGCCACCCGCGCCGCGATGATCGGCGGCCCCGGCGTCGCGAAGCTGGGCCTTGCCAACGACGACGTGCGCTCGAAATCGGTGATCGTTGCCGAGGGTGTGTCGAAAAGCTTCGGCCACCGCGTCATCATCAAGAATTTTGATTTCCGCGTCCAGCGCGGCGACCGCATCGGCATCGTCGGCGCCAATGGCGCGGGCAAATCGACCATGCTCAAGCTCCTGACCGGCGAAATCCAGCCCGACAGCGGCCAGATCACCCTTGCCCCGACGCTCGACGGCATCATCATCGACCAGCAGCGCAGCCTGATGTCGCCCGACAAGACCGTCCGCGACATCCTTGCCGACGGCGGCGACTGGGTCGAGGTGCGCGGGGTCAAAAAGCATATTCAGGGCTATCTCAAGGAATTCCTGTTCGATCCCGGCGTCATGGAGGCCAGCGTCGGCGCGCTGTCAGGCGGCGAACGCTCGCGCCTGCTGCTCGCGCGCGAATTTGCCCGCGAATCGAACCTGCTCGTGCTCGACGAGCCGACCAACGATCTCGACCTCGAAACGCTCGACCTCTTGCAGGAAGTCATCGCCGATTACGCCGGCACCGTGCTGCTCGTCAGCCACGACCGCGACTTCCTCGACCGCACCGTCACCGTGACGCTCGGCCTCGACGGAACCGGCAAAGTCGATATCGTCGCGGGCGGTTATGCCGATTGGGAAGCGAAGCGGGTCAAGCCGAACAGCGTCAAGACCAAAGCATCAACCGCCGCCGCCCCGCCCCCGCCGACCGCGCGCAAGAAGCTCAGCTACAAGGATCAGCGCGATTACGACCTGCTGCCGGGACGGATCGAGGCGATTGAGGTGGAGATGGCTGCGGCGGAAACCGAATTGTCGGACGGCACTTTGTTCACGCGCGACCATGCAAAATTCACCGCGCTGACGGGCAAACTGGAAAAGCTGCGCGAGGAAAAAGCCGCGGCGGAAGATCGCTGGCTTGCACTGGCCGAAGAGGTCGAGGCGCTGGGCTAACCCCGCCGCGCGGCCGTTTTGGGGTGGGAAGCTGCCTGACGGCTATTGATTTCATCCATCCGATAATAGACGTCCCCTTGAGCGTATGGGGCAGGAAGGATCGTCGTGGACCTTGAGCGTGTGTGGAAAATTCGCGAGGAAGAGGTGTATCCGGCCCTATTCGGCCCCATCAGCCGAGGCATCTTCCCCCTCACTCAGCAGCTATTCGAAGAACGCTTCGGTCAGATGGACATTGACCCTCGCTGGTTGTTTCACGGCGTTTTCGAGTTCGCGCCAACGGCCGACCGACCCTCATGGCTCTATGTAACCTCGGGATATTCAAATCCTTGGGAGCAGGAAGGAGCCGACTATGATCCGGAGGGGGAGTCGGGTGCTGGGGTTGAATTCACCTTCGCGGTATCGGAGCAAGGGGATTGGGCGATCCGAACGCTGCAGCATATGCTCGCATTTGATCTGCTGCTCGGTGTCGGTCGGTATGCCGGAGCAGACCGCTTCTCGTTGCACGACCGCATTCCCTTACGCGCTCCGCTCAATGGTCAGCCAAACTGTCAATTGCGCAATCTGATCCTCGTGGAGAGGGAGGATGGGCCGCAGGAATTTTCCCTTCCATCTGGTCAGGTCATTCTGGTCGGCTTCACGGGCATGACCGATGCCGAACTCGGGTTCGCAAAAACGCACGGATCCCTTGCCTTGATCGAGAAACTCCGAGCTGCAGGATACCACCCTGTGACGAATCCCAATCGCAAGTCACTCTCTGTATAATGGTCGTGCGACGGCTTTCAGCGGAAGTTTACGAACTCAGCCATGTCCGACTTTGGTCGGATGTCGCCTTCTAAATATTTCGCGCAGAGGCGCAGAGAACGCAGAGAGAAATTGTAAAAATCTCTGCGTTCTCTGCGCCTCTGCGCGAATCTCATCATAGCCTGACGCCAGCTTCCGATCGCCGCTGGCCGTCCACCCCCACCTATCCCGTCCCGTAAAACCGCGCCAGCCGATCCAGCGCCAGCCCCAGCACCAGCTTCCCCGACCGCGCTGGCCACCCCAGCCCCTTCTCCGCCCCGGCAATCCCCTCCCCCGCACAAATCACCCGCCAACATATGTCAGCCAGCCCTGGCCCCACCGCATCGAGCGCCGCATGAAAGCGCCGGTGCGCGTCGATCCGCGCCAGCGACGCATCCGCTGCGCGCGCACCGCCGCGGCTCTTCGCGGGCGGCGCGGCGTCCCAGCGCATCGTCACCCGCGCTGCCAAGCCCGCGCGCTCATAATCGGCGCGCAGCCGTTCGCCCGCGCCCAATTGCACCTGCGTCAGATGGCCACGCGCGGCGAGCCACGCGATCGGGCTCTCGGCGATATTCACCGTCACCTGCCGCATCGTCTGCGGGCCGCGTTTGTCGGGATCGATGCGATCATCGGGATGCAGGCAGGTGGCAAGCTGGCGTGCGGTCATGGCAATCTCCTTGATTCGAAGACAAGTCTTGACACTGGATTATTTTGTAGGAAAGAAGAAACCGATTTGGTTATTTGAAAGTTTTGCGATGATCAACAGCATCCGCGCGGTGCGCCGCGCCAAGGGACTGACGCTCGAAGAAGTCGGCGCGCGCTGCGATCCACCGACCACCGCGCAGACGATCGGCCGCCTCGAAACCGGCACCCGCAACCTGTCGCTAGGCTGGATGAACCGCATTGCCGCCGCGCTCGGGGTCGATGCCGCCGAGCTGGTGCAATTGCCGCAGGATACCCAGCTCACCATCACCGCGCATCTCGGCGCCGATGGCGCGCACGCGCCGACGCGGGTCGAACAGGCGCTCACCGCGCGCCCCGCCGAAGACATGGTCGCGGTGCGCGTCACCTCGTCGATCGGCGATTACCGCGCCGGCGATGAAATCTGGTGCCGCCGCATCGAAGGCGACTGGACGAGCGCGCTGAACCGCGACCTGCTCGTCCCGCGTCCCGCCGGGCGCTTCTTCTTCGCGCGCCTGCTCAACGTCGATGGCGAGAAACTGCACCTGCTGCCGCTCGGCACCGGCGCCCGGCAACAGGTGGTCAGCAATCCGCCATGGGCAGCGGTCGCGGTGCGCCTGATCCGCACTCTCTAGCCCAGCCGTTCGCCCTGAGCTTGTCGAAGGGCCGTCCTTTCTTTCACCGACGTCAAGGAAAAGCGGTGCTTCGACAAGCTCAGCACAAACGGATGAGAGGGCAGGCATGACCCCCTTCCGCGTCCTCAGCATCGCCACGCTGTTCCCCGACGGCGCCCGTCCCAACTTCGGGCTGTTCGTCGAAAGGAGCCTCCGCGCGCTTGCCGCGCAACCGGGTATCGACCTCACCGTCGTCGCCCCGGTCGGCCTCCCCCCCTTCCCGCTCTCGCTCCACCCGCGCTACCGCAAGCTCCGCGCCCTGCCGCGAACCGAACGCTGGAACGGTCTCACCGTCCACCGCCCGCGCTTCCCGCTGATCCCTCGCATCGGCGCCCGCCTCAACCCGGCGATGGTCGCGCGCGCAGTGCTGTCAGCCGTGCGCGGTCGGACCTTCGACGTCATCGACGCCCAATTCTTCTACCCCGACGGCCCCGCCGCGATGCGCGTCGCCGCTGCGCTTGGCCTCCCCTTCTCGGTCAAGGCGCGCGGCGCCGACATCAGCCATTTCGGCCATGACCCCGCGACCGCGCCGCAATTGCTCGCTGCCGCCGACAAGGCCGCGGGCCTGCTCGCGGTATCGGACGCGATGCGCTGCGACATGGCCGTGATCGGCATCGAACCGGCCAAGGTCACCACCCACTACACGGGCATCGACACCGCGCGCTTCCATCCCGGCGACCGCACCGCCGCCCGCGCCGCGCTCGGCATCGCCGACGCCCCGATGATCCTGACCGTCGGCGCGCTCATCCCGCGCAAGGGTCAGGCGCTGGTGATCGAGGCGCTTCCCGCGCTGCCCGGTGTCCATTATTGGCTGGCCGGCGCTGGCGAAGCCGAAGGCCGCTACCGCGCGCTGGCGCAGCGGCTCAGCGTCGAAACCCGCGTCCATGTCATGGGTCCGGTCGCCAATGCCGACCTGCCGATGCTGTATCGCGCCGCCGATATTATCGTCATGCCCTCGGTCAGCGAAGGCCTCGCCAATGCCTGGGTCGAGGCGCTCGCCTGTGGCACGCCCATCGTCATCAGCGATGCGGGCGGCGCGGCCGAGTTGGTCACGTCGCTCGTGGCGGGACGGATCGTCGAACGGACGCCCGACGCCATTGCTGCCGCGGTAGAAGCGGTTCTCGCAGACCCGCCTGCGCCATCAGACGTCGCCGCGACCCTCGCGGGCCGCTTCGACTGGGACCGCAACGGCCGCGAACTGGCCGATCATCTCCGCCGCTGCGCCGGTCATTTGGCATAAGTTGCCGCGTTTCCCCGCGAAGGCGGCGATCCATCTCCGGCCGGTTCAAAATAGCACCCAACGGAGATAGGCTCCCGCCTTCGCGGGAGCGCAGCGCTGTTTCTCTGGCGGATTGCCCGGTTAGACGACCGCGCCGTCGTCCTTGCGCTCGACCCGCTCGCCGCCGTCCATGCCTGCGCTGGTGCGCGGCACAAAGCTGTGGGGGCCGACCTTGAGCCACACCAGCACCGGCGTTGACATCAGCACCGACGAATAGCCGCCAATGAACACGCCGAACAGCATCGCGGCGGTAAAGCCGAAAATCACGTCGGGGCCAAACAGCAAAAGCACGCCCAGCGCGAGCACCATCGCTACCGTGGTCATCACGGTACGCGACAGCGTTTCGTTGATGCTAAGGTTGAGCAGCGGAACAATGTCCATCTTGCGGTATTTTTTCAGGTTTTCACGGATGCGGTCATACACCACGATCGTGTCGTTCAGCGAATAGCCGACGATCGTCAGCAACGCCGCGACGCTGTTCAGGTCGAACTGCATCTGCGTCACCGCGAACAGCCCGAACGTCAGCGACACCTCGTGGAACAAGCGGCCCAGCGCCCCGACCCCGAATTGCCATTCGAAGCGGATCCAGATGTAGATTGAAATGCCGATGATCGCGAGACCCAGGCTGATCGCGCCGGTCCGGATCAATTCGCCGGACACCTTGCCCGACACGGTTTCGACCGAGCCTGTCTTGGCGGTGGGAAACGCCTTTTCGATCCCTGCCACCAGCTGTTGCCCGGCCCGCTCTGCGGCGGCCTTGTCGCCTTCGGGCAACGCGGTACGGATCGACACCGCCTTGTCCGATCCGAACTGCTGGATCGTCGCTTCGCCCAGTCCGATCTGGCCGACCTTTTCGCGAATATCGTCGATCGGCGGCATTTCCTGCGTAAATTCGACGCGAACCGACTGGCCGCCGACGAAATCGACACCCAGGTTCAGCCCCTTGACCGCGACCAGCGCGATCGACACGACGACGAGAAAAAAGCTCATGAAGGACGCGACCTTCCGCCACCGCAGAAAGTCGATGTTGGTGTCGTCGGGGACGAGTTTGAGCAAGCGCATCTCTTCGCTCCCTTAAATGTTGATCGACGTCGGACGCGCGGTGCGTAGCCAATGGGCAACGAACATGCGGGTGACGGTGACGGCGGTGAAAACGCTGGTGACGATGCCGATGGTCAGCACCACGGCAAAGCCCTTGATCGGGCCCGAGCCGAACCAGAACATCAGCACCGCGGCGATGACGTTGGTGACATTGGCGTCGAAAATCGCGCGGCTGGCTTCGGAATAGCCGAGGTCGATCGCCTGATACACCTTGCGCCCGCGTTTCAATTCCTCGCGTATGCGCTCGTTGATCAACACGTTGGCGTCGACCGCCGCACCGATGGTCAGCACGAAGCCCGCGATCCCCGGCAGGGTCAATGTCGCGTTGAACGCCGCCATGATCGCGATGATCAGGAACACGTTAAAGAACAGCGCGATATTCGCATAGATGCCGAACCGGCCATAGACGACCATCATCAGCACCAGCACCGCGACGGTGGCGATGATCCCCGCGATCACGCCCTTGCGGATCGAATCGGCGCCGAGTTCAGGGGTAACGGTCCGTTCTTCGACGACTTCCATCTTCACCGGCAAGGCGCCCGAGCGCAGCGAGATCGCCAGCGCGTTGGCGCTCGCCACCGAAAAGCTGCCCGAAATCTGTGCGCTACCGCCCAAGATCGGTTCGTTGATCGACGGCGCCGACAGCACTTTGCCGTCGAGCACCATCGCGAACCGCTTGCCGACATTCTGCGCGGTCACCTTGGCAAAGGTGCTCGATCCGCCCGAATCGAAACTGATCGACACGACCGGCTCGTTCGACTGCGGGTCAAAACTTTGCTTGGCGTTGATCAGCTGTTCGCCGCTGATCATCACTTGTCGGCGCAGCACTTCGAACGTCGCGCCGCTGCCCTCACCCTCGGCATAGGGGACGATTTCGCTGCCCACCGGGACGCGGCCCGCAGCGGCTTCGGCGGGGTCGGCGTTGGGGTCGACCATGCGGAATTCCAGCCGCGCGGTCTTGCCGATCAGTTCCTTAAGTGCCGCGGGGTCTTGCAACCCCGGAACCTGGACAACGACACGGTCGTTGCCTTCGCGGATGATCGTCGGTTCGCGGGTACCCAGATCGTTGACGCGTTTGTCGATGATGTCGCGCGCCGAATCCATCGCGTCGGCGACCGCTTGTGTCTGACCAGCGGTGGTCGGGGTCATCACGATGCGCGTGGTATCGACGATGTCGATGTTCCAGTCGCGCTGGCCGGTCATCGCCGCGCCCTGCGTCTGGCTGAACAACCGGTCGCGCGCATCGTCGAGCTGCGCCTGGTCGCGGATCAGAAAGCTGATCCTGCCGCCCTCGGTCGTCAGTTCGCCGATCGCGATGTCATCGTCGGGTCCGCGTTCGCCGTTCATCGCGGCGCGGACGGTCTTTTCCATATTGGCGAGCTGCGTCTTGCGCAGATCGTCGATGTCGGCCTCGAGCAGCAAATGGCTGCCGCCCGCCAGATCGAGCCCCAGATTGACCTTGGCCTGCATAAATGCCGGCAGGCTGTCGCGCGTCTTTTCGGGCAGGAAGCTGGGGATGGAAAAGAGGATGCCCAGCAACAGGATGATGCTGATGCTGATGGTTTTCCAGCGCGGGAAATCGAGCATGGCGTTAAGGTCCGATAGCATGCGCGGGGCAGCATGGCGCCGCCCCCGCGGCGTCAGTCGTTGGCGGGCTTGGCGCCGGGCTGCATCACGTCGGCCAGGGTCGCCTTGACGACCTTGATCTTGACGCCCTGCGCGATTTCGACGTCGGCGAAATCATCGTCGACGCGGGTGACCTTGCCGACGATGCCGCCGCCGGTCACCACCTGATCGCGCGGCTTCACCGCGGCGATCTTCGCGCGATGCTCCTTGGCGCGCACCTGCTGCGGGCGGATCAGGAAGAACCAGAACACGACAAAGATCAGCAGATAGGGGACCAGCATCAGGAAACTGGCAGCCCCGCTGCCCGATCCGGCCGCCTGGGTCAGAAGCAATTGCGTCGACATGGATGAAAAACTTTCCGTTTGAAAACGCAGCCCGTTCCGCTGCGGAACCGGCGCGCATATAATGGCGCGGCGCCTATCACGCAGGGGCGGCGCGCGCAACCGGTCGCTGCGCCCTCCCCCTTGGCAAGCGCCGCCGAAATGGGGAGGATCGCGATCAGGTCAAGGGCACGATGCCGCCCACCCGCCGCAATCACTCCGTCGATCGACTTTGCGCAGGGAAGCCTTGCATCCCCCGACAACCCGCGCTAGTGGCCTCGCCTGCCCAACAGGGCCGGTCGGGACGTAGCGCAGCCTGGTAGCGCATCACACTGGGGGTGTGGGGGTCGGAGGTTCGAATCCTCTCGTCCCGACCAATTTTCAAACAAGAAAATCCTCGCAAGCGGCGGGTAGCGGCCGGAGCCGCCACCGGCACTTGTGGTCAATTCGCGGCTGACGAAGTCTCAGCTGGCGGCGCGCCGGCGCGCGCGGCGCGCATCGCGCCGATTTCGGCCTTGTCGATCACGCCGTCGCCGTTGGCGTCGACATGCTTGATAAACGCATCGACCTTTTCGGGCGAGGCCATTGTGGGATCGCCCTGACGCTGCGCGCGCATTTCGGCCATTTTGGTGATCTCAGCCTTGTCGAGCTTCCCATCGCCATTGGTGTCGAGCATCGCAAACAGGCGGCCGTCGTCGGGTCTGGGCTGCGCGGTGGCCAGCGCCGGGATGGCCAGGGCGATCGCCGCGGCCGTCATCGTCAATTTCTGCATATTCAATCCTTTTGGTCATGGTCGGCGACGTCGCCGGGATGTCCCGTCGCCGACATGACAGCTTGGACGTCGCAAAACTATGGCAAGCCGTTTCGGTTCGTCACGGTTTCAGCACAACCTTGCCGACCACCTCGCGCCGCTCCAGCATCGCAAAGGCGGTGCGCCAGTCGGCGAGGTCCAGCGCGGCATGGACGTGCGGGCGGATCGTCCCCGCCGCCGCCAGCGCGTCGATCGCCGCAACATTTTCCGCCCCGCGATCCGGAAAGCGGCGACCATATTCGCCCGCGCGCACCCCCACGACCGAAAATCCCTTGATCAACGGCATGTTCACCGAGACTTCCGGAATGCGCCCCGACGCAAAGCCGATCACCAGCAAGCGCCCGCCAAATGCGATGCAGCGCGTCGATTCGTCGAATATATCGCCGCCAACCGGATCGAAGATGACATCTGCCCCCGCCCCGCCGGTCAACGCCTTCACCCGCTCGCGAAACCCCGGCCCGCCATCGATCACCGCGTCGGGTGCATAAAGCTGCGTAATCGCCTCACGCTTGGCGGCGCTGCTCGCCGCCGCGATCACCCGCGCGCCGAGCGCTTTGCCTAGATCAACCGCCGCCAGCCCGACGCCCCCCGCCGCGCCATGCACCAGCAGCCACTCGCCCGCCTCAATTCGCACGCAGCGGACCAGAGCCACATAAGCGGTCAGATACGCGACCGGATAGGCCGCTGCTTCCTCCCATGTCAGCCGCTCGGGTTTGGGGCGCAGCGCCGCCGCGGGCGCGACGCATAGTTCGGCCATCGCTCCAAACCGGTTGCCGCCGACCACCGCGTCGCCAAGCTGCCAATCGCCGACCCCCTCGCCCAGCGCATCGACTTCGCCGGCAAACTCCAGCCCCGACACGAACGGCAGGTCGGGTTTCAACTGATATGCACCGCGCGTCATCAACAGGTCCGGGAAATTCACCGCCGCCGCGCGGACGCGCACCCGCACCTCGCCCGGTCCCGGCTGCGGCACCGGAATATCCGACACCCCGGCCCCGGCATGATCGGACAGCAATTCGCGCACCTGCAATGCCCGCATGAAGAAAAGCCTTTCCTACAATGTTCCAATATGGTTCGTTCTGTCAGCATATCAAACCACAGGAGCGAATCATGCCAAAATCCGACCCCCGGCCTCTCGACCCCGACGCGTTGATCGATGCCGTCATCGACCGCGAAGGGCGATATGTAAACCATCCCGCCGACCGCGGCGGCCCGACCTGCTGGGGCATTACCGAGGCGGTGGCGCGCGCGCAGGGGTATGACGGCGCGATGCGCGACTTGCCACGCGCAACCGCTGCGGCCATTTATCGCCGCATCTATTGGCTGCGTCCCGGCTTCGACCGGGTGGCACTCCGCGCGCCCCAGATCGCCGCCGAATTGTTCGACACCGGCGTCAACATGGGCACCGCCGTCGCAGTCGGCTTCCTGCAGCGCGCGCTCAACGCGCTCAACCGCGCCGCGCGCGACTATCCCGACATCGCGGTCGATCGCGAGATCGGGCCGCGCACCTTGTCGGCGCTCGACGCCTTTTTGCGCGCCCGCGGCGCCGGCGGCGAGACCGTGCTGCTGCGCGCGATGGAGGCGCTGCAGGGCGAGCGCTACATCGCGCTCGCCGAACGCCGCCCCAGCCAGGAAGCCTTTCTCTACGGCTGGCTGGCGAACCGGATCGGCCTGCTTTGACGCTGCGCAACGCGCCGTTGGGCTGAACTTCCCTGAACTTTGAACATATAGGAGCATCGAAATGAGCATTATCGAAGGCCTGATCGGCCCGATCGCCAAGCTGATCGACAAGATTATTCCTGACCCCGAAGCACGCGACCGCGCCAAGCTGGAACTGCTCAAGCTGGAAGGCAGCCAGGAAATGGAAGCGATCCGCACCCGCATGACCGCGATCGTCGCCGAGGCGAACAGCGCCGACCCGTGGACCAGCCGCGCGCGGCCGAGCTTCCTCTATGTCATGTATGCGCTGCTGCTGTGGGCCATCCCGATGGGCCTGATCGCCGCGGCGCGGCCCGACATGGCGAAGGGCATCGCAGAAGGGATGAACGCCTATCTCGCGGGCATTCCAGAGCCGCTCTACGCGCTCTTTGGTACGGGATATCTGGGGTACACCGCCGCGAGGGCGTGGGGGAAAGCGAAGGGAGTCGAAGCCTGATGAGAGCAGACCTACCTTAAATTCCGTTCGTGTCGAGCGAAGTCGAGACACCTATCGAGGTAGCACCCCACCGAGGGACATCTCGACTTCGCTCGATGCGAGCGGGATTTGAGATGGCTTTATCCCTCCATCACCGCCGCCGAGGATGCGCGGTTTTTCACGAGTTCACGCGGAGGCGCAGAGGCGCGGAGAAGAAAATGTTCGCGCAAAGACGCAGAGCACGCAGAGAAAAGAAAAAGGCGGCAAAGCCGCCCATCTCTTCTTCCTCCGCGTCTCCGCGTCTCCGCGCGTGAACAAATCCTCTGCGACCTCTGTGATCTCCGCGCGAATCCAAACAAGGATCCGCGCTACCCCTCCACCACCGCCGCCAAATTCGACAGCGATGAATTCAAACCCGCCATATGGTCCTTCGCCGAAATCCCCGGCGGCACATGATGCGCATCGATCGTCACCAGCGTCCCGCCGCCCTGCCGCGACAAATACCAGTGCATCGCCATCGTCCCCGAAAAGCGCGGGTCGTCGGACACGAACTCGACCTCCCACACGATCAGGCGACCGTCGTCGAGCGTCGGAATATAGACCTCGACGATATCGCTATCATCGTCGCTCTTGGTCTCGACATCGGCATCGTCGAAGGTCAGCCGCATCAGAAAGCCGCCGCCGGGCCGCAGGTCGACATGCTCAAATTCGCCCGTCGCCCCTTCTGGCGGCAACCAACGCGCGAGCTTCGCCTCGCTGGTGAAGGCCGAAAAGACATCGACCAGCGGCGCCGCGATCAGCCGTTCGGCATGATCGGTGCGCCGCGTCTTCTTGGTCGGTTTCAAGCGAGCGCGGCTTTGACCGCGGCCACCGCCGCATCCGCCGCGCCGCCGTCGGGACCGCCGCCTTGCGCCATGTCCGGCCGCCCGCCGCCGCCCTGTCCGCCGAGCGCCGCAACCGCGAGCTTGACGAGATCGACGGCATTATGGGCCACACCCTCGGTCACCCCGACCGCGACCGAAGCGCGTCCGTCGTTGACCGCAACGAGCATCGCGACACCGCTGCCGACCTGCTTCTTCAGCCCGTCGACGGTGCCGCGCAGTTCCTTGGGATCAAGCCCGTCGACGACCTGCGCGACAAACGCTGTGTCACCAACCTGTTCGACAGCAGGCCCAGTCGCGCCGCCACCGCCGCCCATCGCGAGCGCCTTCTTTGCATCAGCGAGCTCGCGCTCGGCCTTCTTCAGCGCCTCGGCCAGCTGCGCAACCCGCGCAGGAACCTCGTCGGGCGAGGTCTTGAGCGCCGCCGCCGCCGCCTTCAGTGCCTCGTCGCGCCCGTTCAACCATGTTCGCGCGGCTTCGCCGGTCAGCGCTTCGATACGCCGCACACCCGACGACACCGCCGACTCGCTGATGATCTTGAGCAACGCAATGTCGCCGAGCGCCCGCACATGCGTCCCGCCGCACAGTTCGACCGAATAATGATTTTCGGTCGCCTTGCCCATGCTCAGCACGCGCACCTCGTCGCCATATTTCTCGCCGAACAGCGCCAGCGCGCCCGCCGCGACGGCATCGTCGGGGGTCATCAGCCGTGTCGTCACCGCCTCGTTACCGCGGATCTGCGCATTCACATCCGCCTCGACGTCGGCGATCTCTTCCGCCGTCAGTGCCTTGGGATGCGAGAAGTCGAAGCGGAAGCGATCCTCGGCGACCAGGCTGCCCTTCTGCGTCACATGCCCGCCCAGCCGATTGCGGAGCGCCGCATGCAGCAGATGCGTCGCGCTGTGATTGGCGCGGATGCGGTCGCGGCGTTCGGCATCGACGGTCAGTTGCACCGTATCGCCGACCTTCAGCGTCCCAGCCTCGAGCTTCGCCTGATGCGCGTGCAGCCGTCCCAGCGGCTTGCCGGTGTCGCTGACCGACGCCTTTGCACCGCCCAGCGTCGCGATCGTGCCGCTGTCACCCATCTGGCCGCCGCTTTCGCCGTAAAAGGGCGTCTGGTTGGTCAGCACGACCAGCTCGTCGCCCGCCTGCGCGACATCGACCTGAACGCCATCCTTGACCAGCGCGATCACCTGACCCTCGCCCACCGTTGCGCCATATCCCGTGAACTCGGTGCTGCCGTTCGTTTCGGCCAGGTCGAACCAGATTTCCTCCGACGCCTTTTGCCCGCTGCCCTTCCACGCCGCGCGCGCCGCCGCCTTCTGCTGCGCCATCGCCGCATCGAAACCCGCACGATCGACCGCAATGTCCTGCGTGCGCAGCGCATCTTCGGTCAGGTCATAGGGGAAGCCATAGGTGTCGTAGAGCTTGAACGCGACCTCGCCGGGCAAGGTCGCCCCCGCGCCCATCCCGACCGTCGCTTCGTCGAGCAGCTTCAGCCCCTTGTCGAGCGTCTGGCGGAACTTGGTTTCCTCGCGCTCCAATGTCTCGGCGACCAGCGGCTGCGCGCGGATCAACTCGGGATAGGCAGCGCCCATCTCGGCGGTCAGCGACGGCAGCAGCCGATACATCAGCGGATCCTTGGCACCCAGCAGATGCGCGTGACGCATCGCGCGGCGCATGATCCGGCGCAGCACATAACCGCGGCCCTCGTTCGACGGCAGCACCCCGTCGGCGACGAGGAAGCTCGAGGCGCGCAAATGGTCCGCGATCACCCGGTGGCTCGCCTGCGTCGCGCCCTCGGCGGGAACGCTCGTCAGGTCGACCGACGCCGCGATCAGCGCCTTGAACGTGTCGGTGTCATAATTGTCGTGGACGCCCTGCAACACCGCCGCGACGCGCTCCAGCCCCATGCCGGTGTCGATACTCGGCCGCGGCAGGTCAACACGATCGCCGGGGCCGCGCTGGTCATACTGCATGAACACCAGGTTCCAGATTTCGACGAAGCGGTCGCCGTCCTCTTCGGGCGATCCCGGCGGGCCGCCCCAGATATGGTCGCCATGGTCGTAAAAGATTTCGCTGCACGGCCCGCACGGGCCGGTGTCGCCCATCGACCAGAAATTGTCGTTGGTCGCGATGCGGATGATCCGCTCTTCGGGCAGTCCGGCGATCTTTTTCCACAGGTCGAACGCTTCGTCGTCGGTGTGATAGACGGTGACCGTCAACCGCTCGGGCGCCAGCCCCCAGGTCTTGGTGATCAGCGTCCACGCATGGAGGATCGCCTGTTCCTTGAAATAGTCGCCGAACGAGAAATTGCCCAGCATTTCAAAGAAGGTATGATGCCGCGCGGTGAAGCCGACATTGTCGAGGTCGTTATGCTTGCCGCCAGCACGGACGCATTTCTGCGCCGACACCGCGGTGCTGTACGGCCGCTTTTCCAGCCCGGTGAAGACATTCTTGAACGGCACCATCCCCGCGTTGACGAACATCAACGTCGGGTCGTTGTACGGCACCAGCGGCGCCGACGGCTCGATATGGTGCCCGGTGCCCCCGAAATAGTCGAGGAACGAGCGGCGAATGTCGTTGGTCGATGTCATGCGCGCGAATTAGGGACTTTGCCGTCATGCGACAAGCCGCTTCGTGTCGATGACCGTCATCGGCCCAATCAGTCAAAAGGCGGTGGCGATTCCCTTGCCCAGATAACAGGGCAGCTGGCGCAGAACGTCGGCCTTGGGCACGCCATCCTCGATCAGCTCGGGCGGCACCTCCGACGTATCGGTGCGCACGACGGTCCATTCGGCACCCGGCGCAGTGCGGTGGACCGCGACATAGCCGCAATCCATCGTGCCGTCCTGGCGATCGCCGCGGAAATCGAACGCGGCGTACAGCCCCGGCGGCTGCCCTGCAGGGTCGGCATACCAACTGACGCGCAGCACGCGGAGCGTGCCGTCGGCCCACAGGGTCGGGCGCTTGCGCAGGTTCATTTCCCATTCCAGCCGCGGGTTGGCCGCCTGGAACGACAGCCGCAGCATCGTATAGGCGCTGGCATAATCGCGCTTCGCCAGCGCCATCGTATAGGCGGCAAAACGCCCCATAGCGGCGCTTTCGTCGGCCTCCGCGACGGTAAATTCCTCGCCGTCGGCGGCGGTCGCGATCCGCTCAACCTCGGGACCGAGCGGCGGCACCTGCGCCGCCGCTGCGCTGGCAATCAGCCCCAGCGCGGCGAGCGGCAACCAGCGCCACCGGTCAATAGCCATAATAGGCGCCGCCCTTTTCGCGCGCGCGCTGCCAGGCCGGGCGCGCATGGCACGCGTTCACAAAGGCGGCGAGCTTGGGATAGCGCGGCGCCATCCCCTGCATGATCGCGATTTCGGCGGGGAAGCTGAGCATGATGTCCGCCGCCGACAGGCTGTCGCCGATGAAATGGCCGTTGTCGCCGACGCGGCTCTCCATATAGGCGAAATGCGCGTCGAGCTGCTGGTTGATCCGCGGTTCGAGCGGCGCCGCCGCCTCGCCCAGCCGCGACGTATAGATGCGCAGCAGGATCGGGGTCATCGCCGATCCTTCGGCAAAATGCAGCCATTCGAGGTGGCTGATATGGTCGTCGGTGCCGCGCTCGGGAACCAGATGGCCGCCGCCATGCCGCTCGCACAGATATTCGGTGATCGCCCCCGACTCGATGATGACGCGGTCACCATCCGAAATCACCGGCGACTTGCCGAGCGGATGGACCGCGATCAGTTCGGGCGGCGCCAGGTTGGTCGTCGCATCGCGGTCATAAAATTTGATCTCATACGGCGCGCCGATTTCCTCGAGCAGCCACAGGATGCGCTGCGAGCGGCTGTTGTTCAGATGGTGGACGATCAGGGTCATTTCATTCTCCTCAGGGGGTCAGGTCTTGTAAATGCCGTTGCGGTCGATCAGCGCGGCCAGCTCGCGGACCAGCTTGGCGCCAAGGATCGCGGTGACATCGCCGATGTCGCGGCCGGGATGATGCTCGACGATGTCGGCGCCGACGATCGGCGCGGTCTGTTTGTGCAGCACCGCCAGCACTTCGCGCACCGTCAGTCCCCCCGGCTCGGGATGCGCGACGCCGGGCGCCGCCGCCGGATCGATGCCGTCGAGGTCGATCGAGATATAGAGTGGGCCGTCGAGGACAGGGACACGATCGGGGGTGAAATCGGCCATCTGAATGACCTCGACCCCGAAGCGCGCCGCCTGTTCGCGGCAATGACCGTTGAGCGTCCGGATGCCGACCTGCACCAACCGTGCCGCGTGACCCGCCTCGCAGATGCGCGCGAAGGGCGAGGCATGACTGCGCGGGTTGCCCGCGAAATCATCGTAGAGATCGGGGTGCGCGTCGAAATGGAGGATATTCACCGGCCCGAAACAGGTCGCCGCGGCCGCGACGAGCGGAAAGGTCACCGCATGATCGCCCCCCAGCGCCAGCGGCACCTCGCCATCCTCTTGCAGCATCACGACATGCCGCCGGATCGCGGCATCGTCCTGCGCGGTGTTTTCGGTCAGCGACAGATCGCCGTCGTCGGTGAATGCGACGTCGGCTCCGATCTCCGGCCCTAATTCGCTAGCCATATTGCCGCGATCGCTGAACAGCGCTGCGCGGATCGCCGCAGGCCCGGCAGCCGCGCCGCGCTCGAAGCTGCTGTTGATATCGGTGGGCAGGCCAAAGAGGCGGATCGCAGGCATGGCTCGCTTGTAGCTGTTGGCGAGGCTCGCGCAAGGCGCGGTGCGGACGATTGCGTTGGACAGATGACGCCCGGTGCCAATGTGAATGGACCCCGGGCAACCACCGCCCCATCCTTTCCACCCCCGCTCGCATCGAACGAAGTCGAGATGCCGCGCGAGACCGGGCATGGCCGATGGGTGTCTCGACTTCGCGCGACACGAACGGAAATGAAAAGGCATCCGCTTCCGACCAAAATCGGCCATTACGCGTCTGCTTAGAGGTTTCCATAAGCCGCCGTTTCGAGCCGGTCGATTAGCTTGAAGCCAACATACTCGTTTCGCCGATAAGCTCGGCGCATCTCACCGCTGTGGTTCGATCGATAATATACGTCCCAATAACTCGCCACCCGGCGCTTGGTCTTATTCCAGTAGGCTTCATTCTGGACGACGAAAGCGGCAAGCGTCCGCTCATTTTCCGATGTCAGGGATGAGGCAATGTCGTCTAAAATCTCGACAATGTATTCGCTGATCAGTGCAACGATAAAGGGAGCAGCCCAAGGCTGTATTTCAGTTAGTAGATCGCGGGCAGCGCGTTGACGCTCAAACCCATCGCCGCTTCGAGATTGCAAGGCACGGACGAACTGCCAAGCCCCATCGTTCTTAGCAAGAGCGGGCGCTTGGGACGTAAAGCGAAGTCGTGTCGGTATCAGAACCCTTTCGCCTTCAACTTGGACTGTAAATCGGTCCGTCCACTGTTGTCGTGAAGCGAGCAAGCAAGACATGGCCTCTCCCGCTCTTATTGCGGCAACGCCATAATTCGACGGAAATGATTCCGCTAGCATCGACCCACTTAGCTCAGTCAGCAACTTTACGTCGTTCATGCCGCTAGACTAAACTGCTGAAGACCGTCCGCAATGGAATCTTTTGCCCGAAAACCAGCCGGTCCGCTTGCCACCCCCAAAGCCGCCGTCTCCAGCAACACCAAAAAAGCCGCCACAGCCCAAAAGGTCAACGGCCGGCGGGTCCACCTGCGGGGAGAGGGGAGTGCAGGTGCAAGGGGCTGGAGACCCGCCGCCGTTTCCCCGTCGGCCCGCCCATGCGAACCGACCGGATCGGGATCAGTTGATGTCGTCGCCCTCGTCGTCGGGGCCGGCCATCATTTCTTCGGCCACCGCGTCGGTGCGGCTGCGGATGGCGGCTTCGAGCCGGTCCATCAGTTCGGGGTTTTCCTTGAGGAAGGTCTTGGCATTTTCGCGGCCCTGCCCGATGCGGATCGAGTCATAGCTGAACCAGGCGCCCGACTTTTCGACGATCCCGGCCTTGACCCCCAGATCGAGAATCTCGCCGATCTTGGAAATGCCCTGCCCGTACATGATGTCGAATTCGACCTGCTTGAACGGCGGCGCGACCTTGTTCTTCACGACCTTGACCTTGGTCGTGTTGCCGACGATTTCGTCGCCATTCTTGATCTGCCCGGTACGGCGGATGTCAAGGCGAACCGAGGCGTAGAATTTCAGCGCGTTGCCGCCGGTCGTGGTCTCGGGATTGCCGTACATCACGCCGATTTTCATCCGCAGCTGGTTGATGAAGATCACCATGCAGCGCGAGCGGCTGATCGAACCGGTCAGCTTGCGCAGCGACTGCGACATCAAACGGGCTTGCAGGCCGACATGGCTGTCGCCCATCTCGCCCTCGATTTCGGCGCGCGGAACAAGCGCCGCGACCGAGTCGACGACGAGCACATCGATCGCATTCGAGCGCACCAGCGTATCGACGATTTCCAGCGCCTGCTCGCCGGTGTCGGGCTGCGACACGATCAGTTCGTCGATGTTGACGCCGAGCTTGCGCGCATAGACCGGGTCGAGCGCATGTTCGGCATCGACGAAGGCAACGGTGCCGCCGCCCTTTTGCGCTTCGGCCAGGCAGTGCAGCGCGAGCGTGGTCTTGCCCGAGCTTTCGGGGCCATAGATTTCGATGACGCGGCCGCGCGGGAGGCCGCCGACGCCGAGCGCGATGTCGAGGCCGAGCGAACCGGTCGAGATCGCCTCGACCTGCATCGCTTCCTTCGAGCCCAATTTCATTACCGAGCCCTTGCCAAAGGCGCGATCGATCTGCGCGAGCGCGGCGTCGAGCGCCTTCTGCCTGTCCGTGTTGTTCACTGATTTCCCCGATTCGACGAGTGACAATTGTCCGGCCATTACCGTACCCTTCCAGCTCTAGAGCGACGACAGAAGCATCGCAACGCCGAACCTATGTACGGCATTTGTTCTCAAAGAACAAGAGTGGAACAAAAATATCTCTTCCCGGTCGCCGACGCTGGGACGCCGTGTTTGCTACGCCTCGAATTCGGCCAGCGCGACTTCGATATCGCTGATCCGAAACGGTTTGGCGACCAGCCTGCGGTGCGCGTGCGCAGGCGGCAGAATGTCGCCGCCACCCGAGGTGAAGGCAAAGGGGATGCCGCGCTCGGCCAGCGCATCCGCAACCGGCCAGCCCTTTTCGTCGCCCAAGTTGATATCGACGAGCGCGCCGCCCAATGATTCGCTCGCGATGATCGCCAGCGCCTCGTCTTTGGTCGACGCCTGCGCCGGTTCGGGCAGACCGAGCGCGTCGAACATATCGACGAGCATCATGCCAATCAGCACATCGTCCTCGACGAGCAAGATACGCGGAGTGTCAGCCATTTTTCATCCTGTGCGCCGCGTCATCCAGCGCCGCCGATGTTGCCTCGGCCAATTGCGCGACCGAGAAAGGTTTGGGCAGGAACGCCACATCGTCAATGTTGATCGACTGCCGGAGCTGCTCCTCGGCATAGCCTGACATGAACAGCACGGGCAGGTCGGGCCGCTTGGCGCGCAGGGCGCGCACCATCGCGGGGCCGTCCATCGTCGGCATCACGACATCGCTGATGATCAGATCGACCTTGTCCATTTGGGCAAATCGTTCGAGCCCTTCCTCGCCCTGCGACGCGGTAACGACGGTATAGCCGGCGCGGGTCAGCGCGCGTTCAGCCACCGCGCGCACCATATCCTCGTCCTCGACGAGCAGGATGGTGCCGGTGCCCCATTGGCTTTTCTTGGGCTTGACGGGCGGCGGCGCGACCACCGGCGTGTCGGTGCCCGCGCGGTGGACGGGCAGGTAGATGAAAAAGCTGGTCCCCTGCCCCGGCTGGCTGTCGGCAAAAATATACCCCGCCGATTGCTTGATGATGCCGTAAACGGTCGACAGCCCGAGGCCCGTCCCCTTGCCCACATCCTTGGTGGTAAAGAAAGGCTCGAATATCTTGGGCAGCACGTCGGCGGCGATGCCGGTGCCGGTATCGCTGACCTTGAGCGCGCAATAATCGGCGGGCGGCATGAATTCATTGCCCATCTGGCGCACATCCGCCGCCGATACCGGATAGGTCTCGATCGTCAGTGTCCCCCCGCCCGGCATCGCGTCGCGCGCGTTGACCGCCAGGTTGATGATCACCTGCTCCAGCTGCCCCGGATCGGCGCGCACCGCGCCCAGCCCGCGGCCATGATGGACCGCCAGCTGCACCGTCTCGCCGATCAGCCGCTTGAGCAGGTGCGATACCTCCGAAATCACGTCGGGCAGTTGCAGGATCTGCGGGCGCAGGGTCTGCTGCCGCGAAAAAGCGAGCAGTTGCCGCGTCAGGCTGGCGGCGCGGTTGGCGTTGCTGCGGATCTGCTGGATGTCGTCATAGTCGCTGTCGCCGGGCGTGTGACGCATCAGCATCAGGTCGCAGGCACCAAGCACCGCGGTCAGGATATTGTTGAAATCATGCGCGACCCCGCCGGCCAGCTGGCCAACCGCCTGCATCTTCGACGCCTGCGCGACCTGGCGCTTCAGCCGGGATTCCTCGCTCGAATCCTTCAGGCTCAGCAGCACCGCCGCCTCGCCCAGCCCGCGGACCCCGACGACGCGGATCGACACCGGATCGCCGCTTTGCCCCGCCAGCCGGATCGACAGGTCGCCGCCGACCTGCTGCCCGCTGCTGTGGCGGCGGATCATGTCGGCGAGCGGCCCCTTGTCCTCGCCCACCACAATGTCGCCAGGGTAGCGCGGCATCTTGCCCTCGCCCAGATTCGCGGCGCGCACGAACGCGCGGTTCATGTACAGGAAACGCCCGTCGCGATCGACCATCGCCAGCCCGAACGGCAACAGCGACAGCAAGGTTTCGACATAGGTCTGTGCGGTGCCGCGGTCGGCCGGACCCATTTCCTCGTCGAGCAGCGCGAGCAGCACGGGGCCATTGGTGTCGGCCGGAGCGAGCGGGATTTGCAGCATCCGCACCGGGGTGGCGCGATCGCCCTCGCGCGCGAAATAGAGCGCGCCTCCGTCGTCGATCCGCAGCATCGGCGCAACATCGCGGCCGGCATAATGGCCGGCATCATCCTCGCCCAGCGCACGGAGCAGGAACGCCTGATTGGCGACACGCAGTCGCCCTTCGGCGTTGACCAGCGCCGCCATCACCCCGGCATGGCTGAGCGTGCGTCCCGCAGGTCCGTCAAGGTGGCGGGTGATTTCCGACGCGAGATCGAGCCGCTCGACCGCCGAAAAGCGCCAGACAAGATAATCCTCCGCCTGCCCCGTCCGCGTCACCTGCGCGCGCAGTTGCAGCGGCCCGATCGCGAGCCCGTCGGCGCGCCCTTCGCCATCGCGCCAGGCCGTGCGCCCGGCATTCTTCAGCACATCGGCACCGCGGCCTTCGAGCGGCAGCCCCGGCGGCGTGACGAAACCGCCCATCCAGGTGCCAAACAAATCATTCGCGCACACCATGCGCCCGGCGCGGTCGGTGACCGCGATTGCGACATCGTCATGATTTACCGCTTGGCGCAGCATCGTCCAATCGGGGGCCGCCGCATCAACCGCGACGGCGGCGGGGAACAAGCGGCGCGCCAGCACCACCCCACCAACCGCCAGCGCAAGTCCGGCGGCGAAACCTGCGGCGAGCACCGTGTCACGTGTGGCCCAGAACAGCAGCGCCACCGAAAGGAGCGCCAGCCCGCCGAGCAGGCCCATATCGACACGCGACAGCCCGTTCGGCACTACGAGCGGGCCGACGCCACCCGCCCCCCTGCCGATATCGGAATCAGCGGAAGGCAGGCTCGTCGCGGTCAATGACAGTCTTTCTTATCGGCGCATCACCAGATGCGAACACGGTCCTTGGGCGCCAGATATAGCTTCTGGCCTTCCTTGATCTGGTACGCCTTATACCACGGGTCAAGGTTGCGCGAGACCCAAGTCCGCTGGATCGACGGCGAATGCGGATCGGTCGTGATCCGCTGCGACAGATTCTGGTCGCGATAATTGCGCCGCCACACCTGCGCCCAGCCGAGAAAGAAACGCTGGTCGCCGGTCAGCCCGCCCAGCACCGGTGCTTCCTTGCCACCCAGCGACGCCTTGTACGCGTCATAGGCAACAGTCAGGCCCGCCAGATCGCCGATATTTTCGCCCAGCGTAAAGGTGCCGTCGAGCTTTTCGCCGGGCAGCACTTCATAGGCGTCATATTGCGCGATCAGCGCCTTGCCCGCGGCCTCGAATGCCGCGACGTCGGCGGGGGTCCACCAGTCGGCGAGCTTGCCGGTCTCGTCATATTTCGCGCCCTGATCGTCGAAATGATGGCTGATTTCATGGCCGATGACCGCGCCAATGCCGCCATAGTTGATCGCCGGGTCGGCGTGCGGGTCAAAGAAGGGCGGCTGCAGGATCGCGGCGGGGAAGACGATCTCGTTCATGCCGAAATTGGCATAGGCGTTGACCGTCATCGGGGTCATCCCCCATTCCCAGCGCCGGATCGGACCACCGAGGCGGCTGATATTGTCGTCGTGGGCGAACTGGTTCGAGCGCAGCGCGTTGCCGAACAGGTCGTCCGCCTTGATCTCCAGCTTGCTATAATCCTTCCACCGGTCGGGGTAGCCGATCTTGGTCGTGAAATTGGCCAGCTTCTGCTTCGCCTTGACCTTGGTCTGCGGCTGCATCCACGCGAGGCCGTCGATACGGCGGCCCATTGCGGCGAGGACATTCCTGACAAGTTCGTCCATTGCCGCCTTGGTTTCGGGCGGGAAGTATTTCGCGACATAATCCTCGCCGACGGCCTCACCCAAATTGCCGGTGGTGAAATCGACCGCGCGCTTCCAACGCTCCTGCATCTGCGGCGTGCCTGACAAAGCAGTACCATAGAAAGAGAAGCTTTCCTGCGCGAACTTCTCGGGCAGCACGCCCGAAAATCCGTTGAGACTGCGCACCAGCAGCGCGTCGCGGATCACCGCGATTGGCGCGTCGGCGAGCAGCTTGGCTTCGCCGGTAAAGGCGCTCGGTTGCGACACCAGCAGCGAATCCTCGTTGACGCCAATGCCGCGGATGAAGGTCGCCCAATCAAAGCCCGGCGCCGCGGCCGCCAGCTCAGCGATCGTCATCTTGTTATAGACTTTGGTCGCGTCGCTGCTGTCGTTCTTGTCCCAATGGACGGTCGCGATCTGCTTTTCGAAATCATAGATCGCCTTGGCGCGCGCCGCTGCGTTGGTTTCGCCCGCCAGGGTCAGCACATTCTCCAGATGCTTCAGGTAAGCCGCCTGCAACTTGGCGTTGCGCTCATTGTCCTTCAGGTAGAAATCGCGGTCGGGCATGCCGATGCCGCCCTGGAACATCGTGTAGATATAGACTTCGGGGTTCTTGTCGTCCTGGCCGACGTAGCCGCCAAAGAAGTGCTGGACGCCGTTGCGGTCGGCTTCGGCGAGCAGCGCGGCAAGGCCCGGCTTGTCGACGGCGCGAATCTTGGCGAGCCACGGCTGGATCGGCGCCAGTCCTTTCGCCTCGACCGCCGCGCCATCCAGATAGGCGGCATAGTTGCGGCCGATCATGCTGTTCGGATCGGCCTTCGCCGCCTCGAGGATTTCACGGGTGCGCTGCTGCGAGAGGTCGCCGAGCGCGGTGAACATGCCATAGTTGGACTTGTCGGCGGGGATCGGCGTGTTCTTGGCCCAGGTGCCATTGGCATAGGCATAGAAATCGTCGCCCGGCGCAACGCTCGTATCCATGCCCGCGGTATCGAAGCCGAAGGTACCAAGCTCGGGCTTGGCCGCCGGTTCGGCAGCGGGCGCGGGCGCGGCCTTTTCCTTGGCAACAGCCGGCGCGGAGGTCATCAGTACAGCGCCCAGCGCGGCGGTCGCCAGCAGGCGCGAAGAAACATGCAAAAGAGTCATGATAGTCCCCAGTTTTCAAAACCAAGCAACCACGCGCTGTGCGGTAGCGCAGCACCGGATTGCGATGGGATAGCTATACGACGGCGCGCGGGCGGTTCAACCGGCGGGGGTGTCGCTCGTCGATGGCTCATGTCGTTGGTCGCGCGCGCGGCGCAATTTGCGCCGCCAGCGGAGGCGGATCCAATTGTCCCAAAAGATCGCGGCGAGCACATAGCCAATCGCCGCGGACACGACGGATATGACCAGCAGGCCTGCCATCAAGGCCGGGGCGGCATCCGAAAACACCCAGCTCACCCATTCGCCTGCCGATGCACCATGTTCGATCATCGCCGCAAAGGTCGCGCTATTGGCTTGCAACCCAAACAGCCAGTCGCCCAACCACACCGACGCCAGGATGATGAACGGCGTCGTCACCGGGTTCGACAAAAAGGTCATCGCGGCGCCGATCGGGATGTTGGCGCGGACCGGCAGCGCGAGCAGCGCGACTCCCAAAATTTGGATACCCGGGATCAGAAAGAAGATACCGACGAACAAGCCCAGCGCCGTCCCGCGCGGCACCGAGGTGCGGGTGAAACGCCACAAATGGCTGTGCGCGACTCGATGGGCAAACGGCTTGACGAAACGGCTCGCGAGCAGTTCGTCGCGCGTCGGCGAATTGCGGCGGATCCAGTTCATCACCGCCGCCTTGTCCTTGGGCTTGCCGCCGCTCACCCGCGCTCTTTCATCAGTCGCTGCTTGTCACGCTTCCAGTCGCGTTCCTTGATCGACTCCCGCTTGTCATGCGCCTTCTTGCCCTTGGCGAGCGCAAGCTCGACCTTCGCGCGGCCGCGACTGTTGAAATAGACAGAGAGCGGGACCAACGTCATCCCCTGCCGCGCGACACCAGCGTACATCTTGTTGATCTCGCGGCCGCTCAAAAGTAGCTTGCGTGGGCGCTTGGGCTCATGATTGTGGCGGTTGCCGTGGCTGAATTCGGGGATGTTGCTGTTGATCAGCCACACCTCATTGCCCTTCACCTCGGCATAACTCTCCGCGATTGTGCCTTCGCCGAAGCGCAGCGATTTGACCTCGGTACCCTGGAGCGCGATCCCGGCCTCGAACACCTGTTCGATGGCAAAGTCGAACCGCGCGCGCCGGTTTTCGGCGACGACCTTTTTCTTGTCAAATTCGGCGGCGGACTGCGGACGGGCCATGATGAAACCTAAATCACTCCTGCCGCGGACAGCGCGGCATCGACGGCGGCGCGCGAAGCAGCGTTCGCCGGAATGATAGGTAGGCGCACTTCGGGCGAAAACCAGTCGTGGACCCGCGACAGCGCATATTTGACCGGTCCCGGCGAGGTGTCGGAGAACATCGCCTGATGCAGGCCGAACAGGCGACCGTGCAACACCAGCGCCCGCGCCCAGTCGGCCGCAGCACACGCGGCAGCAAAATCGGCGCAGAGCCGCGGCGCGACATTGGCGGTAACTGAAATACAGCCCACGCCGCCCATCACCGCGTGCGGCAACCACAGATCGTCGTTGCCGCTCAGCTGGCAGAAATCCTGCCCGGCACCCGCGCGCTGGATGGTCACGCGCGCCAGATCGCCGCTCGCATCCTTGATAGCAACGACCGACGGGATTTCCGCGAGCTTGCACAGCGTTTCGGCGCTGATGTCGGCGACCGTGCGGCCAGGGACGTTATAGACGACGATCGGCAGGTCGCTCGCGTCGGCCAGCGCCTTGAAGTGCGCGAGCATCCCCTCTTGGCTAGGCTTGTTGTAATAGGGGGCAACCACCAGCGCCGCCGTAGCTCCAGCCGCTTGCGCATAACGCATATGGCGAACCGCGGTGGCGGTGTCATTCGACCCGCACCCGGCGATCACCGGCACCCGGCCCGCTGCGGCCTGGATGCAGCTGTCGATCACCTGATAATGTTCGTCGAACCCCAGCGTCGGGCTTTCGCCGGTCGTACCGCACGGGACCAGCGCGCTGGTCCCTTCTTTGATCTGCCAATCGATAAGGCGCGCGAAGGCGGGCGCGTCGAACGCCCCATCGCGAAATGGCGTCACCAAAGCGGGAATAGACCCCGAAAACATGCCCCGCTCCTTTACAAAAACACGGCCCAGCCGGTAGAGTCCCGACGGCGCGCCGCTAATGGACGCCTATTCAGCGCCCCGCAAGGAGTTTGGCACTAACATGCACGGCATGAACACGCTGCCCCGTATTTCGCGCCTGGCGCTCGCCATGGCCCTCCTCATTCCGACGGCGGCCACCGCCAGCGAACTCACTCCTGAGCAGATGGCATGGTATCGCGCCCAGATGGGGCTGGCCTCAACTGCGGGACCGCCGCCCGCCACCAATTCGGTCGGCGATGCGGTGATGGAATGGCGGCGGCTGACCGCCAACACCGGCGCCTCATTCGACCAGCTGTCGCGCTTCCTGATGACCAACAAGGGCTGGCCCGACGCCGACAAGATGCGCACCCGCGCCGAAAAGGCGATCGCGATCGACAGCTTCGATCCGCCGCGCACCCTCGCCTATTTTCAGGCCTATCCGCCGCAGACCGCCAGCGGCCATTTGCGCCACGCGCTGGCGCTTAACGCATCGGGCCGCCGTGACGAGGCCAATGCCGCGGTGCGCCGCGCGTGGGTCAGCGGGCCGTTGGACGATGCCGAGACCAGCCGCGTGCTCGGCTTGTTCCCGGGCGCGATCACGCCTGCCGATCATGACGCGCGAATGGACCGGCTGCTGTGGTCGGGCGCGACCGGCGCAGCGAGCCGACAGCTTGCCTATACCTCACCCGAACGGCGCAGCGTCTTTGCCGCGCGCCTCGCGATGCGCAGCAGCGCAGTGGACGCCGCGTTTCAGGCCTCGGCGGTCGAAAGCGCCAATCCGTCGCTGATCCGCAGCGATGCCGGTTATATCACCGACAAGGCGACCTGGCTGCGCCAGACCGGCCGCGTCGGCGAAGCGCGCGCGTTGCTGGCGGCGCCCCGCTCGCTCGCCAAGGCGCCAACCGATCCCGAGGAATGGATCGAAACACTGCTGACCAACGCGCGGCAGGCCGACAGTGGCGGCGACAAGCTGACCGCCTATAATATTGCGCGGCAGATCGACGATGCGTTCCCGCCGGGAACGGTGATCCGCGAAACCCCGCTCAGCGTCCGCGACGATTACACGTCGCTGGCGTGGCTCGCGGGCCAGCTGGCGTACAAGGATCTGCGCCGCCCTGCCGAGGCGGTGAAACTGTACCGCGCTTATGGCGAAGCGGCGCGATCGGCGCAGACGCGTACCAAGGGCTTTTATTGGGCCGGACGCGCGGCGCTGGCAGCCGGCGACCGCGGCACCGCCAATGCGCATTTCGCCGATGCCGCCCAGCATTATGACCAATTCTATGGCCAGCTCGCGCTCGAACGGCTGGGCCGTCCGCAGCCCAAGCCGACCCCCAACCCGACAATCCGGGTCAGCGACGACGAAAAGCGCAACTTCAACGACGACCGACTGGTCCGCGCCGCGCGCGCGCTCGGCGAAATCGGCGCGTGGCGTGAGCAGACCCTGTTCCTGCGCGCGCTGTCGCAAAAGGCGACGTCGCCCGCCGACCATGTCCTCGCGGGACAGCTGGCCTCGCAGATCGGCCGCCCCGACCTGGGCGTCATGATCGGCCGCAGCGCGCAGGCGAACAGCCTCGACGCGGTCGAGGTCGCCGGTTTCCCCACCGTGCGCGTGCCTGCAGGTCACGAAGGCAACTGGACCTTCATCCACGCGATCACCCGCCAGGAAAGCCAGTTCGACCGGCAAGCGATCAGCCATGCCGGCGCCCGCGGGATGATGCAGCTGATGCCAGCCACCGCGAACGAGGTCGCGGGCAAGCTCGGCCTCTCGTACAACCGCGATCTGCTGACCAGTGACACCAACTACAACATGATGCTCGGGTCGACCTATTTCCAGCAGATGCTGCGCTATTATGGCGGCAGCTACCCGCTCGCCGTCGCGGCGTATAATGCCGGGCCGGGCAATGTGAACAAGTGGCTACGCGCCAATGGCGACCCGCGCACCGGATCGATCGAGATGCTCGACTGGATCGAGGCGATCCCGATCTTTGAGACCAGGAATTACGTGCAGCGCGTGCTGGAAAATGCGGTCGTTTACGACACGCTGCAACCCGGAAAAACGCTGCCGCAGGCGCCGCTCAGCTTCTACCTCGGCAAACGCACGCCGGGGTAATCCGCGTGGTGGGGGAACGCAGCAACATCATTTCGCCGACCGGCTTTGCCGCGCTGCGCGCCGAATATGACGCGCTGCTCGGGGATGAGCGGCCGAAGCTCGTCGAGGTGATCAGTTGGGCCGCGGGCAACGGCGACCGCAGTGAGAATGGCGACTATATCTATGGCCGCAAACGGCTGCGTGAGATCGACCGGCGGCTGTCGTTCCTGGCGCGCCGGATGAAGGCAGCCCGCGTGGTCGATCCAGCGGAGCAGCCTGACAAAAGCCGCATCTGGTTCGGCGCCACCGCCGAGCTCGCCGACGACGACGATGCGCGGCGCACCGTCACCCTCGTCGGCGATGATGAAGCCGAAGCGGGCGTCGGCCGGATCGGCTGGAACAGCCCGCTCGCCCGCGCCCTGCGCGGCGCCGCGGTCGGCGATGTGCGGGTGGTCCAACTGCCGTCGGGGCCGAAGCAATGGGAAGTCGTCGCAATCGAATATCGCTAGGCGCTTCACAGTGCGCGCCGTCACTGAAGCGGGCTGGACCGACAGCTAACAGATGATAATCTGGACCGGATGAGGGAGTTTGGGGCGATGCGAAACGCAATGGTCATGGCCGCGCTCTTGCTGACCGGTACGGCTCACGCCACGGAAGATCGTACTGCGATGCCGCCTGTTACCGACGAAATGTTGAAGGGGTGGCTCGAACGCGGCGAAGAAATCGAGACGCGCGCCGACGGTGACCTCAACGGCGACGGCGATACCGACACCGTGTATGTCGTCGCTAGCCCTGACGCGCGAACGCTGCGCGTCATGCTCAGCTATCGCAGCGACGTCGATATCGGGCACGAGATTGGCGGCGAATTGAAACTCGAACCGCTTCCGATCGGTCCCGCGGAACTGAAAATCGCAAAAGGCGTCCTGACGATCCGCGATTTGACCGGCGGCAGCACGGCCTTATCGGCTACCTACCGGTATCGCGCCGTCCGCACGGCGGAGCGGCCCCGGATGCGGCTGATCGGCCTGGATGCCACGGTGTACAGCCGCACATTTGCGCATGAAGGCCGCGAAATGAGCTGGAATGTCGCGACCGGCGATATCAACACCACCAAGCTCACCGTCCCGACCACGGGCGACCGTGGCTATAAAAGGCTTCATACGCGCCGGTTCAGCCAACCGGCACGCACCATCTACATGGAGGAAACACCCGATCCGGAAGCAGAACTCGTCCGCGTTGCCAAGGCGGAATGATCGCAATCAGGGCTGGAGCAGTGCCGGGATGATCCAGATCGCCGACATCACGATTACCACCGCGATCAGCGAAAAGGCCAGCACATAGCGCACATTGTGGCCCTTGACCCCGCCGCTGGCTTCGGTCTCCGTCACTTCGACATGCTCATCGACGACTTTCATGATGCGTATCCCTTTTCAACTGGTCCGGCATAGAACGCGGACAGCGCACGGGCGTTCCCGCGCGGTGTCGGGGAGAGAATGTTGCCAGAGGGTCTATAAGCCGGGTTCTGTCCACCCCTTACGGGGATGGGCGATCATTCCTCTAGGCGAACGGTTACCCGAACGCTCAAGCAGTCAACCCGGACGGCTGGGCCGGAATCAGCCCTGGATTGCTCCGTACCGTCCCTATTCGACCTTGCTCCCGGTGGGGTTTGCCGTGCCGCGCCTGTTGCCAGCCGCGCGGTGCGCTCTTACCGCACCCTTTCACCTTTCGCCGGGCCGAAGCCGTGGCGGTTTGCTCTCTGTGGCACTTTCCCTGAACCGGCCCGAGGGCCAGCCCGCCGGACGTTATCCGGCACCGTGATTTCCGTGGAGCCCGGACTTTCCTCCCCCGGCAGGATACCCCACCGGCGGCGATCGCCCAACCCTCTGGCGGTGCGAGTATAGCGCGAATGCCGGCGCATGGCGAGCGATTGCGGGGTGTGGTGGTTTGGGGTGGGAAGCGGACGTTGCCGATCCTCCCCGGAACGGGGAGGTGGCAGCCCGCAGGGCTGACGGAGGGGTCGGAACCTCGCGTTATAAGGCACCGCCGCGACCCCTCCACCACCGCTTGGGGGCGGTCCCCCTCCCGGTGCCGGGGAGGAAGGGTAACGTCCGCAACTGGTGCCACCTGCCGCTCACAAACAGTATACTAGTTCCCTTCGGCGCTCGTTCGGGCCGCAACATCTATGATATTTTCGTCCCTGATTCCCGGAGACGCCTTTTATGAAGTCCGCCCTGAAATCCGCGTTCGCGAACGAAATGGCGGCAGCGCGCGCTGCCGAGGCGACGAGCGATATGGCGCTAGCCAAACATCATTTGGAACGCGCGCATATCTTGGGCCAGCGTCGCTACTGGACGCATGTCCAGACGCATTTCCGGATGTTGCTGCTCGCGCGCAAGCAAGGGGATCGCAGCGAAGCGCGCGGCCAGTTGGTCCGCCTGATCGGCGCGGGTCCCTTCCACCTGGCGGGCTGGGTGCCGGTCGGCAACACGGGCGGCGCGGACGTTTCGGCAACACGGCCGATGCCGATCCCAGCGGACCTGCAAGCCCATCTTGAAGGTCATTCGCTGCGTAACGGGTTGATCCTGCGCGCTGTTCTGGTCGCCGCGGTCATCGCCGCCTATCTGTTAGTTGTGCGCTAAACCGATACCGACAAGACGGCGTGCCTCTTGTTGCCGCGAACGCGACGGCGATACCGGTCCTCAGTTCCCCTCGGGCTGCGGCAGCAACAGCCCCAGCAGGATCGCCCGGCACTCGCCGTCGATCGTGCCATCGATCAGTTCGGGGCGAAAGCGGCGCTGGAAGGCAACTGTCGCCGCAAAACCGTCGGTCACGTCATAGCCGAAGCGTTCGAGGGCCAGCAGGAACCCCGCATCGGTCCATAGCGGATCGGTCAGCTTCTTGCGCGGGCGCGGCAGTGCCAGACGGCGGCGGGCCAGTTCTTCCCATGGGAACAATTCGCCCGGATCTTGCTTGCGCGTCGGGGCGATGTCCGAATGGCCGACGACATTGCCGCGGGTGATCGCGTAGCGGTCCTTGATCAGGTGGACGAGGCGGACGACCGAGCCGACCTGCGGGTCTGGGAACGGGACATAGCCCCATTCGTGCCCGGGGTTGACGATCTCGATCCCGACGCTCGCCGAATTGATGTCGCTGATCCCGCGCCAATGCGATTTACCTGCGTGCCAGGCGCGTTTTTCCTCAGGCACCATCTGAGTGATCTGACCGTCCTCGCTGACGACATAATGCGCCGAGACTTTCGAGTCGGGATTGGCAAGCCAATCAATCGCTTCGGCGCCGCTCTTCATACCGGTGTAGTGCAGCACGATCATCGAGATGGGCAGCGCGCGCTCGTCGAAATTGGGAGACCAGCGTTCGATAAAATCGCTCATGCGCTCGGAAGACCCGTCCTGTGCTTGTCAGTTCGTCGATTGCGCCAGTGGCGCGTAAAAAGCAAGGTCAGGCCGCCGCCGCGCGGCGCACTTGCTGGTCGGCGGGTTCGTACAAACCGCGTAAACGCGGACTCGCGACGAACTGGTCCGTTTGCCCAAGCACGGTTTCGCCCGCGCCCAGAACAAGAAAGCTTTGCGGCGCCGCCATCGCCCGCAGCTTTGCGAATGCCTTTTGCCGCATCGGCGCAGAGAAATAGAGCAGCAAATTGCGACAGAAAATGAGGTCGGCGGGGCTGGCGAGCGGTGGCCGGTCGGTCAACATGTTCTGCACCGAAAAATCGATGCGGCGGCGGATATCGGCTTTGACCAGCCAGCCAGCCTCGGTCTGATCGAACCAGCGCACCATCCGCTGGACCGGCAGCCCGCGCTGGATCTCGAACTGGCTGTACAGGCCGACGCGGGCGCGGCTAATCGCGTGATAGCTGACGTCGGTGCCGACGATATCGACCTGCCACCCCGCCCATTTTTCGCCCTGTTCGGCAATCAGCATGGCCAGCGAATAGGCCTCTTGGCCGGTCGAGACGCCGCAATGCCAGATCGTCAGTCGGCGGCGCAGCTTGTTGATCTCGCGCAGCTTATCAAGCACCGTTGCAGCGATGTCATCGAACAGGCTGTATTCGCGATAGAAATAGGTCTCGTTGTTGAGCATCGCGTCGACGGTATCGTCAAGCAGTTGGCGACTGTTTGACGTGACCAACCCGGCGACCAGCGCGTCGAGATCGGCGATATTGTGGCGCTGCATCACCGGCTTCAGCGACATTTCGATGCGCCAGATGCGGCTGGGCGATAGCGTCTGTCCGGTCCGCGATTCGAGCACGCCCATCAGGACGCGGTAGGCCGATTCGCTGGCGCTGGCGCCCATCGCGGCTTGTGACGACCGGGCAGAAAGCTGCCGAGCATCAGCGCGATGGCGTCGGGGTTGAGCGTGGCGGCGGCAATTCCCGCTTTGGCGACCGCGCCGGGCATGCCCCAGATGACGCAGCTTTCAGGCGCCTGCGCAAAAATCGTCCCGCCCGCCTCTTTCAGCCGCGCCGCGCCGATGACGCCATCGCGGCCCATGCCGCTAAGGATCACCGCGACGCCGCTTTTGCCATAAACGTCGGCGACGGAATCGAGCATCGGATCGGCCGAGGGGCAGCAGCCATTATCGACGGCGCGACGGTCGAGCGCGATTTCATGACGGCGCCCGTTCTTCACCACGAGCAGATGCGCGTCCCCCGGCGCGAGGTAGATATGGCCGCGCTCGACCGTCATCCCCGCCTGTGCAACCGATACTTTACGGTCGGTGATCGTCGCGATCTGCTTGGCGTAAAATTCCATGAAGGCGTCGGGCAGATGCTGGGTGAGCAGGATCGGAGCGGCGATGCGTGGATCAAGATTGGCAAGGAAATTGGTGAAAGCCGGAATCCCGCCGGTCGACGCGGCGACAGCAATGCATTCGATCGGCTGGTCGCTGTCGATTGCCAGCGCGACAGGCGGCGGGGCGCGGCGCTCGGCGACGGGGACCGGCGCCGGGAAATCCTGCTGGTTGCCCAGCGTCATGATGCGCTCGGTCAGCACCTCGGCAAAGCGGCCCGAAAAGCTGCCGCGGCCGGGCTTGGCCAGCGTATCGCTGGCGCCGAGCGCGAGCGCTTCGATCGCCGCCGGACCGCCCTCGACACAGTTGGACGAGAGGATGAGCACGCGGGCTTTTGCGGCGCGCGTCAGGATGTGCGGCAGGGCATCAATGCCGCTCATCCCGGGCATTTCAATGTCGAGCACGACGACGTCGACTGGTTCGCGAGCAAGGAAGGCAAGCGCGTCATGAGCGGAGGCCACCGAGGCACAAATTTCGAGCCCCGCGCGTTGATCGACGATGCGTTCGAGAATGCTGCGGACGACCAGGCTGTCGTCGACCAGCATGACCCGCACCGTTCGCGCCGACGGTTCGGGATCGGAAGCCAGGGGTAGCGGACGCGCCATAGCCATCGCCTTATGCGACGCCGACGAGCTGCAATTTTCCTTCCAGCGTTTCACGGTCGAACGGCTTCATGACATATTCGTCGGCGCCGGCTTCGATTGCGGCGCGGATATGGTCGATGCTGTTCTCGGTGGTGCAAAACACCACGCGCGGCCGCTCTTCATGCCCATAGTCGAGGTCGTTGAACGCGCCGAGAAACTCCATCCCGCTCATCACCGGCATGTTCCAGTCGAGCAGGATGACGTCGGGGCGATTGGTGCGGCAATAGGTCAAGGCCTCCTGCCCGTCGGCGGCTTCATCCACCGCAAAGGCCATGCTTTCAAGAATATGGCGCGCGACCTTGCGAATGACTTTGCTGTCATCGACAACCAGACAAGATTTCGACATTCATTCCTCCGCAACACCCAGATTTCACATCATGCTAGTTTCAAGGAGTGTCTAGCCCGTTAACTCACGCCGCTTTCATCACGGGTAAAGTGATGAAATGCGACGGATCGACGACGAGCAGCGAAGCGCCCTGATGCTCGATCATGCCATCGGCAACCCGCGCCCAACCGGGCAGCAATTTTCCGGCAACCCGCGTTTCGGGCGCTTCGATAAAACAGACATCCTCGATCGCGTCGGCGAGCAGCGCATAGCCATGGTCGGCGACATCAACGACGATCACCCGCTGCCCCGCGGCAACCGGCACCGGCGGCAGACCGATGACAACATGCGGATCGATCAGCGTGAACACACGGCTGCGCAGCGCGAACAGCCCCGCGACATGGGGCGGCGCGCCGGGGACTTCGACCGGAATGCCGACGGTCACCACCGAGTTGATGGCGCGGCTGCGCAGCGCGACGCGCGTGTCGGCGATGCGCGCGATCAGATAGAGCTTTTCCATCATGCGCGGCCTCCCCCGACGCGGCGCGCCAGCGCGTCGAGCAGCGCCTGGCGGTCGTAACGATAGACGGTTTCGTCGTCCGGCCCCGCCGCGGCAATCGCGCTGCGCAGACGGATAATGGGGATTTCGTCGCCGATATGCGCGCAGGACGCGCCATCTTCGGTCAGGCAGAGCAAGACATCGGGCGCCTCGTCCACCACATCCTTGTCCGACACCACCCGGTAACCGGCGCTGCGCAAGATCGGCGCGAGAAAATTGCTGCCCCAGCCATCATGATCGTCAGCGAGGCGGCAGAGGGGCTGGTTCGGCGCGGCGTCTGCATCCGATGCGGCATATTGCGCCATCAGCCAGAAAGGATCGATCAGTTCGACGGGCTCGCCGCTGACCAGCACGACGCCCGCGATGAGCCCCGGCGCCGCCGACGGCTGTACCGCATCGGGCAAGCGGACGATATCGATGACTTCGGCGATCGGATAGCAGAGCACTGACTGACCGTCGAACAGCCGCAACAATTTCAGCGACCCCTCCGCATCGGGCAGTTTTGCGGCGTGAACCGAAAAAATATCATCGCCGATCTGCGCCTGAACCCGGCCAGCGCTTTCGAACAGCGCCGATGCGGGCACTTCCTCGACCCGCTCGATCACTGACAACCGGACCCCGCGAACCCGGCCGTTGGTGTCGCGGAACAACAGCAGCTGCGCCGCATTGCGCGCCGCGTTGGCCTGCGCCTCGGCGGCGGCCATCTGGTCATGATTGCGGCCGGTTTCGGTCGCGTCGATCGCTGCGGCGGCCACCAGCCCCTGGACGTCGAGCAGCAACACCGGGCGGCCATTGTCGGGTAAGGTCGTCCCGGCATAAAGCCCGGTCGCCATGATCATCGGCGCGGCGGGTTTGATTACCAGTTCCTCATGATCGTGGATCGCCGCGACGCTGAGCGCATAGCTTTGCCCCTGCCCCGGCCGCACGATCACCAGCGCCCGGTCATCGACATCATCGTCGTCGCTCGCTTCGCGTCCGAGCACCGTTTCGAGCCGCAGCAGCGGATATTGTTCGCCGCGCACCATCGCCAATTCGCCGCCGCCAACGCGGTCGATCCGCACCGTGTCGCCATTTTCGAGCAGGATTTCCCGGACCGCACCGCGCGGAATGGCAAAATACTGCCCCGCCGCGCGCACCATCAGCCCCGAAATGATCGTCAGCGTCATCGGCACGCGAAGCAGGATGGAAAGCCCCCGCCCTTCGTCGTTGCGCAGCTCGACGACGCCGCCGATCTTCTCCACATTCGCCTTGACGATGTCCATGCCGACGCCGCGTCCCGAAACTTCGGTGATTTTTGCCGCGGTCGAAAAACCGGGGCGAAAAACAAGTTCCAGCTTGTCCTTGGGCGACAGCGTGCGTGCTTCGGCGGCGGTGATCGCCCGCGATGCGATGGCCTTGGCCACCAGCGCGTCGGGCGACATGCCGCGGCCATCGTCGCGAATTTCGATTTCGATCTGGTTGCCCGACTGGCGCGCCGAGACCGAAATGGTCGCGGTGATGTCCTTGCCTGCCGCTACACGGTCCTCAAGCGCTTCGATGCCATGGTCGATCGCGTTGCGCACGATGTGGATCAGCGGGTCGCGGATATTTTCCATCATCTCGCGGTCGAGCTCGACCTCGCCGCCGCTGGTCTGGAACGCAATTTTTTTGCCCATGTCCTGCGCCAGGTCGCGCACGATCCGCGGCAGCGGTGCAAACAGCTTGTCGATCCGCTGCATCCGCATCTGGCTGACCGACTGGCGCATCCCGGCGATCGAATCGGACAGGCGGTCGAACGACGCGATCACCGCCGCGCTGGCGCCCGATTCGCGCAGCATCCGGGCGAATTCATTGCGCGCGAGCACGATGTCGGTGACGCCGGTCATCACGCTGTCGAGCAGCGGCAGCGGAACGCGGATCGAGCGCCAGTTTTGCAGTTCGGCCTGGAGATCATCGTCGCGGCGCAGCGGCACCCCGGCAACCGCATATTCGGTCTCGGCCGGCGCCGCCCGTTCGGCGAGCGCCGCAATCACATCGCTGTCGTCGCCGGTCGGTTCGATACCGTCCTTGCCCAGCACCGCGCACAGGATGTTCAGCCGGTCGATGATGCCAAGCACGCCCGTGACGAGCGCGGCATTGGCCGCGCGGTTGCCGCGGCGGACCTGGTCGAGCGCATCCTCGGCCGCATGCGACAGTGCGGTAACGCGCGGCAGAGCGAGGAAACCCGAGCTGCCCTTGATCGTGTGGACAAGGCGAAAAATGGCGTCGAGCTGGGCGCGATCCGCGGGATCAGCCTCCCACGCGACAAGCGCCCCACCGGCATCGGCAAGGATTTCCGCCGTTTCGGCCAAAAAGTCGTTCAGCAGATCGTCGATCACGGTACCGGTGCGCCCCAGAAACTGAAGCTGCACCATGGCCGAGAATGGTTAAGGGAGGGTTTGCATATTCTCCTCTCCGGTCGCCGTAGTACGATAGGGTGTTGAAAACAACCGGTGGACGAGTAAGGCATAGCTTTACATTATTCGCTTGACCCAGTGGAAAACGTAAGGCATTACTTTACGCGTGGAGATCGAGAGTATCCGGCACAAGGCGCTCAGGCGGTTCGTGGAAACCGGAAAGCCCAAGGGTTTGCCGGGTGATTTGACCGACCGGCTGTTCAAGATGCTGAACTTTATCATCGCCGCGGACACAGTGGACGAACTTGCGACGCCGCCCAACTATGGCCTTCATCCCCTGACCGGGAACCGTGCCGGGACATGGGCGATGAACGTAACGCGCAACTGGCGCATGACATTCTCGATCGACGATCAGGATGCCGTAATCGATCTGGATTTAGAGGATTATCACTGATGGCTATCAAGCTTCACCCGTCGTTCGCGATCCATGCCGGGGAATGGCTCAAAACCGAGATTGTCGAGGCGCACGGCGTCAAGATCAACGATCTGGCCGAGGCTTTCGGCGTCAGCCGCCAGGCGATCAGCGGCTTGCTGAACGGTCGCTATGCGCTGACCGCCGAGATGGCGATCCGGTTCGAGAGCGCTTTCGGCTTGAAGGCTGAAACGCTGATGCGAATGCAGGCGCGCTACGAACTAGCCAAGGCCCGCGAGCATGGAGTCGAACTGGCCGTGCGCAGCCTGATCGCAGCGTAATTTTCGGACGGGCTAGCGTACCCGCCTTGCAGCGAGGCGTTACCCCCGTCCGCGGAGGACGGCGCCGACCAGCAGCGACGTTGGCGTTTCGCGCGCGAGCATCACCGTACCGCCGTTCTGCGCCGCAACCGCCTGCACCAGCACCGCGGGCGCGGTGCGCGAGGTCATCGCGGTGGCGCCTTCGCCGTCGCGGAGGATGGTTTCAACATCGGCGTCGAGAAAGATGCGTTCGGCCTCGACATGCAGCGCGATTTCGGTCGCGTCGCCCTGCTTTTCGCAACCAATGTCAAGCCGCCCGCCGCGCACCAGCGCATCGACGAGCAGCAGCGACAGGTTGAGGATGATCTTCACCGCCGGTTTGGGCAACGGATCGCTGCCGATCATCCAATTGAGGTCGATTGCGCGATCACCGATGATCCCTTGGATCGCTGATTTCGCCTCATCCGCCGGGACCAGCTCGCCGAAGCCGCCGGCCGAGCCAAACGCTAAACGAAAGAATTTCAACTTGTTCGCCGACGTCCGCGCGCTTTGTTCGAGCAGTTCGAAACAGCGTTCGCGCATCGCCGGGTCTTTTTCGTCGGCAAGCAGTTCGAGCCCGTTGGCAAAGGCGCCCACCGGGCTGAGCAGATCGTGGCACAGGCGCGAGGCCAGCATGGAGGCGAAATCGACGCGGTCGTCGGACATGGATTGGTTAACTCCCCGCAAGCCGGACGTTTCCGGTTCGCGGATGCTCCCTAAGGCACCGACCCTGTCCAGAGCAAGAACGATCCCCACACTTTCGTCATCCCGGCGAAAGCCGAGATCTCAACGTCGCGTTCTCGATCAACGGCGAGATCCCGGCCTTCGCCGCGGTGACAAAATGGAGGGTTGAGCAGATCGCGAAGCCCTCCCCAGTCCCCTTGAACTTCCGCGCCCGAAACCCACATCCTCATCAATGCAGGGGGATGACAATATTTTGAGCGTGGCGCTCGACGATAGCGCGGCTGGGGTGCGGCTAGACCGGGCGCTGGCTGAGGCCTTGCCCGATCTGTCGCGCGAGCGGGTGAAGAGCCTGATCAAGGATGGCCGCGTCAGCGACGCGAGCGGCGCGGTCCTGCGCGACCCATCAGCCAAAGCGGCACTCCCGGCGGCGCTCGAAATTCGCGTCCCGGTTGCGACGCCCACGCACAATGTGGCGCAGGACATGGGCCTGATCATCGCTTATGAGGACGAACATCTGATCGTCGTCGACAAGCCTGCGGGCATGGTCGTCCATCCCGCCGCGGGCAATTTCGACGGCACGATGGTCAATGCGTTGCTCCACCATTGCGCGGGACAATTGTCGGGGATCGGCGGCGTTGCTCGCCCGGGCATCGTCCACCGCATCGACAAGGACACCAGCGGACTGATCGTCGCCGCCAAGCATGACCGCGCCCACGAAGGGCTGGCCAGGCAGTTCGCCGCGCACAGCATCGATCGCCGCTATCTCGCCCTCGCCACCGGGCGCCCGATGCCCGCCAGCGGTACCGTCGACGCGGCGCTCGGCCGGTCGAACACCAATCGCAAGAAGATGGCGGTGGTCGCCGCCGACCGTGGCAAGCGGGCGGTGACGCATTATCGGACGATCGAACCGCTGCGCCACGCCAGCTTGATCGAATGCCAGCTGGAGACCGGACGCACGCACCAGGTGCGCGTCCATATGGCGCATATCGGCCATCCGCTTGTCGGCGACCCGGTCTATGGACGCACCCGAAAGCCGCTGTCCGAGGTGCTGAAAGCCCGCAATTTCGCGCGGCAGGCATTGCATGCGGCCCATTTGGGCTTTATTCACCCGGTGACCGGTAACAACATCGCGCTCGACAGCGAAATCCCCTTGGATATGCGGGAACTGATCGACGAATTGCGCGTTTAGGTTTCGAATGAAAATCTATCTCGACCGCCCAGAGCAACGGCGGCATATTCTGACTCCAGATACCAAAGGGAAGACGCTCTCCAATGGCTAACAAAAGCAATGTTCCGGCGACGGTTCCAGCGCTGGGCGGCGAAGCCAGCCTGAACCGCTATTTGTCGGAAATCCGCAAATTCCCCCTGCTGACCCCCGAGCAGGAATATATGCTCGCGAAGCGGTTTCAGGAGCATGGCGACAACGAAGCGGCGGCGCAGCTCGTCACCTCGCACCTGCGGCTCGTGGCGAAGATCGCCATGGGCTACCGCGGCTATGGCCTGCCGGTCAGCGAACTGATCAGCGAAGGCAATATCGGCCTGATGCAGGGGGTGAAGAAATTCGACCCCGAACGCGGCTTCCGCCTCGCGACCTATGCGATGTGGTGGATTCGCGCGTCGATCCAGGAATTCATCCTGCGCTCGTGGAGCCTGGTCAAAATGGGCACCACCGCGGCACAGAAAAAGCTGTTCTTCAACCTGCGCCGAATGAAGAACAATCTGGAGGCGTTCGAGGATGGCGACCTGTCGCCCGAACATCTGACCAAGATCGCGACCGACTTGGGTGTCACCGAGGAAGAAGTGATCAGCATGAACCGCCGCATGGCGATGGGCGGCGATACCTCGCTGAACGTCCCGATGGGCGAGGATGGCGACAGCCAGTGGCAGGATCTGCTCGGTGACGAAGGCCCGTTGCAGGATGAGCGCGTGGCTGAGGCGCAGGAACGCGATGTGCGCCATTCGCTGCTCAGCGAAGCGCTGGAAACGCTCAACGAACGCGAACGCCATATCCTGACCGAGCGTCGCCTGACCGACGACCCCAAGACGCTGGAAGATCTGAGCCAGGTGTACGACGTCAGCCGCGAGCGCGTGCGCCAGATCGAAGTGCGCGCGTTCGAAAAGCTGCAAAAGGCGATGCTGAAACTGGCTGGTGATCGGCGTCTCATCAACGCCTGACGATTTTTTCCAGACAGCCGGCGGCCTTGAAATGGCGTAACGTCAATCAGCCGCTTGCCCATGAACGGCAAGCGGCTAATAAAACGGCATGACGACCGCTGCCAAAAAACGCGTGAAGCGCCGCAAGATACCCTGGTATCTGCGGCCGTTCAAATGGTTGCTATGGTTTGCCCTGATATCGGTGCTGTGGGTGCTGATCTATGCCGTCGTCCCGCCGCCGGTGACGTTCACAATGCTGGCCGACAGCAACGGGATCACCAAGGATTGGACCAGCCTGTCCGCCATTGATCGCAACATGGTGCGTGCGGTGATCGCGGCGGAGGACGGCAAATTCTGCACCCACAACGGCTTCGATACCGAAGCGATCGAACAGGCGATCGAGCGCAACGCCAAGGGCAAACGAATGCGCGGCGGATCGACCGTCAGCCAGCAGACCGCCAAAAATGTGTTCCTATGGCAAGGCAGCGGCTGGACGCGCTACGTCCGCAAGGTACCCGAAGTTTGGTTCACCTTCTTGATCGAGACGATCTGGGGCAAGCGGCGGATCATGGAAGTGTATCTCAACGTCGCCGAGACCGGCATCGGCACCTATGGCGTCGAGGCGGGAGCGCAGCGCTATTTCAAGCATGGCGCGGACAAACTGACCCCGGCGGAGGCGGCGCGCATCGCCGCGATCCTGCCACTGCCCAAGAAACGCGAGGCGGTCAGCCCGTCAGGCTTTACGCGCCGCTACGGGAACAGCATCCAGCGCCGCATCGGCCAAATACGGCGCGATGGGCTGGACAGCTGTATCTACCAATAGCGAATGTTGGCCGGACTAGCGCCGCACGCGTGCCCGCGTTTCGAGATCGACGATCCGGCGCTCTAGATAGCTGCGATCGTCGCTGGTCGGGGTGGCGCGGGCGTAAGCGGCATCAAGCCGCATCAAATCGCCAGCCTCGACCCGAACCTGCGCCTGCGCGGCAGCCGTGAGGCCGCTGGTCCGTAGCGCGCGATCGATGTTGGCCAAACGGGTGCGGTTGTCGAGCACCGCAGGGCCATCGTATGCGGTGTCGCCGACGCGCGCGTCGAGCGCGTCGAGGCGCGCATCAAGATCCTGGCGCTCGCGGTCGCTGATCCGATCGCGGGCATATGCGGCTTCGGTCTGGATCAAAGCGGCATAGTCGCGCTTAAGCTGGGTCGCCTGCGTGCGGCTCAGGCGGCGCGCAGCGACGCCTGCATCAACCCGCCGTTCGAAGTCGGCCCGCCCTTCGGCCACCGAGAGCGCGTTCGAAACATCATCATCATCGTCGGCATAGCCGCCATCGGTCAGCGCCTGCGTCAACGCGCCATAACGGTCGCTCAGCTCGGTACGCTCTTGCGTGGTGAAGCGACCGTCGGCGCCATAGCGCGCCTCAAGCGCCACCAGCTCGTCATATTCGGCCTTAACGCGGGCGCCGTTACGCTCGGTCAATCGGGCCGATCGGACGTCGGCATCGATACGCGTATGAAACTGGGTACGCTGCGTCGCCAATGGCTTGCGGCCGACCGCCCATTGCCCCTCGATCGAGGTCGACGTCCCCAGCCGGTCGCCGAACAAGGTGCCCAGGATGGCGCCGACCCGGTCTTGCTGGGTCGTCGATTGCTCGGCGGAACCGGCCTGCGCCATCGCTGCGCCGGGGGCCAGGATCAAAGCGCCGGCAGCGAAGGCGGTAAAGGTCTTAACCGTGGTCACGCGACAATCTCCCTGTCAAACTTGAACAGGGAACGTCCCGCCACGACTCTGGTTGCTTCGACAGGAAAGAGATCGGCTATGCCGGTTTCCAGCTCTTCCGATCTTCGGCTTGTTTGAGCACCTCAAATGCTGCCTGTCCCGCGGCAAAGCGCTTGGCGGCTGCGGCATCGCCGGGCTTGACGTCGGGATGCGTTTCTTTCGCGAGCGCGCGCCAAGCCTTTTTCGTCGCCTCGAAATCGGCGTCGGGCTCCAGATCGAGGATTTCCAGCGCGCGCATTTCATCGGCGCTGCGGCTGCCGTCTCCCGACCCGCCCCAAGCGTAATGCTGCGCCTTCGCATAAGCGCCCGCGTCACGCGTTTCGTCGGCGGCGCGCGCGGCCGCGTCTTCGGCGCTCAGCCCTTCGAAATAGTCCCAGCCGCGGTTGTATTCGGCAGCGTGGGTTTCGCAGAAATACCAGCGTTCGGGGCTGTTCGGCGACTTTGGTGCGGGGCAGTTGCCGGGGTTGGCGCAGCCATGTCGATCGCACAGGCGAACCTTTTGCGCCTCGTTGCCTGAGCCATAGGGGCGCCAGCGGGGAAAACCCCAATCATCGGATCTTTTTACGCGGCTCATTACCCCCATGTAGCGAGCGGGGGCCGCAATGGCTACCCGCCGCCCGCGAAAACCTAGGCTTTGGGCTTGTAGCCGAACGCCTTGCCCGCCAGCTTGACCACGGCAGGGTCCAGATCGGGGGGTGTCATCGGCACGATCGCCTCCAGCGCCTCCGCAATATGGGTCAGCGCCGCGATGCGCGCCGCTTTCTTGTTGTTGCCGTCGATCACCTTCCACGGCGCCCAGCGGGTGTTCGTCTGCGCGAACATTTCGTCCATCGCGGCCAGATAATCCTTGCGCTTGGCGCGGTTGCGATAATCTTCGGTGCCGGTCTTCCAACGCTTCCACGGATCGTCGAGGCGGTCGGCGAAGCGCTTGTCCTGTTCGTCCTGCGTCAGATGGACAAAGATTTTGACCAGATTGGTGCGGTTGCCGGTCAGTTGCGCCTCGAACTCGTTGATCTCGTCAAAGCCCTTGCGCCACTCGGCCTCGGTCGCAAAACCCTCGACGCGTTCGACCAGGACGCGGCCGTACCAGCTGCGGTCAAAGATCGCGATTTCGCGGTTGCCGGGCAGCCGCTTCCAGAAGCGCCAAAGGAAATGACGCGCCTTTTCCTCGTCGGTCGGGGCGCTGATCGGCCAGACATCGAAATAGCGCGGGTCGAGCAGCGCCGTCATCCGTTTGATGATCCCGCCCTTGCCCGCCGCGTCCCAGCCCTCGAACATGATGACGCTGCGCTGGCCATGGGTGATGTGCGCCGCCTGCACACGTTCGAGCCGCTCCTGCAGCGCTTCCATGGCATCGTCATAGTCGCCGTCATATTTGGCGCCGGCTTCGTAATCGGAGAGGGAAATGGTCATGCGCATTCTCTAGCGCAATCTGCGCCGTCCTACCAAGCGCCGAGGTTGTCAGTTTCTGGGACACCAGCCGCGATCATCGTTCATCGTCCCCCATGATAGCCTTGCGGGCGATCCAGGCGCCCAGTGCGCTTCGATTGCTGTCGACACGGGCGAGCGCCTCGCGAACCGCGCTGCCGCGCGAACCGAGGCGCTGCGCTGCACCATACCATCCCGCGGCCGCGTCGAGATCTCCCTCCATTTCATCGCAAAGGCCAAGATTGAATGCCAGCGCCGCGGTCGGTTCGACATCGCGGGCGAGCGCCTCCCACGCGCGGCAAGCGCCATTCGGATCGGTCTTGGTCAGCCGAACCGCGGTCTTGAATGCGGCCTGCGCGGGTTTCGTCAGCCCTTTGGTGCTTTCATCGACCCGGACGTCAATCGCATAATCGCGCGGGGCAAGGTCACGGCGAACCGCGCGCGCTTGGCTACGGATCGTGGAGAGGAAATAATCCTCCACCGATTGCGGTGCGCTGCGGTCAGGGCAATAGGTAAGCTGATCGCGGGCATTCAGCGGCCGGGTATAGCGAATCGAACCGTCCTCCATCACAACCAGCCGCACGGTCGTTGCCACGGACGCGCTGCGGCGGCGGCAGCGCATGTCGACGTCGATTTCCTTCATGCATTTCTTTTTGTCGGTGGCGTCATATTCGGTGCAGCGTTTTCGCTTTTCGATCACCGGCACTTCGTCGACGCTGCTGCGCACCGTGCCGGTGACCAGCGCATCAGTCGGTGCCCCCGACTCATGCGCAACGACCCGGTAAAAAGGACCGCCGCGAAAGCTCGCATCGGCCAGTTCGGCTTCGAGCGCTTGCGCAAACGCCGTGCCATCCTCCCCCTCGAACCGCTCGACCGAAATTCGGAGCAGGTCGGTGACATCGACAGCTGCGGGATCGGCGGCTTGGATCGGCAGGGTTTCCGCGGTCGCGGGGGCCGCGAGCGCCAAAAGAGCGGCGCCAATAACCCATCGTCCGTCGATCATCATGGCCCCCATCGTCCACCTCTCGCCCGGCTATCGCAGCCGCCGACAGCTGTCAAAGCCGCGGAAAGCACCAGGGTCAAAATTCCGTGGCGATCAGGTCGGCAAGCCGCCGCGGCGCTTCCATCGGGATGAAATGGCTCTGGTCAGCCCATTGCTCGTCGCGCACGGCGCCCAGCGCAGCGCCAAGGCCGGGCCAGGTCGGGCTGACCGAGAAATCGAGATTGCCCGCGCGTTCGCCCGATTTCGCGCGGATCACGCTGACCAGCGCGGTGATGCGAGCGAACCACGCGTGCGGATTGGTGCGCAGCGCATTTTGATACACCGATGCTTCGAGGGCGGGCGGACAGGCAAGCTCCCAGCCTGCGCCATCCGCGGCGCCGAGCAGACCGAAACGACAATAGTCCGCAAGCACCTGGGGTTGCCAATGCGCATAGGGCGGGCGCGAAGCAAAATGCGCATTCATCGCTGCCCAGCCGTCCCAACGGCTACGCCGCCGCGCCACGGGATGTTCGCCCGGATCGGGGACGGGTGCATCGTCCGCACCGATGTAAAACTCAGGCGGCATGATGACCGGATCGATCAGGAAGATGTGCGCAAAGCCATTGGGCCGCTCGGCGGCGAGCCGGGTCAGGACGTAACCGCCCATGCTGTGCCCGCACCCGACGAGCGGCTTGTCTGCGAAGCGGTCGACCAGCGGCAGCAGCGCGTCAGCGGTGATCGCCCAGTCGGACAGCGAGGCGGGCTTGGCGCTGCGGCCATGGCCAAGTTGATCGGGGGCGATAACGTGCGTGCCGGAAGGCAGCGCCGCGACGACCTGATCCCATAACCGCGCGTGAAACCCCGTCGCGTGCAGCAACAGCAGCGACGGGCGCTCCGACGGCTCACCCCATTCGAACCAGCAGATTTCGCCGTGCGGCGTTTCCAGCCGGTGCTCGCGCGGCGCTTCGTTCACGCTCAGCCTTTCGGGCCGTCCACGATGCGGATGCCGAGTTCCTTGAGCTGCTTGTCGCTGACCGGCGCCGGGGCGTTCATCATCAGATCCTCGGCCTTCTGGTTCATCGGAAAGACCACCACTTCGCGGATGTTCGGTTCGTCCGCGAGCAGCATCACGATGCGGTCGACACCGGGAGCCGAACCGCCATGCGGCGGCGCGCCATATTTGAAGGCGTTGATCATCCCGCTGAAGTTCGCATCGACATCGGCTTGACTGTAACCCGCGATTTCGAACGCCTTGTACATGATGTCGGGGCGATGGTTGCGGATCGCCCCCGACGACAGTTCGACCCCATTGCAGACGATGTCATATTGCCACGCGAGGATGTCGAGGGGATCTTTGGTTTCGAGCGCCTCGAGCTCCCCCTGCGGCATCGAGAAGGGGTTATGGCTGAAATCGATCTTGCCGGTGTCTTCGTCGGCCTCGAACATCGGGAAATCGACGATCCAGCACATTTCGAACTTGTTCGGGTCGATCAGGTCGAGCTGCTCGGCGACGCGGGTGCGCGCAAAGCCCGCGAGTTTCGCCGCGGTTGCTTCCTTGCCCGCGGCAAAGAACAGCCCGTCGTCGGGACCGATGCCGAGCTCGGCGGCGAGCGCGTCCATCTTTTCCGGACCATGGTTCTTGGCGATCGGGCCGCCCCATTCGCCGCCCTTGCGCGTCGCATAGCCGAGTCCGGCGAAGCCCTCGCCCTGCGCCCAGCTGTTCATGTCATCAAAGAACTTGCGGCTCTTCTCGGCTGTGTTCGGGGCCGGGATCGCCCGCACGACGTCGCCCGCCGCGACGATGTCGGCGAAGCGGCCGAAGCCCGAACCGATGAAGTGCGAAGAGACGTCGGTGATGATCAGCGGGTTCCGCAGATCCGGCTTGTCATTGCCGTACTTCAGCATCGACTCGCGATACGGAATGCGCGGGAACGAGCCCGCCGGGGTCACCGACTTGCCGTTGGCAAATTCCTCGAACACGCCAGCGAGGACGGGCTCGATCGCGTTGAAGACGTCGTCCTGGGTGACGAAGCTCATTTCGAAGTCGAGCTGGTAGAATTCACCAGGCGAGCGGTCGGCGCGCGCATCTTCATCACGGAAACAGGGCGCGATCTGGAAATAGCGATCGAAGCCCGCGACCATCAGCAACTGCTTGAACATCTGCGGCGCCTGCGGCAGCGCATAGAATTTGCCGGGGTGGACACGGCTCGGCACCAGATAATCGCGCGCGCCCTCGGGCGACGAAGCGGTCAGGATCGGGGTCTGATATTCGGTGAAACCCTGAGCGACCATACGGCGGCGCAAGGACGCGATCACGTTCGAGCGCAGCATGATGTTGGCGTGGAGGCGCTCGCGGCGCAGGTCGAGGAAGCGGTATTTCAGGCGAATATCCTCGGGATAATCCTGCTCGCCGGCGACCGGCATCGGGAGTTCGATTGCCGCCGACTGAACGGTGACGTCGCGCGCGCGCACTTCGATTTCGCCCGTCGGCAGGTTGGCGTTGACCGTTTCGGTCGAGCGGGCGACGACATCCCCGGTGATCGTCACCACGCTTTCGGCGCGCAGGCCGTCAAGGATCGCGAACGCCGGATCGCTGCTGTCGGCGACGATTTGCGTCAGGCCATAATGGTCGCGCAAATCGACAAACAGCAGCCCGCCATGATCGCGCTTGCGATGCACCCAGCCCGAGACGCGGACCGACTGGCCGACCTGTTCGGCGCGAAGCTGGCCGCAATTATGGGTGCGATAGGCGTGCATTTGATTGTCTTTCAATGTCTGGGAGCGCAGGAAAACATGCGCCGATATGGCCGCGCCTAAGGCAGCGCGGCGGTCCATTTGTCAAGGATGAAGGCCAAATCAACACGTCAGTCCCAACCCGTCGAGCACCGCGCTGCCGAACAGCGCCCGGTGCGCCGGATCGGGCAGCAGCCGGTCGCGCGCCGCGCGCCAGCGGCGGAAATCCTCACCATAATCGGCAGCGACACGCGCCGCGTCGAGGCGGCAGCTTTTGGCCCAGTGGCGCGTGAAGGCGATCCCCTCGGCATCGAGCCGCTCGACGACGCGCGCATAAGCGTCGGCGGTGCGCGCACTGCGAGGACCATCGAAATCGATCACCGCATTGTGCGGGAAACGCGCGGGCGCCAGCAGCCCTTCGGCGCGCGCCATGAAGCGCACGGTGACGACGGTCGACCCGCCGTGGCGCGCATAAACGGCGCAGATCAGCTCGAACGCGCGCGCCAGATCAGCGCGGTCGATCGTCACCGACGCATTGAACAGATCGGCCAGCGGGCGGTGCGTGTCGAGCCCCTCCCCCCAGCTGCCGTACACCGGCGGCGCATCGACATCGGGGCCGCTGGCATAGCCCTGTTTCATCGCAAATTGCAGCAGCGCGCCGCGCGCCCACGGATAATCGTCGAGCAACCGTCCGAGCAGGCTGAGCGCGTCATAGCCCGCGCCCAGCTGCCCCGGCGTGGCGCGCGGATATTCATCGCGCCATGGCTTGCGATAGAGGAAGCGCAGCATCGCGGGACGCTTGAATGGTTTATAGGGATTGACGATCATCTGGACAAAATCGGGCTCCTGATCGAGCGCATAGGCCGCCGAAAAGCGGCGAAAGTCCCCCGCTGCCAGCCAGTCGAGTGCGGCGCGATCGACCTTGCGCAGATTCTGGATCGGACGGACCAGGAATTTCGGTACGCTGTCGACAACCAGCGCCGTAACGACACCAAGCGCGCCGACCGGCAACTGCGCCGCGGCAAACACCTCGTCGTCGCGGAGCAAGACGGAGCCCGTGGCGGCAACAAAGGCATCGCTCATCAGCCCGGAAGCGGGCTCGATCCAGTGGACACCGGCGGGCGTCACGATCTGCACCGCGCGAATATGATCCTGAATACCGCCGCTGGCTATCATCGAGCCGTGGGTGCCCGTCGCCGCGGCCCCAGCAAAGGTCTGGCCATTTCCCGCGCCGCTGGTCCACAGCGAGCGCCCTTGCGCCTCCAACTTGTCCGACACTTCATCGACCAGCGCCCCTGCCTCGACCAGCATCAGCCCGCTGGCGTCAATGCCGGGACGCACATCGGCGGCATCGATACGGAAACATCGGTTGTAACGCCGGGTGTGGAGCAGCCAGCATTGCGAAGCGATATTGACGTTCGACGGCGACCAGCCCGCGCCGAGCGGACGGACGCGTCGCTTTGCCGCAGCGGCTTCGACCAGCCAGTCCCGCACCGACTTCGCGGCAATCGCGATCTCGTCGCGCCCGCGCGGCGCATCGCCGCTGCGCAGCGCAAAGCGCGTCGCCGCTTCGCACGTGCCGGTGCCGTGGTAATTGGTCCACCGTCCTTCTTCGCCGATTCGTACCAGCGGCATCAGGCGTCTCCCAGCGGCAGGATACCCGCGTGGGCGCGCCACGCTACGGTGACCGGGCGCAGAAAGCCGAAGGTGGCGATCGCGATCAGCATCTGGCGGCGAGTCGCGAAGACGCGGACATCGCACAGGCCGTGGTCGGATTCGGGCGTGACAAACGGCTGCGCCGCTTGCGCTGCAAAGCCCCAACCTTTCAGCGCCACGACCATCGATTCTTCGTCGAGCGGCCGCGGATTGGCGATCGAGACGAAAATGTCCGCTTGCCCCGCCGCATATTGCCCGACGAGCAGCGCAAAACCGAGCGCTGCGAGCGCCCAACCGATCCACATCATGCCCCAAACCCCTTCGTTTTCCCCTGACCGGTATTCCGGTTCCGCGACCCGAAGAGCGCGGGCAATTTTTCCTGCCCGTTCCTTTCAACTAGCTGTATAGGCGCGCTATGCAAGTCCATCCGTTGATAGAAACCAACGCCGCGCTCGCCGCTTTCTGCGACCTAATTCGGAACAGCGATTTCATCGCCGTCGATACCGAATTCATGCGCGAAAACACCTTCTGGCCAGAACTGTGCCTGATCCAGGTGGCCGACCGCGAACATGCCGCGGCGATCGATCCGCTGGCGCCGGGCATGGACCTGAAGCCGCTACTCGACCTGCTCGTTGATAATGAGGATATGCTGAAAGTCTTTCACGCGGGCGGGCAGGATGTCGAAATCATCTTCAACCTGACCGGCAAGACCCCGCATCCGATATTCGACACCCAGATCGGCCAGATGGCGATCGGTCAGGCTGAACAGGTGGGCTATTCGAACCTGGTCGAGGCGTGGATCGGGCTGCAACTCGACAAGGGTGCCCGCTTCACCGACTGGAGCCGCCGCCCGCTCGACAAGCGCCAGATCGACTATGCGGTCGGCGACGTGACCCATTTGGCCAAGATTTTCCCGATGATGCTCGACAAGCTGGTGAAGACCGGGCGCGGTCATTGGCTGGACGAGGAAATGGAAAAGCTGGCCGATCCGTCGAATTACAACCTCGATCCCGAAAACGCCTGGCACCGGATCAAGATCCCGTCGCGCAAACCCGACGTGCTGGGCCGCTTGAAGGCGCTGGCAGCGTGGCGCGAGCGCGAGGCGCGGTCAAAAAACCTGCCGCGCGGGCGCATTGTGAAGGACGAGACACTTGCCGACCTCGCCGCGCATCCGCCCAAGGATCAGGATGGCCTGGGCCGCGTCCGCGGTCTGTCGGCGACCTGGCGCAGCAACGACATCGGCGGGCGGTTGATGGACGCGATTGCCAATGCCAAACCGCTGGACAAAGACGACATGCCCGACCGCGCCCCGCGCGGCCCCGGGCTGGGCAAAGAAGGCGCGCTGGTCGCCGACCTGTTGAAGCTCCTACTGAAAATTCGCGCCCGCGAACTCAACGTCGCATCGCGCCTGATCGCACGCAGCGATGAACTGGAGGCGCTGGCGGCCGGTGGGCGTGAGGGCATCGCGATGTTGCAGGGCTGGCGCTACGATGTGTTCGGCTTTGCCGCGCTCAATCTGGTCGAAGGCCGGATGGGCTTTGCCGTCAAACACGGCAAGCTGGTGATGAGCGAGATCGACGCGGCGACGGCCAGCGCGGATTAGGCGTTTTTAGAAGATCGTTTCGCTACCCCAATCCGTTTGTGCTGAGCTTGTCGAAGCATCGCTCTTTCTTGGCTACGTCGAAGAAAAGAACGGCCCTTCGACAGGCTCAGGGCGAACGGTTCAGATATTACGCGCCACGATCTAAAGCATCACCAACTCAGGCTTCGTCTCCAGCGCCTGCGCCAGCGAGCGCAGGCGGCGCTCAACCGATTCGCCCGCCAGATGATGCCACCCATGATCCAGACTGAGCCGCAGCTTGCCGTCAATCAGCGCGATATGGCTGGCCTTCAGCGGCGCCTCGACCCCGCCGGTTAGCCGCTGCGCCAGCCGGATTGCCAGCCCCCATTGGCGCGCCCGCGCCAGCCGCTCCGCGCTGACCAGCGGCCCCATGTCCGGGAAATCGCTGTCGGCGCCGCCAAAGCCCGCGTGCAGCGCGCGCGCGAGCAGGATGCGGCCTGGAATATCGATACCGCGCCAGTTGCCGTGCAATCCGATCTCGGTGCCGCGTTCAGCGCGAAAATCAGGATTGGCCGACCAGGCGACGTCGCTGAGCAGGCTGGCGGCGAGCCGGACGCGGCTGTCCGCAGGCGCCTCACCCGTAAACAATGGCGCGATCCATTCGGTGATCGCGCGGCCGTGCGGCGCGAAGCGCGCGAGGCGGCGACCCTCGAATTCGGCAGCAACGATCAGCGGATCCTGCGCGCGTGTTTCCGCATCGAGCGCCTGATAAAGCAGGCCTTCGCGCAGCCCCGACGACGACACGGTCATTTCGGGAACATTGAGGATGTTAACGAGCGCCGCGAGCAATGCCGCCGCATCGGGCAAGGCAGCGGCGCGGTTCGACGCCATGCCGGGGATCGCGCGCAATTCTTCGAAAGTCAGCCGGTTGGTGGCGCGGACGAGCCGCCGCAGCGCCGCGCGCGGCAGGCTGTGCTGATCAAGCACCGCGAGCGGATCCTGCGTCAGTTCCAGATCAAGGCGGGACAGCGCACGCCACGATCCGCCGACCAGATAGAGCGGCAGCCCTGTCATCCCGTCGGGCCAGCCCGCTGTACGCAGCATCTTGCGCACCGCGCGCTCGAATGCCTGCTGTCCTTCCTGGCGCAGCGCCGGCAGGCGTAGCACGCCGAGAGGGAAGGACGCGCGGCGTCCGACCTGACCGTTTGCCACCTCCGCCAGTTCCAGGCTGCCGCCGCCGAGGTCGACCGCAATGCCATGGGCATCGGGGATCGCCGACAGCACACCGTACCCGGCAGCTTCCGCCTCTTCTTCGCCTGACAAAAGGCGGATTTTCAAACCAGCTTCCGCTGCGGCGGCGATAAACTCGGGGCCGTTTTCCGCGTCGCGCACCGCCGCGGTAGCGACGCATTGCAGGTTTTTGACCTCCATATGTTTGGCTAGCAGCGCGTAGCGGCGCAGCGCCATCAGCCCGCGCATCGCGTCCTCGCTGGCGATCCGGCCATCAATTGCAAGCCCGCGGCCCAATCCGGCTGCGACCTTTTCATTGAAGATCACCGCGGGCGCGCGCGCCGGTCCTTCATAAACGACGAGGCGGACCGAGTTCGATCCGATGTCGATGACGGCAGAGCGATGGACCGCCTGTTTTGAAGTTCGCAGCAAGCCCAAGGCGTCAATCATCGCGCATGTCGAAGGCGAGGGTCGGGACATCCTGGCGCTTGTGGAGCGCCGTCCCGCGACCCGACAACGACGGGTTGTTCATGAAATAATGGTGCAAGTTAAAAGGTTTATCGCCCGAACTTGTCCGGATATAAGTGCCGTCGGATTGCAGCACCCAGCTTTGTTCATTGTCGATCAGGTTCGCAACCAGCACTTGATCCAGAATCTGGTCGTGCACAGTCGGATTTTCGATCGGGATCATATATTCGACGCGGCGATCGAAATTGCGCGGCATCCAGTCGGCGCTGCTTATGTACAGCTTGGCGCGCTGATGCGGGAGCGACGCGCCGTTGGCGAAGGCCCATACGCGGCTATGCTCCAGGAATCGCCCAACCACCGATTTGACGCGGATCGTTTCCGACAGGCCGGAGACGTCGGGACGCAGGCAGCAGATGCCCCGCACGATCAGCTCGACCGGCACGCCCGCAACGCTCGCCTCATATAATTTGTCGATGATGTCGGGATCGACCAGGCTGTTCATTTTCGCCCACACACCCGACGGCTGCCCCGCCTTGGCCGCAACGATTTCGGCGTCGATCAGGTCGCACAGATGCGCGCGCATGTTGAGCGGCGACATGGTGATCATGTCGAGCCGTTCGGGCTCAACATAGCCGGTGATATAGTTGAACAGCTGCGCCGCATCGCGCCCGGCACGCGGATCGGCAGTGAAGAAGCTGAGATCGGTATAGATGCGCGCGGTGACCGGGTGGTAATTGCCGGTGCCGAAGTGGCAATAGGTGCGATAGCCCTGCCCTTCACGGCGTACGACCATCGAAATCTTGGCGTGCGTCTTCCACTCGATAAAGCCATAAACGACCTGCACCCCGGCGCGTTCGAGCTGGTTCGCCCAGAGCAGATTCTGCTCCTCGTCGAAGCGCGCCTTCAGCTCGACCACCGCGGTTACCGACTTGCCCGCCTCGGCCGCCTCGATCAGCGCGCGGATGACGGGCGACTGGTCGCCGGCGCGGTAGAGCGTCTGCTTGATCGCGACGACATCGGGATCAGCCGCTGCCTGACGCAGGAAGGCGAGGACGACCTCGAAACTTTCGTAAGGATGGTGGACCAATATGTCCTTGCTGCGGATCGCCGCAAAACAGTCGCCGCCATGTTCGCGAATGCGTTCGGGGAAACGCGCCGAATAAGCAGGGAATTTCAGGTCGGGACGATCGACATCGACCAGCGCCGACAGCGCCGCGAGCCCGACGAAGCCGCCGATCTTGGCAACAATCGCCTCATGCCCCTGAATATCGGCATTGAGCACTTCGGCAATCTCGCCGGGCATGTCGGCTTCGAGTTCGAGCAGGATGACGCGGCCGCGGCGGCGGCGGCGGATCGCGGTGCGAAACAGGCGCACCAGATCTTCCGCCTCTTCTTCAAGTTCGATATCGCTGTCGCGAATGATGCGAAACACGCCGAGCGAGCGGATGGTGAAGCCAGGAAACAGCAGATCGCCGAAAATCTCGATCAGATATTCGATCGGCACAAAGGCCTGCGCCTGCCCCGGCACCGCGACAAAACGCGGCAGTGCCGCTGGGATCAGGACCAGTTCGCGCACCGTCTCGCCCGTTGCCTTGCGCTGCAAGTCGAAAATAATTCCCAGTCCGCGATTGGGAATGAAGGGAAAGGGATGCGCCGGATCGAGAACCTGCGGGGTCAGGATCGGAAAAATCTGGTCGATGAAATACTGGCGCAGCGCCGCGCGCAGCGGCTCTCGATCTGAGCCGGTGCCGTGGACGACGATGCCCTGTTCGGCGAGCAATTTGTGGAGACGCTGCCACTCGCTCTGTTGCTGATCGACCAGCCGGTTCACCTCGGCCTCAATCTCGGCCAGCTGCTGGCTGGGCGAGCGGCCGTCGGCGGAGGGATCGTCGATCCCCTGCAACTGCTGGCCCTTCAAGCCCGCGACGCGGACCATGAAAAATTCGTCGAGGTTGCTGCCCGAAATAGACAGGAAGCGGAGGCGTTCGAGCAAGGGATGCGCGGTGTTGCGCGCCTCCTCCATGACCCGTCGGTTGAATGCCAGCCAGCTGAGTTCCCGGTTGAAAAAGCGTTCGGGGCCGAGGGACGGGAGCCTGGACGTCGCCTCGTTATCGGCGCGAAGGGGCTGTCCGGAGAGCGTCATACGTCATGGTCCTGTCGTTCAAGCAGATCGGGATCGATCAGCCCCTGTGACAGTAATGTTTCACGCGTAAGACGGATGCCGACGCGCCGCCCCTGTTCGAGCGAGGCGGCGTCGAGCGCCGCGACGATGCGGTGGAGCATCGCATAGCTGCGCTCCATCCGCGGCACGATATAGGCGGCAACTTCGGGCGCCAGCGCAACACCGCGCTGCGCGAACAGCGTCTCGATCAGGTCGCGGGCCAGGCAGTCGTCGGGCTCGGCGATCGTGAGGACCGGCACCGCGCGCAGTCGCGACGCCAGATCGGGCAATGCAATGCCCCATTCGGACGGCGGCGCGTCGGCGATGATCAGCAGCGGGATGTTCGACGATTGCGCGGCGTTCCAGGCGTGAAAAATCTCTTCTTCGGAGACGCTGTCATGCCCGTCGATCACCCGCCCGCCGGTTTCGGCAGCAAACAGCCGTCCGATCAGGCTGCGCCCCGATCCGCGCGGCCCGGTGAGTATCGCGGTCCGCACCGGCCAGGTCGCGACATGGCGCAGATAGCGGATTGCATCAGCATTGCTGGTCCCGATAACCAATGGAGCGTCGTTGCTGCCTCCGGCGCTCCAGTCGAGCGGCAGTGCGATCTGGCTGGTGGTCCGTGCCATCAGCGGCTGATCCGCAGCGTGCTGCCGCCCTCCTGCACCTTGTAACCCCGCGCCACGAGCGCCGCGCTGAGCGCCGCGATGTCGCCGCGGAAGGTCACGCGCATCACCGATGTGCCGCCGAGCGCGAGACTGGTGGTCGATGCCGACTGGACGCCCGCGATGCCGCCAACGGCGCGTTCGGTCGCAGTGACCGATTCGACGTCGGGCGAGCTGTACTGGACGGTGAAGCTCTGCACGCCCGCGGAGGCCGTGATCGGAACGCTGCTGTCGGTTTCGCTGGGCAGCACATCCTCGTCGGTGGCTGCGATCTCTTCGGGCAGGTCTTCGCGTTCGACGGGCTTTTCCAGAACAAGATATGTATCGGTTTTCAGCACGCCCGCCGCCAAGGCGTCGATATAGATACGGTCCATCCGCGCAACCGCCTTTTCCATCATGTCGGGCAGCGCCGCGGGGCTGGGGCCGGTCATCGTGAAGCTGGAGATCAGCTTGTTGTCGGGGCCGAAGCGCGCGGTGAAATGACCCCTGATCGGCCCGCCGGGATAGCTGTACTCGACCCGCGCGATCGGCGTCAGCACGTCGGCGGCGCCATATTGGTCGAGAATGACCCGCCACCACACGCGGCTGCGGCGCCCGGTCTGGCCCGCATTGAGCAGCAAGGTGTCCGCGCCAGTACCCGCGGTACGGACATAGTCGATCGCGCTTTGCCCGGTGTTATATTCGGCCCAGGCGCGCTGCCACGCGCTGCGCTGTTCGAACACCTGCGGAATACCGTCGATCGAATAGACGGGGATGACGAGCAGCGGCGGTGAGCGCAGCGTCCGGCCGCTGACCCCCAAAATCTGTCCGGCACGAACGCGGTCGAACTGAACACCGAGGCGCGCGACATAGCGGCGCGGGCCGATCTGTTCCTGTTCGACGACGATCGCTGTGACGATGCCGTCGAGCACCGAATCGCCGAGCGCGGGGCCGTCGCTGCCGTTGAGCTTGCGATAGAGCTGGGTCCAGCCTTTGCGCTGCGCCTCGCGCCAGCCTTTGGTTCGTGCGTCGTCGGCATTGTCGCCGGTGACATCGACCATAATGCCGCTGGCGAGAAAATCGCCGCTGCTGTTAATCGGGGTGATGCCGCGATTGCCGCGGGTTATCTGGCCATCAACGACGCCGACGAGGAGGATCGCAAAGAATAAGCCGAACAGCACGAGCCAGCGCCGGTCGCGAGACGCCAAGGAGCGCAGGGAAAAGCTCGGGGCGATGCGGGGAAAGGCAGCCGAAATCATATCTTCTCTATGCTCTGCCCAAAAGCTCGATGCCGGACAAGGAAATCGTGGCATTTCGTGGCCAGAGTCGTTAGTCGCGCTGGCCATGGATTCCAAGCACAACCAACCCGGCTCCTACACTTATGCGCAGGCCGGCGTATCGATCGAGACCGGCAATGCGCTGGTCCGTGCCATCGCCCCGCTCGCCCGTGCGACGCGCCGCCCCGGCGCCGACGCCGACCTCGGCGGTTTCGGCGGTTTTTTCGACCTGAAGGCGGCGGGATTCAAGGATCCTCTGCTCGTCGCCGCGAACGATGGCGTTGGTACAAAGCTTAAATTGGCGATCGAATCGGGTCGTCATGACGGGGTCGGGATCGACCTAGTCGCGATGTGCGTCAACGACCTGATCGTGCAGGGCGCCGAGCCGCTGTTTTTCCTCGATTATTACGCGACAGCGAAGCTCGATAACGACGTCGCCACGCAAGTGGTCGCGAGCATTGCCGAGGGTTGCAAACAGGCCGGTTGCGCGCTGATCGGCGGCGAAACCGCCGAAATGCCGGGGATGTATTCGGAAGGCGATTATGACCTTGCGGGTTTCTGTGTCGGCGCTGTGGAGCGCGATCAGGTACTGACCGCCGACAAGGTCGCGGCGGGCGACGTCATTCTCGGCCTCGCTTCGTCGGGCGTGCATTCGAACGGCTTCTCGCTCGTGCGGCGGCTGGCGGCGGACAAGGGGTGGAAACTCGATCGCCCGGCGCTGTTCGACCAGACTATCCTGCTGATCGACGCGCTGATGGCGCCGACGCGCATCTATGTAAAAAGCCTGCTCCCGCTGGTGAAGACCGGCAAGATCCACGCGCTGGCGCATATCACCGGCGGCGGGCTGCTCGAAAATATCCCGCGCATCTTGCCGAAAACGCTGCACGCTTTTGTCGATGCCGATGCGTGGGAGCAGCCGCGGCTGATGGCGTTTTTGCAGGCGCAGGGCAATATCGAGCCCGAGGAAATGGCGCGCACGTTCAATTGCGGGATCGGGATGGCGGTTGTTGTGGCCGAGGGCGATGTTGCCGATGTGACGGAGGCGCTCGAAGCGGCGGGTGAGACGGTGTATCGGATCGGCCATATCGCGGCGGGCGCCAAGGGCTGCACCGTGACCGGCAGCGCAGAGACGTGGAGCGCGATGGGCGCGTGGAGCGCGACGCATGGGGCGTGAAATCCTCCCCGGAACGGGGAGGTGGCAGCCCGCAGGGCTGACGGAGGGGTCGAAACCTCTCGTCATGATGCACCGTCCCGACCCCTCCACCACCCTTCGGGCGGTCCCCCTCCCCGTTCCGGGGAGGAACAAGTGAAAGCCAAGGTCGCGGTCCTGATCTCCGGCGCTGGGACCAATATGGCGGCGCTGCTCTACGCCGCGAAAGCCGCCGATTGTCCCTATGAACTGGTGCTCGTCGCCAGCAACAATCCCGACGCGCCGGGTCTCGCCATCGCCGAAGCCGAGGGCGTCGCGACGTGGGCGCGCACGCACAAGGGGATGGACCGCGACGCGTTCGACGCGCTGGTCGATGCCGAACTCCGTGCGGCCAAAGCCGATTTCGTCGCGCTCGCGGGCTATATGCGGATCCTGAGCGACGATTTCGTCGCAAAATGGCAGGGCAAGATGCTCAACATCCACCCCAGCCTGCTGCCGCTGTACAAGGGACTCGACACCCATCAGCGGGCAATCGACGCGGGCGACCGGTTTGGCGGGTGCAGCGTCCATATCGTCACCCCCGGGGTCGATGACGGCCCGGTGCTGGCGCAAACGCCCGTTGCCATCCTGCCCGGCGATACCGTCGAAACGCTGAGCGCGCGGGTGCGGATTGCCGAGCATCAGCTGTATCCCGCAACACTCGCGGCGTTCGTCACGCGCGAACGCAGCCCCGACTATCTGCTGGGCCGTGTCCGCGATCTCGCGATGGCGCTGCCCGAAGCCGACGAGGTCACCTCGCACGGCATGCCCTGCTTCGGCATCGTGAAGGGAAAGAAATTCGCCTATTTCACCCAGGATCACCACGGCGACGGAAAGATCGCGCTGCTGGTCAAGATCAGCGGCGCCGACGAACAGGCGGCGCTGATCGAGATGGACGAAGACCGCTATTACCGCCCCGCCTATTTCGGCGATGGCTGGGTCGGTATCCGGCTCGACTTGGGCGATACCGACTGGGATGCGATCGGCGAATGGCTGCGCAAGAGCTGGCTGGCGGTGGCGCCAAAGAAGTTGGCGGGGCTGATGGGCGCGGCTGACGACTTCTAGCACCAATATCCCGGGCCGGTCCGTCGGTAGCCATAGTCGGCGTACCAGTGCTTATCGGTGATTGAGCACGCCTCATGACGATCTAGGGTCAGCCTTCTCTCAACGGTGAAAGCCTCCCCGTCCATGCGCATCGCGTTTGCCCCCATCATGATGCTCGCGGCGCTGCAGAGCGCCCCAGCACAGGCTGGTGAATGGGCGATGATCGACAGCGTCGAAACGAAGGGCGATCGGTCGATCTATTTTGCCGACTATAGCGATGTCGCGTTGCGCACTGATGTATCGCTGACCGGTGTTCCCGTTCCAGGGAAGCCGCCACAGCAGGACGATCTGCCGCCGGCGCCGTTCGAGAATACCGAAGTGGCCTTTGTCGAGGTGATGCAAGTATTCGAATCGGCCTTGAAACCGCGGTACAGCAATTATCGCGTCGCCGCCGATTGCGCGCGGCACCGGATGCAGATCGTGACAGTCGATTCGATTTTCCGCGACCATCGAAAGGAGTATTCTCGCCAGGGAACCGGCTGGTTCGACGTGCCACCGGACGGATGGCTGAGCCGCGTGAACACCATTGCCTGCGACCGCCAGGCAATCGTTGCCGCGACGGAAAAGGCCGCCCGCGACAAATCCTATGATCCGATGGTCGATCTCGGGCTGTTGCCCATCGGCAATTTCGCCTTGTCGTCACCGCTCGAAGAGCTGACCTGGTCGACCTTCTGGACGGATGCCACCCCACCGCCGCTCCGGCAGCAATCGGAGGAAGAAATACGCGCGGTGAAGCAGAGGGTCGACGAGATGCTCGTTATTCTGAGAGGCCAGCTCGACGGCTATATTGCGATGGGCGAGTTGGCCTTGGCGGACCAGACCGGCGAACGCGATTTCATGGCGCGCATTCGTCCGAATTTCAGGGGCAAGACGCGGTTGCAGCAGGCGATCTTCGGCAGCATGGCGGGCTGGACGGAGGCCGAAGTCATCAAATTCTGGGGCCGCCCGGCTGCCGTGCGCCAGGTCGGCACAACCAAGGCGTTCGATTATGAATCGAGCTATGATACGCGCCAGCTTATCGTTCAGCAGCTGAAAACCGGCAACGTCGAATATGAGGTTGGTGATTTTGAATATTGCGCGCTGACGCTGTTCATGGCGCCGGGCGGGTCGAAGCCAGGCCTCCGGCTGGTCGATTTCGCGATCAGCGGCGACAATTGTCGGCGGGCGACGCTGAACCAGATCGGACGCTAGGTACGAAAAAGGCCCGCGAAGCAGTCCGCGGGCCTTTCGCTTGACGTGAGGTGCCGGATGCTTAGCCGACGATTTCTTCGGGCTTGAAGAAATAGGCGATCTCGATCGCCGCATTTTCGTCGCTGTCGCTGCCGTGCACGGTGTTCGCCTCGATGCTTTCGGCCAGTTCCTTGCGGATCGTGCCCGGCGCTGCGTCCTTGGGGTTGGTGGCACCCATGATGTCGCGATTGCGCTGCATGGCGTCTTCGCCTTCCAGCACCTGGACGACGACCGGGCCGCTGATCATGAAATCGACGAGTTCGCCGAAGAAGGGGCGTTCCTTGTGGACCGCGTAAAAGCCTTCGGCCTGTTCGCGGCTCATGTGGATGCGCTTCGAGGCGACGACGCGCAGACCGGCGTCTTCCAGCATCTTGGTGACGGCGCCGGTCAGGTTGCGGCGCGTGGCGTCGGGCTTGATAATCGAAAAGGTGCGAGTGACCGCCATGGGGGAAGCTCCTGCTTTGTTATGGTTTGCGATGCGCGCGCCTCTAGCCGCGCTTTTGCTGCACTGCAAGGCGGGAGCGTGGGCTAGCGCTGCGGCCGGTCAGCTGCCGCTGCCGTATGTGATCGTCCCAATAACCTGCGCGTCTTGTTGCGTCGCGGTGATCTGAACGCCCGTTTTGGTATCGCCGGGTTTTTCGGCGCCAATGATCGCGGTATCGCCGGACTTGATTTCGCTCGTCACCTTCATGCCCGCGGCCTCCGCCTGTTTGCGGAAATGGGCGATCACGTCGGCGGCCTTCGCGTTCACTTCGAAGCTGGCCATGCCGCCGGTGCCGTCGGTGCCGCTGGCGGCGAAACCGCCGGTCAGCTTCGAGCCGGGATAGGCAGTGAAGCCCGCGGGGAGTTTGGCATTTGCGGCGCCGCCGCCGAACTGCATCTCGCCATCGTCCGTTTTGATTGTAACATTGCTCATCTCGCCATCGTCGCTGGCGGTGACTTTATAGTCGGCGGTCTTGCCGGTTTCGGGGTCGGTGTAGGTGCCGCTGGCGACTTCGGATTCCGATTTGGAACCGCAGGCGGACAGCAGCAGCGCGCTGGCCGCCAAGGCGATGAAGGAAATTCTGGTCATGATGGGCTCCTGTTGCTGGTCATCATCGTCCATGCCACCGCGGTAAGCCTTGTGCGGTGACGTCAGTCACACTCACGGCCCCTCCGACCAGCGGCCGCGATCGTTCTGTTTCCAGAAATGGGTTTCGACGTCTTCGGCGGCGCTCAGCTTGCGCCAGGTTGCGCGGGCGTCGTCAATACGACTGTTGTCGAAGAGCAGGAAGGTGCGCTCGAACCCCAAAGCTTCGTCGCGCCATTCGCCATCGGCGAGCGCGACCAGTCGGGCGCGATTGGGTGGCGCAGCGTCGAGCGTTCCCGAGATCAGGATCGGCTCGATCTCCTCATCGGGCGAACCCGCGGCGCCGTGCGGCAAAAAGCTCGCAGGGGTGAGCGTCCACAGCGCTTCGTCGATCGCCTGCCGCTGCATGGCCGGGGCGGCGACGATCAGCAGGCGGTCGCCCGCGCTCAGGATACGCGTCGCGATGGCGGGGAGCACCCGTTCGACGGGGTCGCGGGTCAGCCGGTAAAAGTCGACGCGCGCCATGCTCCCCTGCCCTTAACCTTCGTGATTTTCGGCGATGTAGCGATCGAGCAGGCGGACGCCATAGCCGGTCGCGCCCTTGGCATAGACTGCGCCGTCCTTGTCGGCCCATGCCACACCCGCGATGTCGAGATGCGCCCAGGCGACGCCCTCGTCGACATAGCGTTTCAGGAACTGCGCCGCGGTGATCGAGCCGCCTTCACGCGGGCCGATATTCTTCATGTCGGCGATCGGGCTGTCGATCAGCTTGTCGTAGGCGGCCGAGAGCGGGAAGCGCCACAGCTTGTTGTTGCTGGTCTCGCCCGCCGCGATCAGCTGGGTCGCTAGGCTTTCGTCATTGGCGAAAATGCCCGCATATTCATGGCCGAGCGAGATCACCATCGCGCCGGTCAGGGTCGCAAGGTCGACGATGACCTTGGGCGAATACATCTTCTGCGCCCAGGTGATCGCGTCGCACAGCACCAGCCGCCCCTCGGCATCGGTGTTGAGCACCTCGACCGTCTGGCCCGACATGGTGGTGACGATGTCGCCGGGGCGCATCGCATTGCCGTCGGGCATATTTTCGACGAGGCCGACGACGCCGACGACGTTCGCCTTCGCCTTGCGCCCGGCGATCGCCTTCATCGCGCCCGCGACGGCACCCGCGCCGCCCATGTCCCATTTCATCATGTCCATGCCGGGGCCGGGCTTCAGGCTGATGCCGCCGGTGTCGAATGTCACACCCTTGCCGATGAACACCACCGGCTTGTCGCCGTCTTTGCCGCCGTTCCAGCGCATCGCGAGCAGCCGCGGCGGTCGCGTCGAGCCCTGCGCGACGCCGAGCAGCGCGCCCATGCCGAGCGCCTTCATCTGCCGTTCGTCGAGCACTTCGAGCTCGACGCCAAGGTCAGCCAGATGCTGGCAGCGTTCGACGAAGCTTTCGGGATAGAGGATGTTCGGCGGCTCGGCGACGAGAGTCTGGGTCAGTGCGACGCCGTCGGCGATGGCTTCATTTACGGCCCAGCGCATCGACAGGTCGCGGTGCGGCGACGCAATGGTCAGCGTCTTGAGGGTGGGCTTGGCGTTATCGGCGAGCCGGGTGCGATAGGTGTCGATGCGCCAGTTGCGCAGCTTTGCCCCCATTGCGAACGCCAGCACATCCTCTTCCTCGACCGCGCCCGCGCTCGCGAAATCGACATGGACCGCAGACGCGCCGCTGGTTTGCAGCCGTCCGGTCAGCGCGCCGCCCGCGCGTTCAAGGTCATGCACTGTGCCTTCGCCGATCCCGACCAGCAGCAAACGGAGGACACGGCCGCCATCGACCGCCGCGGTTTCGGCAATCCCGCCCGCCGCGCCCTCAAAGCGCGCCTGCGCGGCAGCGCCGCTGAGCAGCTCGCCATGCGGTTCGCCCAGCGCCTGGACAAAGGCGTTCAGTTCGCCTTTGCGGACCGGAAACGCGACGACGTCGGCAGACGCATCGATTTGCGCGACAAAGTGAATGTCCATTCGGTAACTCTCTCATGCGATGATTGATTGCAGCGTGCGGGACCGATAGGGGTTTCGCTTGCGAGTTGCAAAAACAAAGCAGCCGGTCCAACCCGGGCGGACGCGATCGATAAGTGGGACAAAGTGATTAAATGAGCTGGGCTTTGTTCCGACAGACGCGCCGTGCGCAGCCGCTGTGGCTGGTCACCGCGAGCAGCATCGCCCTGCTCGCCAGCCCCGTCGCGGCGCAGCAGGCCGCCGAATCACCGCCAGCCCAGGACGTCTCGGGCGAGCCCGACCTGCAAACGCCTGATATTGCACCGGTCACGACCGACGCGCCCGCGGTCGCCGCCGAGGATCAGGTGGGCTTTGCCGCCGACAACCTCAATTACGACAGCGAAACCGAAGTTGTCGTGGCCGAGGGCAATGTCGCGATGAACCGCGAAGCAATTTCGATGCGCGCCGACAAGGTGACGTGGAACCGCAAGACCGGCCAGGTTTTCGCGGAAGGCAATGTCGCGATCAAAAATCCCGAAGGCGACACCGCCTATGGCGACCGCATCGAACTGACCGACAGTTTGCGCGACGGGGTGGTCGAAAACCTGCTCGTCGTCCTCGACAATGGCTCGCGGCTCGCCGCGATCAAGGGAACGCGATTCGAGAATGGCAATATCGAGCTGGAGAACGCCGCCTACACCGCCTGCCCGGTCGAGGATGCCGACGGCTGTCCCAAAAACCCGAGCTGGCAGATCCGCGCCGTTCGCGTCACCTATGACCGGGCGAAGAACAAGATCCGCTACAAAGGCGCGCGGGTCGAGATTTTCGGCCTGCCGCTGATCCCGCTGCCCGGGCTTAGTCACCCGGCGAACAGCGAAGCGGGCAGCGGCATTTTGGTGCCCGAAATCCGGCTCGACCGCAGCAACGGCTTTGAAATCGCGGTGCCCTATTATCTGCGCCTCGCGCCTGACCGCGATATCACGATCACCCCGCATCTCTACACCGGCGCAGCGCCGATGCTGGAGGGCGAGTTCCGCGCGCTCACCGACATCGGTTCGTTCCGCATCAATGGCTATGCGACCTATGGTTCGCTGGTACCATTGACCGGCGAAGACCCCGACAGCCGCAAACGCTTCCGCGGCTATCTGGAAAGCGCCGGCAAGTTCCAGTTCGATCCGCGCTGGAGCTTTAGCTATTCGGGCCGCATCGCGACCGACCGGACGTTCATGCGCCGCTATGACATCAGCCGCGACGACCGGCTGCGCTCGACCTTCGAGCTGGAGCGGATCGGCGGCAACAGCTACCTGTCGATCGCCGGCTGGGCGACGCAGACGCTGCGCCGCAACGACGAACAGGGGCAGCAGCCGATCGCGCTGCCGATCATCGATTATCGCCAGCGCTTCGCCGATCCGGTACTTGGCGGCCAGGTCGAGTTGCAGCTCAACACGCTGGCGATCGGTCGCACCGCGGGTCAGGATACGCAGCGCGCCTTTGCCGGCGCACGTTGGGATTTGCACGGGCTGACCCGGCTGGGGCAAGAGGTTACGCTGACCGCGCTGGTGCGCGGCGACGTCTATCACAGCGACGAGAATCTGCTCACCGCAATCCCGGGGTATCGCGGCAAGTCGGGTTGGCAGGCACGCGGCATTGCTGCGGTCGCCGCCGATATGCGCTGGCCGTTCGTTGGCGAATTTGCCGGTGGCACTCAGACTTTGACCCCCCGCGTCCAGCTGGTCGCCACGCCGCCGCTCAAGAACCTCGACATCCCGAACGAGGATTCGCGCGCGTTTGATCTGGAAGACAGCAATCTGTTCGCGATCAACCGCTTCAACGGGTACGATCGGTTCGAGGATGGCGCGCGCATCACCTATGGCGTCGAATGGAACTACAGCCGCCCCGGTTTCAATATCAGCAGCAGCGTCGGCCAAAGCTATCGCCTGTCGGACAAGCCCGCGCTGTTCCCCGACGGCACTGGATTGACCAGCCGCACGTCGGACATCGTCGGGCGAACGACGATTGCCTATCGCGATTTCCTGCGCCTGACCCACCGCTACCGGCTCGACAAGGACAACTTCGCGATCCGTCGCAACGAATTCGACGCGACGATTGGTAGCCGTTCAACCTATGCCGTGCTGGGCTATTCGCGGCTTAACCGTGACATCCTGTTGCTCGGAGAGGAGCTGCAGGACCGCGAAGAAGCGCGCGTCGGCGGGCGGATCAAGGTGGCGCAATACTGGTCGGTCTTTGGCTCGGCCATTGTCGACCTGACCGAACGGAGCGACGATCCGCTCAGCACCGCCGACGGATTCGAACCGATTCGCCATCGTCTCGGCTTGGCCTATGACGATGATTGCCTGTCGATTGCGCTGACGTGGCGCCGCGACTATGCCGACACCGGTGATGCGCGGCGTGGTAACAGTTTCTCCTTCCGTGTCGCCTTCCGTAATCTGGGGTTCTGAACGAATCGCTCAGACTAGGTTCAGCGTCAGCGGCGTAGAAGCACGCTTCAAACAAGCCCGGATGGCGGATTGCGCTGGACCATCGGGCGTATCCGCTGATACGGAGCGTGCGGACTTTCTCGAATAGGGTAAAGATGACCAAATTTTCGACCATGATCGGCCTGATCGCCGTGGCCGCTGCCGGGATGACGCCGGTGCTGGCACAGACCGTCGGCGACGACGAAGTGCCGACGACCAGCCTTAACATTCCGGGCAATGTTCAGATTTTCGGCGATGCAAAGCGCAACGTCTATCGCCCCTCTGCGACGGTAAACGGCGAGATCATCACCGCGACGGATATCGAGCAGCGCATGTCGCTGATCCGGATCGCAAACAACAATGTCGAGCTGCCACCGGAAGAATTGCAGCGGTTACGCCAGCAGGTCTTCAGCAATCTGATCGACGAAAAGTTGCAGATTCAAGAGGCCAAGGCCGCCGACATCACGATCGACGAAAATGTCGTGAACGATCAGTTCGCCCGCCTCGCGCTCCGCTTCAAGCAGACGCCCGAACAATTTTCGGCCTATCTGGTTTCGAAAGGATCGTCCGCGGCGGCGGTGAAGCAGCAGATCCGCGGCGAATTCGCCTGGGATCGGCTGCTGTCGCGCAACATTCAATCGACGACGAACGTGTCCACCGACGAAGTGGAATCGGTGGTTCAGCGGATGAATGATTCCAAGGGGCAGGACGAATTTCATCTGGGTGAAATCTATCTGTCGGCGCCGCCCGAAAATGTCGCAGCGGTCACCGAAAACGCCCAGAAAATCATTCAGGCGCTCCAGGCGGGCGGCAGCTTTGCCGCTTATGCGCGTCAGTTTTCAGAAGCATCGACCGCGGTGGTTGGGGGCGATCTGGGCTGGGTAAAACCCGGCCAGCTGCCGACATCGATGGCCGAAGCGGCGGTCCAGATGCAGCCCGGCCAGTTGGTCGGCCCCATTCAGGTTCCGGGCGGCGTATCGATCATGCTGATGATCGACCGGCGCCAGGTGCTGACCGCCGATCCGCGCGATGCGATCCTCAGCCTCAAGCAAATATCGCTCGATTTCCCGGCCGGAACGACGCAGGCCCGGGCATCGGAAATGGCCGGTCAGTTCTCCGAAGCGACGCGCAACATTGCTGGTTGCGGCGCGGCCGATGCGGTCGCGGCGCGGCTTGGCGCCAATGTGGTATCGCGGGACAATGTCGAAATGCGGGCCCTGCCTGCTCCCTTGCAGAATACGCTGATCAATTTGCAGATCGGTCAAACCACCCAGCCCTTTGGCGCGGTGAACGAGGGTATCAGCGTTCTGGTCCTGTGCGGCCGCGACATGCCGCAGACGGCAACGGCGCCGAACCTTGAACAGATCGAGGCGCGCCTGCTCGAAGAAAAGGTCAACAAGCGGGCTCAACGTTATCTGCGTGACCTGCGCCGGGATGCCGTGATCGAATATAGCTAATGTCTTTTGCCAATCTTCGACAACCGATCGCCGTCACCCTGGGTGACCCGGCCGGTGTCGGACCCGAAGTCACCGCACACGCGTGGGCGGCGCGGCGTGAAAACAACTTGCCCCCCTTTGTCGCAATCGGCGACGCCGCGACGATCGCCGCGGTTTGGGACGGGCCGATCGCTCGGGTCGGCGACATGGACGAGGTCCAGCGGGCCTTCGACGACGCCTTGCCCGTCTGGCATCTGGAGGACAGCGGGCCGCTGATCCCCGGCACACCCACCGCCGCGGGCGCCACCTGCGCGCTCCATGCCCTCGAAACCGGGATCGGGCTGACGCGCAATCAGGCGAGTTCGGCGCTGGTCACCGGATCGGTGTCGAAATTTGCGCTCCACGGCATCGGTTATACCCATCCCGGCCAGACTGAATTCATCGCCGAACGCTGCGGCGTGACAGCGACCAATGCCGTGATGATGCTGGCGGGGCCGTCGCTCCGCGTCGTTCCGCTGACCGTCCATATTCCGCTGATGGAAGTGTCCGATCGGCTGACGGTCGAGCTGATAGTCGCCAAGGCACGCATCGTGGCGCGCGGGTTGAAACGCGATTTCGGTATCGAAAACCCGCGCATCGCGCTCGCGGGCCTCAATCCCCATGCCGGTGAAAGCGGCCAGCTTGGCAGCGAAGAGGAGCGGATCATGGCCCCCGCGGTCGCCCAGCTCGCCGAGGACGGTATCATCGTCGATGGTCCGCTCGCCGCCGACAGCCTGTTCGCGCCGGCCGTTCGCGCCCGCTATGACGCCTTGCTCTGCGCCTATCACGATCAGGCGCTGACGCCGTTCAAGGCGCTGCATTTCCATGACGGGGTCAATCTGACCCTCGGCCTGCCGATCATCCGCACCTCACCCGACCATGGCACGGCGTTCAACATCGCGGGTCGCGGCGTTGCAGACCCCGGCCCGACCATCGCTGCGATCGCCATGGCCGCCCAGCTGGCGATCGCGCGCGAGCGCAACTGCGCGCCAGCCAAGTGAGCGCCCGCCCCGCGCCCCACCTGCCGCCGCTACGCGAAACCGTGCGCACGCATGGATTGCAGGCGAGCAAGGCGCTGGGCCAGAATTTCCTGTTCGACGAACAACTGCTCGATCGCATCGCCGCGATCCCGGGCGATCTCGACGGCGCGACGGTGTTCGAGGTCGGCCCCGGTCCCGGCGGGCTGACCCGCGCGCTGCTCCGCGCCGGGGCAAAGGTGATCGCGGTCGAGCGCGACGATCGCTGCCTGCCGTTGCTGGCAGAATTGAGCGGCGCGTTTCCGGGCCAGCTGACGGTGATTGCCGACGACGCGATGGCGGTCGACGTCGATGCGCTGACCGGCGGCGCGCCCTATCATATCGTCGCCAACCTGCCCTATAATGTGGGCACCGCCCTTTTCACGCGCTGGCTGGAGCCCGCAGCATGGCCGCCGCGCTGGCTGTCGCTGACGCTCATGTTCCAGCAGGAGGTTGCCGAACGCATCGTCGCGCCGGTCGGCAGCAACGCCTATGGGCGGCTCGCGGTGCTGGCACAGTGGCGCGCAACCGCGAAAATCGCGATGAAAGTCCACCGCTCGGCCTTCACCCCGCCGCCCAAGGTGATGTCGGCAATTGTCCATGTCGTGCCGGCCGAGCAGCCCGACGGCGTCAATCCGAAACTGCTGTCGAAACTGACCGAGAAGGGGTTCGGCCAGCGGCGCAAGATGCTGCGCCAGAGCTTGAAGGGCTTGGAGGGCGCGGTCGCCGCGGCGGAGGCGCTAGGCATCGACCCAACGCGTAGGGCCGAGACGGTCAGCGTTCCCGAATGGGTGGCGCTGGCGCGGGCGTTGGGAAACTAGCGGCAGCAAACGACCGGTCACGGACATTGCCGCCAAAACCGCGTTCTTACTTGGTCTCCGGCTTTGGACGATGTTCGGTAAGCTGAAGGAAAAAACCTTTCGCTCTTCTCCTTTCGGTCAAAGGCCAATCACCAGGACTCAAAGACCAATCACCGACGCTCGCGTATTTCTCCGCAGTTTTCACCAGCTGATCATAAAACGCGCTCATCACTTTGACATCTTCCAGATGAAAATTGTCCTTTTCAAGAATGTCAGAAAATAGGCAAAACTCGGCTTCCCGGCAGATCACTTCTATTATGTCGTCACCTTCGTAATCATTCAGGACTTCATCGAACACCACATCGCGCGCGCGGTTGGGATCATCGATGTCCAACCGCAGTAGTGACAAAAGATCGCTCAGCCTTTCTCCCACGATATCGCCAAGGTCGCGTCGCTCCAATTGAACTCCAATCTTTTACACCCACTAGTATGCAACAGATAACTCGCGTTCGAAACTGGACGCCCCCGCGAAGACAGGCAGGCAAAGAATAAACGAGGGGTCGGCAAAAAGGGGTGGCGTCCGCTCTCCAACCCAATACCGACATCGCCGACAAATAGGTCTTTCCTACATTATCCGGCTGTGCCAGCGTCGATTCGCTTACTTCATTTGGCGACAAGCGGCCACTTGTCGGCGGTCAGCGTTTTTCGGCTCGCATGCAGCGGCATCCAGCCCAGCGAGGGTGCAAATTGCAGCGCGCACAGGGCTGACCTTTCCTGAACTTTGGATCCTCACGCATAGCGCAATGTCGGGCGTCCGCTAACGGCCCCAAAGCAGCCTTTGGCCGCAGCCTAATTCTTGCTCGCGGAACCAACCGTCGCGACCACCGGCTTCGGTACCAACGCCTCAGCCGCCACAACGCGCTTCGATGCGCTTGACGAGATCGTCTTTTCGAGCGCCGCAACTTGTGGGCATTTGTCGGCGCAGACGCGCTGCGCTTCGGCCAGCTTTTCGCGCGCCAGTTCCAGTGCGCCCTTGTCGGCCAGCGCTTCGCCCTGCCCGGTCAGTGCGACGATGTCGTTCGGTTCGAGCACCAGGGCCTCGCGGTACAGGCCGATCGCCTTGCCCGGCAGCCCCTGCGCGCGGGCGACCTGCGCCAGTGCGATAATCGCCGAGCGGTTGCGCGGGTCGGCCGCCAGAGCCGATTCATAGAAATCCACCGCTTGGTCCAGATCGCCGGCTTCCTGGGCCATCTGGCCTTGCTGCTGGAGCGCGATCGAACGCGGGAAAATGTCGTTGTCGGCGCGCTGGGCATCGGATGCCGTGGGCAGGCTGGCCAAAATCAGACCGGCAGACAGAGCCAGAAAACTGACGCGCATCGCATTCTCCCATCGCTTCATTGCGAGGATGCTAACATGGCGCCGTCAGTCGTGCGAGAAAAAATCCGTCGCATCCGTCGTGCTTTGGGGTGAGCAGGAAACCGTGGCCCGCGGCACGCCCGACACCGTCGTGCAGATAGCCGGTGTCGGCGGTCCAGCCGCGATGACGAGTCAGAAAACCATCCACCTGTGCGCGCCCCTCGCGTGCGATGATCGAGCAGACAGCATAGAGGAGTTTGCCGCCCGGCGCCACCAGTGCCGCGCCGATGTCCATCAGCTTGGCCTGATCGGCGACATGGCGGTCGAGCCGCGCCGGGGTGGAGCGCCAGCGCAGTTCAGGGCTGCGCCGCCAGGTGCCGCTGCCCGAACAGGGCGCGTCGACGATGACACGGTCGGCCTTGCCCATCCGGTCGGCAAGCATCGTGCGTTCCTGCCCGGGGTTGAGCAGCAGCGTTTCGATAGCGGTTGCCCCGGCGCGATGCGCGCGCGGCGCCAGTTGTTGCAGTCGGGCGCGGTTGGTGTCGCAGGCGAGGATCGCGGCTTCGTCGTTGGTTGCCGAAGCGATGGCGAGCGTCTTGCCGCCCGCGCCCGCGCACAGATCGACAACCATCTGCCCGGCTTCGGCGCCGAGCGCGGCGGCGGCATATTGGCTCGCCGCGTCCTGAACCTCGAACTGGCCCTCGGCATAGGCCGAGTTCTGAACCGCGGCGGTTTCGCCCGGGAGGCGCCAGCCGTCGGTGAGGCCGTTGATCGCTTCGCCGTCGCGGAAAATCATCGCCAGCTCGTCGCGGCTCGAGCGCAGCCGGTTGGCGCGCAGGTCGAGCGGGGCGCGAGCGAGCATCGCGGCGTGCTCCGGCTTGGTGACCAGCGGGTCGAACAGCTTGATCAGCGCGGGTGTCGCGAGCCCGGTTTCGGCCCGCGCTTCGTCAACGCCGATCGCGGTGGGGCCATAGGAGGCGCCGTCGAACAGCGCCGCGAGTTCCGGGTCGGTATCGGCGAGCGCGAGCATGGCGGCGCGGCCCGACGCGGGCACCGATCGCACAGCGCGGATCGCATCATAAACGAGACCGCGGATCGCACGGCGGTCCTTCGATCCGGCATAACGACGGGCGCGCATCGCTTCGGCAAAGATCGCATCGGCGGGGGCGCCACCGTCGCGCGCCGAGGCGGCGATGACGTCGAGGATTTCGATGGCGGTCTGAACGCGAGCGGCGGGGGTCATGATCTTTTACCTTTGATCGTCATTGCGAGGAGCGAAGCGACGCGGCAATCCAGAGTAGCGTACATCGCTCTGCATTGCTTCCCCCGGGTCAAGCCCGGGACCGCAATGACAACGGGGCGGATTATCCCGCCGGATAATTCGGTGCCTCACGCGTGATCGCCACGTCGTGGACATGGCTTTCGCGCAGGCCCGCATTGGTGATCCGCACAAATTTGGCGCGGTCGCGAAAATCGGTCAGGGTGCGGCTGCCGGTATAACCCATCGCGGCCTTCACGCCGCCGACCATCTGGTGGATGACATCCTTGGCCGGACCCTTAAACGGCACCTGCCCCTCGATGCCTTCGGGAACCAGTTTCATCTGGTCCTTGATGTCCTGCTGGAAATAGCGATCGGCCGACCCGCGCGCCATCGCGCCGACGCTGCCCATGCCGCGATAGCTCTTATAGGTGCGACCCTGATAGAGGAAGGTTTCGCCCGGCGCCTCAGCCGTGCCGGCGAGCATCGAGCCGACCATGACGCTCGACGCGCCCGCCGCCAGCGCTTTGGCAATATCGCCCGATGTGCGCAGGCCGCCGTCGGCGATCACTGGCACGCCCAGTTTCGAGGCGGCTTCGACGCTGTCGAGGATCGCGGTGAGCTGCGGTACACCGACACCGGCAACGATGCGCGTCGTACAGATCGATCCGGGGCCAATGCCAACCTTCACACCGTCGGCGCCGGCGTCGATCAATGCCTTGGTCGCATCACCGGTCGCGACATTGCCCGCAAGGACCTGCACGCGGTTCGACAATTTCTTGATCCGGGCGACGGTCTCACCAACGCCCTTGCTATGGCCGTGCGCGGTATCCACGACGATCAGGTCGCATTCGGCGTCGAGCAGCGCCTCGGCGCGTTCGACCCCGGAATCGCCGGTGTTGGTCGCCGCAGCAACGCGCAGGCGGCCGCCACTGTCCTTGGTCGCGTCGGGGAAATTGACCGCCTTTTCCATATCCTTGACGGTGATCAGGCCAATGCAGCGATAATCGTCATCGACGACGAGCAGCTTTTCGATCCGGCGCTGGTGCAGCAATTTGCGGGCTTCGTCCTGCCCGACTCCGGGGCGTACGGTGGCCAGATTGTCGGCGGTCATCAGCTCGCGCACCGGCTGCCCCGGATTGTCGGCAAAGCGCACGTCGCGATTGGTCAGGATGCCGACCAGCTTGCCGCCCGGTTCGACTACGGGAATGCCCGAAATCTTGTGCTGGTCCATCAGCGCGGTGGCGTAGGACAGCGGCGCATCGGGAGTGATGGTGATCGGATTGACGATCATGCCGCTTTCGAACCGCTTGACCTGCCGCACCGCCGCGACCTGTTCCTCGATCGACAGATTGCGGTGCAGTACGCCGATGCCGCCGATCTGCGCCATCAGAATTGCCATATCGGCCTCGGTCACGGTGTCCATCGCCGAGGACAGGATCGGGATATTGAGGCCGATCTCGCTGGTCAGCTGGGTTGAAAGGACCGCATCCGACGGCAAAATATCCGACGGGCCAGGCACCAACAGCACATCGTCAAAGGTCAGACCGGTCGTGATTTCCATCGGGCCACTTTCTGGTGCGGGCGGCGCCTGACCCGCAGTTTGGGGCGGCACGCGCGATTCGTTTGGTGGCGGCCCATGTAACCAGTCGGCCCGACGCGCGCCAGTGGGCGGCGCATGATTATTTCGCGGCGGCTGTTTCCGTCGGCTCGACGGTAAAGCGGCTGTTGTCGAGCTGCAGCTCGTCACCGCAATGGCTGCACGCGACGACCATGTTAAGGTCATGACCGCATGGGCGATGGGTGAGCAGCACCGGCGGCCCGCGGTCGTCCGAAAACCAGCGGTCGCCCCATTGCAGCAGCGCGAGCAGCACCGGATAGAGGTCGCGGCCCTTGGCGGTCAGGCGATACTCGAAACGGTCGCCGCGGTCGGAATAGGGGACGGCGCGAATGATCCCCTGCCGGATCAGGCGTTCCAGTCGCCCGGTCAGGATGTTGGTTGCCATCAACGTATCGCGCTGGATATCGTCAAAGCGGTTGATGCGCGTGAACATGGCGCGCACGACCAGCGTCGCCCAGCGGTCGCCGAACAGCTCAATCATCGTGTCGACCAGCGGCCGTCCGCCCGGGCGACGCGCGCCAACATCGCCGTTGAAGCGGCGGCGCTCGTAATGCGGCACGACCTGCGCCAGCCCCGGCCCCTCGCGCCAATCGACGTCGCGCGGATCGATCTCGGCGTGGCAGTGGCCGCACGTCGGCACCGGTTCGGTGGCATGGCCGCAGGTCGCATGGTGCAACCGAACCTGAAAATCGCGGCTGTCCGCCTCCCACTTATGCTGCCAGCGCAGCATCATCAGCCCGTTGGGAAACTGGTCGCGCCCCTTTTGGGTGAGCACATAATGAAAGCCGCGGCCGGCCTTGCGAGGCACCTTGGCCAGGCAATCTTCCTCGACCAGTTTCTTGAGGCGCCCATTGACCACCGAGCGCGCGAGGCCGGTGCGCGCAACAAATTCGTCGAAGCTGTGAATGCCGAGCAAGGCCTGTTCCATCAACAGCAGCACCGGGACGTCGCCGACGACGTCGAGCGCGCGCCAGATCGAACAGGCCCTGATGGTGCGGTCGTGTTTCAAGCTCAAGCCAATCCTTGCTCCGCCAGCCCCTACCCCAGCGACCCGACATCGACAAGGCAGGGTCGGGAGAGGGAGCGGTGCCCGCGCCCCCTCTTCCCTGGGGAGAGGTCGCTAAAAGCGCCCGGTCAATTGCACCGCAATCGTCCGCGGCCGATCGACGATCCCGTTATACGCATTGCCGGCATTGCGCGTAATTGTCGTCGCCAGCGGCATCGAACTGGCGGTTTGCAAAATGCGCTGATTGGTCAGGTTGCGCCCGATCAGCGCCACTTCCCAGCGGTTGTCGATCTGGCCCAGCGCCAAACGGGCGCCCAGCTTGACATAGCCATCCTGAAAGGTGCGCGGGTCGAGGTTCGCCGACGCGATATAGGAGGAGGAGAAGTCGGCGTTGATGTTGAACGCCACTTTCATGTCGCTGCTGATCGGGGTCGTATAATCGAGGTTGAGGTTACCCGACCATTTCGGCGACAGCGCGTTGCGCAGCCCGGTATAGTCGCAAAATCCGCCCGGCCCCGGCGCTTGCAGATAATAGCATTGGCCCGAGGTGAAGTTGGTGAATTTGAAGTCGAGATAGGCTACCGCTCCGCTGATCGTCAGCCCGTCGGCAATGGCGGCGCGGAAGTCGGCCTCGACCCCCTGCGTGCGGGCGCCCGCGGCGTTGGCGACGTTGAAGTTCAGCGTGCCGTCGAAGATGTTGACCTGCAGATCCTTGTAAGTCGTGCGATAGAGCGACAGGTTGAAGGCGACATTGCGGCCCTTGTACTTGAGCCCTGCCTCGAAATTGTCGGCGCTCTCATCCTCGAACTCGAAGGCGCCGGGCCGCGCGACCGTGGTCGATCCGGGGAGCGAGTTGGAGCGAATGTCAAAACCGCCCGCCTTGGTGCCGCGCGCGAAAGAGGCATAGAGCATCAGGTCGTCGGTCGCATCGAACTGGACGTTGACCATCGGGTTGAAGCTGTCTTCGCTGAGCTTGCCCGAAATGCTGTGCGCCTCGATGTTCAGCGCGCGGAAGGTTGCGGCGACGACCAGCGGATTGAAGGTGTTGAGCGGACCGCGCACAATCGCGAGATCTCGGCTGCCGCTCTTCTTCTCATGGTTGAAGCGTGCGCCCGCGGTGATGCGGAAGCGGTCGCTCAGCGCCAACTCACCCTGCGCGAACACCGAAATCAGGTCCGATTTCTGCGAATAGACACGATCGTTGCGGGTGTCGCCGATCGCATTGAACGGCGGCCCCAGCGCGAGGAAGGTCGAGTTGAACAGCACCTGATCATCGACGTCGAGCTTGGCGTTCTGATAATAAACGCCCGCGATATAGTTGAACGCCTCGCCGCCGGGCGATGCCAGCCGCAGTTCCTGCGAAAGCTGCCGATAATCTTCCTGCAAATTGGTGCCGTCGAGGAAGCTGATCCCTGAAAAATCGACGTCGACGATCTCGCGCGTCTTGTAATCGAGCAGCGAGCTGACCGAGGTCAGCGTATGCTCGCCGATTTCCAGATCGGCGTTGAGCGTCGCCCCGAAAACCTTGTTGCGGCTTTGATAGCCATTGTCTTCGCGGACATAATCGGGGTTGGTGCTGACGAAGAACGGTCCTTGGAACACCGTGTTGTAATTGCCGACTGCTCCGAACACGTCGCGCGGCTGGCCCTTCATTTCGAAGTCGGCATATTCGAGCTTGAGCTCGGCCGCGAAGGGTCCGCCGCGATCGAACTCGAGCTTGCCACGGAAATATTTCTCGTCGACGTTCGGCTCGTCGCGGTCGAGCTTCGCGTTGTAGAAATAGCCGTCCATCTTGCGATAATAGCCAACGACGCGCGCCTCGACGCCTTCGCTCAAGGGACCGGACAGCACGCCGGTCAGCTGCAGTTCCTTGTGGTTGAATTCATAGAGGCCGCTCATCGACCCTTCGAATTCGTCGGTGGGGCTGCGCGTCGTGATGTTGACCGCGCCCGCGATCGCATTTTTGCCGAACAGGGTCGGCTGCGGCCCGCGCAGCACCTCGACCCGCTCCATATCGACCAGCGGCAGGCGCGACAGCTGGTCGCGGCCGTAATAGACGCCGTCGACGAACATCGCGACCGACTGTTCGAACCCCTTATTGTCGCCCGACGCGATGCCGCGAATCGCGATGCGGTTGGCGATCGCGGTCTGGGTAATTTTCAGGTTGGGGACCGACGAGGAAATCTGTTCGAGGTTGGTCTGGCCGTAATTTTCCACCTGCTTGCCGCTGATCGCCGAGATCGAAATCGGCACGTCCGACAGACCTTCGGCGCGTTTTTGCGCGGTCACGATGATCTCTTCGAGCCCACCCTGATCGTCAGCGGGGGCCGCGTCCTGCGCGAAAGCGATACCGGGGCTCGCGAGCGCCGTCGCAGCGAATAGCGCAACAAAATTCCTCTTCATAGGATCCTCCCTCGCATCATCGTCTTGGCGACCACCGCCCGCGATGTTTTTCTTGCCTTGCGACTCATAACGGCTTTAAGTATCGTTATGCAAGTCAGATAATTTGAGAGAGGAAACACCTTGCCGGTACACGGCCTGCCGCCAGCGCTGACGCGCAATCTGCGCCTGCCCGCGATCGCCGCACCGATGTTCCTTGTCTCTGGGCCGGAGATGGTGATCGCGGCATCGCGCGCCGGAATGATCGGCAGCTTTCCTGCCCCCAACGCGCGGACGTCGGCCGATCTGGAGGATTGGGTGAGCCGCATCGACGCGGCGTTGTCGAACGATTCCGAAGCCGCGGCATGGGCGATCAATCTGGTCGTTCATCCGTCGAACAGCCGCCTGCCCGACGACCTTGCCTGCGTCGTGCGCCACAAGGTGCCGCTGGTGATCACCGCGCTCGGCAGCCCGGCGCGCGTGGTCGAGGAAATCCATAGCTACGGCGGGCTAGTGTTCGCCGACGTCAATTCGGTCGCTTTCGCGCGCAAGGCTGCGGCGGCGGGGGTGGACGGGCTGGTGCTCGTCGCCGCGGGCGCGGGCGGTCATACCGGCGCGACCGCGGGCTTCGCCTTCGTCGAAGAGGTGCGGCAGTTCTGGGACGGGCCGCTCGTGCTCGGCGGCGCGATCTCGACGGGGCATGCGGTGCGCGCGGCAGAGATTTTGGGTGCCGACCTCGCTTATCTCGGCACGTCGCTGATCGCCTGCGTCGAAAGCATGGCGGTGCCGGGATACAAGGACATGGTCGTCGCTGCGAACGCCGAGGATATTGTGCCGTCGAAGGGCATTACCGGGGTCACCGCCAATTGGCTGAAACCCAGCCTGATCGCCGCCGGATACGACCCCGCCAACATGCCCGAGGATAAGCGTCCCAACTTCTCCGACGCGCAGGATGACGCGAAGGCTTGGAAGAATGTCTGGTCCGCCGGGCAAGGCGTCGGCGCTGTGCGCGGCGTCGAGCCGGTCGCCGCTATCGTCGACCGCCTTGTTTCCGAATATGATGCCGCTGCCGCAAGGCCGCGCTTTACCCCCGCCGAAGGAGCCCTCGCATGACCGCCCAGCTTGTCGAGACAATCGAGACGACGATCCAGCCGAACGACCATCCCTATATGCAGGGCGCTTGGCGACCGACGTACAACGAGTGGAACGCGATCTTCGCCAATGGCGATGCCGAGGTGATCGGCAATATCCCGACCGACATCGACGGCGTTTATGTCCGCACCGGCGAGAACCAGATTCACGAACCGATCGGCCGCTATCACCCGTTCGACGGCGACGGATTCATCCATGCGATCTCGTTCAAAGACGGCCGTGCGAGCTATCGTAGCCGTTTCGTGCGCACCAAGGGGTTTGCGGCCGAGAAGGAAGCAGGGCGCTCGCTGTGGGCGGGGCTGATGGAGCCGCCGCACAAATCGACGCGCCACGGCTGGGGCGCGCAGGAATGGCTGAAGGACAGCAGCTCGACCGATGTCGCGATCCACGCGGGCAAGATCATCTCGACCTTCTATCAGTGCGGAGAAGCCTATCGGCTCGACCCGTTCACGCTCGAGCAGTTCGGCACCGAAAGCTGGGTGCCGCTCGACGGCATTTCGGCGCATTGCAAGGTCGACCTCGCGACCGGCGAGCTGATGTTCTTCAACTATTCGAAGCACGCGCCCTATATGCATTATGGCGTCGTCGGGCCGGACAACAAGCTGAAGCATTACATCCCCGTGCCGCTGCCCGGGCCGCGGCTGCCGCACGATATGGCGTTCACCAAAAACTACACGATCCTCAACGACATGCCGCTCTATTGGAACGAGGAATTGCTCGAAAAGCGGCTGCATGTCGTGCAGTTTCACCCGGACCAGAAAACGCGCTTTGCGATCATTCCGCGCCACGGCCAACCCGAGGACATTCGCTGGTTCGAAGCCGAGCCGACCTACACACTCCACTGGCTGAACGCGTGGGAGGAAGGCGACGAGATCATCCTCGACGGCTATTATCAGGAAGAGCCGATGCCCAAATCCTATCCGAATGCCCCTGAAGGCTTGGAGCGGATGATGGCCTATCTTGACCAAGGGCTGCTCAAGCCGCGCCTCCACCGCTGGCGTTTCAACCTTAAGACCGGTGAGACCAAGGAAGAACGGCTCGACGACCGCGACCTGGAATTCGGCATGTTCAACCACCGCTATGCGGGCAAGCCCTATCGCTACGCGTATAGCGCTATCCCCGAGCCGGGCTGGTTCCTGTTCCGCGGACTGGTCAAGCACGACCTCAATGCGCGGACGAGCGAAGAATATGAGTTCGGCCCCGGCCGTTTCGGCAGCGAGGCGCCCTTTGCGCCGCGGATCAATGCGAAGGACGAGGACGACGGCTATCTCGTCTCCTTCATCGCCGACCTCGAAACCGACAAATCCGAATGCGTGCTGATCGACGCGAAGAATATCGCGGCGGGGCCGGTGTGCCGGATCATCCTGCCCGAACGCATCTGTTCGGGAACGCACAGCGTTTGGGCCAGCGGCGACGATATCGGCATGGGCGACAACAGCATATTGGCCGCCTGACATGATTGTCGCGGGAGAGGAAAAGCGGCGGCGCTATCGGGAAAGCGGCTGGTGGGGCGATCAGACCTTCGCCGACCTGTTGGCGGCCAATGCGGCGGCGCACCCCGAGCGGCTCGCGCTGGTCGATGCTCCCAACCGCGCCGACTTCGCTTTCGGTGAGCCGCAGCGGCTGACCTACGCCGAGCTGGCGGCGGAGATCCACCGGCTCGCGGGCGCGCTTGTCACCGCCGGGATTGGTAAGGACGATGTGCTGCTCGTCCAGCTTCCCAACATCAGCGAATTTGTCGCTCTTTATTTCGCCGCGGCCAAGATCGGCGCGATCGTCAGCCCGGCGGCGGTACAATATCGCAGCCACGAGTTGAAAGGCATGTTTGGCGTCGTTCGACCGAAAGCGTTTGTCTGCGCCACGCAGGTCAAGGGATGCGACCATGTCGGCGTCGCGGCGCCATTGCTGGACGGCATTCGGCTGATGACCTTTGGCCCCGATGCTCCCGCTGATGCGCTCGACCTCTCGATTGCAGCAGGAAACGCCGACGCCCTCGCGGCCCATGTTGCCGCGAATCCGGTCGATGCCGACGACATTTTCACCATCTGCTGGACCTCGGGCACGACCGGCGTGCCCAAAGGCGTGCCGCGCAGCCACAATCACTGGATCGCGGTTGCCGCCGCGGGTTATGAGGCGATGAAGGTCGGGCCGGGCGATGTGCTGCTCAACCCCTTCCCGCTCATCAACATGGCGAGCATCGGCGGCATCACGATGTGCTGGCTGACCAGCGCCGGGACGATGGTGCTGCACCATCCGTTCGATCCCGCCATCTACCTCAAGCAGATCGCAACCGAGCGACCGAGCCTGACGATCGCGCCACCCGCGGTGCTCAACATGCTGCTCCAGAATGAGGCTTTGCTCGCCTCGGTCGACCTATCGAGCCTGCGCGTCATCGCCTCGGGTTCGGCGCCGCTCGCGCCCGCGATGGTGCGGGGTTTTCAGGAAAAGCTCGGTATCATCATCGTCAATGTCTTCGGGTCGAACGAGGGGATGAGTTTCATCACCGGCGAGGGCGACATGCCCGACCCCGACAAGCGCGCCAGCCTGTTCCCGCGCCGCGGCCAATATCCGGCGCCCTATGGCGAGGGCCGCGCCGCGAATATCGAAAGCCGCCTCGTGTCGCCGGGCAGCGGTGACCCGATCGAGGTGGACGGCGTATCTGGCGAGTTGCAAATCCGCGGCCCGTCGCTGTTCGAAGGCTATCATTACGCCCCCGACCGCACCGCAGAAGCCTTCACCGACGACGGCTGGTTTCGCACCGGCGACCTTTTCGAGATTGCGGAGAATGGCGATTTCTATCGCTTCGTCGGGCGGTGCAAGGATCTGATCATCCGCGGCGGGGTGAATATCTCACCCGAGGAAATTGACCAGCTGCTCGGCGGACATCCCCTGCTTGCCGAAGCGTGCGTGTTCTCGCTTCCCGACCCGACGATGGGCGAACGGATCGGGCTCGCCTATGTCCCGCGCGGCGCCGACGATGTCAGCCTGTCCGACGTGACCGACTATTTGCGCGAGAAGGATCTCGCGGTGTTCAAGCTACCCGAACGCCTGTTCCGCTTCGACGCCTTGCCGCGCAACGTCACCAACAAGGTGATGCGCAGCGAAGTGCGCGACATCGCGCTCGCCACTCTCGAAAAGGAAGCCTGACATGGCAAAGGACGTGTTCATCCTCGGCGGCGCGCAGACCGATTTTTCGCGCAACCTCGAACGCGAGGGCGGCGGGATGTTCGAGCTGTTCCGCGACGTTGCCGAAGCGGCTTTTACCGCGACGGGCATTGAACCCAAAGAGGTCGAAACCGCGCATGTCGGCAATTTCGTCGGCGAATTGTTCGCGGGGCAAGGCCAGCTTGGTGGCTTTTTCGGCCATGTCCATCCCGACCTCGCGGGCGTCCCCGCCTCGCGGCACGAGGCTGCCTGCGCGTCGGGCAGCATCGCGATCCTCGCGGCGGCTGCCGAGATCGAGGCCGAACGCTATGGCCTCGCGCTGGTGCTCGGGATCGAACTGATGCGCAACGTCCCCGGCCAGCGCGCCGCCGAATATCTCGGCGCCGCCGCCTGGGCGGGCCGCGAAGCGCAGGAGGCGCGTTACCTGTGGCCATACATGTTCGCGCGCGTTGCCGAGGAATATGACGAGCGCTTCGGCCTCGACCGCGCGCATCTGCGCGGGATTTCGGCGAACAACTTCGCCAACGCCAAGAAGAACCCCAATTCGCAGACGCGCGGCTGGGCGGTTACCGACGATCATCTCGGCGAGAATGACGAGGTCAACCCACTGATCGAAGGCTCGCTGCGCAAATCCGATTGCGGACAGGTCACCGACGGCGCCGCGGCCATCTTCCTCGCGTCGCGCGAGGTGGCCGAGGCTTATGCCAAGCGCCGCGGCCTCCCGATCGACAGCATCCCGCGGATCAAGGGCTGGGGCCATTCGACTGCACCCCTGCTCTATTCAACCAAGGTCGCGGGCAGCCGCGGCGAACCCTATGTCTTCCCCAGCGTGCGCAAGGCGATGATGGATGCGCTGCGCCGCGCCGAGATGCCCGACATCTATGCGTGCGACGGGGTCGAGGTGCATGATTGCTTTTCGATCACCGAATATATGGCGATCGACCATTTCGGCATCACCAAACCCGGCGAAAGCTGGCGCGCGGTCGAGGACGGGACGATCGCGCTCGGCGGGAAATTGCCGGTCAATCCATCGGGCGGGCTGATCGGGCTGGGGCATCCCGTAGGTGCCACCGGGGTCCGAATGCTGCTCGACAGCTGGCGCCAAGTCACGGGAAACGCAGGCGATTATCAAGTTGAAGGGGCCCGCAACTTCGCAACCTTCAACGTCGGCGGCAGCGCGACGACCGCGGTCAGCTTCGTCGTCGGCACCTGATTTGGCCGACGTTTATCTGTACGACGCCGTGCGCACGCCGCGCGGCAAGGCCCGGCCCGACGGGGGGCTTGCCGGACTGACCCCGCAGGAATTGGTGCGCCAGCAAGCGGCAGCGCTCACGGCGCGATGCGGCGATTTTGTTCCCGATGCGCTGCTGCTCGGCTGCGTCACACAAAGTGGCGCGCAGGGCGGGCATATGGCGATGCTGGCGAAACTCCATGCGGAACTGCCCGACACGACGGCGGCGCACAGCATCAACAACTATTGCGCCTCCGGCCTGTCGGCGATCGGTCAGGCGGTCGCCAAGGTTGCCAGCGGCGAAGCCAATTGCATCCTTGCGGGCGGCGTCGAGTCGATGAGCGGCACACCCTTTCTGAGCGACCGTGCCGCCTTTTATAAGAATGATGAACTGCCGCCGCGCGCACGTTTTGTACCGCCGGTCCTCGCCGCCGACCGGCTGGCCAACGCCGAAGGGATCACGCGCGCCGATCTCGACGCAGTGGCTCTTGCGTCCCAGCAAAAGGCGGCTGTGACCGACACCGACACCGCGCTCCAAAAGTCCCGCATTGCCACCGGACCGCTCACCGGCGAGGAGTGCATTCGCCCGCAAACCACGGCCGAATCGCTCGCGGCTGCGTCGCCTGCATTTGGCGAATTGCAGCAGCAATACGCAGACGCGCTCGAAGGTGCGACCTTTCCGCCTCTGCACAGTATCGCACACGCCCCGCCGGTCTGCGACGGCGCGGGACTTGCGCTAGTGGGCGCCGAAGGCCTTGGCCCTGCCCCGCGCGCGCGCGTTGTTGCCTTTGCGGAAAGCGGCGGCGATCCGGTAGCCTCACTCACCGCCGGGTTTGCGGCGATGGACAAGGTATTGACGCGCGCGGGGCTGACCCTCGCCGACATGGACCGGATCGAGTTCATGGAGGCCTTCGCCGTTACCATCGCCAAATTCCTGCGCGACCGCGATGTCGATCCGGTGCGCGTCAATGTGAGCGGCGGCCATCTGGCAAAAGGCCATCCGATGGGCGCCAGCGGCGCGATCCTGACCTCGACCCTGCTCGACGCGCTCGATGCGTGTGGGGACCGATATGGGCTGATCGTGCTGACCGGGGCGATGGGAGTAGGCGCGGCGATGGTCGTAGAGCGGGTGGCCTGAAATCGATCCTCCCCGTGGCGAAGCCATGGGGAGGTGGCAGCCCGCAGGGCTGACGGAAGGGCTTTGGCGCCACCGTCGCCGCCCCTCCACCACTTGCTTCGCAAGCGGTCCCCCTCCCCATCGCTGCGCGACAGGGAGGATCGCCCCCACAAATCCCCATTGCACCCCCGCGCCATTCCGCTATGGGCGGCGCGTGCGGGGTTCGCCCCGCGCAGATCGCGCCGGTGCCCGAAAGGGCTTAATAGGGAACGCGGTAACGGGGTTCTTGCCGAACCCCCGAAGCCGAGGCTGTCCCTGCAACTGTAAGCGGCGAGCAAGATGCACCGATCCGGATTTGCGGATCAGCCACTGGGGTAACCTGGGAAGGCGTGTATCGAGCCTTGACCCGCGAGCCAGGAGACCTGCCGGCGAGGGTCGCTCAATGCCTGGGTCCAGGGAAAGACCATGGCACGGAGAATTCCGTCGAGCGACGACCAAGCGGCTGGAGCCGCTTCGGTGCCGGGGCCGCAGGCATTTACGCCACTTGCGACGCCGACATCGGTCGATCGCGTGCGCGTTTCGGCAGGCTCCGCCTTCGTTGCCGGCGTGCGGGAGTCTCCCATGTTGAAATATTCGAGCATTTCTCTTCTCGCCCTTGTCGCTGCGACGCCCGTCGCCGCTCAGGACAATATCCGTTCAGACGACATCGTCGTCACCGCGTCGGGCATCGAACAGTCGAAGGACGAGGTCGGTCAGGCGATCACCGTTATCGACGCCGAAACGATCGAGACACGCCAGACGACCGATGTCGTCGACCTGCTCGCGACCACCCCCGGCATCCGCTTCAATCGCACCGGCAGCACCGGTTCGGTTGCGGGCATCTCGATCCGCGGCGCCGAAACGACACAGACGTTGGTCCTGATCGACGGCGTCAAGGTCAACGATCCCAGCGGCATCGGCGACGGCTATGATTTCGGCCACCTACTGACCGGCAACATCAGCCGCATTGAGGTGCTGCGCGGGTCGAACTCGGTCGTGCATGGCAGCCAGGCGATCGGCGGCGTGGTCAACCTGATGACCGCGACCCCCGAGGCAGGCTTCACCGGCCGCGCGTCGGCCGAATATGGTTATAGCGATACGGTGAACGCCAAGGCCGGCCTGTCGGGTACCACTGGCGCCATATCGGGCGGGATCGGCGGCGCCTATTTCCGTACCGATGGCATTTCGTCGGCGGCGGTCGGGACCGAGCGCGACGGCTACAAGAATTTCGCGGGCAACGCGCGGCTGAAAATTGCGTTCAGCGATGCGCTGAGCCTCGACCTGCGCGGCTACTACATCAACGCCGACCTTGATTATGACAGCTTTTTCGGTGCGCCCGCCGACAGCGGCGACGTCGCCAAGCTCGACCAATATGTCGGCTATGCCGGCCTCAACCTCGACCTGTTCGACGGCCGCTTTACCAGCCGCGCGGCGGTGACGTGGATGCGCAACGAGCGCGATTATTTCTTCGTGCGCGGGACCGCCCCCGATTATGGCTACAAGGGTACGAACCTGCGTTTCGAATATCAGGGCGTCGTGGCGCCCGCCGACACCGCCAAGCTGGTGTTCGGTTACGAGCATGAACGCCCCGATTACGACTTCTTCGGCTTCGGTTCGACCGACAGTCAGAAGGCCAATATCGATAGCGTCTATGCGCTGGGCATCGTCCAGCCGTTCGCCGGCCTGTCGCTGACCGGCGGCGTCCGTCACGACGACCACAGCCAGTTCGGCGGCGCCACAACCCTTGGCGGCAACGCCAATTATTCGCCCAATGATGGCGCGACCAATGTCCGTCTGAGCTATGGTGAAGGGTTCAAGGCGCCTTCGCTCTACCAGCTTTACGACAGCTTCAGCGGCAATGCGGCGCTGCGTCCCGAAGAATCGAAGAGCTATGACATCGGCATCGACCAAAGTCTGGCCGACGGGCGGGCGTTGATCTCGGTCACGGCGTTTTTGCGCAACACCGCCAACCAGATCAATTACGACAATGCGACCTTTACCTATGGCAATATCGACCGCACGCGCGCCAAGGGGGTAGAGGCATCGCTGGCGCTGCGACCCGTCGATGCGCTGAACGTCACTGCGTCGTACAGCTATATCGACGCGCGCGACCGGTCGGGACGTCCCGCCTTCGATGGCAAGCGCCTGCCCCGCCGTGCCGACCATGCGGTCAGCTTGTCGGCCGACTATGACTGGTCGTTCGGGCTTTCGACCGGCGCGACCGTCACGATGGTGAGCGACAGTTTCGACAATGCGCTCAACACGGTGCGGCTCGACGGCTATGCCATCGCCGGGGTGCGTGCGTCCTTCGCCATCACCGAGCGGATCGAAGTGTATGGCCGCGTCGATAATCTGTTCGACGCCGATTATGCGACGGCATTCAACTATGGCACCTATGGCCGCGCCGCCTATGGCGGCGTTCGGGCGCGGTTTTGATGACGCGGCGCTGCCGGAGATCGGCAGCGCCGTTCGGGCGGGAGGCGACGCATGACCGAAAAACACACGGGTCAGAACGCGACAGCAAGGGCAGCGGCGCGTTGATCGCGTCGGTGCGCCGCCTGGCCGTGATCGCGGCAGCATCGGTCGTCGTCGCGGGCACCCTGTCCGCGACCGCCACCCGCCCTCTGCCATCGACACGGGCGATGTCGGCGACACCGGCGGTGCCCCAGCGTATCATGTCGATGAACCTGTGCACCGACCAGCTCGTCCTGGCGCTGGCCGACCGCCAGCAGATCGCCGGTCTGACACGCAACGCGACCGATCCCGGGATGTCCGACCAGGCCGCGGCGGCACAGGGGCTACCGGTGCTCCGCAACTCGGCCGAACAGATATTGGCGATCGATCCTGATCTGGTCGTCGGGATGCCGGCCAGCAGCAGCCCCGTTCTGGCGGCAGTTGCCCCCCAGCGCTATCCGCTGCTCGATCTGGAAACGGCCAATCGGCTCGACCAAATCTATCGCACCATCGACGAGACCGCCGCCGCTGTTGGCCATCCCGTGCGCGGAGCGGCACTCATCGCCGGGATGAAACGGGATCTTGCGACCTTGCCGCGGCTCGGCCGCGGCCGCGTCGCTGCTTATTATCAGCGGCGCGGTTATATGACGGGTACCGGAACGCTCGTTGACGACATGATGACTCGCGTCGGGCTGACCAACCTGGCGAAAACCTTGGGCAAGCCGCCGTTGTCGCAATTTAGCCTTGAAGAAATGGTTGCCGCGCGCCCCGATTTCCTGATTGTCGAACGCGCCACCAATGTCGTCGATGATCAGGGCAGCGAAATGCTTCATCATCCCGCCCTGTCCGACATCCCGCGGATCGTTGTGCAGGAAGCGTGGACCGTGTGTGGCAGCCCCGCTTACACCAGGGCCGCGCACAGCATCGCTGCGCAGATCGCCCGGCATGACAGGGCTGTCCGATGAGCCATTGGCTTCCCCGTCCGCTGCTGATCGGCGCGCTCACGACATTGGCGGTCATCGCGGGTCTGGCTTCGCTGTTGTTCGGCGCGGTCGATCTGTCGCTCGACCGGCTTGTCGCTGCGGCCAGCGGCGACGGCGACCACATCGCGTCCATCATATTGTTCGACCTTCGTCTGCCGCGCACACTGCTCGCGCTGGCGGTGGGCGCGATGCTCGGCCTCGCTGGTGCCGCGCTACAGGGCTATTTGCGCAACCCGCTCGCCGAACCGTCCGTACTCGGGACATCGAACGCGGCAGCACTGGGCGCAGTGGCGGCAATCTATTTCGGCCTCGCCCCGCTTCATCCAGCGGTTTTGCCCGGGCTTGCCATTGGCTGTGCGCTCCTGTCGCTCGGCCTGCTGTTCCTGCTGGCGGGCGACGCGGAAAGCCCGCTCACCCTCATCCTGGCGGGTCTGGCGGTCGCGACGCTCGCGGGCGCCGGGATCAGCCTCGCGCTCAACCTCTCTCCCAATCCCTTCGCGGCCATGGAGATCATGACCTGGCTGCTTGGCAGTCTTGAGAACCGCTCGTTCGACCATGTCTGGATCGCCCTGCCCTGCATCGCGATCGGGACCGCGATGCTGCTTTGGAACGGCCGCGCGCTCGATGCGCTGACGCTGGGCGAGGATGCGGCGCAGGCCCTAGGGGCCGATCTCAAGCGGACGCGGCGACGCCTGCTGCTAGGTACCGCCATCGGGGTTGGCGGCGCGGTGGCGGTGTCGGGCGCCATCGGCTTTGTCGGCCTGATCGTCCCGCATCTGATCCGTCCGCTGACCGATCGCAGCCCGTCGGCGATCCTGCTGCCATCGGCTCTCGGCGGCGCGGCGCTGCTCACCCTGGCCGACCTTGGCGTGCGGATCATTCCATCGACCAACGAGCTGAAACTGGGTGTAGTCACCGCCTTCCTTGGCGTGCCGATTTTCCTGATCCATCTGATGCGCGAGCGGCGGTTATGGTAAGCATCGTTCTGGAACATTTCGGCGTCACGCTCGGCCGCCGCGCCGTCGTCCGCAACGTTTGCGCCGCACTGGAGCCGGGGTCGCTGACCGCAATCGTCGGCCCCAATGGCGCGGGCAAATCCACCCTGGCACGGGCAATGCTGGCACTCGTCCCGGCGACGGGACGAATTCTGGTCGACGGCATCGATGCCGCCGCGATGCCGCGCGCGGATCTGGCACGCCGGATCGCCTATTTGCCGCAGGGGCAGTTGCTGCACTGGCCGCTGACCGTCGAGCGGTTGGTCGGACTGGGCCGTCTACCGCACCTCGCGCCGATGTCGCGGATCAGCGCCACCGACACCGCCGCGATCGAGCGGGCCATGATGCGCGCGGACGTGTTCGATCTGCGCGACCGTATCGCCACCGAATTGTCAGGCGGCGAACGGGCGCGCGTCTTGTTTGCGCGCGCCTTGGCGGTCGAGGCGCCCGCGCTGATCGCCGATGAACCGCTCGCCAGTCTTGACCCCGGCCATCAGATCGACGTCATGGAGCTGCTGCGAGCGGAGGCCGCCAGCGGTGCGTTGGTCATCGCGGTGCTTCACGACCTGACGCTTGCGGCGCGCTATTGCGACCGGCTGCTGCTGATCGACGAAGGCCAGATCGTCGCCGACGGCGCGCCCGCCGCGGTACTGACGCCCGAGCGGCTGCGCCGCGTTTATGGCATCGATGCGCGGGTCGAGACCGGCGGCGCGTGGCCGACGATCACCACCCTCGGCCGATCAGGCCGGTGACGACAGCTTCATCAGCACCAGACCGCTGACGATCAGCAGCGCAGCAACGATCCGCATCGCGCTGGCCTGTTCGCCCAGCACAGCGATGCCGACGATGAAGGCACCGACCGCACCGATCCCTGTCCAGATGGTGTAAGCGGTGCCAAGCGGCAGCGATTTCATGGCCAGCGCCAGCAAGCCAAAACTGGCGATCATGGCCGCGATCGTGACGAGCGACGGTCCCAGTTTCGAAAACCCGTCCGACTGTTTCATCGAAAAGGCCCAGACGATTTCGAGAACACCGGCAATTGCGAGATAAATCCAGGCCATGACAGCCTCCTTTTCAAGGCTGCCGGGCCGTCCCGGACTTGCGAGCCTGCGCGGCGCAGGCGAGGACGTGGCCTCTTGGTAGTTTGACTTATAGCAGGGAAATCATGGTCGATGCCACAAAAACCCCCTGAACGTACGCGATTATCCGCCTAAAGCCAGCCATAGCAACAGCCGTGCGCGACGCGCCTCGCCCATCGCCACCGCCGCGCGTTCGCCGGCACCGTCAGCCTGCCGCCGGACGTCAAGCACGCTCGCCAGATCGACCAGCCCGGCGCGAAAGCGGCTTGCCGTCAACGCATCGCTTCGTGCCAGCAAAGCGGCTTCTTGGGTCGCCGCAGTGGCGCGGGCGTCAGCGGCGGCGATCAGCCGATAGGCCGATTCCGCATCGCCCAGCGCGTCGAACACCGCCGACCGATATTGTTGAAAAGCGAGCTGTTTATCCGCCGCCGCGCCGTCAATCTCGGCCGAAATGCGGCCAAAGTCGAACAGGGGTCCGGCGATCGCCGCGGCCAGCGAGCCGATAATCGAATCATTGTCGAACAACTGGCCGGGGCTGAACGCCAATAGGCCAAGACTGCCCGACAGGGTGATCCGCGGAAACCGCCGCGCCGCCGTTGCCGCGAGATCGGCATCCGTTGCGGCCAGTCGCGTGGCGGCCGCGACAACATCGGGCCGGCGGATCAGCAGCTCCGACGGCAGCGCCGATGGAGTTACCGGTAACGCTTGCGGATCGCCGGGAATCGCCAACTGCGCCTCGATCCACTCGGCGTCGCGGGCCGTCAGCGTGACCAAGCGGCCGATGATGGTGCTCCGTTCGGTGGCGAGCGCCGCCAGACGGCTTCGCGATGCGCTCGCCACACTTTCGGCGCGGACGCGATCGGCGCCGGGCGCAAGGCCGGCCTGGGCTCTCGCCCCTGCCAAGCCAACCAGGCGCTCTGCCGATGCAAGGTCGCTCTCCAGCGAGGCAGCGCGAATGTCGAGGCTGCGCCAATCGACGACGAGCGCAGCCAGATCGGCGATCAGCGCGATGCGGACGGCGTCAGCGTCGGCGGTCGCGGCGTCGAGCCGCAAGGCCGCGGCACGCTGTTCCGACCGCAGTCGGCCGAAGAGGTCGGGATCCCACCGCGCGCTCAATGACGCGCCATAAGCGGTTTGATCGGGGTCGATCGAAATCCCCGGCGGCAGGCTGGCACCAAGACTGCCTGGGTTGCTGCGGCTGGTTTCGACCGACGCGGTTGCGTCGAATTGCGGGGCGCGTTCGGCGCGGGCGCGGCGGGCGCCCGCCCGCGATTGCTCGATCCGCGCCGCCGCCTCGCCAAGCAATGGCGCGTCGGCCATGGCGGCGGTGCGCAAGGCCGCAAAAGCAGGATCGTCGTTCGGTAGCAAGGCTGCGAGCGATCCGGCCTGCCCTGCGTCGGGCGCGTAGGAAAAGGTGGCGGGAAGCACCGGTGGCGGCGTGTCGATCCGCGGCGGCGACCCGCCAGCGCACCCCGTCAGCAGCGTCGCGGCAACAAAAATGGCCGCCGCCCGTCTCATCGCTTCGCTCCGGCCGGTGCTTTTGCGGGAATGAACGCATCGACCTGTTGCCCGACGCGGAACAGGTCGTTGCCGGCCGGTAGTGCATAAATGACCTGCATGACCCGGACATCGACACGCTCGGCGGCGCTGTTGGTCAGCGAGCGCTTGGGAACCACCAGCGGTTCGGCGCGAACAAATCGCGCCGCAACCTGCCGCTCGGCTGCACCGCGCGGCGACACGATCGCGTTCGACCCCAGCGCCACGTCCGCGGCCTGATCCTCGTCGATATCGATCCGGACGTGCAGAGGCCGCGTTTCGCCCATCCGGATATAGGGTTCGGCGTTGCCACCCTGCGGCCCGCCCGCCTGCACATATTCGCCCGGCCGGATGTTGACCGCTAGAACTTCGCCCGCGATCGGCGCCCGAACCGCCAACCGCGATAACTCAACGCGCGCGCTTCCCGCCGCCGCCGTCGCTGCATCGAGACGCGCCCGCGCCAGCGCCAGACGGCTCGCCGCCGCTGCCGCGTCACCCTCGGCCCGGACGACTTCGGTACGGCTGATCGCCTCGGCATCGTCGACCTGGCGGTAGAGCGCGAGTTGGCGCTGCGCGGTGACCCGCGCGGTCTCTGCCTCGCCGATGGCGGCGCGGGCTTCGCGTATCGCCGCCTCGGCCTCGCGCAACCGCGCGCGCACCGCGCGGTCGTCGACCGTGAACAGCAGATCGCCTTTTGCGACATAGGCACCGGGCTCGACATTCAGGGCCATGACCAGACCCGACAATGCGGTGCCGACATCGACGATCTCGCTCGATGGTTCGACAACCCCTGCGCCGGCCACGCGCGCGCTGTTGGCCAATGCGCCGGTAGCCCGCGGCGGCGTCTGCTGCGGGGGCTCGAGTTGCCGGTCGGGCAGGCCCGTCGCGATAAAGATCACCGCGATCACCAGCCCGAGCAAGGCGAGCGCGGGGAGGATCTGACGTGAAACATTGAGGTTGGCAAAGCGTCGGGTCATGGCGTCAATGGTCCTTCGGCATATCGCGGCCATCATGGGTGATCCGGCCGTCCTCAAGCACGAGGATGCGGTCGGCGAGGTCGAAGATGCGGTTATCGTGGGTGACGATGATCACCGACCGGTCGTCGGCCAGCGCCACTTCGCGCAGCAGGTCCATCACCCGGCGCCCGGATCGCGCGTCGAGCGCCGCCGTCGGTTCGTCGCAGACGATCAGGCGCGGCTGGTGGACCAATGCACGCGCGATCGCGACGCGCTGTTGCTGTCCCCCCGACAGTTGGTTCGGCAGCTTATCGGCCTGATCGGCAATGTTGAGCGCGGCAAGCAATTCGATCGCCCGGTCGCGCGCCTCCAGGCGGTCCATCCCCTGCGCAATCAGCGGCACCGCGGCATTCGATGCGGCGTCGATCGCCGGGATCAGATTATATTGCTGGAAGATAAAGCCGACATTGCGGAGGCGAAAATCGACCAGATCGCTGTCGCTGAGGTGATAGATATCGGTGCCGAACAGGCGAACCTCGCCCTCAGTCGGCCACAAAATGCCGCACATGATCGAAATCAGCGTGGTTTTGCCCGATCCCGATTCACCAACCAGATAGGTGAGCTCGCCAGCGCGGACGTCGAGGTCGATGCCGTGCAGCACCCGGATCGTCTGTTGCCCCGCAGTAAAGTCGCGCGCCACGCCGCGCGTCGAGATCGCGGCAACGGCGGCAACGGCCTTGGCTTCGGCTTCGGCGGCACTGCTCACCGGAACACCGCCGCCGGTTCGGTCTTGAGTACCCGGCGCAGCGCGATCCATCCGGTCAGTGCAAGGATCAGGGTGACGGCAACCAGACTGATCAGCGGCACCTGCCACGGGATGTAAAAGCCCTTGAAGGTCGGATTGCCTGAAAAACCCCAGATAAAGCCCACGGTGCCGAGCACGCCAAGGCCATAACCGATCAGGCCGACCATCCCGGCCTGCGCCGCAACCATGCGCCGTATCTTGGCATTGTTGACGCCAATCGCCTTCAATGCGCCGAACTGTTTGATGTTGTCGCGGATGAACAGGCTGAAGGTCAGGCCGACGATCGCCACCCCGACGACAAAGCCCAGCAGTACGGTGATCCCGAAATTCAGCGGGATGCCGGTGTTTTCGATAATGAAATCGACGCCGTCGCGCGCGAATTCATCGCGGGTGCGCGCGCGCAGGCCGGTATCCTTGGTAATCCGCGTCGCCAGCGCCTTGGCCTCCACCCCCGGCGCGGCGCCGACAAGCACGAAGCTCAGCCGGTTGCGGGTGCCGGGCACAAAATTGAGCGCGCGGCTGTACCGGGTGTAGAGCGTGACCTGGCTGGTGAAGCTGGGAATGGCATCGGCGACCCCCATGATGACCGCGCGCTGATCATTCAGTTCGAGCCGCTCGCCGACAGGATTGTAGCCCACCGGGAAAAAGCGCACCGTCCCGACATCGTCGATCACCACCGCATCGGGGCGTTCCAGCACATCGGCGGCACCCAGGGCCATCCGGCGCGGCAAGCCGATCAGGGTCGCATCGTCCACCCCGATGACCGACACGCCTTCAAGGTCGCCTTCCTTGGTTCGTACCGAAGCCGCGGCGCGCAGATGCGGCACCGCCCATTCCACGCCCGCCACCGATCGCACCCGATCGAGCGCGGTGGACGGCATCGGCAGATGGACGTCCGTCGTGCGGCTGACCGGATCCATGACCCAGACATCCGCCGACGGAACATTGTAGACGCCACTGGCGCCGCGTTCGATCAGATTGACGAAGATCGTCAGCTGCTGCGTGATCAGCAGGGTCGAAAAGGCAATACCGAACAACAGACCATAAAATTTGGTCGCATCGCCCGTCAGCATTCGAATTGCGATCCAGACCATCGGGGGAGAGCCCTTTTTTCGTCGCGCCTTGCAACCGTTGCTGTTTTCAAACATTATTGAACGGTGCCGTATAAGTGAACGGAAGCGTATAGTTTGTCAATCGCGCGAAAAAAGAATCTTGGCCGACCGGCTGATCTCGCCAAACGCGAGGCTATTTTGGTGGCGGCGCGCGACGCCTTTTTCGAACATGGCTATGGCGCGGCTGCGATCGAGCAGATCGCGTTGGCCGCGGGCGTGTCAAAGGTGACGATCTACAATCACTTTTCGGACAAGCAGGGTCTGTTTACCGCGGCAATCGAACGCGAATGCGAGCGTATGCGCGACCATTTTTCGATCAATGGCCAGGAATCGCAGTCGCTACGCGAGCGCCTGTTGGACATCGGCCACGCAATGGTGGCCTTTTTGTCGCGACCCGAAATGGTCCAATTCGAGCGACGCGTGGCTGCCGAAACCGAACGTAATCCCGAGATCGGCCTCGCCTTTCTGAATGCCGGACCGCGCCGGATGAAAGGGACTTTCGCCGCATTTCTGGCCGCTATGGCTGAAACCGGCGCCGTTGTGATTCCCGATGCCATGCTTGCGGCGGAACAATTCGCAGCGATGTGCAAAGGGTTTGGCGATGTGGAGCTTCGGTTCGGAGCGCCGCCGACCCCGAGCGCGACGCGGCATCGCGTGGAGTCGGCAGTCGAAGCCTTCTTGAAGATTTATGGGACAAAAGCCTAATCTGCATCCGGAATCCCGTTCGTGCGCGATCTGTCGGGTTCGGCGCCCTTGCTCATGATTGGAAAAATCCAGCTTATGCGGGCGACCCTGACCAGAAATACAAAAAGCGCCCCAGCTCTTTGCCCGCGCAATCGCATTGACGCCCCAACCGATATTGCAAGACTATCGGCCAGTTGCTTCTCTCACGCGGTGTCCGGCTGGCCCGCTAGCTGCCAATCTGGCGACCTATGCGGATCCCAACTTGCCCCTCGCGCCGGAAGTAATCGACACGATCGAAAAATTTCTCGGCGCCGCCAATCATTGAGGCATTGCCCCGCATCCCTGGGTGTAGCGCAAGATCGCGTTTTTTGGCGCGCGAGCGAAAACGGACGCGGCGCGGACAAAGGCGACACGAAGATTCCGCTCGACGGTTCGCAAATTCTGGTTGAAGCCTCTCGCGGCCGGGCGCGTTTGTCCGCGGACAAAATCGCGGAACGGCGATGGACGATAGCCCAAACCTGCAAGTGACGCCGGAGTGGAGTTTTTGGGGTGTGAATTCTTCTTGCTGAACAAAATTGATCCCTTTCACGCGATCTCGATCAGCCGCCTCGCCCATCAGCTCCGTGCCGAGGGTCGGTCAGTGATTCATATGGAGTTCGGCCAGCCTTCGACCGGCGCTCCCGCCGCAGCGATCAGGGCAGCGCACGAGATCCTGGATGCCGACGGGATGGGTTATTGGGAGAGCCCGGGGCTCAAGACAAGGATCGCCGCGCATTATGGTGAGGCCTATGGGATCGCTGTCGATCCGGAACGGGTCATCCTGACGTGCGGTGCTTCGCCCGCCTTTGTGCTTGCCCTTTCCTGTCTATTCGCACCCGGCGATCGTGTTGCGCTCGCTCGCCCGGGGTATGTCGCCTATCGAAACACCCTCAAGGCGCTTCACCTCCGACCCGTCGAACTGGCCTGCGGCGACGGCGAACGCTTCCAGATCACGGCTGATGCCGTCGAGCGACTGGAGCCTGCACCCGAAGGTCTGATAGTGGCCAGCCCTGCCAACCCCACCGGCACGATCATCCCGCCAGAAGAGCTCAAGGTTTTGGCGGAAGTCTGCAAACGCCGCGGCATTGCGATCATTTCCGACGAAATCTATCACGGGTTGAGCTATACGCGTCCCGCCGAGACCATGTTGCGATATGCGTCCGATGCGCTGGTCGTTAACAGCTTCTCGAAATACTTCAGCATGGCAGGCTGGCGCCTAGGTTGGCTCATCGTTCCCGAGCCTCTGATCGACGCCGCGCGCGCGCGCATGGGCAACCTGTTCCTGACCCCGCCGTCCCTCGCCCAACATGCCGGCTTGGTCGCTTTCGATTGCCGCGACGAACTCGAAGACCATCTGAAAACCTACGCGCGCAACCGTGAGCTTCTGCTCACAGCCCTTCCGCAGATGGGGTTGCGGCGGATCGCGCCCCCGGACGGCGCTTTCTATATCTATGCCGATGTCGGCCACCTCACCAACGACAGTCTCGCCTTTTGCGAAGCCCTGTTACGCGACACGGGCGTTGCCATAGCACCCGGGTTGGATTTCGACCCCGTCGATGGCCACGGCTTCATCCGTTTCAGCTTCGCGGTCTCGACCGATCAGATCGAGGAGGCGATACGGCGGATCGGACCATGGCTTGCCGCAAGAACGAGCCGCGGAGCTTCGATTCCGGCAGTTTAACCGGTCTGCCCCAGGTTAGAACTATTGAACCGCGCAGCAGCTCGTTTTGGACGTTAGCGCGGGTCGGCGCGTAGCGCGGGCTTGCTTACATGTCCTCGCACATCGCGCTGACGCAAACGCGGCGAGGATAAGCTCTGTCACAGGCTTTAGGCCTGTGCTCCCTTGGCCTCGGCAGCTTCCAGATAGTCGGCCCACCATTGCAGCATCGGGCGGCGGTGCGCGAGATATTTCGCCGAGTTATAGACCCCGCGCACGCCCTGCGGCTGGTGCGCGAGCTGCATTTCCACCCAATCCCCTTCGAACAACCCGCTCTCGTTGAGAACCGTGCTGGCGAGCGAGCGGAAGCCATGCACCGTAGCCTTCCCCCGCAACCCCATGCGATACATGATGTCGAGCATCCGGTTTTCGCTGATCACGAGCGATTTGGAAATCGGTACCGGGAAGAGGTAGCGGCCCAGCCGCATGTTGCCGGCAGCGCGATAGACGTTCAGCTCCCAGATCTCGTTGAAGAGATCGACCGCCTGATGCGATAGCGGCACGAGATGCTCTGAACGCATCTTCATGCGCTCGGGCGAAATTCGCCAAAAGGGATCGGCGCCGCCCATATTTTCGAACTCCTCGAATTCGGCAAAGCGCGTTTCCGAGGTGCGCACCATGGTCATGATCGTCCAGCGCAGCGCGAGATGGCTAAGGCGCTCGCCGGTATCGGCGTTGAACTTTACATAGAAGTCGGGAAGATCCTTGGCGGCGATCTTGGAGCGATGCCGGACCGGCTTTTTCTTCGCCATGGCGGGACTGAGGTCGCGGCAAGGGTCGCTGTCGCAGCGCCCGTCGGGGATCGCATAACGGAAGACCTCGCTACAGTAGTTCTTGATCCGGTGCGCCGTCTCGAACGACCCGCGCGCCTGGATGCTGCGAAAGATGTCGAGCATCTCGCGCGGGGTGATCTGCGAGATATCCTTGTCGCCGACAACGGGGAACACGTCGTTCTCGAGGCGGCTCACGATGCGCGAGGCATATTTGGGAACCTAGGAGAGCATGCGCGCCTCGAGCCACTCGCGCGCGACGTCCTCGAAGCTGCTTCCCTCGCCCACCGACGTGGCCTCCGCTTCCTTCCGCCGTTCCTCTGATGGGTCGAGGCCAAGCGCGAGCTGGTGCTTCATCATCTCGCGCCAGGCGCGGGCTTCGACAAGCGAGACCTGGGGAAAGCGTCCGCCCGAAAGTAGCTTCTGTTTCCCCTTGTGGCGATAGGTGAAACGCCAGAGCTTCGAGCCATTGGCTTCGACCAGAATGAACAGGCCGCCGCCGTCGGATTTCTTATAAGGTTTGGGCTCCGGTTTGAGGGCTTTCAGGGCCAAATTGGTGAGCATGATTTGCCTCCTCGCGCCCTTGTCCCGGTTCGAGTCCTGACGCGCGAAATCTGTTGGTAGGAGCGAATTTCCTACCAGCAAAATGGCAAAAACGGGCTTGGGCTGCAAGAGGGGCAGGTGGGACGAGCTGGGACGCCTCCGCTCTGTAACCCACTGATTTCCTTGTTTTTTGGTGGGACGCGCTGGGCGTCTCTGGGTCCTTCTGGGACGCCGGCCTGGCAGGGGCAGTAGGACTCGAACCTACGACCCTCGGTTTTGGAGACCGATGCTCTACCAACTGAGCTATACCCCTAGGCCGGAGTGCGCCACTAGCCGGATTGCCCGACGGGAGCAAGGGGGATCACGGCTTGCGCGTGCGGACCCGCCTGATATGCGCATTTTTGCATGACCTCCGCCGCCCCCTCCACCGCCGCGCCGCAAAACTATCTTGGCGGCATCGCGCTGCGGTTGCTGGCGATGGCCAGCCTGTCGCTGATGTTCGTGGTCGTCAAATATGTCGACCGCGCGGGCATCCATATCGTCGAGAGCCTGTTCTGGCGGCAGGCGCTGGTGCTGCCCTTCCTGCTGCTGTGGGTGAAGGCGACCGGCGGTTTCGCCTCGCTCCGCACCAACCGCATCGGCGCCCACACGCGGCGGATGCTGATGGGGCTGACCGGCATGGCGTGCAATTTCGGCGCGATGATCCTGCTGCCGATGGCCGAGGCGACGACGATCAGCCTGTCGGTGCCAATCTTTGCGGTGATCTTTGCCGCACTGCTGCTCGGCGAAGCGACGGGATGGCAGCGGTGGAGCGCGGTCATCATCGGTTTTGTCGGCGTGCTGGTTGTGCTGGCGCCGTGGGCAAGTTTTTCGGGGGGCTTCGGCGGCGATCATGGCATCGGTACGCTGGTTGCCCTGGCGGGCGCCATCATGACCGCGCTGATCACCATCGCGGTGCGCGATCTGGGCCGCACCGAAAATGCCGCGACGATCGTGTTCTGGTTCAGCCTGCTCTCGATGGTGCCGCTGGGCATCGCCCTGCCCTTTGTCTTTACCCCGCACAGCAGCGAGGAGTGGCTGCTGCTCCTGGCGCTCGGTTTCCTTGGCGCGATCGTCCAGATGTCGCTGACCGGCGCGCTGCGCCTTGCCCCCGTTTCGGTCGTCATCCCGATGGATTATTCCAGTCTGCTGTGGGCTATCGTCGCCGGTTGGTGGTTCTTTGGCACCCTGCCCGCCGACACGACATGGGTCGGCGCGCCGCTGATCGTCGCATCGGGCCTGTTCATCGCCTGGCGCGAGCATCGCCGCCACATCAACCGACCCAAGGAGGTTGCCGCATGACGCGTCCCATTCTCTATCACTGCCCCGATGCCCGCTCGCTGCGCTGCCTGTGGGCGGTCGAGGAGGCCGGGCTCGACGTCGACCTGCGCGTCCTGAAATTCCCGCCGCGCGCGTTCGAGCCCGATTATCGCGCGGTGAACCCGCTGATGACGGTCCCCGGCTGGGTCGAGGATGGGCGGCTGATGACCGAGTCCGCTGCGATCTGCGAACGCATTGCCGAAGATACGTCGCTGGAAGTGCGCCGCGACGAGCCCGACTATTGGGACTATCGCAACTGGCTGCACCGCAGCGACGCGACGCTGACCTTCCCGCTCGCGATCATGATCCGCTACACCCGCGTCGAGGTGCCCGAACGGCGACTGGCGCAGGCGGTTGACGACTACAAGGCCTTCTTTGGCGGGCGCGCCAAGAGCATCGAGGCAGCGCTGAGCGATGGGCGCGATTGGCTGGTCGCGGGGCGTTTCACGATCGCCGATATTGCGATTGGCTATGCGGCGTTTCTCGGGACAACGCTGGGCGCGGACGATGTTCTGGGCGAGGCGACGAAGGAGTGGCTGGCGCGGTGCATGGCGCGGGAGGGGTTCCAGAGCGCCCGCGCGCGTCAGAAAGCCGCGGCATAAGGGGAAAGGACCCCACCATCGGGTGGAGCCCTCCATGTTCCTCGTGCATGAGTTGCAATAACAAGGAAAACTCATCGGCCCTTCTGGGTGTAAGGGCGCTTGAAAGGCCGAATGTGTGGCGAATTTATGCTGCGTCGGAAAGCTCTCTCACTGTGGGCGGGCCACCGCCCTTTCGGGCATTTTAGGGGGCGGATTCGGTAGCTCGGGGCTGAGGTAGGGAAGCTGTACGTCTCGCTCGCGCCCGAGCAGGCGAAGCATCGTAACGTTATAGTCCCAAGCGTAGCGCGTTTCGCCCTCGCAAAGCGGGGCGACAGCGCCCACCTCGCGCAAATCGAGATCGTCGACCGTAGGCCCGACAACCGGATAATCCTCTCGCACCTCCGCCGTTGCGTCCTCATTCAAACCCGGCGTCCATAACGTGTAAGCGGGGTCGAAGGATTTCATTGCCTGCAACAATCCCCGACGACCCTTCCGGAATTCGAATTCCGCATCGGCAACTCCGCTTCGGTACTGCCAATGCATCAGGCAACGGAGACGAATTTGCACGATGTTGTTGGATCTCTCCTGCGCCGCCTGCACTCCGCTCAGCCGCCACACTGCAGCGCTTGCACCCAACAGGGCTGCGAGTATCGCGATCAACGCAACGCGAAGCGCGAGGCGCTTGCCCCTCAATTCACCATCCGCGCATACCCCGCCCAGTACGGCGCCCGCAAATCCTTGCGCAAAATCTTGCCCGACGCATTCCTCGGCAGTGCATCGATCACATCGACGCTGCGCGGACATTTGAAGGGCGCAATGCGTTCGCGCGCCCAGGCGATGATGTCAGCTTCGTCGACCGTCATCCCGGGCTTGGCGACGCACACCGCCTTCACGCTCTCGCCCCATTTGTCGTCGGGGATGCCGAATACCGCCACCTCGTGCACCGCGGGGTGGCCGAAGATCGCGCTTTCGACCTCGGCGGGATAGATATTCTCGCCGCCCGAAATGATCATGTCCTTCATCCGGTCGTGGATGAACAAATAGCCGTCCTCGTCCATATAGCCCGCATCGCCGGTGCGGATCCAGCCGTCGGCGCTGACCGTCTTGGCCGTCGCCTCCGGCAGGTTCCAGTAACCGAGCATGTTGTTCGACGAGCGGGTGACGACCTCGCCGACATCGCCGACCGGCACTTCCTCGCCATCGGGGCCGAGGATCTTGATCTCGACCCCCGGCAACGGCTTGCCCGCCGAGCGCATTCGCGCATTGCCCGCCGGATCATGATCTTCGGGCGGCAGCATCGATATGGTGCCGGTGGTTTCGGTCATCCCATAGGCCTGGATAAACTGCGCGCCGAACATCTGGATGCACTGGCGCAGCAATTCGAGCGGGATCGGTGCGGCGCCATAGAGGATATATTTGAGGCGGCTGTAATCGACCGTCGCGCAGCGCGGGTGCATCAGCAGGAATTGCAGCGCCGCGGGGACCATGAAAAAGCGCGTCACGCCATGCTGCTCGACCGCGTCGAACACCCCGTCGGGGTTGAATTCGGCGAGGATGATGCCGGGAAGGCCAGCGGCAAGCGCCATGATGCCCAGCCCGGTGCCGCCGATATGCGCGCACGGCATCGCCACCAGCACCGCCTCGTCGTCGTCCCATTTCGTATAGGGCATGTCGAGGTCGCTCGAATGTTTGCGCAGAGCGAACAGGTTGCGGTTCGACAGCACCGCGCCTTTCGGATTGCCGGTGGTGCCCGATGTATAGAGCTGGAGCACCGCGTCATCGGTTCCCGACGAGGCGAAGGCGGTCCGCGCCGCGCCGTCGATCATCGCGCGAGCCTCGGTCGCGCCGACGATGGTGGGCGCATGGTCCAGCTTGCCCGCTAGCTGCTCGTCCAGATTTTCGAACCCCGGCCCGGCGAACACCATCTTCGCCTGCGTGTCGTTGACGATGAACGCCCATTCGGTCGGCGACAGCCGCCAGCCGATGGGCGCCATCACGATCCCGGCGCGCGCGGCGCCATAGAAGAGGATGAAATAAAGGTCGCTGTTCTTGCCGATCCACCCGATCCGGTCGCCCTTTTGCAGTCCCGCCGCGAACAGCGCCGACGCGACTTTTGCGGTCGCTTCGTCGAGCTGCGCATAGGTATAAACGCGATCTTCCTCGCGCAGCGCGACGCGGTCGGCGCGCTCGCTGGCCCAATGGGTCAGGAATTCGTCGAATGTGAAAAGCTCCGAAACGTCGCGCGGCATGAACTCTCTCTCCTCGAATCGCATCTTTTGCGTGCAATTGCGGAAAGGCTAGCGGCTGTGGGCGGCAGGTAAAGCGCCTATCGACAACCCTGTCAGCAACGTCAGGTGCGGCGGAAGAGGAGCATGAGATTGTTCGCAGGCATTGCGCGGCGTTCGGCGAAGGTCAGGCCCGCGGCAGCGGCTGCCACCTTGACGTCATCGATGTGACGCAGCCCCCACGCCGGATCGCGTGCGCGAAGGCTGGCGTCGAAAGCCATGTTGCTGTCCGCGGTCGGTACGTCGGGCTCGACATAAGGGCCGTAGAGGATCAGCGGCGCCCCGCCGGGTAGCAACAGCGCCGCGCCCGCCAGCAACCCCAGCGTCGCAGCCCATGGGCTGATATGCACCATGTTGATGCACAGGATCGCATCGGCCCGGTCGATCGGCCAGTCGTCAGCCGCGGCATCGAGCGCGAGCGGCAGCGCGATATTGGCCAGTCCGGCCTCCGCGCTCCAGGCGGCGATCGACACCAGCCCCGCCGGATCGGGGTCGCTCGGTTGCCAGTCGAGCGCCGGAAAGGTCGCGGCGAAATGGACGATATGTTCGCCCGATCCGCTCGCGACTTCCAGCACCGTCCCCGTCGCGGGCAGCCAATCGGCGAGCACCGCCGCGATCGCATCGCGGTTGCGCAGGGTCGCCGGGGCGTGGCGCTTGTCATCGCTGCCGCCGTCGCTGGGCATCCACGGCGGCGACGATGCCATCAGGCCTTGGCCTGCGCCCGTGCGCGGCGCTCGCGCACGATCAGCCACGCGAGCAGCCCGACCGGGCCGACCATCAGCGTCAGGAACAGGAACGGGAATTGGACAATGCGGCTGAAGCCCTTTTGATCGGCGTCACGCGCAATCCACATGCCGGTGAACAGGTCGAACGCCAGATAATGCACCCACCCCAACGTCGTTCCGCCCGGGCTGTCGAACAGTTTCATCACCCCCGCCAGCGTCGTGAAATCACCGCCACCGGGACCGCCGGGATCGATCCCGCCGGTCAGGAACCCGACAATCATCACGGTGTAGGCGAGGCAGAGCAGGAACACCCCGGCGTAGAGGATCACCGCCAAGATTTTCGGACCACGCGGCAGGAAAGCAAGCGCGATCCAGCTGGCGAACGCCCAATAATTGGCGAGCAGAAAGATTGTGTCCCAGGTCATCAACATTCTCCCCTTGCCGTCAAATCGGACACATCTTCGCTAGGCGTCGTTTCAAAAGCGATTAGGTCCGGCTACATCGAATGATGCGAAATATCGAGTAAGGGAAGATCCTTGGCAAGCAAGAGAACAACCCAATTGGGCAATGCTCGCCTGCAAAGCTGGCAAAGCTTTTTGCAGTGGGTGGACGATCATAGCGATTCGGCGTGGGCTTTCAGGGGTCTCGGTGACAGCACCTATCCCCTGTTGCCATCGGTTGGCCGGATTTCAAATTACTCGCCGTCCAAGGAACGATCGGTTCTGGCCTCATTCCGGCGCCGCGTGCCGCAATTCACAACCGACATCGGCTTTGGCGAGTGGGAGTATCTTGCCCTGGCCCAACATCATGGAGTTCCCACCCGACTGTTGGACTGGACAACGAACCCGCTGGTCGCCGCATATTTTGCGGTATCGGCTTTGCCGGGTACACGGCAGGTCACTTATATGCGCAAGGCTGTGACGGCGACACCCGAAAGGGCATTGATCGATTGCCGGGTCGTTGCCACCCGTGTCAAACACGCGCAGGTGATCGACATCAGCGCTGACGCCGACCCACTCAAACTCAACGACTTGGGCTGTGTGATCCCCCGGACGATTTCCAATCGCATCGGGTCACAAAGCGGACTGTTCAGCGTTCACCCCTCGCCCGATCAGCCTTGGCTTGACCCGCTGGCTCGTTCCACCAATGTCTTCGATATTCCAGGAGGCGATCGCGACTTCTTTCTGCGGCGGCTATTTTATATGGGCGTCGATCCTCTATATCTCATGGGCGGACTGGATGGGCTTGGCGCGCGAGCGGCATGGCAAGCAAATCGAGGGATCGGTCTGGGAGCAATAATATGACTGCGCTTAGGGCCACTGCGACCGACGACGCCAACGTGGCGCGCATCGTGGCCGCGATCAATAGCCTTACCGAGCAAGAGTTGGACCAACTTGGCGCCTGGCAGGATCTGCTCGACTTGTCCTCGCGCACAATTTTCGAAGCCATCGATGGCGACCCGTCCAGCGTCGTTATTGACGCAGATGGGAATTTCGAAGCTATCGCATCGGTCTATGTGACCCTCGTATATGGATCATCGCGCGACGAAGAAACGATGAGCGATGAGTATGTGGCGACGATCGGCGGAACTGTCGGCCCGGAGGGCGCCGAAATTACCCGCGCTGAAGTCGATACATCGCCATTTTACGAATAGCCTTTTTTGGGACCCGATCCCGGAATTTGACCCTCATATCAGCCCGCCCAGCCCGAACAGCACGATCCCGCCGAACAGCGCGACCAGCCCGGTCGTGACGATCAGCAGCGTGATCCGCGCCGCGGGCAGTCGCCGCGTTGCCGCGAAGGCCGCGGCGAAGCCCAGCCCGAGCGCGATCAGCGGAGCGTAAAGAAACGCCCAGCCGTAGCTGAACTCGCGGCGCACCTCGATCAGCTCCCACTGCTCGACGACCAGCCCGTAGAGTGTGATCGCGGCGAGCCAGACGGCGACGAAGACGACCGCGAACAACGCTCCACCGGCCAGACAGCCGGCGGCGGTGCGTTGCGCGCCGCTGTCGCCGCTTTCGCTCAACTGCCGCCGATCTCGCTCAGCGACGGGGTGCCGGGTGCGGTAGCGGTCTCGTTCCACGCCAGGATCGGCTTGCGCGCTGCGGCCGTCTCGTCAAGCCGCGCGCGCGGCGCAAAGTGCGGCGCCGATTTGAGCGCCGGGTCGCCGTTCTTCGCGCGCATCGCGATGCTGCGCAGTGCGCCGATGAACTGGTCGAGCGCCGCCTTGCTCTCGGTCTCGGTCGGTTCGACAAGCATCGCGCCGTGGACGACGAGCGGGAAATAGACCGTCATCGGATGATAACCTTCGTCGATCAGACCCTTGGCGATGTCGAGGGTCGAGAAACCCTCGGCAAGGCCTTTGTCGCTGAACAGCGCCTCGTGCATGCACGGCCCCGATGCCGCGAACGGCGCGTCGAGGACATCCTCCAGGCTGCTCAGGACATAATTGGCATTGAGCACCGCATCCTCGGCGACCTGCTTGAGCCCGTCGGCGCCGTGGCTGAGGATATAGGTCAGCGCGCGGGTGAACATGCCCATCTGACCGTGGAAGGCGGTCATGCGGCCAAAGGTCTGCGGATGATCCTCGCCCGCGCTTTCCTCCTCGATCAGGCGGAAGCCTTCGGCATGCTTGGTCACGAACGGCAACGGCGCAAAAGGCGCGAGCGCCTCCGACAGCACCACTGGCCCCGAACCCGGGCCACCGCCGCCGTGCGGGGTCGAGAAGGTCTTGTGGAGGTTGATGTGCATCGCATCGACACCCAGGTCACCGGGACGCACCCGGCCGACGATCGCGTTGAAATTGGCGCCGTCGCAATAGACATAGCCGCCCGCGGCGTGGACCGCGTCCGAAATCGCTTTCATGTCGCGCTCGAACAGCCCGCAGGTGTTGGGGTTGGTGATCATCACCCCCGCGACATCGGGACCAAGCCGTGCCTTGAGCGCTTCGAGATTGACGCGGCCTGCCTCGGTCGCCGGAATGTCCTCGACGGTAAAGCCCGCAAAGGCGGCGGTCGCCGGATTGGTGCCATGCGCGCTTTCGGGGACGAGGATCACGCGGCGGTCTTCGCCGCGCGCTTCCAGCGCCGCCTTGATGCAGAGGATACCGCACAGCTCGCCATGCGCGCCCGCCTTGGGCGACATCGCGACGCTGTGCATGCCAGTCAGCGTGATCAGCCATTCGGCGAGTTCGTGGATCACCGCGTAAGCGCCCTGCACCGTCTCCTGCGGCTGCAACGGGTGCGCGTCGGCAAAACCCGCCATCCGCGCGACTTTTTCGTTGAGGCGCGGGTTGTGCTTCATCGTGCAGCTGCCGAGCGGGAACAGGCCGAGGTCGATCGCATAATTTTGGCGCGACAGGCGCGTGTAGTGACGCACCGTTTCGGCCTCGCTGAGCCCCGGCAGGCCGATCGGCGCGGTGCGCGCCAGCGCGCCGAGGTCGGCGGGGGCTGCGGCTTCGTCGAAATCGACGCCCGTGGTTGCGGTCGAGCCGATCTCAAAGATCAGCGCTTCCTCGAGCATCAGCGCGCGGTTGCCGGTGAAGGTCGTGTTGTCGTCGGCACCGCCCGCAGCGGTCATTTCGGGGCGCCAGCCGCCGGGGTTGAGCGCGGTCATGCCAGCACCTCCTTCAGAGCGGCAGCGAAGGCGGATATGTCCGCCTCGGTGACGGTTTCGGTGACGGCGACGACAAGGCCGTTCGCCAGGTCTGCGTTGGCGGGATAGAGGCGGCCAAGCGACACGCCGCCAAGGATGTCGCGTTCTGCCAGCTTGTGGATCACCGGGCGCGCCTCGGTCGGCAGCAGCAGGGTGAATTCGTTGAAATAGCTGTTGTTCAGCACCGACACGCCCGGGATTTTGGCCAGTTCGATCGCAGCCATCTTCGCGCGGCTATGGTTGATCGCTGCGAGCTGGCGGAGTCCCGCTTCGCCGAGCAACGTCATGTGGATGCTGAAGGCTAGCGCGCAAAGCCCCGAATTGGTGCAGATATTGCTCGTCGCTTTCTCACGGCGAATATGCTGTTCGCGCGTCGACAGCGTCAGCACAAAGCCGCGCTTGCCATTGGCATCGATGGTCTCGCCGCACAGGCGTCCCGGCATCTGGCGGACATATTTGGTCTTGCAGGCGAAGAGGCCGACATAGGGGCCACCGAATTGCAATCCGACACCGATCGACTGCCCCTCACCGACCACGATGTCGGCGCCCATTTCGCCCGGCGCCTTGATCAGGCCGAGCGCGACAGGTTCGGTGACGACCGCGATCAACAACGCCCCTGCGGCCTGGCACGCGGCAGCCAGCGCGGCCATGTCGTCGATGCGGCCAAGGATATCGGGATATTGGACGACAACGCAGCTCGTGTCCTTGTCGATGCTGTCCGCCAGCGCCGCCCAGTCGGTCCCCGCCTCCAGGCTGGGATCGCCATCGACCAGCACATCGCCGGTATATTTCGCCATCGTCCGCGCGACGCTACGGTAATGCGGGTGCAGGCCGGTCGACAGCAACGCCTTGCCACGCTTCGTAATCCGCCGCGCCATCACGATCGCTTCCCAGCACGCGGTCGAGCCGTCGTACATCGACGCATTGGCGACGTCGGTGCCGAGCAGGCGCGCGACTTGCGACTGGAATTCGAACAGCATCTGAAGCGTGCCCTGCGCGATTTCAGGCTGATACGGGGTGTAGGCGGTCAGAAACTCGCCGCGCTGGATCAGATGATCAACGCTGGCGGGAACATGGTGGCGATAGGCGCCGGCGCCAAGGAAGAAGGGGCCGTCGCCCGCGGCGCGGTTCTGGCGCGACAGCGCGGCCATATGGCGCTCGACCGCCAGCTCGCTGGCGTGCAGCGGCAAGTCCGCAATCGGCCCATCGAGCCGCGCATTAACGGGAACACCGGCAAACAGATCATCGATCGACGCTGCGCCGATGGTGGCGAGCATCGCGCTGCGGTCGTCGGCAGTAAGGGGCAGGTAACGCATGAACTACTCCGCAGAAGAAGCTGGTTTTTGGGAAAAAAGCTGGGCTGTGTCGGCAAGCGTGCCGGAGAAGATCGCCGGACCGGCGTGGGTCGTGCGGATCCACGGCGCGAGCCAAATCCGAAAGCCTGCATCGCGCACGCGGCGGCAAAAGGCGTAATCGTCGGAGAGCAGCGCCTGGCTTTCGGGCTCGATATAGGGGCAGAAAAAGGCGGGGACGATGTCGCCAACGCCGTGCGCCTGACGCTCGGCGGGGTCGGGACGGAACACCAGATCGGGCATCGCCGCCGCCATTCCCTCGAGCACCGCGCGGCGGATCAGCATCATCGCGGTACCGAGCCGGGCCAGTTCGACCAGATCGGTCATCTTGAAATTCTGATCGGGGTGCAGGAAATGCAGCGCAAAGTCGCCGGTATAGCGCGCCAGATCGGCGGGATTATCCTTGGCCAGCCCCTGCTCGACCGCGCGCGCGACATTGGCCCAATTGATCATCCGCCGCGGATAGGCGCCGCCGAGCACCCCGCAGTCGGCATTCGCCTCCATTGCGCGGATCAGGGAGAACACATCGTCGGCCGAAAAATCGATGTCGGCATCGATGAACAGCAGATGGGTGCAATCGCTGGCAAGGAACATGGCGGTCAGCATGTTGCGCGCGCGGGTGATCGACGGCTGGTAGAGGATGAACTCAAACCGCACCGAAATGCCCAGCGCTTGCGCGCGCAGCGCCAGCGCCAGCGCCGCACGGACATAGGTGCCCTGAGCGCCTTCATAGATGGGCGTCGCCACCATCAGGCGGCAATTGGCTAAGGCGGGTTCGGTGGCGATCGCATTTCTCCCCCCTCCCGCTTGCGGGAGGGGAACTGACTACAGCGCGTCGCAGAAGGCTTTGTACGCCTTTGCATCCATCAACCCGTCGAGCTGGCTTTTGTCGCTCAGCGCCAGGCGGAAGAACCAGCCTTCGCCCTCGGGATCCGAGTTGACCAGCCCGGGGTCTTCCTCCAGCTGGCTGTTGCCCTCGGTCACGGTGCCGTCGACAGGAGCATAGACGTCGCTCGCCGCCTTCACCGATTCAACCACTGCGGCGTCGCCGCCCTGGCTGAGCTCGGCGCCGGTGTCGGGAACTTCGACGAAGACGATGTCGCCAAGCTGGCCCTGCGCAAAATCGGTGATGCCGACCGTCGCGACGTCGCCGTCGACGTCGATCCACTCATGCTCTTCGGTGTAATAACGCGGCATCGATCAGGCTCCTGCTTTACGGACATAATTATGCGGAACAAAGGGCATGGCGGTGACGGTGCAGGCCACCCGCTTGCCGCGCACCTCGGCGGCGATCGCGGTTCCGGGCTCGGCGTGGTCGCGCGGCACATAACCCATCGCAATCGGTGCGCCCACGCTGGGAGCAAAACCGCCTGACGTCACGACGCCGATTTCCATATTGCCGTCGAACAGCTTGGCGCCTTCGCGCACCGGCATTTTGCCATCGACCAGCAGGCCGACCCGTTTGCGGGGCGAGCCATCGGCGAGGTGGCCGAGAATGCGCGCGGCGCCGGGGAAGCCACCTTCCTCGCGGCGGCGTTTGCTGATCGCAAACGCCAGATCGCCTTCGACCGGATCGATCGTCGGGTCGAGATCATGGCCATAGAGCGGCAGCCCCGCCTCCAGCCGCAGCGAATCGCGCGCGCCCAGCCCGATCGGCTTGACCTCGTCCATCGCGCACACCGCATCGGCAAAATCGGTCAGCGCCTCATTGGGCAGCGAAATCTCGAAACCATCCTCGCCGGTATAGCCCGAGCGGCTGATCGCGATCGCATGGCCATTCCACGTCGCGCGCGTCGCCTGCATGAACACGAGGCCTGTTGCTTCGGGCACGAGCCGCGCCAGTGCGGTCACGGCCTTCGGCCCTTGCAACGCGAGCAGGCCATAATCCTCATTGTGGTTGAGCGTGATGTCGTCGGGCAGGTTTTCGCGCAGGTGACCGATGTCTTCCCACTTCACCGCGCCATTGACCACGATACCGAACTGGTCGCCCTCGTTCGTGATCATCAAATCGTCGAGGATGCCGCCATCCTCATCGAGCAGCAGCGAATAGCGCATCCGGCCGGGCTTCAGCGCCGAAATATCGCCCGGAACCAGCGTTTCGAGCGCTTCGGCAACCTTGTCACCCGAAAGCGCCAGCTGACCCATATGGCTGACGTCGAACAGCCCGGCATTCTCACGCACCCACAGATGTTCGGCCATGATGCCTTCATATTGGATCGGCATCCAGTAACCGGCGAATTCGACCATCCGGCCGCCCTTGGCGCGGTGCCAGGCGTCGAGCGGCAGCACTTCGGTCGCGGCTTCGATCGCGCCGTCTTCGTCCAGCTGTTCGGTTTCGGTCATGTCAGTCTCCCGCGGTTGCACGGCGGATGCGCGGCGGGGTGCCGCGCCTTTCGCCATGCCCCCTCTGTCACGGGAACCTGAGAGTTTTCCCCCGGCAACAAAGTCCGGGGTTACCCCTTCGGTGGCTCCAGCCGACAGCCGGAACGCTTTCCAGAGTGTCCGTTCCAGCCTGCGCGGTCCTGCTGACCTGAGAGTTTCCGGGGCGGTTGCTCCTTCGGTGGTGAGGCGCCGGTTGCCCTGCCCTCACGCTCTCCCGCGCGGCCGGTCGAATCCCTT
>NZ_DASYHE010000007.1:0-13484 GCF_035998965.1 Sphingopyxis sp.
CCGCGAGGCCGAAGCCGCGATGCGCGAACGCGCCAAGGAATGGGTCGGCCGGATGGATTTCGTCAGCCGCGAAGAATTCGAAGCGGTGAAGCAGATGGCCGCAACCGCGCGCGCCGAGACCGAGGCGCTGAAGGCGCGGCTGGACAAGCTGGAAGGCGGAGCGAATCCTGCGGCTGCGCCGAAGGCCGCTGCGGCCAAGCCTGCGGCTGCGCCGAAAGCTGCGGCCAAGCCTGCGGCTGCGCCTAAAGCTGCGGCGAAGCCGAAAGCTGCGCCAAAGACATAAGTCGTCACCCCGGCGAAGGACGGGGTCTCACCCTCGCGTCTTTCGGCACTGGCGAGATCCCGGCCTTCGCCGGGATGACGATTGGTGGTGGGCATCGCGACTCGCCACCCGATCGAACAGCCGCTAAAGCGCCCCCATGAGCGAAGATATTTACGACGACGAGGACGGCCAGGACGCAGCACCGATGGATATGCTGTCGTCCTATTTTGCCGCGCACGACTGGCCGCACGAGATGGTCGGCGAGGACGAGATCGTCGCGACCGCGCAGGGCAGCTGGACGACCTACGAGCTGCGCGCCGTGTGGCGCGCCGACGACGGGGTCATCCAGTTGCTCGCCTTTCCCGACATCCGCGTCGTCGAGGACAAGCGCGCCGTCGCGCACGAGGCGCTGGCGCTGATCAACGAGCAATTGTGGCTGGGCCATTTCGAGCTGTGGTCGAACAGTGGCACGATATTGTTCCGCCACGGGATGCTGATCGGCGGCGACGCATCCTTGTCGCTCGACATGACTGAGACGCTGATCGAAAGCGCGATCGACGAATGCGAGCGCTTTTACCCAGTGTTCCAGTTCGTGCTGTGGGGCGGCAAATCGCCTGCCGAGGCGCTGGCGGCATCGCTGATCGAGACGCGGGGCGAGGCCTGAGGCCTTTCTCCCTGATCCGTTCGTCCTGAGGAGGGACTGAGCCTTGGCGAAGGCCCGTCTCGAAGGACCAGGCGGGCGCGCAGGTCCTTCGAGACGCCATTTCGACAAGCTCAATGGCCCCTCAGGACGAACGGATTGAGGGGAATGCCTACCGTTTCTCGAACCGCGTCAGCCCCGCGCCCAGCTCGTTCGCCCCGATCGCCAGCGGCTCGCCGCTCCAGTCGGCAACAAACACCGACGTGCGACCGATGCCCGCGGGCAGGCTGGCGCGGTTGCCGGTGATCGACAGGCCGCGCGACGGATTCTTGCGTTCCTCGGCGGCCACCGCGATCAGTGCCGAGTAATTTTCCTTGTCCTTGCCTTGCACGAACATGTTGTTCGCGATCTGGCCGACCGATCCTGACGAGAGGTCGATCATATAGTTGGTCGCCGTCCCTTGGGTGTCGTCGAAGCTGTTGTCGTTGATATCGACCGCGATGGCTCGCGTTTTGAGATAATGGCCGCCGCTGCCCTTTTCGAAGCGAGTCCGCGTCACGACGACCTTGCCATAAATCCCGGTGTAAACGCTGTGCGCACAGCTGAGCCCGCGGTCGCAGCGACCGAGGCGCGAGAAGGTCGAGCGGTCGATCGTCAGCGTGGCGTCGGGATCGTCGGCGGTCAAAATGCCCTGCTCGCTGTTGCGGAACATCGCGTTTACGATGTCGAGGTTACTTGTTTCCAGCCGGACGCCCGCGCCATTGCCGTCGGGGACGCGCATATTCTGGAACACCAGTCCGTCGATCCGCGCGCCCGCGCCGCGCAGCACCAGCGCGGCCTTGCCCTCGCAAGTGACGCCGTCGAAGATGGCCCGGCCGGGTTCGGCAGCGACAAACGCAATGCGGCCCGCCGTCTGTACGGCGCAGTCGCGGTGATAGCCGGGGGCGATGCGGATCGTCCCCTCGCCGTCGCCAATTGCGTTGACGGCGTCCTGTAGCCGCCCAAAGCTGCGGCCATCGACACTGTAAGGCGCGCCGCCAGTTTGCGCGGGCAGCGGCGCCGGGGCGAGGAGGAGCGGCAGGGCGAGCAGCGGCAACATCGGCCGACGGAAAAGGGACTTAAGCATGAACGCCCTATAGCGCGTTTCGCGCCGTCAGTCGTTTGCGAAGGCGGTTAATCGCGGGCGCGTCCCGTTGTCGGACAGGAGGTCGGGCGAACATTAAGACCTTCGTCATGCTGAACTTGTTTCAGCATCCATGGCCTGCCCTCTCAACAAACGCCGCGGTTAAGAACATGTCCGGCCATGGACCCTGAAACAAGTTGGCAATTGTGCCCTTGCACCAAGTAAGCGGCTGTTCCCCGGCGAAAGCCGGGGCCCAGGGCGTTAGCAGGCGAACGTCGTTTTGTGGCTCCCTGGACCCCGGCTTTCGCCGGGGAGCATGTACTTGCAAGAACGGGATGACCGCCAAACAAGTTCAGGGTGACAATGATGCAAAGACTCAATCCAGATTGGGTCGCAGCCAGCGCGTCGCAGTTTCTAGATCGACCCCCCGGCGGCGCGCATAATCTTGCAGCTGGTCGCTGCCGATCCGCGCGACCCCGAAATACTGGCTTTCGGGGTGGCCGAAGTAAAAGCCGCTGACCGCCGCGGTCGGCAGCATCGCGAAATTTTCGGTCAGCACCAGCCCGGCATTCTCCTCCGCCGACAGCAGTTCGAACAGGATCGGTTTCAGGCTGTGGTCGGGACAGGCGGGATAGCCGGGCGCCGGACGGATGCCGCGATATTCCTCCTTGATCAGCGCCTCATTGGTCAGCTGTTCGCCCGGCGCATAGCCCCATAGGGTGGTGCGGACATGCTGGTGCAGCCGCTCGGCAAAGGCTTCGGCAAAGCGGTCGGCCAGCGCCTTCAGCAGGATGTCCGAATAATCGTCCTTGTCGGCGCGGAAGCGTTCGGAAAACGGCTCGAGACCGTGGATCCCGACCGCGAAGCCGCCGATCCAGTCGCCCGCCGGATCGATGAAATCGGCGAGGCACATGTTGGCGCGGTCGCGGCTTTTCTTGATCTGCTGGCGCAGGAAGGGGAGCGTCACATGGCGCTCTTCCTCAGCCAAGTGGATCGTCACATCGTCGCCGTCGCGCGCGCACGGCCAGAAGGCGCAGACGCCGCGGGCGGTCAGCCATTTTTCGGCGATCAGCTGGTCGAGCATCGCGTCGGCGTCGGCCTTCAGCGCGCGCGCCGTCTCACCAACCACCTCGTCGTCCATGATCGACGGCCAGGTGCCGTGCAATTCCCACGCGCGAAAGAACGGCGTCCAGTCGATGCAGTCGCGCAAATCTTCGAGCGACCAGTCGTCGAAGCGGTGAAGCCCGGGTTGCAAGGGCGGTGCGGGCTTGTCGCTGAGATAGGCGTCGTAATAATTGGCGCGTGCTTCTTCGAGGGTGTGGAGGACGCTCTGCCCCTTGCCCGCGCGCACGTCGCGGATATGGCCATAGTCGTCCTTGTAACCCTGCACATAGGCGTCGCGCCCGGTGTCGCTGACCAGCGCCGTTGCCACGCCGACCGCGCGGCTCGCGTCGAGGACGTGAAGCACCGGCCCCTGATAGGCGGGATCGATACGCAGCGCGGTGTGGACTTTTGACGTCGTGGCGCCACCGATCAGCAGCGGCATCGTCATCCCGGCGCGCTGCATTTCCTCGGCGACCGTCACCATCTCGTCGAGCGAGGGGGTGATCAAGCCCGACAGGCCGATCATGTCGGCGTCATTCTCGTTCGCCGCTTCCAGAATTTTCGACCATGGCACCATCACGCCGAGATCGATGATCTCGAAGCCATTACATTGCAGCACGACGCCGACGATATTCTTGCCGATATCGTGGACGTCGCCCTTGACGGTGGCCATGATGACCTTGCCCTTGCCCTTCGCGCCCGGCTCTTTGGCGGCTTCGATGAAGGGCAGCAGATGCGCGACGGCTTTTTTCATCACGCGCGCCGATTTGACGACCTGCGGCAGGAACATCTTGCCCGACCCGAACAGGTCGCCGACGACGTTCATGCCATCCATCAACGGCCCCTCGATCACTTCGATCGGGCGCGGCATCAGCTGGCGCATTTCTTCGGTGTCTTCGACGACATAGGCGTCGATGCCCTTGACCAGCGCATGTTCGAGCCGCTTGGCGACCGGCCAGCCGCGCCATTCCTCGGCGGCCTTTTCCTGCGCGGGATTGCTGCCCTTGTAGCGTTCGGCGAGCGCGATCAGCCGCTCGGTCGGGCTTTCGGCCTCGCCGTCCTTCTTGCGGTTGAGCACGACATCCTCGCAGGCTTCGCGCAGTTCGGGATCGATCGTGTCGTACACGTCGAGCTGCCCCGCGTTGACGATCGCCATGTCGAGACCGGCGGGGATCGCATGATAGAGAAAGACGCTGTGCATCGCGCGGCGCACCGTTTCGTTGCCGCGAAAGCCGAACGACAGGTTCGACAGGCCGCCCGAGAAATGGACATGCGGACAGCGGACGCGGATGACCTTGACCGCCTCGATGAAATCGACGGCGTAATTGTCATGTTCTTCGAGGCCGGTGGCGACCGCGAAGACGTTGGGATCGAAGATGATGTCCTCGGGCGGGAAGCCGATCGTCATGAGCAGCTTGTAGGCGCGCTCGCAAATCTCGATCTTGCGCTCTTTGGTGTCGGCTTGCCCGACCTCGTCGAACGCCATCACGACGACCGCGGCGCCATTGGCCATGCATTTGCGGGCATTTTCGAGGAAGGGTTCTTCGCCTTCCTTCATGCTGATCGAATTGACGATCGGCTTGCCAGGGACACACTTCAGCCCCGCCTCGATCACCGACCATTTCGAGCTGTCGATCATCACCGGCACCCGCGCGATGTCGGGTTCGGCGGCGATGAGCTTGAGGAAGGTGGTCATCGCATATTCGGCGTCGAGCAGGCCTTCGTCCATGTTGACGTCGATGATCTGGGCGCCGTTTTCGACCTGCTGACGCGCGACCTCGACCGCCGCGGCATAGTCGTCGGCAAGGATCAGCTTCTTGAACGCCGCCGATCCGGTGACGTTGGTGCGTTCGCCGATGTTGACGAAATTGGTGGCGGAGGCGGTTGTCTCGGTCATTTGTTATCCAAAATCCTCCCCACTGGTGGGGAGGGGGACCGCCGCGAAGCGGTGGTGGAGGGGGCTCTCGTCAAAAAACTTGGCTGCTGACCGAGAACCCCCTCCGTCAGCGCTGCGCGCGGCCACCTCCCCACGAGTGGGGAGGATCGATCATGCCGCCATCGTAAACGGCTCCAGCCCGGCGAGCCGCGTCCGCACCGGCACTTGCGGGATCTGCCGCGCCGGAAGCCCCGCGATCGCCTTTGCCATCGCAGCGATATGCGCGGGGGTCGATCCGCAGCAGCCGCCCAGGATATTGACCTGGCCATGCTCGGCCCATTCGCGCACCAATTCCGCCGTGGTCTCGGGCAGCTCGTCATATTCGCCGAGTTCGTTGGGCAGCCCGGCGTTGGGATAGACCATCACCAGTGCATCGGCGATTTCGGAGAGCACTTTGACATGCGGACGCAGCTGCGCGGCGCCGAACGAGCAGTTCAGCCCGATCGTCAGCGGCTTCGCATGACGCACCGCGTACCAGAAGGCCTCGACCGTGTGGCCCGACAGGTTGCGACCCGACAGGTCGGTCAGCGTCATCGAGATCATCAGCGGCAATTCGCGCCCGACCTTCGTTTCGGCCTCCAGGGTCGCGGCGATGCCCGCCTTGGCATTGAGCGTGTCGAAGATCGTCTCGATCAGGATGAAGTCGGCTCCGCCCTCGGCGAGCGCGATGACCTGTTCCAGATAGACGTCCTTCAGCTCGTCGAAATCGATTTCGCGGAAACCGGGATTGTTGACGTCGGGCGACAGCGACAGCGTCTTGTTCGTCGGCCCGACCGCGCCCGCGATGAAGCGGCGGCGACCGTCGATCGCTTCATATTTGTCGGCGGCTTCGCGCCCCAGCCGCGCGCTTTCATGGTTGATGTCGGCGACCAGATGTTCGGCGCCATAATCGGCTTGGCTGATCCGGTTAGCGCTAAAGGTGTTGGTCGACACAATGTCCGACCCCGCCGCCAGATAGGCTTCGCCGATCGCGGTGACCACGTCGGTGCGCGTGAGCGCCAAGATGTCGTTATTGCCCTTCTGGTCATGCGTCAGGCCAAGATTTCCGGCATAATCGGCCTCGACCAGCTTGCGATCCTGAATCTGCGTCCCCCAGCCGCCGTCGGTCAGCAGGATGCGGGTTTTTGCTGCTGCCACCAATGCTTCGCGTGCGCTGCTCATGCTGCCTGATCCTTTGCGTTCGCGACCGGCCGCAGCCCCAGCAAATGACAAATCGCATAGCTGAGCTCAGCGCGGTTAAGCGTGTAGAAATGGAAATCGCGGACCCCGCCTGCATACAGCCGGCGGCACATTTCGGCGGCCACGGTTGCGGCGACCAGCTGGCGCGCGCCAGGATGATCGTCCAGCCCGTCGAACAGCGACACCATCCACGCCGGGATGGCGGTGCCGCACATATCGGCCATGCGCCGCGTCTGTGACACGTTCGACACTGGCAAGATGCCCGGAATGATCGGCGCGTCGATGCCCGCCGCGGCCGCCGCATCGCGGAAACGCAGGAAGCTGTCTGGCGAGAAAAAGAACTGCGTGATCGCACGGTTCGCCCCGGCGTCGAGCTTGCGCTTCAGATTGTCCAGGTCAGCCTGCGGGCAATCGGCGTCGGGATGGGTTTCAGGATAGGCGGCGACCGAGATTTCGAACGGCGCGACCGCTTTCAGTCCCGCGACCAGCTCGACCGCATTGGCGTAGCCGTCGGGGTGCGCACGATAGGGCGCGCCACCCGGCACGTCACCGCGCAGCGCGACAATGTGGCGTACTCCGGCCTCCCAATAGGCCTCTGCTACCTCGTTGATTTCAGCGCGCGAGGCTTCGACGCAGGTCAAATGCGCGGCGGGCGGCACGGCGCTTTCGGCGGCGATGCGGGCGACGGTCGAATGGGTGCGTTCGCGCGTCGAGCCGCCCGCGCCGTAGGTGACCGACACGAAGCGCGGCGCCAAAGGCTCCAGCGTCCGGAACGTGTCCCACAGCTGCGCTTCCATCTTCTCGGTCTTGGGCGGGAAAAATTCGAAACTGACGCCGATGTCGCCATCCAGATTGGCGAACAGCGGCGAGGCCGCGGCGCGGCGCGCTTCCGCGAGCGAATTCAAATTCGACGTCATGCCGCAAGCCTTTTACTTTGCCCGTCGCCATCGTGAGCGACCGGCGGTTGATCTTCATCGCTGCGTCGGCGGCCAAGCCAAAGCTTGACGACCAGCTCGCCCCCTTCGAGGGTTTGGGTGTTTTCCAGCAGCAGCCCCGCCGACGCTAACCAGCCGCGGATCTGCGCGTCCGAAAAGCCGAGGCGTGCGTGCGCCGCCTGATCGCGCAGCGCCTCGTCGCCATGCGGCGCAAAATCGACGATCAGCAGATGGCCGCCGCCGCGCAGCACTCGGCTCGCCTCGGCAATCACCCGGTCGGGTTCGTGGGCAAAGTGGAGCGCCTGATGAATGACAATGCTGTCGACGCTCGCGTCACCGACCGGCAGGTTGAGGAAATCGCCTTGCACCAGATCGACCGGGACCGCCTGCCCCGCCAGCTTCGCCCGCGCGATGCGCAGCATTTCAGGGCTGCGGTCGAGCGCGGTAATCCGGCGCGCGGTCGGCGCAAATATCTCCGCCATCCGTCCGGTGCCGGTGCCGATGTCGAGCAAATGGCCGAGCCTGCGGTTGTGCATCATCGCCAGCATCGCCGCCTCAACCTCGCTTTCGGCGACGTGGCGCGAGCGGATCGCGTCCCATTCGGCAGCATGTTCGGCGAAATAGCGTTCGGCGACCGCGACGCGTTCGTCGCGCACCGCCGCCAGGCGCCGCGCGTCATGCGCGATCACCAGCGCCTCGCGCGCCGAGAACGGCCAGCTTTCGGCTTGCCCAATGATGTCGGCAATCGGCCCGCTCTTGGCGATCCGCAGGAACACCCAGCTGCCCTCGCGCCGCCGCTCGACAATCCCTGCTTCGACCAGGATGCGGACATGGCGCGACACCCGCGGCTGGCTCTGGTCGAGCACGACCGCCAGTTCGCCGATCGCCAGCTCCATCTCGCGCAGCAAGGCGACGACTCGTAAGCGCGTCGGGTCGGCCAGCGCCCGAAAGATGTCGATCAGCTCACTCATGGGATCACATATAAAGCTTTCTTTATATCTGGTCAACCAAGCTGCGCACCCCTATTTCCGCCAAAGCCGACTGGTCCGCAAGCCATTCGCCATGAAACATATCGGCGCCCGAAAAAAGGGCGTTGCACGTCATTTGCCGAGCGAGTAATTCTGCGCGGGATTGGCATATTCCGGGATCGATCTGTTCCTGTGCCGGTCGATCAGTTCAAACCGAGAGGGGTTTCCCAAATGAAAAAATCGATCACCATGTCGCTCGTCCTCGCCGCATCGCTCGGCCTCGCCGCTTGCGGTGAAAAGGCTGCCGAAGACGCAGCCGTCACCACCGAAGATACGGCAACCGTCGAAGGCGCGGCTGACGGCGCGATGGAAGCCGCCGAAGGCGCTGCTGACGCTGCTGCGACCGCTGGCGCCGCTGCTGAAGGCGCAGCTGACGCCGCCGCTGCTGGCGACGCTGCGACCGCAACCGACAAGGCTGCCGAAGCTGCTGGCGCCGCCCAGGAAGCGACCGACGCCGCCAAGGGCGCGATGGAAGAAGCCAAGAAGTAAGCTTCTTACCGGTCGGTTCGGCCAAAGAAACAAGGGGGGTCGTCAGTTTGCTGGCGCCCCTTTTGTTCGTTTTGCGAGCCCTTGGTGTCCCGCCAAGGGCCAAAAGCTATTGATTGCCAAGCTTCGCATCCCTCGCTAACTCTTTCCATCTATGGTCGGTCATGCGGCCATTGTTTTCGAAAGGAATACCCATGCGCAAGATCCTCATCGCTTCGATGGCCGCCGCGGCCTTCAGCCTCACTGCCTGCTCGGAAAAGACCCAAGACGCCGCTAGCGAAACCGCCGATTCGATGGCTGACGACGCCGCCGCCACCGGCGACGCCATGGCCGAAGGCGCTGCCGACGCAGCCGACGCCACCGCTGCTGCTGCCGACGATGCCGCTGCCGCGACCGCCGCTGCTGCCGACAAGGCCGGCAATGCTGTCGAAGGCACCGTCAACGCTGCTGGCGACGCTGCTGCGGCCGCCGGTGACAAGATCGAAGCTGAAACCAAGAAGGCCGAAGCCAACGACAAGTAAGTCGTTGGCGCGCCTATGAGCGTGCGACTATAGAAAGGGCTCCATCCCCCGCGGATGGAGCCCTTTTTTGTGGGAGAGAAATCGATGCACCGCCGCGGCCCCGTCGCAATTCTGATCGCCGCGACGCTGGTCGCGGGATGCAGCCGCACCGATAACGAACCCGGCCCCGGCGGAGTGACGGTCAGCGAGGCAAAGGCGCTCGACGATGCCGCCGAAATGCTCGAAAGCCGCGCTGCCGCCCCAGCAGCCGCAGCTGAGACGACCAGCGGCGCGAGCGAGACAGTGGACAGATAGCGTCTTCCCCTTCGCGCACAGCAACGTTAGTCTTGGATGGCCTCGCGACTGGCGCTGAAGATGGAGACCCATCGGGAAGCGGGGCTGGTGGACATGCCATTTCGAGCCGCGCGCCTGGGTGATCCACTGCAACTGCAAGGACATCCGTATGACCGACGCGCCCGCAACCGTTGCCCACACTACGATAGTTTTCCTGCTGTTTCCGGGCATTACCCAGCTCGATTTCACCGCGCCCGCGCAGGCGCTGTGCCGGATGCCCGGCGCGCGGCTGGTCGGCGCAGCGGCGAACCGAGACCCGATCGCCACCGATTGCGGCTTCTCGATCCTGCCGACCGACGAATTCGCCAGCTGTCCGCCAGCCGACATCCTGTGCATCCCCGGCGGGCATGGCGTCACCGAGGCATTGAACGACCTCGCAACGATCGACTTCATCGCGCGCCAAGCCGCGGGCGCGCGCTGGGTGACGAGCGTCTGCACCGGCGCCTTCCTGCTCGGCCGCGCCGGGTTGCTGACCGGCAAGCGGGCGACAACGCATTGGGCCTATGCCCATCTGCTCCCGCTGGTCGGCGCTGAACCGGTGAATGCGCGCATCGTCGAGGACGGAAATGTGGTCACCAGCGGCGGCGTGACGTCGGGGCTGGATTTCGCGCTGACGCTGATCGGCCGGCTGCACGGCGACGCGGTGGCGCAGGCGATCCAGCTCGCGATCGAATATGACCCCGCGCCGCCCTATGTCGGTGGGCACCCCGACCGGACGCCCGCTGCGATTACCGCTGGACTGAAGACGCGCGTTTATGACGCCGCAGCGGCGCGGATGGAGCAGGCGCTGGAGCGTTCGCTCTAGTAGTCCTCCCTGTCGCGCAGCGATGGGGAGGGGGACCGTTCGCGAAGCGAATGGTGGAGGGGCAGCGACGTTTGCGCCAAAGCCCCTCCGTCAGCACTTCGTGCTGCCACCTCCCCATCGCTGCGCGACAGGGAGGATTGATCGCTAACGACAGTCAGCCAGCGCAATCTCGAACAGCTTCGGCCAATATTTTCCGGTGACGAACAGGCGCTTCTTCTTCGCGTCCCATGCGATGCCGTTGAGGACGCTGTCATGGCCCGTGGCACCGGCCTGTTCCTTCAATCCCGACAGGTCGATGTAGGATTTGATGGCGCCGCTGGCCGGGTCGATCCGCACGATCAGGTCGGTCATCCAGACGTTGGCCCAGATTTCGCCGTCGATCGTCTCCAGTTCGTTGAGCATCGCCAGCGGGCGGGTGCCGAAGCGCACCGTGACGCGCCGCTGCTCGGTCATCGTCGCGGGATCGAAGAAGCGCAGCTGTGAGGTGCCGTCGCTCAGCGCCAAACTGTCGCCGACCATGGTGACGCCCCACCCCTCACCGGCATATTTGAAGGTGCCGGCGGGTTTCAGATCCTTGATCCGCCAGCGATTGCCAACCCCGCCCTGCCAAGTGACGCCGATGATCTGGTCGCGCCAGCGCGTGATACCTTCGCCGAATTGGTCGGGGGGCAGGCTGGTCTGCGCGACTGCCTTGCCGGTCTTGAGGTCGAGCCGCGCAACGCGCGAGCGGCCATATTGGCCGGTGGCTTCGTACAGATGGCCGCCCTCCCAGAACAGGCCCTGGGTAAAGCTGGTTGCGTCGTGGGGGTAGCTTTGGACGATGCGATAGCCGCAGCGTTCTATCACTTGCGGTCCGGCGGGCGTGGCAACGGCGGGATTGGTGAGCAGTGCGAAGGCAAGGGCGAACATCATTGCGGCCTAGTTATGCGGCATCGCCTTAACCGGCAATGTCCCACGCGCCCTATTTCGTCATGCCGGACTTGATCCGGCATCCATGACCGCGCCGCCGCAATGGACCCCGGATCAAAGTCCGGGGTGACGATGAGAATCACGGGCAAAGAAAAGGGCCGGAGGATTGCTCCCCCGACCCTCTTTTCATTGGCTGAGCGCCGAACGGTTTGGACTTAGAAGTCCATGCCGCCCATGCCGCCCATGCCGCCGCCGCCCATGGGCATGGCGGGCTTGTCTTCGGGCGTTTCGGCGATGCCGGCTTCGGTGGTGATCAGCAGACCAGCAACCGAGGCGGCGTCCTGCAACGCGACGCGAACGACCTTGGTCGGATCGATCACACCGGCCTTGACCAGGTCTTCATAGACGTCGGTCGAGGCGTTGAAGCCGAAGTTGCTGTCATTCTGGTCGAACAGCTTGCCGGCGACGACGCCGCCGTCAAAACCGGCGTTTTCGGCGATCTGGCGAACCGGAGCCTGCAGCGCGCGACGGATGATGTCGATGCCGCGGGTCTGGTCTTCGTTCACGCCGGTCAGGCCTTCGAGCGCCTTGGTGGCGTACAGCAGCGCGGTACCGCCGCCGGGGACGATGCCTTCTTCGACCGCAGCGCGGGTTGCGTGGAGAGCGTCATCGACGCGATCCTTGCGTTCCTTCACTTCGACTTCCGAAGCGCCGCCGACCTTGATCACCGCAACACCGCCAGCGAGCTTCGCCAGACGTTCCTGCAGCTTTTCCTTGTCGTAATCGCTGGTCGTCGTTTCGATCTGCGCGCGGATCTGTTCGACGCGGCCCTTGATCGTGTCGGCATCGCCGGCACCATCGACGATCGTCGTGTTGTCCTTGTCGATCGTGACGCGCTTGGCCTGGCCCAGCATGTTCAGCGTGACGGTTTCGAGCTTGATGCCCAGGTCTTCGCTGATCATTTCACCGTTGGTGAGGATCGCGATGTCCTGCAGCATCGCCTTGCGGCGATCGCCGAAGCCGGGTGCCTTGACGGCCGCGACCTTCAGGCCGCCGCGCAGGCGGTTGACCACCAGCGTGGCGAGCGCTTCGCCTTCGATGTCTTCGGCGATGATCAGCAGCGGACGTCCCGACTGCACAACCGCTTCGAGAATCGGCAGCATCGACTGAAGGTTCGACAGCTTCTTTTCAAAGATCAGGATGTACGGATCGGCCAGCTCGACGAGCATCTTTTCCGGGTTGGTGATGAAATAAGGCGACAGATAGCCGCGGTCGAACTGCATGCCTTCGACAACGTCGAGCTCGAAATCGAGACCCTTGGCTTCCTCGACGGTGATCACGCCTTCCTTGCCGACCTTGTCCATCGCCTGAGCGATTTTCTCGCCGACTTCGGTGTCGCCATTGGCCGAAATGATGCCGACCTGCGCGATTTCGGCAGTGCCCGAAACCGGCTTCGACTGCGCCTTGATCGTTTCGACAACCTTGGTGACCGCGAGGTCGATGCCGCGCTTCAGGTCCATCGGGTTCATGCCGGCGGCAACCGACTTCATGCCTTCGCGGACGATTGCCTGCGCCAGGACGGTCGCGGTGGTCGTGCCGTCACCGGCGAGGTCGTTGGTCTTCGAAGCAACTTCGCGGACCATCTGCGCGCCCATGTTTTCGAACTTGTCCTTGAGTTCGATTTCCTTGGCGACGGTGACGCCGTCCTTGGTGATGCGGGGGGCGCCGAAGCTCTTGTCGATGACGACGTTGCGGCCCTTGGGACCGAGGGTCACCTTCACCGCGTCGGCGAGGATGTCGACGCCGCGCAGAATGCGTTCGCGCGCGTCGCGGCTAAATTTTACGTCTTTTGCAGCCATGTGGATGCTCCTTCAAAAATGGCAGAAAACTGCGCAACTTCACTCGAGATTCGATCAAATCGCTCAGGCGATGACGCCGAGGATGTCCGATTCCTTCATGATCAACAGCTCTTCGCCGTCGACCTTGACTTCGGTGCCCGACCATTTGCCGAACAGGATGCGGTCGCCGGCCTTGACGTCGAGCGGGGTCACCTTGCCATCATCGGCGCGGGCGCCCGAACCAACGGAGACGACTTCGCCTTCCTGCGGCTTTTCCTTGGCGGTGTCGGGGATGATGATGCCGCCAGCCGTTTTTTCTTCGGCTTCGATACGGCGGACGAGCACTCGGTCGTGCAGCGGACGAAATTGCATGGATATCCCTCCA
>NZ_DASYHE010000068.1:0-105445 GCF_035998965.1 Sphingopyxis sp.
GTGACGCGGATCATCTGGGACATCGAAACTATAGCCTTTCTGGGCAAAATTGCCGGGTTCCTTTGCCAGCATGCGGTGGGGGCGGCAAGGGGCGGATTCACAATCGGACTTGCAATGATACAATGTATCACTATCTCGCACGGCAAGCCCCTCCCGCGAAAGTCTCCCATCATGTGTATCCCCGCCGCGCGCCCGCGCTTTGCCGACCTGTTGGGGATCACGCTGTCGCTGACCTGCCTTGTGCATTGCCTCGCACTGCCGCTGCTGATCCTGCTCGCTCCCGCACTCGGCACGTGGATCGCGATGCCTGAATGGGTGCATGCGGCCATCTTGATGCTGGCTTTGCCCGCCGCGACTTTTGCCATGAGGGATGGTTGGCGGCGCCACGGTCGGGTGGCGCCTGCTGCGCTTGCAGCAGCAGGCGTCGGCCTTTTGGCCGCGGGGCTGGCAGCGCACGAAGGTTGGCTGCCGCTAGCCGACCCCGAAACCGCCGACCGGTTACTGACGTCGTTCGGCGCGGTGACGCTCGCCAGCGCGCACCTCCTCAACTGGCGTTGGCGCCACGCCTTTCGCGGCCACCTTCGTTAGCGCGAGCTCTTACACGGCCGGACCGAACGGGCATCTTTGGGTGGGAAGCTTGTCACTTAGTCAATGTCGCTTGACAATCGCGAATCACAATGTCAATGTTCCTTGACTGATTAACAAGGGAGCTTGACCAATGCCGCATATGCTGCGCGCCCTGCCCTGGGCGATCGCCATCCTCGCCATCGCCCTGTTGGGTGCTGCCGACATCATCCGCGCCAACGTGGCGACCAGCCTGGTGACGGTGCTGCCACTCGTCATGGTCGCGATCGTCGCGGGTTCGGCGCGCTGCCGCCCGCGGGAGAGCTGAGCCGTGGCACAGAACCCCGCGCAGCGTCGCTATATGCGCCGGATGATCCTGCTTTCAGCTGCCTATATCGCGGCGGTGGTGCTGGCGAGCTGGCTCATTCCCGACGATGCGGCGGCGACGCCGCTGACCGTGACCATTGCCCTCGTCCCTGCGCTTGCTACCTCGGGCTTCATCTGGGCGATGGCGAGCTATGTTGCCGAGTTGAAGGATGAATATGTCCGGATGCTGGAAATCCGCAAGATGCTCGTGGCGACGGGCTTCACCCTCGCGCTGGCCAGTGGCTGGGGCATTTTGGAGCTGTTCACCACCGTGCCGCGGGTGCAGCTATTCTATGTGTTCCCGGTCTGGTGCCTGGGGCTCGCGGTCGGATCGTTGGTCAACAAGGTCACGATTGGCGACGGCGGACCTTGCCTGTGAAAAACCGCCTGAAAGTCCTGCGCGCCGAGCGTGACTGGAGTCAGGGCGACCTTGCCGAGCGGCTGGAGGTATCGCGCCAGTCGGTCAACGCGATCGAGACGGGCAAATATGACCCCTCACTCCCCCTCGCCTTTCGCATCGCCGACCTGTTCGGGCTGCCGATCGAAGAGATTTTTCTGAAGGATTGAACGCCATGACACGACAAACTTCTGTTGCCGCGACCTTCCTGCTTGCGGTCGGCCTGATCACGGGCCGCGCCGATGCCGCCGAGCCCTGTCCGACCGGGCTGGTCGAGGGCCAGCGCATCACCATATTGGTCGAAGGCGATGGTCCCGATGTCGTGCTGATCCCGGGCTTGTCGAGCCCGCGCGCGGTCTGGGACACGACTGCCGAGCGGCTGAAAGGCACACGTCGGCTGCACCGCGTCCAGATCCGCGGCTTTGGCGACGCAGCCGGGGTCAATGCCGAGGGACCGGTGCTCGACCCGATGATGCGCGAAGTGGCCGATTATATCGACGATTGCATCACCGATCAGGGCCGCGCTGCGCCCGCGATCATCGGCCATTCGATGGGCGGGCTGACCGGATTGATGATCGCGGCGCGAGTGCCGCAACAGGTCGGCAAGCTGATGATCGTCGACGCGCTGCCCTTCATCGGCACGCTGTTCAACCCGGCGGCGACGGTGGACAGCGTGAAACCGCAAGCCGAGCAGATGGCGGCGATGATGCGCGCCCAATATGGCCAGCCCGCGCCGACGGGGCCGGTCAGCGATCCCGGCCCGGTGAGCATGGCCGGCGGCATGTCGAACCAGCCCGCTGGCCGCACCGCGATCCTCGGCTGGACGCGCGCCGCCGATGCGCGGGTGACGGCGCAGGTCTTTCACGACGTGATGACCACCGACATGCGCGGCGAACTTGCCGCGGTGACCGCGCCGGTGACCCTGCTCTATGCTCAGGACAACAGCCTGATGCCCGCCGATCGCGCGAAGGCAGCGTTCGAACCGCAATATGTCGGCGTCGCCAAATTCACCGCGCACATGGTGACGGGCAGCCGTCACTTCATCATGCTCGACCAGCCCGAAGCCTTTGCCAAAGCGGTCGACGATTTCCTCGCCGAATGAGCGACCAGCCGCGCCCTGCCCTTGCGAGCCGATCGATGGCTCGCTAGGGCAGCGGCAGCCGGAAGGGAGCCACCTCATGTTCAAGCGCCTGTTTGTCGATCATCCCAAGGCGGTCGATGAAAATTACATCGAACATTTCGGCGTCGCCTCGAAATTCGGGGTGACGATGATCTATGGCGGCCTATGTGCGCTGGTCCATGCCGTCGTCCCCGGCTGGTGCATCACCACCGGCAGCGACACGATCCGCAGGCTCAACAAGATCATGGTCGAGCAGCGCGCCGCGAAGGGGCAGGCCGCGATGCAGATGAACACAATCGACTGGGTGATCTGACCGGCGTGCGCCCGACACGCCCAACTACACCTCCGTTCGCATCGAGCGACGTCGAGATGCCCCTCGATCTTGCGCTATCCCGAAGGGTGTCTCGACTTCGCTCGACACGAACGGGAATAGAGGGTGAAATTTGGTGAGCGAAGGTTCGGCACCCGACTACCTCGAACGCCCCGGCCGCCCTCGCCTCGCCTATCGCCATGTCGCGGGCGCGGGGCCGACGATCGTCTTTCTCCCCGGCTATATGTCCGACATGGCGGGTGGTAAGGCCACCGCGCTGTTCGACTGGGCAGCCGCCGAAGGTCGTGCCTGCCTGCTCCTCGATTATGCCGGTTGCGGGTTGTCGGACGGTCTGTTCGCCGAGCAGAATTTGCTCGACTGGCGCGGCGATGTCCTCGACCTGATCGACGCCCGCGCGACGGGTCCGGTGGTGATCGTCGGTTCGTCGATGGGCGGCTGGCTGATGCTGCTCACCGCGCTCGCGCTGGTCCAGCGCGACGGGCCGGGGCGCGTTGCGGGGCTGGTCGGGATCGCCGCGGCGCCCGATTTTACCGACTGGGGTTTCAGCGACGCCGAAAAGGCGATCATCCTCGCCGAGGGCGAACTGCGCGAAGAAACCTCGTACAGCGACCAGCCTTATGTGACGACGCGCGTTTTTTTCCAGTCGGGCGAGGCGAACCGGTTGCTGACCAGCGAAATCCCCCTCACCTGCCCCGTGCGTCTGCTCCATGGGCAGGACGATGGCGACGTCTCGCCCGACATCAGCCTGCGCCTGTCGGCGGCGCTCGCCAGCGACGATGTACAGGTGACGCTGGTCAAGGGCGGCGACCACCGCCTGTCGCGCGACACCGACATCGCGCTGCTGATCGACACCGTCGCGCGCTTGGCGACCGCAAACTAAACTTTGATTGAAAAAGCCCTGTTCTCCCGCGAAGGCGGGAGTCCATCTCCGATCGGTGCAAAATCGAACCGGCTGGAGATGGGTCCCCGCCTTCGCGGGGACACGGCTTTTCTATTCATCTATGCCCGAGGATGTTCATGGCTCGCAGCGACTTCAAATTCCACGTCATCAAGCGCGTCCGCTACGCCGAAATCGATGCGCAGGCGGTCGTGTTCAACAGCCGTTACCTGGAGTATTTCGACATCGGGATCACAGAGTATTGGCGCGCCGTGGGCGTCTATGACCGCTGGCCCGATCGCGACAGCCCCGAATTCCACGTCGCGCGGGCCGAGGTCGATTACAAGGTGCCAATTTTGCTCGACGAAGAAGTTGATATTTGCGTGCGCTGTTCGCGCGTGGGCAGGAGCTCGATGACCTTTCTGTTCGAGCTGCATGGCGCGGGCAAAGACGATCTGCGCGCGACGGGGCTGGAGGTCAGCGTCCATGTCGCCGAGGCACAGGGCGCACCGACCCCGGTGCCCGATGAATTCGTAAACTTGTTCGAAGCATTTGAAGGTCGGAGCCTTCGCGCGTAGAACAGCGACATGACCAAATATCTCCACACCATGATCCGCGTGTCGGATCCCGACGCGACCGTCGCCTTTTTCAACCTGATCGGGCTGGAGGAGGTCCGCCGTTTCGACAGCGAACAGGGACGCTTCACGCTGATTTTCCTCGCCTGTCCGGGGCAAGCGGGCGTCGCCGAGGTCGAACTGACCTATAATTGGCCGCCCGAGGACGGCAGCGCGCCCGAGCAATATGCGGGCGGCCGCAACTTCGGGCATCTGGCGTACCGCGTCGACGATATCTACGCGACGTGCCAGCGGCTGATGGACGCGGGAGTAACGATCAACCGCCCGCCGCGCGACGGCCATATGGCGTTCGTCCGCTCGCCCGACGGCATTTCGGTCGAACTGCTTCAGGAGGGGCACCTGCCGCCGCAGGAACCTTGGGCTTCGATGCCCAATACCGGCACTTGGTAGGGGCCGCGCGATGCCGGGCCTGTTGATCAATATCGACGTGCCCGATCTGGCGGCTGGCGAAAGATTCTACACCGATGCGCTGGGATTGACTGTCACCCGTCGATTCGGCGACGATATCGTCGAGCTGGCCGGATGCGAGGCGCCCATCTATCTGATCGCGAAACGCGCCGGGTCGGCGATCGGCCCCGGCGCTGGCGATTTTCGCCGCTATAATCGGCACTGGACGCCGGTGCATCCGGACTTTTCGGTCACCGACCTGGATGATGCCGTCCGGCAGGCCCTTGAGGCCGGCGCGGTGCAGGAGGGCGAGACACTGGCGCTGCCCTATGGCAGACAGGCGATGTTCGCCGATCCGTTCGGCAACGGATTCTGCCTGATCGAGTTCAACGAGTATGGCTATGATGCGCTGGCCCGCTGACCAGCCGAACCAAGGCTTTGGCGCTGCCGCTCCGTCTTGCAAAGGCGAGACGATGGAAAGGAGAAAATCGTGACCGCACTCGACATCGTTCGCATCCCGGTGCTCAGCGACAATTATGTCTGGCTGGTCCATGATTCGGACAGCGAAGCGACGATGGTCGTCGACCCCGCCGTTGCCGACCCCGTGCTCGAAGCCGCGGCCGCGCGGGGGTGGACGATCACCGACATCTGGAACACCCATTGGCACCCCGACCACACCGGCGGCAACGCCGCGATCAAGGATGCCACCGGCTGTACAATAACAGGACCGGCGGCCGAATTTGCGCGTATCCCGACCCTCGATGTGCAGGTGACGGGGGGCGACACCGTTCGCTTGGGCAATCATATCGCCAGCGTCTGGGACGTCCCCGCGCACACCGCCGGCCATCTCGCCTATCATTTTGCCGACGACGCCGCGATCTTCGTGGGCGACACGATGTTCGCGATGGGCTGTGGCCGGTTGTTCGAAGGCACCGCCGAGCAGATGTTCGCCAATATGCAGCAACTCGCCACGCTCGACGATGCAACGCGTGTTTATTGCGCGCATGAATATACGCTGTCGAACGCGCGCTTTGCGGTGACGGTCGATCCGGACAATGATGCGCTCGCCGCGCGGCTGGCGGCGGTCGAGGCGGCGCGCGCCGCCGGAGAAGCCACGGTGCCGACGACGATAGGCGCCGAGCGCGCCACAAATCCCTTTTTGCGGGCGCCGAGTGCTGCCGAACTCGGGCGTATTCGTGCGCTCAAGGACGCCGCATGATGCGGCCACTTCAGCGCCGGTTCATCTGCCGACAATATATTGCGCAATCTCAAGGAGCAATTTCATGGCCACGCTGAACCCGATGCGCGCTCTGCTGTTAATCGCAGCAGCACCGCTGGTCGCGAGCTGCGCGCCCGCCGGGACCGCCGAACCGGGCGCCGCCGCGTTGACCCCGAAACAGGCCGAGCGGCTGGACAAACAGCTGGCCGGCAAGGTTCCGGGCGAGCCGATGCGATGCCTGCCCAACTATCGCAGCAACGACACGATCCGCGTCTCGGACAGCATCCTGCTGTATCGTTCAGGCGGCAATCTGGTGTACCGTAACGACCTGAAAAACAGCTGCCCCGGCCTCGCCCGCGATAGTGATATCATGGTCGTCCGCCAGTTTGGATCATCGACCTGCGAAGGCGATTTTTTCCATCTGGTCGACCGGTCGAGCGGCATCCGCGGTCCGACCTGTGTCTTCGGCGAATTCGTCCCCTATCGCAAACCGGCGGGGGACGCGGGCTGAACCAGCGGTTCAGCCGCAGGCGGGGACCGGTTTGTGCCGAGCTCTTCGGGTCGCAACCCCGCCTGCTTTTGCAAGCAAAGCGATATGAGACGAGACGTTAGTCTTTTCTAAAACATATGTTGCTTTATCAGTACAATGGCTACTGTAAACCCACTAAAAAATATCGTCCACGGCTTGTCTGGCGTACTTCGATTTCGAGGACGAGATACGCGGATGCAGTTTTGGCACTATCTGGCTTTTCTGTTCTTTGTCATGTTTTTCATCCCGGCACCTCCCGCGCTCGATCTTTACCGCGAGCTCGGCTCCGCAGACCGCGCGGCATTTCTCGCCCGCGTCGCGCCAACCGACGAACAGCATATGTTTCTGAATATGTACGAAATGCAGGGCATGTTTGGGGTTATCCGTCAGATTTTCCTGCTTCTTCTTACCGCCGCGATGGTCCGCCGTTTGCACGACTTGGGCCGTTCCGGTGCTCACGCGCTGATCAACGTCCTTCTTAGCTTGTGGGCCTTGGGCGCCGCGCTGGTCGCTTCTTGGGATTTCGGACAGTCGGTGGAAGCGATGCTGACCGCGCGACAGGTCATGCTATGGATCGGACTGCTATGGCTTGCCCACTTCAGCTATCTCGCTATCCAGCTGATGCGGAAAACGGACCCCGGCTTTAATCGCGGCGGCGAACCCGCTGCATCCGAAAGGACAGTCCAAATCGAGACGCTACGCCGACGCGCCTTCGGTAAGCGTCCGGCAGACGAGCAGTCGCCGTAAGCCGTATTTCTCAGGCCTTATACAGCGCCGCAATCTTGTCGGCATACACCTCGCGCAGCACATGGCGGCGGATTTTCATCGAAGGTGTCATCTGTTCGTTCTCGATGGAAAAGGCTTCATCGGCAAAGTCGAACTTACGCACCTTTTCAATCACCGACAGCTGGCCGTTGACGCGGTCCACCGCAGCGCGGATCGCGGCGCGGAATTTCTCATGCTCGCGCAGGCGGCTCAGCTCTTTTGGCAGCCCCTCGGCCTCGGCCCATTCGGCCATCCACTCGGGATCGGGAACCAGCAAGCCGACAAGGTGCGGGCGCTTGTCGCCATAGACCATCGCCTGCAAAATCTCGGGCTGGAGCGTCAACATGCCTTCGACGCGCTGCGGCGAGACATTGTCGCCCTTGTCGTTGACGATCAGATCCTTTTTGCGGTCGGTGATGACGATGCGGCCCTTGTCGTCAATGTGGCCGATGTCGCCGGTGTGGAGCCAGCCGTCGACCAGCACCCGCGCGGTTTCGGCGTCATTGCGCCAATAGCCTTTCATGACGAGTTCGCCGCGCACCAAAATCTCGCCGTCGTCGGCGATCTTGACCTCGGTGTTCATCAGCGGCGGGCCGACGGTGTCCATCTTGATCCCCGCTGCGGGGCGATTGCAGCTGATCACCGGCCCCGCCTCGGTCTGGCCATAGCCTTGCAGCAGGGTGAGTCCGATCGAGTGGAAGAACACCCCGATCTCCGGATTGAGCGGCGCGCCGCCCGACACCAGCGCTTTCATCCGCCCGCCGAAGCGTTTCTGGATCTTGGGCCGGAACAATTTGTCGAGGATCAGGTCGACCGGGCGATCGAGCACGCCCATGCGGCGCTCATAATCTTTTTCGCCGACGCGCAGCGCCTGGTTCAGCATCCAGTTGGCGAGCTTGCCCTGCTTTTCGACCGATTTGATCATGCGGGCGCGGATGACTTCGAACAGGCGCGGCACGACGACCATGATCGTCGGGCGCGTCTCCTCGATGTTCGAAACCAGTTTTTCCAGACCTTCGCTGTAATAGATTTGCGCGCCGACCATGATCGGCAGAAACTGGCCGCCAGAATGTTCATAGGCGTGGCTGAGCGGCAGGAACGACAGGAACACTTCCTCGTCGCCGATGCCGAAATCATTGACCAGCACCTCGGCGGCGCCCGCGGCGTTGTGCAGGATCGCGCCATGATGCTGCATCACCCCGCGCGGCGCACCGCCGGTGCCGCTGGTGTAGATCAGGCAGGCGGTGTCATCGCGCGTCATCGCCGCGCCGCGCGCCTTGGCCTCCTCCAGATGCGCTTCACCGCCCGTGACGAGCGGCGCCCAGTCGCGCACCGCGACATCGCCCTGCTGCCCGACGCGAAGGCTTTCCATGGTGATGACGGTGTGCGCGTCGGAGCGGGTTACCGCGGGCATCAGCGTGCGCGCCAGCTTGGCGGTCGATACGATCACCGCCTTCGCACCGCTGTTGTCGAGGATGTGCTGGTGATCGCGTTCGGTGTTGGTCGTATAGGTTGGGACGGTGATGCATCCCGCGGCCATGATCGCCAGATCGGCGATGCACCATTCGGGGCGATTCTCGCTGACCAGCACGACGCGGTCGCCCTCCTTCAGCCCCATCTCGCGCAGCCCATGCGCGAGCGCTGCGACCTGGTTCGCGACCTGTCGCCAACTCAGCGGATGCCAGACGCGATCGGCTTTGCGCCACAGGAACGGATCTTCGCCGCCCCTTTCCGCGCGGTCGAAAAACATCGCGACCAGACTCGGAAAATGGTCGAGATGGGGATTGTCCAGCTTCATGCCTGTCACTCTCCGCGAATTTTGATCTGTTGTCGTTGTAGCTTAGCCCTGCGGCGGCGCGCCATCCACCGATGAAGTCCCCGGCCCGCGCGGATCGGCGGCGCCGCGCCAGCTGTCGCCGATGCGCTCGACCGCGTTGAGCTTGGAACCGAGGTCCGTGGGCGTGAAGCTATAGCCAAAGGGTTGCATCTTCGCGGCCATCGCCTCGCCCGCGTCGGTATTTTCGATCAGCACGCCGCGGTCGCCGAAATAAAGATTGGGCAGTTCCATCGCCGTCTTGGCATCGAGCCCCCAGTCGAGCACCCCGACCAGCACTTTCGTCACATGCATGATGATGCGCTTGCCGCCCGCCGAACCGACCGCCAGCACAACCTTGCCATCCGGACCATAAACGATGGTCGGCGACATCGACGACAGCGGGCGCTTGCCCGCCTGCACGCGATTGGCGGTCGGCACGCCGTTCTGCGTTGGTGCCAGATCGAAATCGGTGAGTTCGTTGTTGAGGAAATAGCCGTTGGCGATCAGGTGGCTGCCGAAAATGCTTTCGATGGTCGAGGTCATCGACACGACATTGCCGGCTTTGTCCGCCACCGCAAAATGGGTCGTCCCCTGCTCGGGGATCGGCACCGCCGCGGCGCGCGGCGTGGCCCCCGGCGGCGTACCGGGTTCATATTTGCCCGCAGCGCCGAATGGCGAGATCAGCTGGCGGCGTTCGGCCAGATATTTCTTGTCGAGCAGGCCCGTCACCGGCACATCGACAAAATCGGGATCGCCCAGATAGGCGGCACGGTCTGCGTAAGACAGCTGCATCGCCTCGGCGAGCAGATGCCAGCTCATCGGGTTGTCTTGCCCCATCGCCTTCATGTCCCAACCCTCGATCATCCCGAGGATACCGAAAACGGTGGTCGCCCCCGATGAGGGCGGCCCCATCCCGCAGACTTTGTACACGCGGTAAGTGGTGCAAACCGCGGGGCGCTCCTTGGCCTTGTAGGCTGCAACGTCCTTGACCGTCAGCGTCGCCTTGTTGCGCGGCGCATTGGCGACCGCGTCGCTAATCGCCTTGGCGTTGGCGCCGGTGTAGAAAGCATCGGGACCGCGCGCCGCAACATCGCGCAGCAGCGCGGCATAGGCGGGGTTGCGGATCCGGGTGCCGACCGGCGCGGGCTTGCCATCGACATAATAAATTGCGCGCGCTTCGGGAAAATCCTTCCACAAGGATTCGAAGCGCGTCATCCAATTGTGCAGCACCGGGGTGACTTCGAAGCCCTCTTCGGCCAGCTTGATCGCGGGCTGGAACAGCGCCGACCATTCCAGCTTGCCCCATTTCTTGTGCGCCATTTCGAGCAGCCGGATGTTGCCAGGGACGCCCACCGACAGCCCGCCCGGGATCGCGTCCGAATAGCCGCGCGGCTTGCCGTCAGGGCCGAGGAAGCGATCGGGCTTGGCCGACGCGGGCGCCATTTCGCGGCCGTCGATCGTCGAAATGCTGCCGTCCTTGGCATCATGGTGCAGCATGAGGCCGCCACCACCGATCCCGCTCGATTGCGGTTCGACCAATGTGAGTACGGCGACCATCGCGACCGCGGCGTCGGCGGCGGTGCCGCCCTGGTGCAGAATCTGACGCCCCGCCTCAGTCGCGCGCGAGTCGGCGGACGAGGTGACGCCTTGTGCGAGGGCGGTTGACGGAAGGGACAGGGTGAAGACCGCGGCAAGCGGCAGGAATCTTTTCAACATGGCGGCGACATTGGCGCGGGGTTGGGGGGAGTGCAAGCCTAACCGATCCTCCCTGTCGCGTAGCGATGGGGAGGTGGCAGCGCGAAGCGCTGACGGAGGGGCTTTTAACGCACCGTCGCTGCCCCTCCACCACCCGCTTCGCGGGCGGTCCCCCTCCCCACGGCTTCGCCGCAGGGAGGATTTATTCGCCTACTCCCACCCCGTCGCTCACCCGCGCGAACCCGTCGCGCACCGCCAGCTTTTCCAGCCCATGCGCAATCCGCGCCGCAAGCCCCGGTCCGGCATAGACCATCGCCGAATAAATTTGGATCAGGCTCGCGCCCGCTCGGATGCGCTCCCACGCTTGTTCCGCCGAGGCGATCCCGCCTGCCGCAATCAGCGGCACCTTGCCGCCACTCGCGACGTGAAAATCGCGAACGCGCTGGAGCGCCAGTTCGGCAAGCGGGGCGCCCGACAGGCCGCCCGCCTCCGCCGCATGGCGCGACACCAGCGCCGGACGGGTGATCGTGGTGTTCGACACGATGACCGCCGCCAGAGCTTTGTCGATCGCCACCGCGACAATATCGTCGATGTCGGCGGGTTCGAGGTCGGGCGCGACTTTCAGGAACACCGGCTTGGCCGCGCCCACTGGCTGCGCCGCTGCCACGCCGTCGAGCAGCGCCTCAAGCGCCCCTTTGTCCTGCAACGCACGCAACCCCGGGGTATTCGGCGAACTGATATTGACGGTCAGATAATCGGCGAGCGGCGCCATCGCCCCCGTCCCCTTGGCATAATCGGCGATGCGGTCGGCGCTGTCCTTGTTGGCGCCGATATTGATCCCGAGCGGCACCGGCAGGCCGTGGCGCCGCAAACATGCGATCCGCTCCGCCGCGGACGCCTGTCCACCGTTGTTGAACCCCATGCGATTGATCACCGCGCCATCCTCGACCAGCCGGAACAGCCGCGGACGCGGGTTGCCCTCCTGCGGCAGCGGGGTCAGCGTGCCAACCTCGACAAAGCCGAAGCCGAAATGCGGCATCGCGTGGGCGACGCGCGCGTCCTTGTCGAACCCGGGCGCCAGCCCGACCGGATTGGGGAAATGCAGCCCGGCGAGTTCGGTCGCGAGCACCGGGCTGGTCAGCGCCGATCGCGCCCGCGGTAGCGGCTGCAAAGCGTTGAGCGTCAGATTATGTGCCGCCTCGCCATCGGTGGCATGGACAATCGGACGGACCAGCGCATAGGCGGCATCGGCAGCGGAAGCGAAGAGCGACATGGCCCGCCATTGCGCGCCCCGCGCGGCTATGGCAAGCCCCGCCTCAACCTATTGTGCATCGCCAAAAAGCCATCGGAAAAACCGGGAGAAAATCGTGTCGCAGCTTCGCATCCTCGCTCGTCTGTCCACCAGCCTCGCGCTGCTCGCTGTGGCGGGCTGCGCGCCCGCCGCGATGCAGGAAACGCCCGCCACCGCGGCATCGACGCCCGCGCCTGATGCAGTGCCTGCCGGGGCGAACCTGGCGCAATTCTTCGACAATTATGACGCCGCGCAGCTGTCGCTCAGCCCGCAGGGCAAGGCGTATCGCGGGATTCGCGACGGCGACTATGGCCGCTGGAACGACGTCAGCGACGAGGCCGCGGTTGCCAGCCACAAATTGCAGCAGGCCACCGCCGCGGCAATGCGCGGCAGCTTCGATCCCAAAACGATGTCGACCGACGAAGCGCTGTCGTTCGAGCTATTCAACGCGCAGGCGGCGCGCGCCGAGCGCTTGTTCCCGTTCCGCGATCGCAGCTACGTCTTTGACCAGATGAACGGCCCGCAGAGCCAACTCCCCGCCTTCCTGATCAACATCCACCGCGTCGCCAATCCCGCTGAGGCCGAAGCCTATATCGCGCGGATCCGCGGGCTTGGCCCGGTGCTCGACGCGCTGACCGCGCAGTCGGTGACACGCGCCGCCAACGGCGTTCAGCCGCCCAAATGGGTCTATGCCTATCTGATTTCGGACATCGGCAATCTGCAGGGTCCGAACAATGCAGTGATAGAAGACATCACCGCGAAGGTCGCCAAGCTTGACATCGACGCCGCCGAAAAAACGCGGCTGACCGCCGCGGCAAAGGCCGCTTGGGCCGACAGCGCCGGTCCCGCCTACGGCCGCCTGCTCGCCGAGATGAAGCGCCAGCAGGCAAGCGCGCCAACGCAGGATGGGGTGTGGCGCCTGCCCGACGGCAAGGCCTATTATGAGGCGCTGCTCGCCAACTATACAACCACCGATATGACCGCGACGCAGATCCACGACCTCGGCCTGTCCGAAGTCGCGCGCATCCACGGCGAAATGAAGGCGATCATGTCCAAGGTCGGTTTCAAGGGCACGCTGCAGCAGTTTTTCGAGCATCTGCGCACCAGCCCGCAATATTATCACACGACGCGTGAGGCCTATCTGGCCGAAGTCGATGCGCGGACCAAGGCGATGGAAGCGCGGCTTCCAGCCTTCTTCAACACCCTGCCCAAGGCCGCTTTGCAGGTGAAGGCGGTCGAGGCGTTCCGCGAGAAGTCGGCGGGCAAGGCCTTTTACCAGTCGCCTTCGCCCGACGGATCGCGTCCAGGCACCTATTATGTGAACCTCTATGACCTGCGCGACATGCCCAAGACGGAGTTGGAAGCGCTCGCCTATCATGAGGGCGTCCCGGGCCACCACCTGCAACGCGCGGTGCAGACCGAACTCACCGGCCTGCCCCCTTTTCGCCGCTTCGGCGGCTTCACCGCCTACACCGAAGGCTGGGGCCTCTATACCGAGGAACTGGGCAAGGACATGGGCTTTTACACCGATCCCTACAGCGACTTCGGGCGGCTGGGCATGGAACTGTGGCGCGCCTGCCGCCTGGTCGTCGATACCGGCATCCATGACAAGCGCTGGAGCCGAGAACGCGCGATCCAGTATCTGAAAGACAACACGCCGAACCCCGATGGCGACATCGAAAAGGCGATTGAGCGTTATATCGTCTATCCGGGGCAGGCCACCGCCTACACCATCGGCAAGCTCAAAATCATGGAATTGCGCGCGCGGGCCCAGACCGCGATGGGCGCCAAATTCGATTATCGTGCTTTTCACGACGTCGTGCTCGAATCTGGACCGGTGCCGCTCGACATTCTCGAACGGCGGGTCGATGCATGGATCGCTGCGTCCTGAGGATAATTAAATAGTAAACTTCCCGCTTGACGCGCAGGGAAGAAATGCAAATGATTTGTTCCAGATAACAAGGCGGCCTGGGGAAAGGCCGTCGGGGCTGGGTCTCATGTCGGAAGCATCATCGTCGCGTGACAGCGTGGACGGCAGCGCGCCGTTCGAATTGCACTATTTCCCGCCCGATCCCGATCTGGCGGACATGGTGTCGAGTTTCTATTTCGCGCGGCTCAACATGCCGAAGTTCGACGAATATGAGCGCGCCGACCGGGCGCAGTTCCGCTTCGTCACCAATGCCGACGGCGAATATGTCTTTGCCGACGGCCACCGCGCGCCGGTGTCGCGCGCTATCATTATCGGCCCGACGAGCGGGCGGGTGCGCGCGATCAGCAATTGTCCGGCGCAATTGTTCGGTTTCGGCCTGCTACCCGCCGGATGGGCAGCGCTGATGGGCGACGACGCCGAAAAACTGACCGATCGCGCAATCGATGCAATGGATCGGTTCGGGCCGTGGATCGAAGAAGTGGCAACCACATTGGAACAGGCCGCGGATGTCGAGGGCAAGTTGGTGATCGGCAACAATTTTGCGCGCGAGGTGCTGACCCGCGGCGAGGCACCGCCGCTGTGGTTCATCCGAACGGTTGACGAGTGGTTGACCGCGTCACCCTCCCCGCAGGTTCCCGAACTGGTCGATGCCACGGGCATGTCGATCCGGTCGGTCGAGCGGATGACGAAACATTATTACGGCCTGTCGCCGCGAATGCTGGCGCGCAAATATCGCGCGGTGCGCGCCGCGTCGGCGCTGGCGCGCGGTGAAGGGCTTGATTCGGCGCAGCTCGGTGACGCCTTTTACGACCAGTCGCATCTGATCCGCGAGATCAAGCGCTTTGCCGGCGCGACGCCGGGGCAGTTGAGCAAGCCGACCTCCTATACAGCGGCGACAACCAAGGGGCGCAAGCAGCTTGCTGGCAAGGTCGGCCCGATGGTGTCGGAAACTTAGACGGTTTCGGCGTGGCGCGGTCGGGCGCACACCCTTACGACCCGTTAACCATCAAAATATGACCTAAGCCATTTTTGGCGTTTCCGTACAATCGCGAATCATCGCGTCGGCATAATCCCCCCTTGCGACCCAGAAGAGCTCATCCTCTGACGAGGACTGAGACCTTCATCTCGGCACTCATTTGGCCCCGGCCAAGTGGGTGCCTTTTTTTTGGCGCGCCGGAAATGTCGCTTGGTTGCGCCGCGCAAAGGCTTCGCCTATATAAGTGGAGTGATTTACTCCAGTTAAGAATCGTTCGCAAGCTTATGCGCCTGTCCAACCTTGCCGACTACGCCGTGGTACTGATGAGCGCCGCCGCCCGCCAGTGCGGGTCGGTGCCGATTCACGCCGGGATGCTGGCGGAGCAAACGGGGATCCCCGGGCCGACCGCGCAGAAGCTGGTGAGCAACCTCGCCCGCGCCGGGTTGCTCGTCGCGTCGCGCGGCAGCGGCGGCGGCGTACGGCTGGCGCGGCCCGCAGCGGCGATCAGCGTTGCCGACATCATCGAAGCCGTCGAAGGCCCGATCGCCCTCACCTCCTGCGTTGCCGAGGGGCGCCATGATTGCTCGCTGGAGGGTAGCTGCAAGGTGCAGCCGCACTGGGGCGTCGTAAATGGCGCGGTGCGCGGGGCGCTGGCGGGGATTAGCCTCTCAACTTTGAGTGTTGCTCCCAAAACCATTCGCCCTGAGCTTGTCGAAGGGCCGTCCTTCCTTGCTCGCGGCAATTCAGAAAAGAACAGTGCTTCGACAAGCTCAGCACGAGCGGGTGTGTGATATGGATGACGTGAAGATCAAGGACCAAGCCGCGCATGACGCCGCCGCCAAAGTCGCCGATTACGAACATGGCTGGTCCGCCGATATCGAAACTGACTTTGCGCCGAAGGGGCTGACCGAGGATACGGTCCGCTTCATTTCGGCGAAGAAGAACGAGCCTGAATGGATGCTCGACTGGCGGCTGAAGGCGTTTCGCCATTGGTTGACGATGGAAACGCCCGACTGGGCAAAGCTCAACGTACCGCCGATCGACTATCAGGACGCTTATTATTACGCGGCGCCCAAGCCGAAGCCCAAGCTCGGCAGCCTCGACGAGGTCGATCCCGAGATTCTTGAGGTCTACAAAAAGCTCGGCATTCCGATCGAGGAGCAAAAGGTGCTCGCGGGGGTCGAGGGCGCGCGCAAGGTCGCGGTCGATGCCGTGTTCGACAGCGTCAGCGTCGCGACCACCTTTCGCGAGGAATTGAAGCGCGCGGGCGTGATCTTCCTGTCGATTTCGGAAGCGATCCGCGAATATCCCGAGCTGGTGAAAAAATGGCTCGGCAAGGTCGTGCCGATGCACGACAATTATTTCGCGACGCTCAATTGCGCAGTCTTTTCGGACGGCACCTTCGTTTATGTGCCCGAAGGCGTGCGCTGCCCGATGGAGCTATCGACCTATTTCCGCATCAATGCCGAGAATACGGGGCAGTTTGAGCGGACGCTGATCATCGCCGACAAGGGCGCCTATGTCAGCTACCTCGAAGGCTGCACCGCGCCGATGCGCGACGAGAACCAGCTCCACGCCGCGGTGGTCGAACTGGTCGCACTGGACGATGCCGAGATCAAGTATAGCACGGTGCAGAACTGGTATCCCGGCAATGCCGAGGGGCTGGGCGGCATCTATAATTTCGTCACGAAGCGCGCGCTGTGCCAAGGCGCGCGCAGCAAGGTGTCGTGGACGCAGGTCGAAACCGGCTCGGCGGTGACGTGGAAATATCCGAGCTGCGTGCTGAACGGCGACGACAGCGTCGGCGAATTTTATTCGGTCGCGGTCACCAACAATTACCAGCAGGCCGACACTGGCACCAAGATGATCCACAATGGCAAGCGCACGCGATCGACCATCGTCAGCAAGGGGATCAGCGCGGGCAAGTCGAACAACACCTATCGCGGCATCGTGCGGGTCGCGCCGAACGCCGAAGGTGTACGCAACTTCACCCAGTGCGACAGCCTGCTTTTAGGGTCACTAAGCGGCGCGCACACCGTGCCGTATATCGAGGTCCGCAATCCGACGGCGACGGTCGAGCATGAAGCGACGACGAGCAAGATCAGCGACGACCAGCTTTTCTACGCGATGCAGCGCGGGCTGAACGCGGAAGAATCCGTGGCGCTGATCGTCAATGGCTTCGCCAAGGAAGTGCTGCAGCAGCTGCCGATGGAGTTTGCGGTCGAGGCGCAGAAATTGCTGGGGATTTCGCTTGAGGGGAGCGTCGGGTGACCGAGTTTCTCATCTTCCTCGCTATGTGCGCCGTCTTTTCGCTGCTGTTCTGGCGCTTTTTGAAGATACCCAACACCAAGCAGCGTCAAAAGGCGCAGGCCGCGCAAGAGTATAAGGAGCTTCATTCCAGAGTTGCTGCCGAAGATGCGGCAAAGCAGCAAGGTTTTGGTCGAAAAATGGAAGCCGAACCCGTCCAAAGATTCGTGCCAGCGGCCGGCCAATTCCCGCTGAGCGATTACGACGGCGTTGCGCCTGACTCACCATTCGGCGAGGATGTCGTTAGTCCAAAAAGCCGCACGATCCCTGCCACGTTCCTCGGCACCTGGATCGACAGCGATGGACGGAACGCCGTCATCTTCGAACCCAATCGCTACCAGTATATGGACGTAGTCGGAATGCAGCCTGTTGTCGCAGTTCGCCATATTTCGGAAACAGAGATCGCGGTTGTTTCGCAACAGGCAGAAGGCGGCAAGTGGCTCTATTGCTTGCAGTGTTACGGCCTTCTGGACGGCGGATCGACCCTTACCGACCTTGAAAATATGGATATGAAATGGGTTCGCGCCTGATGCTCCAAATAACTAACCTCCACGCCACGGTCGCCGAAAAGCTGATCCTGAATGATCGGCCGCTCGCTGATATGCGGAGAAGAATGACCCAAATTGACACAATGCCCATGGGATCCAGAGCCGACGCCGCCGCGAACCCGGCTAAATTAACTATAATTCCCGCCAGTCCGCATCCGGGGACATGGCCCATCACAGCTTTGTCATATGCTCGTAATCTGTCCGATTCGGTCCGGAGACACAGCCATGGCACGCGGTTTGGAATTCAACTGGTCGGACGCCGATCTGGTGGTGCATCCCGTGCAGGCGGTGACCGCCTATCCGACGCATCAGGGCGTGATCATCCGGCAGCAGAAAAAGTCGGAACGCGATCGCGACGAGGTGATCACCGTCCCGCACCATGCCGTGACCATGTTGATCCGGCGGTTGCAGCATCTGCAGAACACCAGCGTGATCAGCGTCGAGGAAGTCGCCAATTCGGAACTGGCGGAAATCTTCGCCGCCGAATAGGCTCAAGCTTTCCGCCCATTTCACGCGCCGCGCCGACGTCGGGCGGCGATGCGGCGCCGGGCGCGCCTTGGGGCGCAGCATGATTCGCCGTCTTCATCTGGTCCATGTCATTTTGGGCGCGGCGCTTTTGTCGGCGTGCGGCGATGCCGGATCGACCGACGACAGCCGCTTGCTGGACGTGGCAACAATCGCTGCGCAACTTCCGCCGGGAGTGCGCAGTGCCGTCACCTCCTATGAAAGCGATCTGCGCGCTGCTGCCACCAGTTATCAGGTCGAATTCGGCCAATTGCCTGTCAGCTTTGCCGATGTTGCGTCGGTCGCCGGTGCCCGCAGCGTCGCGGTCAACGTCCTGGCCGACGGGATCGGCGAGCAAATTCCCTTTGCGAGCCGCGAGACCGCCGAAAAAACCGCCAATGCCATCATTAGCGCCGCCGAACGGCGCATCCTGGAACAGATGAAAGCGCAAGATGCTGCAAATTGAAAATCTCCACGCCACCGTCGCCGACAAGCCGATCCTGAAAGGCCTGTCGCTGACCATCAATGCGGGCGAAATCCATGCCATCATGGGGCCGAACGGCGCGGGCAAGTCGACCTTGTCCTATGTGCTAGGCGGCCGTCCGGGTTATGAGGTGACCGACGGGTCGGCGACCTTTGATGGTGCCGATCTACTCGACATGGAACCCCATGAGCGCGCTGCGGCCGGGCTGTTTCTGGGCTTCCAATATCCGGTCGAAATCCCCGGCGTGTCGAACGTCCAGTTCCTGCGCGAAGCGCTCAACGCGCAGCGCCGCGCGCGCGGCGAGGAACCGCTGTCGGGCGGCGAATTCCTGAAGGTCGCGCGCGAGAAAGCGGCGCTGCTCAAGATGGACATGGACATGCTCAAGCGCCCGGTGAACGTCGGCTTTTCGGGCGGCGAGAAGAAACGCAACGAGATGGTGCAGATGGGGATCATCGATCCCAAGCTGGCGATCCTCGACGAGACCGACAGCGGCCTCGACATCGACGCGCTGCGCACCGTCGGCGACGGGATCAATTCGATCATGCGGCGCCCCGACAAGGCAGTGCTGCTGATCACCCATTACCAGCGCCTGCTCGACTATGTGCAGCCCGATTTTGTGCATGTGCTGGCCGCGGGGCGGATCGTGAAGTCCGGCGGGCCGGAGCTGGCGCGCGAGCTGGAAGCGCATGGTTATGCGGAGATTGCGGCGTGACACGCTTTCGCGCCGCAGGCGCCATTTCTCTTTCTCTCTGCGGTCTCTGCGTCTCTGCGCGCATTATATTTGATTCGCGCAGAGACGCAGAGACCGCAGAGAGGAGGACAGCATGACCGCGCACCCGACGCGCAGGGACGAGGCTTGGCGCTACAGCGATATTGAGGCGCTGACGCGCCTCTGGCCGTTACCCGCGCCCGAAAGCATCATCGTGCCTGCGGGCGGCAAGTTTGCACGCGCGATCGTTCAGGATGCGGGCGACATCCGGCAGATCGAGCTGGTGCTCGGCAAGGGCGCGGTCGCATCGCTGCATGTGCTCAACATCGGCGGCGCCTATGGACGGATCGAACTCGCCGTTACGCTGCATGAGGGCGCCGACTTCATGCTTGGCGCGGCGCAGATTGGCGGCGGCGAGCAGAATCTCGAGATCGTCACCACGGTCACTCACGCCGAACCCGGCGCGACGTCGCGGCAGGTGGTGCGATCGGTGCTCGGTGGGACGGCGACCGGCACCTACCTCGGCAAGGTTGCGGTCGCGCGTGATGCGCAGCAAACCGACAGCGCGCAGGATGTGAAGGCGATGCTGCTCAACCGCAGCGCGACCGCCAATGCCAAGCCCGAGCTGGAGATTTACGCCGACGATGTGAAATGCGCGCATGGGTGCGCGATTGGCGAACTCGATGCGATGGCGCTCTATTACCTCCAGTCGCGTGGCATTCCACCGGGCGAGGCAAAGAAGCTGATGTTGCAGGCCTTTGTCGCCGGGGTGTTCGATGGCGCCGAGGATGAGGCGCGGTTGCAGGAACTGGCGCTGGCGAAGCTGGGGGAACTGGTGTGACCACCCTCTCCTCCCCGTTCGTCCCGAGCGAAGTCGAGGGACGTGAATCCGAGCGCCAACCTGTCTCGACTTCGCTCGACACAAACGGAATTCGGAGCCAGTTTCCCGGCCTCGCCGACAACTGGCATTATCTCGACACCGCCGCCACCGCGCAAAAACCGCAGGCCGTCATCGACGCGACGGTCAACGCGATGGGCCGCGACTATGCGACGGTGCATCGCGGCGTCTATGCGCGATCGGCCGATATGACGCTCGCCTATGAGGCAGCGCGGCGGCGGATTGCGCTGTTTATTGGCGCGAAAGAAGATCAGGTTATATTCGTCCGCGGCGCGACTGAGGCGATCAATCTTGTCGCCTATTCGCACCCGCGGAAGGGCCGCGTGCTGCTCTCCACTCTCGAGCATCACAGCAATATCGTGCCGTGGCAGCTTGCGGGCTGGCAGGTCGATGTCTGCCCGCTGACTGCCGATGGCTGTATCGACCTCGACGCCGCCGAGAAGCTGCTGACGCCCGACCATAGGATGGTGGCCTTCGCGCATGTCTCGAACGTGCTCGGCAGCCCGCTCAACATCGCGCGCGCCGCGGAACTCGCCCACCGCGTCGGCGCCGAGCTGCTGATCGACGGCTGTCAGGCGGTGCCGCGGCTGCCCGTCGATGTCGCGGCGCTCGGCTGCGACTATTATGTCTTTTCGGGCCACAAGCTTTATGGTCCGACCGGCATCGGCGCGCTATGGAGCGACAAGCTCGATAGCCTGCCGCCTTGGCAGGGCGGCGGGTCGATGATCGACCGCGTGACCTTTGCCAAGACTACCTATGCCCCCGCGCCCACGCGCTTCGAAGCCGGTACGCCCGCAATTATCGAGGCGATCGGGCTCGCGGCGGCGGTCGATTATGTCGAAGCGATCGGGGTCGACGCAATCCACGCGTATGAATGCAAGCTCGTTGGCACGTTGCGCGAAGCGCTGGCTCGCAAGAACAGCATCACCTTGTTCGGCCCAGAAAACAGCGCCGGAATCGTCAGCTTTTCGATGGCGGGGGTGCATCCGCACGACATCGGCACTATCTTGGATGAAAGCGGGGTCGCGATCCGCGCCGGACACCATTGCGCGCAGCCGCTGATGGAGCATCTGGGGGTTCCGGCAACCGCGCGCGCTAGTTTTGGCGTGTACAGCAGTGAAGACGATGTGGAGGCGCTGATCGATGGCCTGTCGCGCGTCGAGAGGATTTTCGGATGAGTGAGGACCGGATGATCAAAGTGGAAGAAGTCACCAGCGTCGAATCACCGCCTAAGGCGCGCGTCGCGGATGTCGAGACGGCGCCCGAGAAATTGGAACGCAAGCGCGACTATCTTGAGGGTTTCCTCGCTGCCAAGCCCGCGGCGGTCGATCCGCACAGCGTCGGCGGCGATCTGTACGAGGCGGTCGTCAATGCGCTGAAGGACATTTACGACCCGGAAATCCCGGTGAACATCTATGACCTTGGCTTGATCTATAATGTCGAGATCGACGAGGGTCATGCGGTCGTCACCATGACGCTGACCACCCCGCATTGCCCGGTCGCGGAGTCGATGCCTGCCGAAGTCGAACTGCGCGTCGGCGCGGTCCCGGGGGTCGGCGATGCCGAAGTGAACCTCGTCTGGGATCCGCCATGGTCGCCCGCGAACATGAGCGACGAAGCGCGGCTTGAGTTGGGAATGTTGTGAGCAAAACCCTTCTCCCCTTGCGGGAGAAGGATACGAAGCCTTGTCACGAAGTGACTAGGCGTAGTTGGATGAGGGGTATGCGAGCCGCAGGCTCGCGCGGTCTTCGACCGCAACCCCTCACCCAGCTTCGACTAGGCAGCAAGCTGCCAAGTCTTCACAACCCTCTCCCGCAAGGGGAGAGGGGAAGGAGTGTGAGATGACGATTTTGAAAACCCGCCCTGCCGCAGTCACGCTGACCCCGAACGCCGAAGCACGCGTCGCGGCGCTGATGGCGGCCGCACCCGAGGGCGCGATCGGCGTCAAGCTGTCGACCCCGCGCCGCGGCTGTTCCGGCCTTGCTTACTCGGTCGATTATGTGACCGACGAACAGAAGTTCGACGAAAAGATCGAAACCCCCGGCGGCATTTTCTACATCGACGGTGCGTCGGTCCTCTACCTCATCGGTAGCGTCATGGACTGGGTCGAGGATGATTTCGCGGCGGGCTTTGTGTTCGAGAATCCGAACGCCAAGGGCGCTTGCGGCTGCGGCGAGAGCTTCACCGTCTGATCAAATAGGGACTGTCCCTATTTATCGACAGACCGACCACCCCGCCGTCCGCACCGCCATGTCGAAATGGAAATGGTCGGCATGGGCAGCGTTGTAATCGGGTGACAGCACCGTTGTGAACAGGTCGCACGACCCGTCGCGCACCGCGTGCAGAAATTCGCGGCGGACGTCGGCATCGTCCCAGTCGTTAATCAGCGCGATGCGCGTCCCGTCGGCCAGCACGAACGCCGAAATATCGATCGCATTGGCGGTCGAATGCTGGCTCGGCGTCTGCCCGCCGCGGATGCTCCGGCAGTTGTAGCTGCCGAGATTTTCGAGCGCGACGACCTTTTGCCCGAAATGCTTCTGCGCCAGCGGCTGGACGACGTCGCGGTTCCACAGCGCCATGGTCACGGTCACCGCGCAACCCGGCGCGGCATTCGCCGGGCGCATCGTCGGCACGAAACGATTGCCAGTGAGCACCATGCGCTGGCTGGCGCGGCAGGTGCCCTCCCCAACCACAGGGCGCCTTTCGTAGCCAACGCCGGCACGATCGAGCGCCGCAAAACAGGCGGCATCGTCACCGACCAGCCCCACCAGCTTACGCTGCGTCGCCCACCCCTGCGGATGCGCGATCTCGAAGCGCGCGGTCGGCATATGCTCGGGATGGTCGCGCACCCACTGCATGCCGCGGATCGCGCCGAGCGCGAGCAGCACGGCGATGCCGAACCAGATCAGATAGGGACGAGCGCTTTTCACCCCATTTCAATGGGGTGCGGCGCGCCGCTGTGCAAGCTCAGAGCGGCGCGAACGTCACCATCAACCCATCCTTGGGACGCGGGATCGGCAGCACTTGCCATTTCGGCTCATAGCCGGGCGCCACGACGATGCGATGCGTCGTGACAACATGATGGAAAAAGATCTTCGCCTGCATATAGGCAAAGTGCAGCCCCAGGCACATATGCGCGCCGCCGCCGAAGGGCACCCACGCATATTTGTGCCGCTCGCGCGCAACTTCGGGCGAGAAACGCATCGGGTCGAACTTGTCGGGCTCGGGCCAATGTTCTTCCATCATATGCGTATAGGCGGGGCTGACCCCGACCGACGTCCCGGCCGGGATGCGATAGCCGCCATATTCGAAATCCTTGAGCGCCCGGCGCGGAAAGCTCGGCACCGGGGGCACCAGCCGCAGCGCTTCCTTGAAAGCCCATTCGGTCATTTCCAGCTCGCCCAGGCTGTTGTGCCCGACACCCTCGCCCGCCGGCGAAACCGCGAGCATTTCTTCGCGCAACCTGTCCTGCCATTCGGGGTGCTTGGCGAGCATCCACACCATCGACGTGATCGAGCTGGTGATCGTGTCATGCGCCGCCATCATCAGGAAGTTCATATGATCGACGATAGCGTCGGCGCTCATATACTCGCCGTTATCGTCGCGAGCGCGGCAGATCTGGCTGAAAATATCCTCGCCCGTCCCCTCGCGGCGCTCCGGCACCATGCGGCCAAAATAATCGACCAGATAGGCGCGGCCCTTGGCGCCGCGGCCCATCGCGGTGAACGGCATCGGGACGCGGACGACGCCGATCGACGCCTGCACCATGTCGACAAAGGCCTTGTTCACCTTGTCGGCCTCGGGGCCGAAGGGGATGCCGAGGAAGCTGGTCGCGGCCAGGTCGAGCGTCAGTTTCTTGATCGCCGCATAAAATTGGAACGTTTGGCCACTCCACGATGCAACCCGATCCTTGATGCCCTCGTTCAGCGATTCGGCATAATGACGCATTGGTTCGGGCTTGAACGCCACCGACAATATCTTGCGGTCGGCGCGATGCTTTTCAAAATCCATCAGCATCAACCCGCGCGGGAACAGCAGGTTGAGCACCGGCCCCCAGCCCTGTTCGGACGAAAAAAACTTGTCGCGGTCGAACATGACCAGCTCGTTCGCCTCGGGACCGTGCAGCGCGACGCTGCGCCCGCCAAAGCTGTTGTTGCGATAGACGCGGCCATATTTCGCCACCATCCGCTTGGTGAAACCGCGATAGTCGCTGAGCTGTTCGAGGGTGTTGCCGATCACGGGATACCCATCCTCGCCGGGAATATGGTCGAGCGCCTGATCGGGATTGCGCGGCAGCCAATGCTGCGTTTCGGGGCCAAACCGGGCTTCGGGCCAATTGATCTTGGTCGGCGCGTTCATCGGGTCCATCCTCATCGGTGCTGCTGTGGTACCCAGCGTAACGCACTACTGACACTGATGCAAGTAACGCTGCGTCACTCTTCGAACGCTATTCACCGCAAATTCAACTCGACTCGGACAGCTTGCTAGCCAAGATGACCGGTCCGCACGGACCCGACAAAGGATTGGCTTGATGCCCACCAATTATAAACGCCCGCTTTCCATCGCGCTGGGAGCAATCGCGACGACGCTGCTCGGCGGTTGCTATGGCGGCGGCGTCTATGGCGCGAGCTATGCCTCCGGCGGCGATTGCGCCGCTCGTTATGGCAACGCCTATTATGACTATGACGGCTACGCCTATGACGATGGCTATGGTTATGATTGCTATGACGCGTCCGATTATGGCAGCGGCTTCATCAACATCGGGTTCGGCGGCGGCTGGTACGACGATTATTATTATCCCGGCTATGGCACGTGGATGTTTGACCGCTATCGCAACCGCTACCCGCTACGCGATCAATATCTGAACTATTGGGGCGGGCGGCGCGCGTGGTGGAAGCACCATGGCAGCCGCGGCCACGGCCAGCCGGGCCGCCCCGGCGGCTGGAATCGCGGCGATGGCGATGGGCGTCCGGGCGATGGTCGTCCGGGGCGTCCCGGCGGCTGGAACCGCGGCGATCGCGACAATGACGGCCCGCGCGGCACGCGTCCGGGTCGCGGCCGCGGCGACGGTGCGACCGCTACGCCGCCAGTCAATGCCAACCCCGAACGCCCTGGGCGGCCCGGGCGACCCGATTGGGGTACGGCGCGTCCGCGTCCGGTTCCGCAGGGGGACGGTACAGATGGTCGCCCGCGTACCGACCGCCCGCGTACCGATCGTCCGTCGGGGTGGTTGCCGCGCAGCGACACGGCCCCGCCGCGTACGGGCACCGAAATCCGTCGCATCCCGCGATCCGCGCCGTCGGCAATGCCCGAACGCGCGCCGCGCGGCGATCGTCCTGCGCCCGCTGTTCGTCAGCCTCCCGCAGCGCGACAGGCGCCGCCCGTCCAGTCCGCGCCGCCCCCGGCGCCAACCGAGCGCGTCAGCGGCGGGCGCCGTTTCAGCGCTGGTCAGCCGGAATGATGACGGATCAGGCGGCGGCCTGATCCGCCGCCGTCGGTTCGTCTGCTACCCCGGCCGACACAACCGTGGCGGCCACCAGATCGCCGATGACGTTGAGCGTGGTGCGGCACATATCAAGAAAACGATCGACGCCGAGCACCAGCCCGATACCGGCCGGCGGCACCCCGACCATCGCCAGGATCAGCGCAATGACCGGCAGCGACCCCGCCGGAACGCCAGCGGTACCAATGCCGCCCAAAATGCAGACCGCCATCACCATGATCTGCTGCTGGAGCGTCAGGTCGACGCCAAAAAACTGCGCCAGGAAAATCACCGTCACGCCCTCGAACATCGCGGTGCCATTCTGGTTGGCTGTCGCGCCGATGGTCAGCACAAAGCGCGCCACGCGGTCAGGCAGGTGCAGCCGGTCACGCGCGACACGCAGCGCGGTCGGCAGCGTCGCGTTAGACGATGCGGTCGAGAAGGCCATGACAAAGGCCTCTTGCGTCTGCTTGAAAAATTCGACCGGCGATTTCTTGGCGAGTGTTTTCAGCAATATCGGGAAAACGATGAACATCTGGATCCCGAGCGCAAGCAGCACGACCCCGACAAACGCCGACAATCGGACGAGCAGGTCAACCCCGAACTGCGCCCCCAGATTGAACATGAAACAGAAAATGGCGATCGGAGCGAGCTGGATGACCAGCCCGATCAGCTTCATCGCGACTTCGAACACACCCTCGATCGCGGCTTTCAACGCCTGTGACTGCGGTGTCTGTACCATCATCAGGCCGATGCCGAAAAACAGCGCGAAGAACATGACGGCCAGCACGTCATTCTCGCTCATCGCGAGGAAAAAATTGCTGGGAACGATGGCCACGATCGCGTCGGCCCCCGCCTTGGCTTCCTGGCTTGACTGGATGATGCTGCCGGCGCGTTCGGCGCCGTCGGCGATCAGCGACCGGGCCAGGGCCGGATCAACACCGGCGCCCGGCTGGAGCAGATTGACGACCAGCAGGCTGATAGCGACAGCGATCGACGAAACGATCACGGTGTAAATCAGGGTGCGAAGGCCGACGGTTTTCAGCGCCCGCATTTCGCCCATTTCGGCAACCCCCACGATCAACGCAGAGACCAGAAGCGGGATGACGAGCATGAACAACAGGCGCAGGAAAATATCGCCGACCTTGCCGAGATAGAAGATAACCTCTGCCACCCACGGCTGCCCCGCGGCGCCATAATGCGCCGCCAGCCCGGCCAGCAGACCGCCGACAAAGCCGATCAGCATCCGCCATTGCAGGCGCTTGGCTCGCGCATCCTCGCTCAACGCGACGGGCGCCACCATCGTTGTGTCGGCCATCTTTATCTTCCCCTTGTCGCGACCGTTCAAACCTTGACCCTAGCGACCGCCCCAAATGCGCGCAACCGGCGCTCCCGCCTCAGGTCATGAAAAAGACGATGGCCAAACAGGTCGAAACCCCGGTGATGATATTGAGCGGAACGCCGATTTTGACGAAATCGATGAAGCGATAATCGCCCGCGGCATAGACGATCGTATTGGTCTGATAGCCGATCGGGGTGGCGAAACAGGCCGAGGCGCCGATCATCAGCGCGATCACCAGCGGCCGCGGATCGACTCCCAGTTCGGCGGCGATGGCCAGCGTCACCGGCGTCATCAACGCCGCCACGGCATTGTTGCTGAGCAGTTCGGACAGGATCAGCGCGAAGAAATAAATTCCGAAAACGAGCACCCAGGCAGGCGCATCGGCGAGCGAAGGTTTGACCCACCCGACCATCATCGCGACCGCGCCGCTGTTTTCCAGCGCCAAGCCGACGGCGAGCATCGCGAAGATCAGGATGAGCACGTCGCCGTCGATCGTCCCCCACGCCTCTTCGCTGTCGATGCAGCGGGTGATCAGGATCACCCCGATTGCGATGATCGCCGCGACCCCGATGGTCAGCACATTGAGCGCCGCCAGCGTGACGACGCCGAGCATACAGACAATCGCGATCCAAGCCTTGCCGCGGCGAAAGGCGCGGACTTTTGCCAGATCGGCGCCGATCAGGTGCGGATTGTCGCGCAGCGCCTCCACCTCGTCCGGCCCGCCCGCCACCAATAGCCGGTCGGCGGGGCGGATGCGGACGCTGGCAAGGTCAGGGCCGGGTTGGTGCGCCGGGCGGTCGAGGCCGATGATGCGGGCGCGGATCTTTTGCAGAAAGGGAATGTCGATCAGCCGCTGGCCGATCGCGGGATGGTTCGATGCGACCATCGTTTCGACCACCATGTCACCCTCGGCCGGATCGCCGCTGCCGATCCCGAGCCTAAATCGTCCCTGCTCGCGCCAGGTCATCAACGTCGCGCCATCGACACGAACGATCAGGCGGTCGCCGGGGGCCAGAATCCAGTTCTCCAGTTCGGCGCCACGGACCACCGCCGACGCGCGCCGAATGCCGACGATCCGCCCCGTGCGCGGCAGGTCGCGAAACGCCTCGACCGTCATGCCAACAAGGTCGTCCTCTTCGTCCAGCACAAGTTCGGAAAGATATTGGTGCGCGTCATGCGTCCCGGCCGGTCCCTTGATCGGACTATCTGCCGGAAGCAGCCACCACATCAGGGCCAATCCGATCATCCCCGACGCCGCGGTGACCAGGCCGATCGGGGTAATCTCGAAAATGCCGAATCGCTCCATACCCGCATCGCGCACGATGCCGTCGACGACGAGGTTGGTCGAAGTGCCGATCAGGGTCAGCGTTCCGCCGAGCACCGCGACGATCGACAGCGGCATCAGCAATTTTTTGGCGCTGACCCCTGTCACCTCGGCCAGTTTCAGCATGATCGGCACCAGCACCACGACGACCGGCGTATTGTTCAGGAACGCCGAGGCGATCAGCGCCCCCACCAGCACCTCGACGATCGCAAGGCGCGGATGCTTTTCGGCCCGTTTCATGATGGCGTCGGCGACGCGTTGGATCACCCCGGTGCGGATCAACGCCCCCGACAGCACGAACATCGCCCCGATGACGATCGGCGCCGAGTTTGAAAACACCGAATACATCGCATCGGAATCGAGGATGCCCAGCGCCAGATAGACGCACGCGCCAACGACGGCGATCACCGTCGCAGGCAGGCGTTCCAGCAGGAAACCGACAAAAATGCCGGCCAGAATGATCAGGGAAATGACCGCCTGATGCGCTTCGACAAAAGCCTGAACAACCTCGATCACCGTCGGATCAGCCGCACTGCGCGCGGTGGAGCAGCTTGTGATCGGCGAGGACGAGTGCCATCATCGCCTCGACCACCGGGGCGCCGCGGATGCCGACGCACGGGTCGTGGCGGCCTCTGGTCACAATGTCGGCGGCCTCGCCCGCCTTGTTGATCGTCGGCACCGGGGTCAGGATCGAGCTGGTCGGCTTGAACGCGACGCGCACGACCACCGGCTGGCCGGTCGAAATGCCGCCCGCGATACCGCCCGCATTGTTCGACAGGAAATCGGGGCGGTTGCTGCCATCAGTCGCCGGGCGCATCGGGTCGGCATTTTCCTCACCGCGCAATCGCGCCGCTTGAAAGCCCGCGCCAATTTCGATGCCCTTGACCGCATTGATCCCCATCATTGCAGCGGCGAGGTCGCTGTCGAGCTTGGCATAGATCGGCGCGCCCCAACCGGCGGGAACACCGCTCGCCGCACATTCGATGACCGCGCCGAGAGAACTGCCCGCCTTGCGCGCGGCGTCCATCAGGCCTTCCCAGCGCTGCGCGGCAGCGGGGTCCGGACAGAAAAAGGGATTGCGGTCGATTTCTTCGAGGTCGAAATTCGCAGGATCGATCGCATCGCCGCCGATTTCGGCGACCCACGCGTGGATTTGCACCTCGGGGATCACCAGCCGCGCAACGCCGCCCGCCGCAACCCGCGCCGCGGTTTCACGCGCGCTCGACCGGCCGCCTCCGCGATAGTCGCGGATGCCATATTTGGCGTCATAGCTGTAGTCCGCGTGACCGGGACGATAGGCCTGCGCGATGTCGCCATAATCCTTCGATCGCTGGTCGACATTGTCGATCATCAGGCTGATCGCCGTGCCCGTCGTCTTGCCCTCGAACACCCCCGACAGGATGCGAACCTGGTCGGGCTCCTGTCGCTGCGTCGTGTGGCGCGACTGGCCCGGACGGCGCTTGTCGAGGAAGGGCTGGATGTCGGCCTCGGACAGCGACAGCCGCGGCGGGCAGCCATCGACGACGGCGCCGAGCGCGGGGCCGTGGCTTTCCCCCCAGGTGGTGAAGCGAAGAACGCGTCCGAAGCTGTTGAAACTCATACCAACGCGATGTCCGGCGCGTCTTCCTGTTTCATGCCGACGGTGTGGTAGCCCGCGTCGACATGGTGCGTCTCGCCCGTGACCCCCGACGCCAGGTCGCTGAGCAGGTATAGCGCCGAACCACCGACATCGTCGATGGTGACGTTACGGCGCAGCGGCGCGTTATGCTCGTTCCATTTCAGGATCAGGCGGAAATCGCCGATGCCTGACGCCGCAAGCGTCTTGATCGGCCCCGCCGAGATCGCGTTCACGCGCACCCCCTGCGGACCATAGTCGTTGGCAAGATATTTGACGCTCGTTTCGAGCGCCGATTTCGCCACGCCCATCACATTGTAGTGCGGGATCACCTTTTCAGCACCATAATAGCTGAGGGTCAGCAGCGATCCGCCACCCTTGCCCGTTTCGGGATCGAGCGGCGGCATCATCGCGACCGCGCGCTTGGCGGCCGCGGTAAAGCTGTACACGCTGATGTTCATCGTCATCAGGAAATCGTCGAGCGTCACATCGGCATAATGGCCGCGCAGCGCCTCCTTATTCGTATAACCGATCGCATGGACGACAAAGTCGATCGTCGGCCAGCGCGCGGCGAGCGTCGCGAACGCGGCGTCGAGATTGTCCATATCCGCCACGTCGCAGTCGATCAGCAGGTCGCAGCCAAGCTCGTCGGCCAGCGGCTTCACCCGCTTCAGCATCACGTCGCCCTGATAGGAAATCGCCAGTTCGGCGCCATGCGCGCTCAGCGCCTTGGCAATGCCCCAGGCGAGCGACTTGTCGTTGGCGAGACCCATGATCAGCCCGCGCTTGCCCTGCATTAAACCCGTCATTTTGCGTCTCCGGCCTTCTCAATCATCACATCGTCGATGCGCCCAATAGCGTCGTGGCCCAAATCCTCAACCTCGACGAGCGCGGCATTGAGTTCGGCGCCCATCACCATACCCAATCCGACGAGATAGAAAAAGAACAGCGCGACCATGACACCCGCGAGGCTGCCGTAGGTTGCGTCATAGCTGAGCAGGCTGGCGAGCAGCGGCGGCAGCGCGAGGGTGACGCCAATCCACCACAAAGTGGTGAACAACGCGCCCGGCCATTTGGGGAAATTGCGGGTGCGATACTTGGACGGGGTGAGCGAATAGAAGAGCATATAGATCGCCAGGAACAGGCCGAGCCCCGATACCCCGCGCGAGATCGCGACCACCCCCCACGACTGAAATTGTTCGGGCAGCACGCGGGTGACAAATTGTTCGATGCCGACAATCAGCACCTGCATGCTGAACGACAGCAGCATCAGCACGACGGCGCCGGTGATGATGCCGATCGACAGCAGTCGGTAATGGAAAAAACCCTTGCTGAAATGGGTGCCATAGGCGCGGCGCAGGATGTCGCGCACGGTTTCGATCAGGCTGCCCACCGTCCACAGCGCGACAAGCGCGCCGAGCCACAGGAAGATGCCGGTGCGCGCGCTCATCACTTCGCGGATCGGCCCCGACAGCGCGTTGGCGACCGTCGGTGGCATGGTCGAAAACACCGCCTCGATCGCCGCTTCGCCGCCGACGCTGCCACCGAGCAGCGAGAAAGCCGCGGCGAGCAGGATGAAGAAAGGAAAGAGCGCGATCAGCGCCAGATAGGCCAGATTACCCGCGTGGATAAAGCCGTCGGTATAGGTGCCGACGACGACGCGGCGAACGATCTTGAACGCCCGCGTTCCCGGCCCCAGCGTTTCGCGGCCACGATGGATCAGCCCCTGCGCGCGGGCGCGCAGCTGGAACCGCTTGGCGCGCTCGGCGCGCGCTTCGGGCGAGTGCGGCGAATGGCCACCCGCCAGAAATTCCTGATCGACCTCATTGGCAACCCGGCGTGCCAGCTCGTCGATGGCGGCAGCCTCGGCGGCCGTCCGGCCCTTGGGGGTGGCATCAGCCACGCATCAGACGCCCAGGTCGGCCCGCACCGCGCGCGAGTCGGTCCAATCGCCGAGCAACGCCGACAGCGCAGCGTTGTCGGCCGGTAAATCGACCATCAAGCGAACCAGCTGGTCGCCGCGCTCGCCGCCCTTCTGGCTAAAGCCTTTGCCTTTCAGCCGCATGACCTTGCCCGACGACGACCCGGCGGGGATCGACAGCATCACGGGGCCATCGACGGTCGGAACCTTGACCTTGGCGCCCTTTACCGCCTCGTCCAGCGTCACCGGCAGGTCGAGCCGGATGTTGGCGCCGTCGCGTTCGAAAAAAGGATGGTCCTTGACCATGATCGTGACGATCCCGTCGCCAGTGCCGCCCGGCCCCGGCTGGCCCTTGCCGGCCAGCCGCATCTGGGTGCCGCTTTCGACCCCGGCGGGCAGCTTCAGGTCGATCGTGCTGCCATCGGCCAGCGTGATCCGCTGCGGCGCCTGCGTCGCGGCATCGATGAACGACACCGACAGCCGATAAGCAACATTGGCGCCTTTTGGCGGTGGTGCGCTGCGCCCGCCGAAGCCGCCGAACCCGCCACCCGCCGCGGCGCCACCGCCGCGCCCGAACAGGCCTTCGAAAATATCGCCGAAATCGGCGCCCTCATTGCCGAAACCGCTGAAGCCGCCGGGCCCGCTGCGCTGATCGCCGCGAAACCCGCCGCCGCCGCCGCCGCCATAGCCAAAGGGCATCGCCGGATTGCCGTCGCCGTCGATCTCGCCGCGGTCGAACTGCGCGCGCTTGGTCTTGTCGGACAGGATGTCGTAGGCCCGCGTGACCTCGGAGAATTTCTCCGACGCCTTCGGGTTGTCCTTGTTCTTGTCGGGGTGCAATTGCTTGGCGAGCTTGCGATAGGCGGTTTTGATTTCCGCTTCGCTTGCGCCTTTTGCGACGCCCAGGGTGGAATAGGGATCTGCCATATTGTTCCTGTAGCCCGATAAGTGATTGGCCGGGAAGGCCCGATTGCGCGTCGATGTGGGAATGTGTCACGAAGCGGTCAAGTTCCGCCTTCCGTGTGGCCGAGCCTCGCAGTATGACCACGCACATGACAGATGATCCCTTAGCCCTGTTCGACGACTGGTTTGCCGAGGCGCGGACAAGCGAACCCAACGACGCCAATGCAATGGCACTCGCTACGACCACGGCCGATGGGCATCCGTCGCTGCGCATGGTGCTGCTTAAGGGGCATGGTCCTGACGGGTTTGTGTTTTACACCAATCTCGACAGCCGCAAGGGTGGCGAACTGGCGGCGAATCCCCACGTGGCGCTGCTTTTCCACTGGAAATCGCTGCGACGGCAGATCCGGATCGAAGGGCCGGTGGCGCCCGTCGACGACGCCACCGCAGACACCTATTTCGCCACGCGTGGCCGCGACAGCCAGCTCGGCGCCTGGGCGAGCGACCAGTCGCGCCCGCTCGCCGATCGCGCGACGTTCGAGGCGCGCTTTGCCGCCATGCAGGCGCGGTTCGAGGGGCAGGATGTGCCGCGCCCGCCGCGCTGGTCGGGGTGGCGCGTGACGCCATCGGCGATCGAATTCTGGCAGGATCGCGCGCACCGGCTGCACGAACGCACCGTCTTTACCCGCACCGGCAACGGCTGGTCGAGCGGGATGCTTTACCCATGAGCGCGGCGCGGCGCCTGCCGATCAGCCAGGTCGATGCCTTTGCCAGCCGGCCGTTTACCGGCAACCCCGCGGCGGTGATGCCGCTCGAAGAATGGCTGAGCGATGGCGTGTTGCAGGCGATCGCGGCCGAAAACAACCTCGCCGAAACCGCGTTCCTGATCCCCGACGAGAGCGGCGAGGCAGATTATGAGCTGCGCTGGTTCACTCCGACGGTCGAGGTCGCGCTGTGCGGCCATGCGACGCTTGCCAGCGGGCATGTGCTGCTGTCGGCGGCGCCATGGCGTCAGGAAATGCGCTTTCGCACCCGCAAGGCGGGCATATTGCAGGTAACGCGCATCAATGGAGAAGAGGGCGAGAACGCGGGTTATCGCATGGCATTGCCCGCTTATCCGCCCGCGCCGAAAGCGATGCCCGAAGTCGTCCGCGCCCTCGGCGGCGATCCGGTCGAGACACAATGGCACCCCGGCCGCTATGCGATCATCGCCTATCGCGATGCGGCGAGCGTGCGTGCGCTGGCGCCCGATTTTCGCGCCCTCAAGGATGGCGGCGACGTGCTCTATATCGCGACCGCGCCCGGCGCCGGCGACCCGTCGGGCGCCGATGTAATCAGCCGCGCTTTTGCTCCCGGCGCGGGCATCGACGAGGATCCGGTCACCGGGTCGGCGCACAGCGTGCTGACCCCCTATTGGGCGGCGCGGTTGGGGCGCGATCGCTTCGCGGCATATCAGGCGAGTGCGCGCGGCGGCCATGTCGGTTGCCGCCTCGACGGCGAGATGGTCGAGCTGACCGGCCACTGCGTCACGACGCTGGTCGGCGATTTCCTGCTGTAGGGTAGGCACCTCGGTCGGTTTTTCGACCGAAGCACGACATCAATAGCATCGTCATCCTGAACTTGTTTCAGGATCCATGGTCGGCCGTTTCCTTCGGCGCTACGCCAAATTCGATTTCAGGCCATGGATGCCGAAACAAGTTCAGCATGACGAAATTAGAGGACCGCTCCCCACCCCAAAAACCGACGCCCCTCAAATTTAAGTCTTTCCTACAATTTCCGGCTATGCCAGCATTTACTCAGGCTCTTTCATTTGGTGGATAAAGCAGTCACTGCCGTCTTGCGCCAGATCGGTGCACGGCGCGCGCGTACAGCGCCTCGCGAGGCTCAAATTGGCGGCGCATAGGGCTGAACTTTCCTGAACTTTGGGCGATCCATGCTCGGCGCAAGGCCCAGCCCGATCCGGTCAAAGCGCGGCCGTCAGATCGGCCAGATGACGGCGCAGCGCCGGAAACTGATCGCTTTTGGTCACCCCCAGCCGGACGATCGTCACCCGCTGCGACGGCGAGACGATGATGTATTGCCCTTGGTGGCCGATGCAGGCGAACAGGTCGTTGGGACCGCGGTCGGGCCATAGTGCGGGCTGCGCGCCCGCCGGACGCTTGCGGTTGAGCCAGATATGCCCGCCATAGCCGCGATCGTTGGCCGATGGGCTCAGCATGAAGTCCATCCAAGTTTCGGGCAGCAGCCGCTGGCCGTTCACGACGCCGTGGTTGCGCAGGAACTCGCCAAAGCGAGCATAGTCGCGTGCCGTCGCGTGCATGATCGATCCGCCAATCATCGTGCCGCTCGCGTCAAATTCGGGGGTCAGGCTGGTCATGCCCAACGGCTCCGCCAAGCGACCCGCTATGAATTCGCGCATCGCATCGCGGCGCGCCGCGGGGTTTTGCGCAGGCGTCAGCGTGTCGGCAATGATGTCGGACAGGATCACGCTGGTTGCCGAACTATAGTTGAAAACTTCGCCGGGTTGCGCCGCCGCGGGCTTGGCTTCGGCAAACCCCGCCATATCGGGGGCGCCGGGACCGAAGAGCATATCGACCGTATCACCCTTCCACACCGGATCGCCATTTTCGACATGCTCGAGCCCGGCCGACATATGCAGAAGATTTTTGAGGGTAATCGCGCCGCGCGGATCGCCGCTGCGTTGCCACGCCGCCACCGGCGCCGGTCCGTCGAGCGCCAATTGGCCATCGGCGACCAGAAAGCCAGTCAGGACCGCCGTGATGCTTTTGGCCATCGACCAGCTGATCAGCTTCGAATTGGGACCGAAGCCGGCACCATAGCGTTCATAGATTGGTTCACCGTCGCGCAGGACAAGCAGCGCTCGCGTCTCGCCGACGTCCTCCGCATGGACGAACAGTGCATCGGCGCGTGCTTTTATCGCGGCGGGCAGCGCAGGAAGCGATGGCGGGATATCGGAAACCGCGACGCCATCGAGCGAGGCGCCGAATTTGGGCGCGGGCGACGCGGGCGCCAGATTGCCCTGCCCTGCCGCCTGAACCAGCGACAAGGCGCCGAGCATCGCGAGAGCGGCACTTGCCAGCAGCCGTTTTTTCGTGATCATGGGATGAGTGACTAGCACCAACCCGACCGGTCCTTCAACGGGCGAAAATCCCGCCGTCGCGCCGCCGCCGATCGCCCCGGCGCTACCGCCGCGTCGGCGCAAAAAACCCAGCCGCTGGGGCGGGTGCCTGCCATGGATACTGGTGTTGGCAGTGCTGTTTGCGGTGTTTGCTGTCTGGAAATTCCCTTCGTTCGAGGCGCAGGCCGAACTCGGCTCAGCCTATGCGGCGCGCGTCGGCTGTTCGTGCCGCTATGTTCAGGGGCGCAGCCTGGAAAGCTGTCAGACTGATTTCGAACCCGGTATGGAGATGGTATCGCTGAGTGAAGATTCCGCGACGAAAACGGTGACCGGCAGCGTGCCACTGCTGGCGTCGCGCAGCGCGCGTTATGCGGGGGCGAGCGGTTGTTTGCTGCGGCCCGAAAACTAGGGACCTGACCCTAAGGCGCGATCCGCCGGGCCAAAAGAGCAACCGCTGCCGGGGCGCCGAAAACCAACAGCCAGATCCCCGCCTCCTCGGCCCAGCCGTAACCGGCGTACAGCACCCCGACGAGCAGGTTGGCGATCGAGATGGCAAGCCACAAGATGAGGAACATCCGCGTCGCCCGCGCCGCGTCGCGGATTGTCACGCGGAGCACGATCAGCAGCGCCAGTCCGGCGAGCAGCATGATGACGGTGTGCGACATCGATTAATCCTCCCAGGCTGGCGGCAAAATAGCCGAAACATGCCGCCGCCGCCACTCGCCCGGCGACATGCCCAGCTTGCGACGAAAAATCGCGCACAAGTGGGCGTGGCTGGAAAAGCCGGTCGCAAAGGCGATCTCGGCCACTGACAGCGGGCGGTTCATCAGGAACCAGCACGCGCGCCGCAGCCGCTGGCGCAGCATATATTGCGCCGGGGTATAGCCCGTCGCCCGGGCGAAATGGACGATCAAGCTGTTGACCGACATGCCGACCTTCGCCGCCATCTCTTCCACCGTCAGCGACAGTTCGAGCTGGGTTTGGATATAGGCCATCAGGTCATTCATGCGCTGGGTGACGGCGGACGAGTCCCGACGCACCACCATGCCGTCCAGCGTTTTGGCGAGAACGGTCACCAACGGATCGGCTGCCGCAGCATCGCCGGCTCCCAGAGCGCGCACCAGCGAAGCCAGCGCCATGTCATAATGCCCCGCGAGCGCGCGGGCGTCGGGCGCAACGACCAGCCGCGCGGCGGGAATTTCAACTTCGATGTAACGGACGCCGCCGCCCTTTGCGTCACCATGATAGCGGCGACCGGCCGGCGCCAGCCACATCTCGCCAGGCAAAGGATCTCCCAGCGAGGTTCGCTGGTCGTCGAGCCAGGTTTCGAGCCAGTGGTAGCTGCCGGCTTCATACAAGTAGAGGACATGGACGTCGCGTTCGACCGTCCAGCTCGACGGCCCTTCAATGCGATCAACGATCGAGGCGACCCTGAGTCCTCCCAATTCCATGGCACGAATATGGCAAGTTGGGGAGAATGTGAAAGCCTGCCATTTGCACCAAACCTATGGTTAACTCGCCCCTCCAGAATCCTTGGATAACGGCGGAAAATGGGGAAAAACTGCCGTTGGACAGACCATTTTGCGTGTCTCCCCGACACGTCTTACCAGCCCCCCCAGGCGGGCGGCGAATACGCCGCCCGCCACTTTTTTGGCCAATGGGAAATTGTATTAACTCAGTCGGTCATGAGGAAATCGTCCATCGCGGCATTGACCGCGTCCGGCGCCTCCCACGGCACGAAATGACCGCAATCAGGAACATGAACGATCCGCACTGCGGGGACGAGATCGACTATTCCATCAAGATTGCACGGCGGCAGCGCGACGTCCTCGAGCGCCCAGATCACAAGAGCGGGGATCGTCAGCTTGGGAAACGGGGGGACGGGCGGCTCGACATAAGGCGCATCCATCGCCGGGACAATCGATGGTGACCCGCGGTACCAGTTGATCATCGCCCGGCAGGCGTCACGATCCTCCCAATCCTTCAGCAGTCGGGCGATCTCGTCGGGCGGCTGGATGCCGCCGCTGGGGACGCGTCCCGCAAAGGCATGGGCAAGGATGCCGGCGATGCCATGTTCCTCGATGATTGGGTCGCTCGCGGGATCGCGAAAGATGCTGATATACTGACTCGCCGCGCGCTGCTGCGGGTTGGTGAACAACAGCCGCTGAAAGATGGCCGGGTGCGGTGCGTTGGCGATGACGGCGCGGGTCACTCGTCCCGACCATGCCGGATGCAGTCCGTTTGGCTGGCCGCCCAGCGCCACCCCCCATGCGATCGCCCCGCCCCAGTCGTGGCCGACAATTGTAAATTCGCCGACGCCGAGCGCATCGGCGAGCGCAAAGATGTCGGCGATCAACTTGTCGGGGGTATAGGATTCCGCGTCCTGTGGCTTGGACGACCCCCGATAGCCGCGCTGGTCCGGCGCGATGCAGCGAAACCGGGTCGCAAAATGCGGCAGCTGATTACGCCAGGTACGATGCGATTCGGGAAAGCCGTGGAGAAAGACGAGCGTCGGCGCGTCGCGCGGACCGATGTCGACGACGTCGAGTTCGATTCCTGTTGTCAATGCCACGCGTTGCTGCCGGAAATCCCTCATCAACTGCCCCCTCCCGATTGGTCTGCGCCGTTTCTATGGCCCGGATTGCTCCGTCATCGCAACGCCCAAGGCTGCTAGCCGCGCCTGCCAGATGCGCCGCGCGGCGTGCGCTGCATCGGCCGAGCCCGTCGCCGCGATGCGTTGCAGCACGCCTTCATACAGCAGCGCCAGCTCCTCGGCCGCCGCCGGTGGGTCGGCCACCCCTGCCGCCGCCAGTTCGGCGGTAAACCAGCGAGCAAGCTCCACCTTGTGCGCGGCCGCGACCTGACGGCTGGCCTCATGGGCGGCGGCATCGCCGAACTCAAGCAGCGCGCGCGAAAAGGGACAGCCGTGAAAGCCGGGATTACCCGCCAACTGGGCCAATATGTCGAACAGCGCCAGCATCCGGTCGCCCGGGGCCGCGGCGCGCGCGTCGATCGCCGCCAGCAACGATCGCCGCGTCCGCAGGTCGCGCGCACGCAGCCATTCGGCGAACAACCCCTCCTTCGACCCGAACTGCTTGTACAGCGTACGCTTGGTCACGCCCGCCGCCGCGGCGAGCGCGTCGACGCCGGTCAGGCCAAAGCCGTTGCGCGAAAACAGCCGTTCGGCGGCCACCAATATTGCATCGCGTTTCGTCATAGGTATACTGATCTGTATACAAGGAGAATCGCCCCATGCCCAGCCCCCAGCCTTCCATCGATCCCGCCGTCCTCGACACGCTGGCCTTTTCCGGGCTTGACGAACCCGCGTTCCGCACTCGCGCCATCGCGTCGCGGCCCGGGTTGGCGTTGTTCGAACATAATTTGTCCTTCATCCGCTATCGCATCGCTGGGCGTGATGCCGACAAACCGACGCTGGCGATTTTGCCCGACGCCCCGGCAACGATTGAGAGCTATGACGCGCTGATCGCTGCGCTGGAAGATCGATTCAACATTGTGATCATGGAATTGCCGGGCTTCGGCTTTTCGTTTCCCGTTTCTGCCGAAGCATTGGGCTTTGAGGCCAGTTGTCAGATCATCGCCGCGGCGTTGCGATCGCTCGACCTGCCGCGCGTCGTACTGGTCGGACCATGCATTCAGGGGCTCTACGCGGCGCGTATAGCGACGATCATGGGCGATGAACTGGCCGGCGTCATCATCGGGCAGACTGGCGATTTCGCGGCAGAGGATAAGTGGATTCACGCGACGCTGGGCGGGGCGATCCTCGCGCAACCCTTTGCAGGCCAAATCGGATTCCGGCTTAACCGCGTCAAGACGACGATCGATTTCTGGATCCCATTTGCCGCCGGCCCCTCGGCTCCTGTCGCGGCCCTGCAGGACGAGGCGCGTAAAATCCAGGCGGCAAACTGCTGTTACGCCTTAGCGTCTCAGGTACAAAAACTGGCTGAAATCACCGATCCGTTGATCGATGTCAGCATTCCAGCAGCGATATTTTGGGGGCTTTCGGACAAATCGCATGTCGCTACGGATCGTAAGTCGGTTCAAAAATATGCCCCCGATGCAAGCTATACCGAATGGAGCGATATCGGCCACTTCGCCGACATCGAGGCGCCCGAAAAGATCGCCGCATTGGCCTTTGATCTGCTCGGTTGAACCTGTGCAGCGGCGAACGATGCATCGCCAGCTCGTTTCGACGAATTTTTTCAACCCTAAGCCGACCGCTTTGATTCGTTCTGCCACCTTGTGCAGTTGTACGATGCCAAGGTCCAAGTGGTCGACCAGCCCTAACTTATCTCCTTGATAAACAAAATTTATCGGTCTGATTATTTGAGAACGTCCACAGCGATGATAGCGCAACACGATCAACGTCAGGACGAAACTTCATGCCCCGCCCCAACGCCAAGCTAAAAGTTGCGAAACGCGTCGTTTTGGAAACCCGTTTCGCTGGCATCGCCGCAGGCAGCGTCCTGTTCGTGGCGACGCCCGAGATAGTTGCCACCTATATCGCCCGCATCCCGGCCGGTGCCACGAAAAGTATCGAGCAGATGCGGCGCGAACTGGCGCGGCGCCACAAGAGCGATGCGACCTGCCCGGTTTCGACGGCCATTTTTGTCAGACAAGTGGCCGAACATGCGCTCCGCCGGTTGGCGGAGGGAAGCGCCCGCGACGCCGTCACGCCCTTCTGGCGCGTCGTCGCGCCAGGAACGGCTATTGCCAAACGATTGCCCGTTGACGACGATTGGATCGCGAGCCAGTTGGCGGTTGATCGCGTTTTTGCCGATCAGGGGTAGCTTACGGTCTTCGGAACCTCGGGGATCGGGATAAACTCCTCGCTATCCCCTGGCACAAGCGGGAATTTGCCATCTTTCCAGTCATGTTTCGCTTGGTTGATCCGATCGCGGCTGGAACTGACGAAATTCCACCATACGTGGCGCGGCGTCGTGAAGGCTTCGCCGCCGAGCAGCATCACGCGCGCGTCGCTGTCAGCACGCAGCGTCATCGCCTGCCCGGGTTTCAATATGTAGAGACTGTAGCGATCGAGCTTTTCGCCATCGAGGCTCGCGTCACCCAGTGCGACCAGCACTGCGCGCTCGTCGGCCTCGGCTTCGATCGTAATGCTGGACCCAGCGTTCATCAAGATGTCGGCGTAGATCGTCGCGGCATGCTGGGTGATCGGCGACGTTGCACCCCATAGGCTACCCATGATGACCCGCGCCGACACGCCGCCATCCTCGACCAGCGGCAGATCGTCCTTCGCGACATGCTCGAACGCCGCGTCAATCTCTTCCTTGCCGTCGGGCAAAGCGAGCCAGGTCTGCATCCCCGAAATGCCGGACCCGGTCGCACGTTCGGCGGCGGGCGTGCGTTCCGAGTGAACAATGCCGCTACCCGCGGTCATCAGGTTGCAAGCCCCCGGGCGGATTGTCGCGAGCGTCCCCAGGCTGTCGCGATGATCGATCGCGCCGTCGAACAAATAGGTGACCGTCGCCAGGTTGATATGCGGATGCGGGCGCACGTCCATGCCTGCGCCAATATCGAAATGCGCGGGGCCGAACTGATCGACGAAGATGAACGGGCCAACCATCGTGCGCGATTTGCTTGGTAACGTCCGCCGCACTTCAAAGGCGCCAAGATCATGGGTCGAGGGGGTGATAACGTCCATCATGATTCTCCCGGCGCGGTCGCTTTGATCGCGAGCGCGTGAACGCGCTGCCCCGGCAGGTCGCCGAGTGCCTTGTTGACCGCGCGCTGGCGGGCGACGCGATTCATGCCCGCAAAGCCAGCCCATTCGATCGTCAGGCTAAAATGCGATTCGCCCGATCCATCGTCGCCGGCGTGACCACGATGTTTCGCGCTGTCGTTGCTCACAACGAAATTGGCGTCGGGGAAAGCCGCACGGAGCAGGTTTTCCATCTCTTGTTGCACGGGGCCATTGCTGCTCATGGGGTTGACCATAAGCGCTTCGTCGCCAAATTATAAGACCTCCCTTCCCCTTGGCCCCACCACTCGAAAGCGTATTTTGTCGACGTCACCCCGCCCCAACCGTTTCCATGGTCGCGTCCCACGCGACGAGCCCTGCGCGGCGCCCGGATGCCGCGAGCCCGGCGAGTTTCGGGCGCCGATGTCGTGGACGCGTTCGCCCGACGGACCGCCGCAGTATCGCTGGCTGTGTCTCGACCATGTCCGCGAATTCAACGCGGGGTATAATTTTTTCGAGGGCATGAGCGCCGATCAGATCATGGCGGCGCAATCGCCGACCGCCGGCTGGGAGACGGAAAGCCGAACGTTTCGCGCTGCGGGCAGCGCCGACCTGCCGCCGCGCTGGGCCGATTTCAAGGATCCGATCGATGCGCTGGGCGCGCGGTTCCGGCAGCGCATGGACGAGGCGCGGCGCGAGGCGAAAAATCCCGGTCTGTCGCGCGAAGAACATGCCGCGATGCAATTGCTCGCCCTACCCGCTGAGGCCGACCGCGCCGCGCTGCGGCGGCGTTACAGCGAGCTCGTCCGCCGCTACCATCCCGACCGCAACGGCGGCGACCGGAGCTTCGAGTCGCGGCTGGGTGAGGTCGTCGCTGCGTATCAGTTGCTCCGCAAGACGAAAGCCTTTGCCTGAGGGAGAAGGACGATGAGCGAATTGGATGACGCCCGGATCGAGGTCGTCCGCCGCCATATGGCGCTGGAGATCACCCATGATTGGGATGGCGTCATCGCGACCTTCGAGCATCCGCGGTACGAACTACTCGGCCCCGGCACTGTGTTCGACGGCGAAGCCGCGGTGCGATCCTATTTCGCCGCGTCGCGCGAACCCTTCCCCGATCAAGCGAATGAGGTCATCGCGATTGCCGCCGATGCCGCGACCGACACGGTGCTGGTCGAATTCTGGCTGACCGGGACGCATCTTGGCCCGCTTAAGCTCGGCCCGCGCACGATTGAGCCGACCGGCAAGGCGTTCCGCATTCGCATCGCGGCGAGTTTCGAATTTGCCCCCGGGAGCGACAAGATCATCTGCGAACGCCCCTATTACGACCAGTCGGCGGTGATGAAGGCGCTCGGCCTCCTCTGAAAAGGCGTTGCAAGCTGAAACCGACGCCTATACCGCGCTAGCCGAAGCGCCGGGTACCGGCGACTCTCTCCCGACCGCCTTCGCTGGACCTTTGACATGACCGATATTCCGAACAGCCTTCCCGACCATCATGGTTCGACGCTTCTCGCGGCGCCCGATATCGAGGTCGATGCACGCGAGCTGTTCGGTATCGACATCGACATGAAGGTTCCGGCGTTCAGCGAAGCCGACGAGCGCGTCCCCGATCTCGATCCCGCCTATGTCTTTGACGGCGACACGACGCTCGCGATCCTGGCGGGCTTCAAGTTCAACCGCCGCGTGATGGTGCAGGGCTATCACGGCACCGGCAAATCGACGCATATCGAACAGGTCGCGGCGCGGCTGAAATGGCCGTGTATCCGCGTCAACCTCGACGCGCATATCAGCCGTATCGACCTCGTCGGCCGCGACGCGATCGTGCTCCGCGACGGCCAGCAGGTTACCGAGTTCCGCGAAGGGTTGCTCCCTTGGGCATTGCAGACCCCGACCGCGCTGGTGTTCGACGAATATGATGCGGGGCGTCCCGACGTGATGTTCGTGATCCAGCGCGTGCTGGAGGCCGAGGGCAAGCTGACCTTGCTCGACCAGAACCGCGTCATCCGCCCCAACCCCTATTTCCGCCTGTTCTCGACCGCAAACACCGTCGGGCTCGGCGACACGAGCGGGCTGTATCACGGCACGCAGCAGATCAACCAGGGCCAGATGGACCGCTGGAACATCGTCGTCACCTTGAACTATCTGCCTGCGGCGACCGAAAGCGCGATCATTCTCGCCAAGGTGCCGAACACCGACAACACGACCGTCGCCAATATGGTCAAGGTCGCCGATTTGACCCGCCAGGGTTTCATCAATGGCGACATCTCGACCGTGATGAGCCCGCGCACCGTGATCAGCTGGGCGCAGAATGCCGCGATCTTCAACAACCTCGGCTTCGCCTTCCGCCTCAGCTTCCTTAACAAATGCGACGAGGCCGAACGGATGATCGTTGCTGAATATTATCAGCGCGTGTTTGGCGAAGATTTGCCCGAAAGCGTGATCGGCAAGTGATTCCGAAACAGTCGCTGGCACGTTTGGGAGCCACTCTTTTCCTTATTTTTGCTTGCTGGAATACGGCACCAGCCCAAGTGACGGCGCAAAAATTTACTGCTCTCCAAATTATAGATTTGCATTTGCCTGACCGAGCATTTGAAGATGCCATCGCCCCAACTTTGCAGCGAATTCGCGATGATATCGAAGCTAACGAACAGACGCGGGCATTAGAGAAGAAGTTTCCTGGCGCACGCAAGACGCGCGCCGATGCGATGGTCATCGCAACCAGCGCTATATACAAGATTAAATTTGATCAAGCTGTGGGGGAAGTCGTGGTCGAGCTTTCTAGTCAGTTCGCTCCGGCTTTGTTAGATGAGGCACTCAATTTTTATCAAAAGCCGCACGTCGCCAATTTTCTCACGTTTGTTCGAAAGCAAAGGCCCTGTCAGGCAGCAATTGTAGCCGAATGTGAACGGCAAGGAGCGGTGGCGGCGAACGATTTCTTCTTAGAAGCCCCAAAGGACGAGAAGGAGGACTGGGCCGCATTCCTTTCGTCGGATGCAGGACGGGTGGATGCCTTCCTCGAAAACTTGTTGGGCCTCGTATTAGATCGCTTTGCAAAAATGCCCCTCACACCCGCCGAAAGTGAGGCCCTCCTCAAGAACGATAGGGAAACCTTGCGCAGGATCCAAAGCTAGCACCTTTTCCTCAATATCTAAGGCAGGGCAAACCCATGCTCCACTCGCATACGGCTCTTCGGAACTCCATCATGGTGCTTGGGTGTGCCGTTCTTTCGGGATGCAGCATCGCTGCCGTCGATTACGGCCCTGTCCGCCACGCCGACTATGTCGCCGATCCGCGCTGCACCGCGCAGCCGGGCGCCGTGGTCGACGGCGAGGCGCTGCCACTGTTTTTCGCGACCACGCGCCTGCCCGACTGCCGCACGTCCGACATCAGCCTGCTGCGCCATCGCGGGGACAAAATCCGCTATGGCCGCTTTGCCGTGCCGGTTGAGGCCGAGGTCGGCGGCAAGAAAAAGCTCCGCACCCCGATGGCATTTCAGGCATCAGCCGACTGGTGGACCGCGTTGCAGGCCGAAACCGACCGGCGCCAGGGCCGCGTCCTGCTCTATGTCCACGGCTATCGCGAGACGTTCGAGACAACGTCGAAGGATGCGGCCCAGATCGCAGGGATGACCGGCTTCGAAGGGCCGGTGATCGAATATAGCTGGCCGTCGCAGGGTGAAGTGTTGAGCTATGCGGTCGACGAGACCAACATGTATCACGACGTTCGCAATTTCCGCGACTTCCTGAAAACGCTCGCCGAGCGGCCGTGGGTCAAGGAAATCGTCGTCGTGTCGCATTCCTTGGGCGCGCGACTGGTCATTCCGGCCATCGCCTATGTCGATCGCACGTCGAGCAATGCCGACAGCAGTAACATTTCGAACGTCATCCTCGCCTCACCCGACGTCGACCGCGAAACATTCGAACGCGACATCGAGGAAGAAGTATTGTCGCCGCGCCGCGTCGCCAACAACCGGCGCATCACCGTTTATGTTTCGCACGCCGACAAGGCGCTGGCGGCATCGCGCGCACTGCACGGTTATCCGCGGCTCGGGTCGCCCTATTGCTTCGACCCGTTCGAAGCCGCCGATCTGAAAGCCAAGGGGCTGCCGGTGCGCTGCTATCCGGTCTCGGTGCCCGGATTGACCGTCATCGACACCACCGACGTGTCGCGCAGCGCGACCGGGCATAGCAATTTCCTGCGCAGCGCGGTTGCGTGCCGCGATTTCGTCGATGTGGTTGAGGACAAGCGCGCGCGGCCGGAGCGGATGGCGACGCATCTGGCGCATGTGTTCCGGCTGCTCCCCGACCCCGCCGAACCGAAACCCGACGACGAAACGATCTGCAATCGCGTCCCGGTGGCTGCCGCGACCTAAAAGCCGCACATGACGGCGAAGTCGGCCAGCCAGATCGCTGGCCCTTCGCCCGTCCACAGCCACAGTCCGCCCACCGCGATCAACGCGAACAGCCCAAGCGCCACTATGTCCTGCCGCTGTGCCTTCATGCCGGTTGGAGCCGTCTGACCGGCGTATCGGCGATCGGCAGGTGGACGAGACCGGCGAACAGGCCGAGCGCAATCGATAGGCCCCAAGCGATATTATAGCTGCCGGTGGCGTCAAAGATCAGCCCCGCCATCCACGCGCCGAAAAAGCTGCCGACCTGATGGCTCAAAAACACGATGCCATAGAGCATCGAGAGGTAACGGATGCCAAAGATGCGCCCGACAATGCCGCTGGTCAGCGGCACGGTGCCGAGCCACAGAAAGCCCATCGCCCCCGCAAACACCAGCGCGCTGGCGTGGCTGAGCGGCACGAAGAGGAACAGCGCGATGACCACCGAGCGCGCGACATAGAGCCCCGACAGGACATATTTCTGGCGCAGCACATCGCCCGCGCGGCCAAAGATGTACGAACCAAGGATGTTGAACAGCCCGACCAGCGCCAGCACCTGCGCCCCGATCCCGATCCCCAATCCCTTGTCGTCGAGATAGGCGGGCAGATGCGTCGCGATGAACGCGATGTGGAAGCCGCACACAAAAAAACCGGCATTGAGCAGCCAGAAACCGCGGTGGACCCCGGCTTCGCGGAGCGCCTCACGCGCCGTCTGTTCGGCCTCGGCTGCGACGCCCGGGCCTCCGTCAGTCCGTCCGGCGACCCCGATCGCGAGCAATCCGCATAGCGCGACCAGCCCCGCCATGATCCACAGCGTCTGATGATAACCGACATCGCCGAGCAGCATCGACGCCAGCGGCACGACAAGGAACTGGCCGAGCGACCCGCCCGCGGTGACGATGCCGAACGCACTGCTGCGCTTTTCGGGGCTGACGACGCGCCCGACCGCGCCGAGCACGACGACAAAGGTCGTCGCCGACTGCGCCATGCCGATGAAAATGCCGAAGCTGATATGCAGCCCGATCGCATCGGTCGCGAACGCCGCGCCGATCAAACCGAGCGCGTAGAGCAGCGCCCCGCCTAGCACGACGCGCCCGGCGCCATGTTTGTCGGCGAGTGCGCCAACGAAGGGCTGGACCAGCCCGAAGAGCAGATTCTGGAGCGCCATCGCGAGACCAAAATCGGATCGACTGATCCCGATATCGACGCTCATCTGGGGCAAGAACAGCCCAAACGACTGGCGGACGCCCATCGCCAGCGTGACGATGAAGGCGGCGCAGGCAATGACGATCCAGGGACGTTTCATCGGCGAAGTTGCGTGGAAGGGCATAGGTTGCCGGATGCAACCCTTACCGCGTCGGGTCAAGCGAGCTTAGCTATGACCTCAACTACTCCCCCTTCGTCACCCCGGACTTGATCCGGGGTCCCGCTCGGCGACGTTGCTAAGCGGGATCCCGGATCAAGTCCGGGATGACGATTGAAAAGGACAGCGCCTGACACCCTTCCTTCGCCATCAAAAGCTGGTTAGAGCCGACTCGATGACCACCTCCTCGCCCCTCGACGATTTCAAGGCCGCGCTGTCGAGCGTCGCGCGCGCTGTCACCCGCGATGCCGAGGTCGAGGTCGGCTTCACCGCCGATGCCCCGGCGCAGATCGGCAAGGCGATCAAGGTACCGACCCCGTCGCGCACGCTGCCCGCGGATCAGGTCGCTGAAGCCCGAGGCTTCGCCGATTCCTATGCGTTGCGGATCAAGCATCACAGCGAGAAGCTGCACGCCGCCGCGCGCCCCGCCGAACCGCTCGCCGCTGCCGCGTTCGACGCGATGGAGCGAGCGCGGATCGAAGCATTGGGCGCGCGGCATATGGACGGGATGCGCGTCAATCTGTCGGCTAGTCTGGCGATGCGGATGCGCAGCGACCCGATCAGCCGCGCGCAGGGCCGCGACGACGTCCCGATGTCGAGCGCGCTCGAACTGATGCTGCGCGAAGCCCTGACCGGCGAGGCGGCACCGCAGGGCACCGAAACCGGCCTGTCGCTGGTGCGCGAATGGATCGTCAAGGAAGCGGGCGGCGACCTCACCGCGCTGTCGATGCTGCTCGACGATCAGGCGGCTTTTGCCGAGACGGCCAAGCTTGCGCTGCGCCACCTCGACCTGATCCAGAGCGACGAGCCGCTGGAGCAAGGCGGCGAGGACGGCGGCGAGGAGGATGAGAGCGAGGCCGACGAGAGCCAGGAAGAGCAGGACAGCGAGGACGGCGGCGCCGGTGAGAGCCAAGTTGATGCCCGTGCCGAAATGGCGGGCGATCAGGCCGACGATGGCGACAGCGACCCCGACGCGCAAGAAATGGAAGCCGACGGCGAGCCCGAAATGGGCGGCGAAGGCGATGAGGGCATGCTGCCCGTCCGCCCCAACCGCCTGCCCGGCGACATTCCCGATTTCAATTACCTGCGCTTCACCGAAAAGCATGACGAGATCATCCTCGCGACCGAACTGTGCGACGCCGACGAACTGACGCGGTTGCGCGCCTATCTCGACCAGCAGATGCAGCATTTGCAGGGCGCGGTGACCAAGCTCGCCAACCGGCTGCAACGCCGGTTGATGGCGCAGCAGAACCGCGCGTGGGATTTCGATCAGGAAGAAGGTCAGCTCGACGCCGCGCGACTCGCCCGCGTCATCGTCTCGCCGGGCCAGTCGCTGAGCTACAAGATCGAGCGCGATACCGATTTTCGCGACACCGTCGTCACGCTGTTGATCGACAACAGCGGCTCGATGCGCGGGCGGCCGATCAGCATCGCCGCGATCAGCGCCGACATCCTCGCGCGCACGCTGGAGCGCTGCGGTGTGAAGACCGAGATCCTGGGCTTCACGACGCGAACGTGGAAAGGCGGCCAGAGCCGCGAGGACTGGCTCGCCGCCGGACGCCCCGCGCACCCCGGTCGCCTCAATGACCTGCGCCACATCATCTACAAACCCGCCGACGAGCCCTATCGCCGCGCACGCAAGTCGCTCGGGCTGATGATGCGCGAGGGGTTGCTCAAAGAAAATATCGACGGCGAAGCGCTGACCTGGGCACACAGCCGCATCATCGGCCGCCCCGAAGAGCGCAAGATCCTGATGGTAATCAGCGATGGTGCGCCGGTCGACGATTCGACGCTTTCGGTCAACCATGGCGCCTATCTCGACCAGCATCTGCGCCAGGTGATCGACTGGATCGAGAATCGCTCGCCCGTCGAGCTATGCGCGATCGGCATCGGCCATGACGTCACACGCTATTACAGCCGCGCGGTGACGATCATGGACGCCGAGCAATTGGGCGGCACGATGGTCGAACAACTGGCCGGGTTGTTCGACATCGATTGAGGGGATGCAAAAAGGGGGAACGGCAATGCCGCTCCCCCGTCCGTTCTGGTCAACCATCCGGCCCGCGCCGGACGCGCTTATTTTGTCTTGCCGGTCCACGCTTCGGGGTCGAAACCTTCGAGCGTATCGCTCTTGGTTCCAGCAGCGATTTCCTCGGCGGTCAGAAACTTGATCGCGACCCCGCCCGCTTTTGTATTGCCCCAGCTGAGCGCAGTGATGTGGCTATCGCCATATTTGGCACCGATCACAGCATCGGCGCCCAGTTTTTCGCCACGTTCCCAAATCTCGTTATAGATTTTCTGCTGCGACGGTTCCTTGCTGAAAATCGTTGCCTTGCGAACGCCAGCGGTCACGACGCCGACGATTTTATAAGGTTTGTCGGTGATGTCGTGCGGGAAGACCGGGACGCCCATCTCTTCGTTGACCACGACATAGGTCACGTCCTTTTTCTTCGCGACAGCCGGTGTCGCCACCGCCATCGCGGCTACGGCAACCACCGCAAGAAGGTTGATTCGCTTCATATTAATGCTCCCCAATTGGACGGCTTTCATCCATCGCAAGGCAGGCTCAGGTCAACCAGAATTTATCTTGGCAAAGCGCTTTGTTCATGGCCTAAAAGCCGCTGGGGTTTCAGGGGGATATCATGTTTGCATTTCCGGCGGTGCTGGCCGCAGCTTGGACGATGGCGGGGGTGCAGGCAGCGCCCGTCGATATGCCGCTTCCGCCCGCCATGGCGGCAGAGCCTGTATCGACCGAGGCCTTCCCGGTGACCCCGCCCCCTGCGGCTCCGCTACTCCTGTTACGGCGCGACACCCCGATCCATTTCATGGTCGTAACCGAAGTGACGACAAAAACCCATCTGGCCGGGCATCGCTTCAAACTGCGGGTCGATAAGCCGGTGCTCATCGACGGCGTCATCGTCATTCCGGTCGGGGCGACGGCATGGGGCGAAGTGCTGGCCGCAAAAAAGAGCGGCAATGTCGGCAAATCGGGATCCCTTGAGGCAAAACTCCTGTATGTCGAAAGCGATGGCCTGCAGATTCCGGTCAGTGGCACCAACAGCGCCAAGGGTGCCGGTGGCGGCGGCGAGACGGCGCTCGGCATCCTCGCGCTCGGCCCGCTCGGTCTGTTTGCGAAGGGCAACAACGCCAAGATCAAGGCGGGCGAACTGATGACTGGCTTTGTCGAGCAGGACATCGAAATCCCGCGCGCGGTGCCCGCTGGATTATGATGTGGCTTCGCACCACCGCCGCCTGCGTCGGCCTTGTGCTGGCCAGCGTTGCGAGCGCTCAGGAAGCCAGCGGCACGGTGATGCCCTCCGGCACGGCCGAAGCGGCCATAGTGGTCCCGGCGGGCACTGTCATCGACCTCGTCACGACCAGCGCCGTTTCCAGCAAGAAAAGCGTCAAAGGCGACCTTCTCTACCTTAAGGTCACGGCGCCGCTCGTCGTCGATGGCATCGTGGCGATACCCGCTGATGTGACCGTTGTGGGCCAGTTGAGCCAAGCCAACCCGCGCGGTGCGTTCGGAAAAAAGGGGAAACTTGCAGTCCAATTGCTCTATGCGGAACTGCCCAGCGGGACTGTACGGATCAGCGGTGCGCTCGAAGCCAGGGGCAAAAGCGGCGCCGACGATGCAGCAGCCACCGCGGCCGCCTTCCTTCTGCTGCCCTTCGTCGCCACCGGGCGCAGCGCGGAGATACCGGCTGGATCGCAGGTATCGGGCCGCCTCGACCGCGACCTTCGCATCGATCTTCGCTGATCTGTCGATCGGTTATTCCGACAGGGTGACAACCCCCTCCCCCCTCGTTACAAACTCCCTCGGAGCAGCACGGACTCGCGGCCTGACGACGGGAGCCGCTGCACCGCTATTCATGCTGTGGGTCGCCAGCATGGCTTGGGGCCGCACCGGGGTGGTGCGTGGCTGAGGGGGCGACTGACATATGAAAAAAGCATCCGACCTGTTCATCGAATGTCTGGAAGAAGAAGGCGTCGAATATATTTTCGGCGTTCCGGGCGAGGAGAATCTCGACTTTCTCGACAGTCTGTCGCGATCGACGCAGATCAAGCTGATCCTGACGCGGCACGAGCAGGGCGCGGGCTTCATGGCCGCAACCTATGGCCGCCACACAGGCAAGACCGGCGTCTGCCTTGCCACCCTCGGCCCCGGAGCGACCAACTTTGTGACCGCGGCCGCGTATGCGCAGCTGGGCGGGATGCCGATGATGATGATCACCGGGCAAAAACCGATCAAGAAATCGAAACAAGGGCGCTTCCAGATCCTCGACGTCGTCGCGATGATGGGGCCGATCACCAAATTCACCCACCAGATGGCGGCGTCGGACAATATCCCGAGCCGGGTGCGCGAAGCCTTTCGACTCGCCGAAGAAGAAAAGCCCGGCGCGGTGCATATCGAATTGCCGGAGGATATTGCCGACGAACATACCGACGCGACACCGCTGAAACGCAGCCATTCGCGCCGCCCGAACGCCGATAGCAAATCGATCCGCGAGGCGGTGAAGGCGCTCGAAGCCGCGAAGTCGCCGGTGCTCGTCATCGGCGCCGGCGCCAACCGCACAATGACCAGCCGGATGCTGCTCCAGTTCATCGAAAAGACCGGCATCCCGTTCCTGACCACCCAGCTTGGCAAGGGCGTGATCGACGAACGCCACCCGAAGTTCCTTGGCTGCGCCGCGCTGTCGGCGGGCGATTTCGTCCACCGTGCCGTCGAGGCATCGGATTGCATCGTCAACCTGGGCCACGACGTGATCGAAAAACCACCCTTCTTCATGCAGCGCGGCGGCCCGACGGTGATCCATGTGTCGTCGAAGACTGCCGAGGTCGATCCGGTCTATTTCCCCAACATCGAGGTGATCGGCGATATCGCAAACGCCGTGTGGCAGATGAAGGAAGACATCGTCCCCAGCGGTAGCTGGAAATTCGACCATATGCTGAAGTTCCGGCAGGGCGAGGTCGACCATACCAAGCCGCTGGCCGAAGATGCGCGCTTCCCGATCTTTCCGCCGCATCTGGTCCAGTCGATCCGCGACGCCATGCCCGACGACGGCATCATCTGCCTTGACAATGGCGTCTATAAAATCTGGTTCGCGCGCGGCTACACCGCCTATCGCCCCAACACCGTCTTGCTCGACAATGCGCTGGCGACGATGGGTGCGGGGCTGCCGTCGGCCATGATGTCGGCGATGGTCTATCCCGATCGCAAAGTGATGGCTGTGTGCGGCGACGGCGGCTTCATGATGAACAGTCAGGAGATGGAGACCGCGGTGCGGCTGGGGCTCAACATGACGGTGCTGATCCTCAACGATAACAGCTATGGCATGATCCGCTGGAAACAGGCGAACATGGGCTTCAAGGATTGGGGGCTGACCTATGGCAACCCCGACTTCGTCAAATATGCCGAAGCCTATGGCGCGCACGGCCACCGCGTGACCAGCGCCGCGCATTTGCAGGAACTGCTCGCGCACACCCGCGATACGCCGGGGGTGCATCTGATCGACTGCCCGGTCGATTATTCGGAGAATGACCAGATTTTGAACATCGATATCAAGAAGATATCGAAAGATATGTAACCGCTTAGCCCCTCCCCTTCAGGGGAGGGGTTGGGGTGGGGCCTATCGGCCTTGCTCCATGCCTCGACACCCCACCCCCGGCCCCTCCCCTGAAGGGGAGGGGTGGAGAAGCCGAATGAAACTCAAGGACGTCTATCCGCTCTACCTCAACAACAAGGCGGTGCAGCCGAACACCGATCTGGAGGTGACCGACAAGTTTACCGGTGAGGTCGCGTTCCGCACCGCGCTGGCGACCCCCGATGTGATCGACGAAGCGATCGCGGGTGCCGTCCGCGCCGCCGAACCGATGGCGCGGCTGGCCAGTTTCGAAAAACGCGATGTGCTGCTCCACTGTGTCACCCGCTTTCAGGAGCGGTTCGACGAGTTGGCCTATGCGCTGTGCGTCGAGGCGGGCAAGCCGATCGCCGACAGCGAGGGCGAGGTCACCCGGCTGATCGACACCTTCCGCATCGCCGCCGAGGAAGCGACGCGCAATTATGGCGAGGTCCAGCCGCTCGACATTTCGGCGCGCGCCAAGGGCTATATGGGGATGTGGAAACGCGTGCCGATCGGCCCGTGCAGCTTCATCTCGCCGTTCAACTTTCCGCTCAACCTCGCCGCGCACAAGATCGCGCCAGCGATTGCGATCGGCTGTCCGTTCGTGATGAAACCCGCGTCGCTGACCCCGCTCGGCGCAATCATCATGGGCGAGGTACTTGCGGAGTGCGATATCCTGCCCGAGGGTGCGTTCAGCATCCTGCCCGCGAGCCGCGCGGGGGCAGATCTGTTCACCACCGACGAGCGGCTGAAGCTGCTTTCCTTCACCGGCTCACCCGGCGTGGGCTGGGATCTGAAGGCCAAGGCGGGCAAGAAAAAGGTGGTGCTCGAACTTGGCGGCAACGCCGCGGTGGTTGTCGACGAGGACGCCGACCTCGACCATGCGCTCGCCCGGATCATCTTCGGCGGCTATTATCAGTCGGGGCAGAGCTGCATCCATGTCCAGCGCGTGATCATCCACGAAGCCATCTATGACAAGTTCCGCGACATGCTCACCGCGAAGGTCAAGGCCTTGAAATCGGGTGATCCCAAGCATCGCGACACCTTCATCGGTCCGATGATTTCGGTCAAGGAAGCGCAGCGGCTGAAGGGCTGGATCGACGATGCGGTCGCCGCGGGCGCGACCCTCCTCGCAGGCGGCGGCTGCGACGGCAATATGCTCGAGGCGGCGCTGCTGGAAAATGTCCCGGCGGGCAGCGATGTCGTCGTCGAGGAAGCGTTTGGGCCGGTTGTGGTGCTCAGCAAATTTTCCAAATGGGAAGAGGCGCTGGCAGAGGTCAACGACAGCAAGTTCGGCTTGCAGGCCGGGCTGTTCACCAGCGACATCCAGAAGGTGCTGGAGGCCTGGGATCATCTCGATGTCGGTGGCATCGTCGTCAACGACGTGTCGAGCTACCGCGTCGACAACATGCCTTATGGCGGGGTGAAGGATTCGGGGCTGGGCCGCGAGGGCGTACGTTTCGCCATGGAAGATATGAGCGAGATCCGGAATCTGGTGATCCGGCGGACTTGATCCTTCCCTCCCGCTTGCGGAAGGGGAAGCGAGACTTGCGAACTTGTTCGCTAGTCGCAGCGGGGAGGGCGGCACTACAGGCCCTCCCCTAACCCCTCCCGCAAGCGGGAGGGTGACTTACCGTCACCAAACCGCCTTCAAACCGTCGTCAAACAGACGCCACTTTGAATCGCACAGTGTCACAAAACTCCTGTCTAGGCCGTGGGCAGCCAGAGGCTGTTTACGGAGTGTGACATGGCATCGATTTCGACCCTGCCCATCCCCGCGCGTTTCCCCGATCCCTTCGCCACCGACCCTCACGTCCCCGAACGCCTGATCGGCGAACGGCGGAGCTATCGCGCGGTGTGGGTCAGTGACATCCACCTCGGCACCCGCGGCTGTAACGCCGCGATGCTGATCGACTTTTTCGACCATGTCGATTGCGAGACGCTGTACCTAGTTGGCGACATCATCGACGGCTGGCGCCTCAAGAAGCGGCATTTCTGGCCGCCCGAGCATAATGACGTCGTCTGGCGCGTATTGAAGCGCGCCAAGCGTGGCACACGCGTCGTCTATGTCCCCGGCAACCACGACGAGATGGTCAAACCCTTCGACGGCTTCGATTTCGGCGGAGTCGAAATCCGGCGCGAGGCGATCCATGAAACCGCCGACGGCCGCAAATTGCTCGTCGTCCATGGCGACGAATTCGACGCGGTGATGCTGGCGCACCGCTGGCTCGCCTTCGTCGGCGACGCTGCCTACACCGCGCTGATGAAATGCAATGTGGTCGTGAACCGCATCCGCAGCGCGTTCGGCCTGCCCTATTGGTCGCTGTCGATGGTCGCCAAGCACAAGGTCAAGAACGCGGTCCAGTTCATCGGGCGCTACGAAGAAGTCGTCGCCCACGCCGCCCGCTCGCGGGGGGTCGACGGTGTCGTGTGTGGCCATATCCACAGCGCCGAGATGCGCGAGATCGAGGGCACCGAATACTATAACGACGGCGACTGGGTTGAAGGTTGCACCGCGTTGGTCGAGCATCATGACGGCACGATGGAAATTTTGCACTGGGCCGAGGAAGTCGCGGCACGCGCCGTGCCCACCGTTCTGGAACTCCCCGCCCCGGCGCGCGCCGCATGAGGATATTGATCGTCAGCGACGCATGGGAACCACAGGTCAACGGCGTCGTCCGCACGCTGCAGGCGACCGTCGCCGAACTGCGCAAGGCGGGGCATGAGGTCGGCGTCGTTTCGCCCGACCTGTTCCGCTCGGTCCCCTGCCCTTCCTACCCCGAAATCCGCCTCGCCTTTGCCGGGTGGCGCAAGGTCGGACGGCATATCCGCGCCTTTGCGCCACAAGCGATCCATATCTCGACCGAAGGCCCGCTGGGCCTGGCGGCGCGGCGCTGGTGCCTGAAGCACGGCTTTCCCTTCACCACCGCCTATCACACCCGCTTTCCCGAATATGTCGCGGCGCGGCTGCCGCTGTCGCCAACATTCGTCTGGCGCTTCATCCGCTGGTTCCACCGCCCCGCGCGGCACATCATGGTCGCGACGCGCAGCCTGGCGCGCGAGCTCGCCGAACAGGGGCTGGGCCAGACGATGATGTGGGAACGCGGCGTCGACCACGACCTGTTTCGCTCCGACCGCGCGCCGCATCCCGCCTATGCCGACCTGCCGCGGCCGATCCAGCTCTATGTCGGGCGCGTCGCGGTCGAGAAGAACATCGGCGCGTTTCTCGATGTCGCCCGCCCGGGGACAAAAGTCATCGTCGGCGATGGCCCTGCGCTTGGGGCGCTCAAGGCGCAGCATCCTGGCGCGCTGTTCCTCGGCAAGCTCGGCGGCGAAGCGCTGGCGTCAGCCTATGCAGGCGCCGACGTCTTCGTGTTTCCCAGCCGCACCGACACCTTCGGCCTGGTCGTCATCGAGGCGCTGAGCTGCGGCACGCCGGTCGCCGCCTTTCCCGTTCCCGGCCCCGGCGACATCATCCGCAATGGCGCGGGAGCGCTCGACGAGGATCTCGGCCGCGCGATCGACACCGCATTGGCGTGTGACCGCGCCGATGCCGCGGCGCTTGGCGCGCGATACAGCTGGGAAAGCTGCACCGCGCAGTTCGCAAAAGCGCTGTCCTTCGTTCCCACTGATGCGGAAATATTAAGCCCCTCCCCTTCAGGGGAGGGGTTGGGGTGGGGTCTGTCGGCATAGGGCAAGGCCGCGAAACCCCACCCGCTGCGACTAACCAGCAAGCTGGTAAGTCTCGCTGCCCTCCCCTGAAGGGGAGGGACAAGTTCGTTAAAACGTCTTGCGCCACTCCAGCTCGATATAGCGGCCCAGCGGGTCGATATACCCGGGCTGGTAGTTCAGCGGCACCACGCCGTTCGCATCGGTGATCCGGCGCTGCGCATCGAACAGATTGTCGAATGACAGGCGCAAACGCGATCCCTTCAGGAACGGCAATTTCTCGATCAGCTTTGGTTGCTGATTCAGATCGGCAAACAGGCGCAGGTTGAAGGTCGCGAGGTCGCCAAAGTTCAGGTCACCCGCGGTGCCGCCGGTGACGGTGCTGCCGCTGTCATATTTGGCGCTGAGCCGCACACCCATGCCCTTGTAGAACAGGCCGCCATCGAGTTCGAGCAGGTGGCGGTTGCTGCCGCCGCCGCTGCCCGTCGCCGATCCGTCGAGCAAATCAAGTTCGGGAACACCGGGACGGATCAGGATTTTGTCGGTCAGTTTGTAGGTGTGATACAGCGACACCGACCAGCGGCCGCCCTGAGGCCCGCCGCCAAACATGGCGCCGGGGCCACCGCCGCCACCACGACCGCCGCGGCCGCCCGCCCGCGGACCACCACCGCCGCGCGGCCCCACCGCACCAACTCCCGGTCCACCGCCGGGACGACCGGCCTGATCGGGCTGGCCAAAGCTTTTCCCGAAATTCAGCCCCCAGCGAATCTGCGAATTTTCGACTTGGTCGAAATTGACTGGCCGCTGATCAAGCGCAATCAACACGCCATTGGCGTCGCGCGTCACGCGGTCGGGAAACGCCGCTTCGATCTCGGGCGTCAGCAGCGGCAGGCTGTTCGATGTGTCGCTGCTCTTGTTGCGGTTATAATTGACCGACAGCCGCAGCCCTTCGACCATCGGCACTTCCCAGTTCAGCCCGAGTTTCAGGTCGCGGCGCTGTTCGGCGAGCAGGAAAGGATTGCCGCCGGTCGTCGTCGTGATTTCCACCGTCTGGCCGGTCGCAAAGTCGTAATAGGTGACCGCGGGGGTAACCAGCGGGGCCGCGCCCAGCTGCTGGATCCCGGGCGCCGCCTCGTCATTGTTGAAGCTCGCAATGAGCGACAGATTGTCGGTGACGCCCCAGTTGAGGCTCGCGCCCCAGCTTTTCAGCGCTTCGAAATCGCTGGGATTGGCAACCTGACCGCTCAGCGTCAGCGAGACGCGGCCGATGTTGCCGATCTCATATTCTGGATCGAGCAGCGGCACGGTCAGCGACCCGAACACGCTGGGCGTATCGCGCCCAAGGTCGGTGGTCGTGATCAGGCCCGAGCGTTCGGACTGGCTGTCGAAGCGCAGCCCCGAATAGCTGCCGGTCATCGACAGGCGGATCGGGCCGGCCCAACCCTCGGTCACCGTGCCCGACAGGTTGGCGCTCCCGCCAAAGCTTTGCTGGCTGCTGTCGAACCGGTCGCGCGCGCCGGTCACCCGGTCGGTGAAGGTGCGCTGATCGGCATCCCCATAATTGCCCGACAGCGACCAGCGCCAGTCGCCGAGCATGCCGTTGACGCTGGCGGTCGTCGTCAGGTTACGACTGCGGCTGTCGCGTTCGAGCGGGACATCGCCGCCTGACACCACGGGGCCGAGTAGCGACAGGCTGTCGGTCTGGTCCAGCCGCACGTTGAGTGAGGCGTCAGTGACCTTGTCCAGGCTGCGCTGGATCGTCGCATCGATCAGATAGGTGTCGCTTTCGGGCAGCAGGCTGCGCGTCGCGGGGCCAAGCCCGCGCTCATCCTCGGTGAGCATGGTCGATTGCTCCCAGCCCGCGTTGATGTTGACGCGGCCATTCTCGCCGATGGCTAGAAAGCTGCCCTCGACTTCGCTCTGGAACCGTCCGCCCTGCGTCGGAATGCCGCCTTCGGCCTCGACCGCGACCTGCCGGAAATTGGGCTTGAGCACCATATTTACGACGCGTTCGTCGGCCGAATAGCCATATTGCAGCGCGACTTCTTCGGGGAAGATCTCGACCTTGGCGATCGCCTCGGGGGGCAGGTTGCGCACCTCGCCAAAGCCGCCGATCCGGCGTCCGTTGACCAGGATGATCGGCCGCCCGCCGCCACGCCCGCGGCCCGAGCGGGTTTGCGGCGCCAGCGCCTCAAGCAGTTCGGACACATTCGACACGCCATAGCTGGCGATCGCCGCCTCATCGAGCTCGGCCTCGGCCTTGATGTCGGTTTCTAACTGTCCGGCCAGACGCGGCGCGGTCACGACAATTTCGTCGCCGTCGATCTCGTCATAATCGTCTTCGGGGTCGCTGGACGCGCTGACGACTGGCGCCGACGGCTTGTCGGCGACCGCAGTCACTGCGGCGCTGGAAGGCATCGCGTCGGTTTCGGCCATCGCGGGCCAGGCGAGCGCGGCGCTGGCAGTAAGCAGCAGGGCGCGCGCGGAAAGGGAGAGGTGGGCATAGGTCATTGGGGGAGAGCCTTTTGTTTTTTCTTGCTTCTTATTGGCGCGGCAGGACTGAACCCTTGCTGACGCGCATCTTTGTGGCCGGTTCATTTATGTCGCAATTGTCGCAACAATGTGTCGAGGCGAGCGCGGTTCCACGAACGGGTCATATCGACCGCTGGACAGCATGGCGCGCTACCCTTATCGGCCAGCCATGCCGACTCCAGCCCCATCCGCCGCGCCAACGTTCGATCATGGTGAATCCATCCTGATCATCGATTTCGGCAGCCAGGTGACCCAGCTCATTGCCCGCCGCGTCCGCGAAGCGGGGGTATATAGCGAGATCGTCCCCTTCACGCAGGCCGAAGGTGCGCTTGAGCGCATGCAGCCCAAGGGGATCATTCTTTCCGGCTCGCCCGCCTCGGTCCCCGCCGACGGCAGCCCGCGCGCGCCGCAATCGGTGTTCGATAGCGGCCTGCCAATCCTCGGCATCTGTTACGGGCAGCAGGTGATGAGCCAGCAGCTCGGCGGCCAAGTCGAACCCGGCGGCGCCGACGGCGAGCGCGACGGCGAATTCGGCCGCGCCTTCCTGACCGTCACCGAGCCCTGCGTGTTGTTCGACGGATTGTGGGAGGTCGGTGAGCGCCATCAGGTGTGGATGAGCCACGGCGACAAGGTCACGCAGTTCGCCCCCGGCTTCCGTATCGTCGCGGTCAGCGACGGCGCGCCTTTTGCGCTGATCGCCGACGATGAGCGCCGCTATTATGGTACCCAGTTCCACCCCGAGGTCGTACACACGCCCGACGGCGCCAAGCTGATCGCCAATTTCGTCCGCCATGTCTGTGGGTGCAGCGGCGACTGGACGATGGCTGAGTTTCGCGCGACCAAGATCGCCGAAATCCGCGCCCAAGTCGGTGACAAGCGCGTGCTGTGCGGCCTGTCCGGCGGGGTCGACAGCGCGGTTGCGGCGGTGCTGATCCACGAAGCGATCGGCGAACAGCTGACTTGCGTCTTCGTCGACCACGGCCTACTGCGCATGAACGAGCGCGAGCAGGTCGAGCGGCTGTTCCGCGACCACTACAACATCCCGCTTGTCGTGGTCGATGCAGAGGAACGCTTCATGGCCGGGCTCGCCGGGGTCACCGACCCCGAGGCGAAGCGCAAGTTCATCGGCGGCGAATTCATCAATGTGTTCGACGAGGAAGCGCAAAAGCTCGGCGGCGCCGACTTCCTCGCGCAAGGCACGCTGTACCCCGACGTCATCGAATCGGTGTCGTTCACCGGCGGGCCGAGCGTGACGATCAAGAGCCACCACAATGTCGGCGGCCTGCCCGCGCGGATGAAGATGGCGCTGGTCGAGCCCTTGCGCGAATTGTTCAAGGACGAGGTAAGACTGCTCGGCAAGGAGCTGGGACTGCCTGATATTTTCGTCGGCCGCCACCCCTTCCCCGGCCCCGGTCTCGCGATCCGTATCCCCGGCGAAGTCTCAAAAGACCGGTGCGATATCTTGCGCAAGGCCGACGCGGTCTATCTCGACGAGATCCGCAACGCCGGCCTGTACGACGCAATCTGGCAGGCGTTCGCGGTGCTGCTGCCGGTCAAAACGGTCGGCGTGATGGGCGATGGCCGCACTTATGATTTCGTCTGTGCCCTGCGCGCGGTAAACAGCACTGACGGCATGACCGCCGACATCTACCCCTTCGACGCCAGCTTCCTCAGCCGCTGCGCCACGCGCATCATCAACGAGGTGCAGGGCATCAACCGCGTGGTGTACGACTATACCTCGAAACCGCCGGGCACGATCGAGTGGGAGTGACGCATCATGGGCAGCGCCGAACGACTTGACGTCGAAGCCTCGGGCGGCTGCCAGTGCGGCGCAGTGCGCTATCATGTCACCGCGGTGCTCGACAGCTCGCATATCTGCCATTGCCGGATGTGCCAGAAGGCCACGGGGAATTTCTTCGCGGCGCTGATCGGCGTTCCGCGTGACGCGATCACCTGGACGCGCGGCAGCCCGGCAACCTTCAACAGCTCGGACAAGGCGGCGCGCGGATTTTGCCGGACATGCGGGACGCCGCTGCTGTACGACTATGCCGACAGCAAGCACATCAACGTGACCACCGGATCGCTCGACGAGCCCGCGCGATTTGCGCCCAAGGTTGAATTTGGCCTCGAAGGCCGCCTGCCCTGTTTTGCCGACCTGCCGTTAAAGGCAGAGGGTACGACCGAGGAAACGACGGCGGCCTATGTCGGCGCGATCAAGGCAAGCAATCATCAACACCCCGACCATGACACCGAAAGCTGGCCATCATGACCCCCACCGCCACCATCCTGCTGCTCGGTTCGGGCGAACTCGGCCGCGAATTTGTCATTTCGGCGAAGCGGCTCGGTTGCCGTGTCATAGCCTGCGACAGCTATGCCGGCGCGCCCGCGATGCAAGTCGCCGATGATTTTGAGGTCTTTTCGATGCTCGACGGCGACGCATTGCGTGCGACGATCGAGAAGCGCCGGCCCGACCATATCGTTCCCGAGGTCGAGGCGATCCGCACCGAAGTGCTTGTCGACGTCGAGGCCGCCGGTTTCCACGTCGTCCCGTCGGCCCGCGCGGCGCAGCTCACCATGAACCGCGACGCCATTCGCGATCTGGCCGCGAGCGATCTTGGCCTGACGACTTCGACCTTCGAATATGCCGAGACGCGCGAAGCCTTGCACGCGGCGGCGGCGCGCATCGGTTTCCCGCTGGTGGTCAAACCGGTGATGTCGTCGTCGGGCAAGGGCCAGAGCACGGTCAAGGACGCGGACGGCATCGACGCGGCGTGGGACTATGCCGCCGCCGGGATGCGCGGCGACCGGCTGCGGGTCATCGCCGAGGCGTTCATCGATTTCGATTATGAAATTACGCTGCTGACCGTCCGCCACAAGGACGGCGTAACCTTTTGCCCCCCGATCGGCCACCGCCAGGAACGCGGCGATTATCGCGAAAGCTGGCAGCCCGCGGCCATGTCGGACGCGGCGCTCGCCAGCGCGCAGGCCATGGCGATCAAAGTCGTCGATGCGCTGGGCGGCCACGGCATTTTCGGGGTCGAGTTTTTCGTCAAGGGCGACATGGTGATCTTTTCCGAACTCAGCCCCCGTCCGCACGACACCGGCATGGTCACGCTGATCTCGCAATCACTGTCCGAATTCGACCTTCACGCCCGCGCGATCCTTGGCCTGCCGATTCCCGACATTTCGGTTCCCGACGCCAGCGCCAGCGCCGTCCTGCTTGCCGACCGCGATGCCAGTGATTTCGCAATCGTAGGCCTCGCCGATGCCTTGACCCCGCCGAATGCCGCTACTTCGATCGACGTCCGCATCTTTGGCAAACCCGTCACGCGCCCGTATCGGCGCATGGGCGTAACGCTGGCGCGGGTGGCAGGCGGCACGACCGATGAGGCTAGGGCCGCGGCGGTCGCAGCTGCGGCAAAGCTGACGATCGATTATCGATGACCGGCGCCGTTCGCCGCCTCGGCCCGGGCGACGTCGCGGCGATGCGCGACCTCAATGCCCTCTATGCCGCGGCTTTCGAGGATAGCGAAACCTATCGCCGCGACACGCCCGACGACGCGTGGCTGGCCCGCCAGCTTGGCAAGCAAGCAATCATCCTGCTCGTCGCCGAATGCGAGGGCCGCATTATTGGTGGTCTCACCGCGTACGAACTGCCCAAGCTTGAGGCCGCGCGCAGCGAGATCTACCTTTATGATCTTGCGGTTGACGCGGCCCATCGCCGCCGCGGCGTCGCTACGGCGCTGATCGCCGAACTCCAGCATATCGCTGCCGAAACCGGCGCCTGGGCGGTGTTCGTCCAGGCTGACTATGGCGACGATCCCGCGGTTGCGCTATATACCAAACTCGGCGCGCGCGAGGATGTGATGCATTTCGACCTGCCACCTTTGCCGCGCGCCAAGGGCTGAACCCGCTGAAGGGGAAGCGCGATGCTGCGCTGGTTCATTCGTATCATCCTGGCGCTTGTCGCGACCGTCGCCGCGCTTTGGCTGACCGTTAGCTATATCACCCCGCAGCCGGCCATCTGGGCGATCCGCGCGCTGTTCGATTCGGGGTCGGACGCGGCGAGCGCGAAATTGCTTCCCAAGGTGCCAGCCGATGTCGAGACGATTGCGGCGCTCCGCTACGACCCCGGCGATCCCGACGCGCTGCTCGACGTCTTTCGCCAGAAAGATGCGACCGCGCTGCAACCCGCGATCGTCTGGGTGCACGGCGGCGGTTTCGTGTCGGGCAACCGCCGGATCGTCGCCGAATATCTGAAGATCCTCGCCGCGCAGGGCTTCGTCACGATCACTGTCGATTACACGATCGCTCCCGAAGCGCGCTATCCGACCCCGATCCGGCAAACCAACATGGCACTCGGCCATGTCGTCGCCAACGCAGCGCGCTACGGGATCGACCCTGACCAGATCCTGATCGGCGGCGACAGCGCGGGCGCGCAGATCGCGGCGCAAGTCGCCACGATCGCGACAAATCCCGCCTATGCAAAAGCCGTGGGGATCGCGCCCGCGGTCGTGCCCGACCGGATCAAGGGCGCTATCCTTTTCTGCGGCGCGCACGATGTGACGATGCTCAATCTCGACGGCGCGCTCGGGCCGTTTCTGCGCGCCGTCGTCTGGGCCTATGGCGGTAGCCGCACCGCGATGAACGATCCGCAGTTCCGCCTGATGGCCCTGCCCGATCATGTCACCGGTGATTTCCCGCCTGCCTTCATCACCGCGGGCAATGGCGACCCGCTGCTCGGCCAGTCCGAGCGGCTGGCCAGCCGCCTGAAAGCGGCAGGTGCGCCGGTCGAAACGTTGTTCTTTACCAAAGATCACACCCCCGCACTGGGCCATGAATATCAGTTCGATCTCGACAGCGCCGCGGGCCAGGAGGCGTTTGGCCGCACCGTCGCCTTTGCGCGCCGCGTGACCGAGAAGAAAGCGGGAACCTCGCCCTAGGCCACCCGCGCCGCCGCTGCTACACCGCCGCCATGTCCGAGAAGAATCATCTCTATCTGGTCGATGGCTCCAGCTACATCTTCCGCGCCTATCACCGCCTGCCGCCGCTGACCAACCCGCATGGGGTGCCGGTCGGTGCGGTTTATGGCTACACGACGATGCTGTGGAAACTGGCGAAGGATCTCCACGACGCCGACGGGCCGACGCACCTCGCGGTCATTCTCGACCATAGCAGCCAGTCGTTCCGCAACGAGATTTACGACCAGTATAAAGCAAACCGCCCCGAACCGCCCGAGGATCTGCGCCCGCAATTCCCGCTGATCCGCGACGCGACGCGCGCCTTTTCACTGCCGTGCATCGAGACCGAGGGGTTCGAAGCCGACGACCTGATCGCTAGCTATACCGAAGCCGCTGTCGCCGCGGGATGGGACGTCACCATCGTGTCGTCGGACAAGGATCTGATGCAGCTGATCCGTGAGCCAGCGGACAGTCCGCATGTCGATATGCTCGACACAATGAAGAACGTCCGCCTCGGCCTCGACGCGGTGAACGAGAAGTTTGGGGTCACCCCCGATCTGGTCGGCGATGTGCTCGCGTTAATGGGCGACAGCGTCGATAACGTCCCCGGCGTGCGCGGGGTTGGACCCAAGACCGCGACCAAGCTGATCGTCGAATATGGTGATCTGGAAAAGGCGCTCGCGGGCGCCGAGACGATGAAGGCGTCGAAGCTGCGCGACAATCTGATCGAACATGCCGACATGGCGCGCTTGTCGCGGGTGCTGGTCGAGCTGAAGCGCGACTGTCCGTTGCCCGATGCGCTCGACGACCTGAAGCTGGGCGCGATCCCGCCCCTGCCGCTCAAGGCGTTTCTCGACGAGCATGGCTTCCGGTCGCTGTCGGCGAAACTCGACTTGGGCGGCACTCCCGGTGGGCCGCCGACCTTTCCGCGTGCGGACACCGCGCCCGTTGCGAGCGCGAACACAGCGCCGTCGACCCCGGCGCTGCCGCCGATGCCCGCGATCGACCGCTCGGCTTACGAATGCGTCACAAGCCTTGACGAGCTCGACCGCTGGATCGCCGAGGCCCGCGCCGCGCATATCGTCGCCATCGATACCGAAACCGCCAGCCTCGACAGCGTCACCGGACGGCTGGTCGGCGTCAGCCTCGCGACGGCGCCGGGCAAGGCGTGCTACATCCCGCTCGGCCATGGCGGCACCGATATGTTTGCCGAGAAGCCCGAACAGATTGCAATGGACGCCGCACTGGCGCGGCTCGGCGACCTGTTCGCCGACGATGCGGTGCTGAAGGTCGGGCACAATCTGAAATATGACATCGGCGTGCTCGCGCAGCATGGCATTACCATCGCGCCTTATGACGACACGCTAGTGATGAGCTTCGCGCTGGACGCAGGCAAGCATCAGCACGGCCTCGACGAGTTGGCCAAGCTCCACCTCGATCACACTTGCCTGACCTTCAAGGAAATGTGCGGGACGGGCAAATCGCAGATCAGCTTTGCCGAGGTCCAGCTCGACCGTGCGACCGAATATGCCGCCGAAGATGCCGATGTCGCGCTACGACTATGGAAGCTGCTCAAGCTGCGCCTGCCGATTGAGGGCGGGACACGCGTGTATGAGATGGTCGACCGGCCGCTCGCGTCCATCGTCGAGGGCATGGAGCGCGCCGGGATCATGGTCGACCGCGACTATCTGGCCAAGCTGTCGGGCGAATTCGCGACCGAAATGCTGCGGATCGAGGGCGAGATCCACGCGCTGGCCGGCCAGCCCTTCGCGATCGGCAGCCCCAAACAGCTCGGCGAAATCCTGTTCGACAAGCTCGGGCTGAAGGGCGGGCGCAAGGGCAAGTCGGGCGACTGGTCGACCGACCAGAATGAACTGGAACGGCTCGAACGTGACGGCGTGCCGATCGCGCGCAAGATTCTCGAATGGCGCCAGCTCGCCAAGCTGAAATCGACCTATACCGACGCTCTCCAGCAACAGATCAATCCCACCACTGGCCGCGTTCACACCAGCTACAGCCTGGTCGGCGCCCAGACCGGGCGGTTGTCGTCGACCGACCCTAATTTGCAGAACATCCCGATCCGCACCGAGACCGGCCGCCAGATCCGCGACGCCTTCATCGCCGCGCCAGGCCATGTGCTGATCGCCGCCGACTATAGCCAGATCGAGCTCCGGCTTGCGGCGCACATGGCCGATGTCCCCGAACTGAAGGAAGCGTTCGCACAGGGGCAGGACATTCACAGCGCGACCGCGATCGAATTGTTTGGCGAAAGCAACCGCGACACCCGCGGCAAGGCGAAGACGGTCAACTTCTCGATCCTCTATGGCATTTCGCGCTGGGGTTTGGCGGGACGCCTCGAGATCACCCCCGACGAGGCGCAGGCGCTGATCGCGCGCTATTTCGAGCGCTTCCCCGGTATTTCCGATTATATCACCGACACGCTCGAACGCGTGCGGGCGACCGGCTATACCGAGACGCTGTTCGGTCGCAAAACCTGGTTTCCCCGCATCAAGGCGGCGAGCCAGAACGAGCGCGCAGGCAGCGAACGCGCCGCGATCAACGCTCCGATCCAGGGAACCAGTGCCGACCTGATCAAACGGGCGATGGCGCGGATGCCCGCGGCGCTGGCCGATGCGGGGCTGTCCGACGTCAAGATGCTGCTCCAGGTGCACGACGAACTGGTGTTCGAGGCGCCTGCCGATAAGGCCGAAGCCGCTGGCGCGGTGATCCGATCCGTAATGATGGGCGCCGCCGAGCCCGCGCTCACGCTATCCGTCCCGCTGGAGGTCGAAATCGGCATCGGCAAAAGCTGGGGCGAAGCGCATTGATGGCCGCCCTGCTGTACGTTGCGGCGCTCGTCGCCGATCCCGCTGCTGCGTCGGCCCCGGCTGCCGTGGCGGCTGCGGCGCCCATCGCCGACGCTGATCTGCGCGAATTTGTTGCGATCGCCGGGCGCAAGGTTGCGGGGCGTCCGGTCGGCGGGCCGATTGCAAGCGCCGACAAGGTGCTGCTGATCGCCCGCGACGACAAGGGGTTTCCCTTAATCGCCACCAGTGTCGGCTTTCCAACACGCCAAGCATTGCCGACTCCGCCCCAAGGGACGCTCGCGGTCGTTCGCTTGCGCCAGCGTTACGAAACCCCTGTCCCTGGCCCCAGTGCGAGCGACCTTGCGTTCGTCGCCGCGAATCGGATACCGCTGTTCGTCATCGGCGAATGGGCGCGTCCCGCCCCGATGTGGGAGGTCGCGTGGACCGACGACGCGGTGCGCTATCGCACCGTCGGCGATGTGGGTGAAATCGGTCCCTGGCAGGACTGAACGACGCCCCGGTGCGCCATGCTGTCGGCACCGCCCTTTCCCACCCGGACATTTCGCTCTATGACGCGTTGATGACATTTGGCTGGCGATAATGTGACAGCCAGCATCAAAGGGTTTCCATGAGCAAGTTTCAGCCCGTCGCGCAGGCGCCGGTTCGTATTCAGCAAAACATTCTCGCGCGCAGCGAACGCCGCCTCCTCAACTGGATCTGCCCGCACCTGCCGCAATGGGTGACGCCCGATAAGCTGACCGCGCTCGGGTTTTTCGGTGCCGTCATGGTGGCGGCGGGATATATGCTCAGCTGGCTCGATAGCGAATGGCTGGGGCTTTGCCTGATGGGCTACATCGTCAACTGGTTCGGCGATTCGCTCGACGGCAGCCTCGCGCGCTGGCGGGGCATCGAGCGCCCCAATTATGGCTATTTCGTCGATCATAGCGTCGATGCGTTGGCGACCTTGCTGATGGTGAGCGCGATCGGGATGAGCCCCTATATGCGCTTCGACGTCGCGCTGATGGCGGTCATCGGCTATTTCCTGCTGTCTATCCACACCTTCATCGCCGCCAAGGTCGTCGGTGAGTTTCGCCTGTCGTACATGGCGGGCGGGCCGACCGAGCTGCGGTTGATGCTGATGGCGATGACGATCGCGATGCCGATCGTCGGCGGCGCCGACATCCGCGGCACCAATTTTTCGGTGTTCGACCTGTTCGCGCTGGTCGTGTCCAGCATCCTGGTGACGTTGTTCATTGTCCAGACGTCGGCAACCGCGCGAATGCTGCGCCGCCGCGGCGCCTGAGCGGATCAGGGCCGCGGGCGCGCCTGCGGATAGGTGCCGAGCAGACTGAGCGACTTGGTCTGGAAATCCAGTTCCTCCAGCGCGCGATCGACGCGCTCGTCGCCGGGCGCCCCGACGATGTCGGCGTAAAACTTGGTCGCGGCAAAGCTGCCGCCGACCTGGTAGCTTTCCAGCTTCGTCATGTTGACGCCGTTGGTCGCAAAACCGCCCAGCGCTTTGTACAGCGCCGCCGGGATATTCTTCACCTCGAAAATGAAGGTCGTCATCGACGCCACGCCGGCAGGCGGCGGCATCGGTTCACGCGCCAGAACGACAAAGCGCGTCATATTATGGTCGGCATCCTCAATCCCCGCTTCGTGCAGCGTCAGCCCGTACAGTTCGGCGGCATGTGGCGGCGCGATTGCGGCCAGCCCAGCCTCGTCGCTGTCGGCAACCCAGGCGGCGGCGCCCGCGGTATCGCTGTGCGCGACGGGCGAGATATGATGGGCGCGCAGCCAGTGGCGGCATTGGCCAAGCGCCTGTTCGTGGCTCATCGCGCGCGTGACCGGACCCAGATTGCGACTCATCAGCCCGTGGCGGATGCGCAAAAAATGTTCGCCGACGATCGACAACCCGGATTCGGGAAGCAGGAAGTGGATATCGGCGACGCGGCCGTGCAGGCTGTTTTCGATCGGAATGATCGCGCGATCGACGCGTCCGTCGCGCACCGCGTCGATCGCATCCTGAAAGGCGTAGCAGGGCAGCGGCAGCGCGTCCGCGTCATATTCGCGCGCGGCGAGGTCGCTGTTGGCGCCGGGCGCCCCCTGAAACGCCAACCCGCGCGCAGGTTCGGCAAGCGCCTTCATCCGCATATCGTCGACCAGATGCTGTGCCGAAGCCGAATAACTGCCCATGATTGCCTTCCCGCGTTACCGCGGCGGCGCATAGCCGCAGGGCCGCACCCGCGCAACCGGTGTGCGTGGTCGCAATCGCCGACTTCATCCCCTTGCGCCGCCGTCGCCGCGCCAGTAAGGGAGCGTCCAAATCAGATATGCGTCCGACAAGCGGGCGCCAGCTAACGGGGCTGCAAGAGCATGGATAATCGCAACAACACGATCGCTGGCTGGGTGCTTTTTGCCGGTATTTGCGCGCTGGGCTTGACCATCGGGTCGGGCATGTTGTTCGCCGGTCACAGCCCGGAGAAGCCCGGTTATCCGATTGAAGATGCGGAAGCCGGTGCGGGTGCCGCAGCCGCGGTGCCGATCGCCAACCTGCTCGCCGCCGCCGATCCGGTGAAGGGTGAAGCCGTGTTCGCGAAATGCGCCGCATGCCACACCATCGCCTCGGGCGGCGCCAATGGCATCGGCCCGAATCTGTGGGGCGCGCTTGGCAAGTCGCACGGCCATGTCGCTGGCTTTGCCTATTCGGATGCGCTCAAGAGCGTTCCCGGCAATTGGACGTTCGAAGCCATGGACGCCTGGCTCGCCAGCCCACGCAAATATGCACCGGGTACCAAAATGTCGTTCGCGGGTCTCAGCAGCGCCGAAGACCGCGCGAACCTGATCCTGTATATGAACACCCAGGGTTCGAACCTGCCGCTGCCCGCCCCCGAAGCCGCTGCGCCTGCCGAAGGCGCTGCCCCGGCCGAAGGCGAAGCGGCTGCCGCACCCGCTGAAGGCGCCGCCGCCGCGCCGGCTGCAGACGCCGCCGGTGCTCCCGCTCCGGCCGAAGCCAAGAAATAATGCGGATTGCGCCTGTCCTGCTGGCGGGCGCCTTCGCCCTCGCCAGCTGCGGCAAAGGCGAAACGCCGCCGGCCGACGTCGCCTCTGGTGACGCGGTGGACTCGCCTGCGGCTGTCGTCGCGCCGACCGCGGCAATGGGCGAGCAGGTCTTCAAACGCTGCGTCGCCTGTCACACGGTGGACAAGGGCGGCCGTAACGGCATCGGCCCCAACCTGCACGGCGTCGTCGGCGCCGCGGTGGCCGCAAAGCCCGATTTTTCCTATTCAAGCGCGATGAAGGCCAAAGGCGGCGTCTGGGACGAAGCGACGCTGGATGCCTATCTCGAAGCGCCGATGAAGGCGATACCCGGGACGCGAATGGCGTTTGCCGGGGTCATCGACGCCGCGGATCGCCAGGCGTTGATCCTGTATCTGGAAAGCCAGAAATAACATGGTCGCCCGCGCGAAGGCGGGGCTGCTGTTGGTTTAGAGCGGTGTGCGTCAAGTTTGAACCATTCGCCCTGAGCTTGTCGAAGGGCCGTTCTTCTTTGGGACGCTGAAAGAAAGAGCGGTGCTTCGACAAGCTCGGCACGAACGGGGTCGGATGATGATCCAGATTCAACGCAAAAAGGTTTGGTGAGCGGCGCAGGAGTAGGCCGGTAGCGGCCCCCGCCTGCGCGGGGCGACGGCTCGATTACCTACTCCTCGATATGCGCGTAAAAATCCTGCACGATCTGCCATGCCTCGTCGGCAGTCTCGACAAATTTGAACAGCCCCAGGTCGCGCGCGCTCACCACCCCCTCTTCGACCAGCGCCTCGAAATTGACGACGCGTTCCCAGAACTCCTGACCGAACAGGACGATCGGGATCGGCTTGATCTTGCCGGTCTGGATCAAGGTCAGCAATTCGAACATCTCGTCGAAGGTACCGAACCCGCCCGGGAACACGCACACCGCGCGGGCGCGAAGCAGGAAGTGCATCTTGCGCAGCGCGAAATAGTGGAACTGGAAGCTGAGATCCGGCGTGACGAAACGGTTCGGCGCCTGCTCGTGCGGCAGCACGATGTTCAGCCCGACCGATTCCTTGCCGACGTCGTCAGCGCCGCGATTCGCGGCTTCCATGATCGAGGGCCCGCCGCCCGAACAGACAACGAAGTGGCGACAGCCATTTTCGTCCGGTGGCACCTGGCTCGCCAGCCGCGCCAGCTTGCGCGCCTCTTCATAATATTTCGCCTTGGCTTTCAAACGGCGCGCGATATTGCGCTGGACATCGTCGGTCGCCGCGGCTTCGAGCGCGTCGGCCTCGGCGGGCTCGGGAATCCGCGCCGAGCCATAGATGACGAGCATCGATTCGATCTTCGCCTCGTCGAGCAGCAATTCGGGCTTGAGCAGTTCCAGCTGGAAGCGCACCGGGCGCAAATCTTCGCGCAGCAGGAAATCATTGTCCTGAAATGCCAGCTTGTAAGCGGCGCTTGCCGTCTGCGGAGTGGTGGTCGCCTGCTTGGCGAACTGCGCGTCGTCCTTGGCTTTGTGGAAGCGCGAGCGATGGGGTTGTTTATCTTCTGCCATTGAACAGCGGCTAGCCGTTCGGCGTGACTTTGCCAAGTCGGTGGCGTCGTCGCGAACCCTAACTCCACTTCGTCATCCCGGCGAAGGCCGGGATCACTATCAAATCAGGGGCGCCAGCTCAGCTAACGGCAATATCCATTGCCGCTCATGTCGAAGTGAAAATGGTTGTAATGCGCGGCGTTATAGTCCGGCCCGAGCACGGTGCCGAAGCGGCGGCAGCCCGATTTGTGCAGCGCGCGGAGGAAGTCCTGTGACGCCTTGTCGCCATGCCACCCGCCGTCGAGCATGATCCGCCGTCCGTCGGCGAGCACGAAACCCGATACATCGACCGCGTTCGAATAAGCGTGCTGCGACAGTCGGCCAGAGCGGCCGCCGTAAATGTTGCGGCAGCTATAGGTGCCGAACGTCTCGATCTTCACCACCTCTTCCCCAAAATATTTCCGCGCCGCGGGCTTCACCGCAAACTGCGCCCAAGCTGCGAAACTCCTTGCCAGCGGACAGGTCATCGCGCCCAGATTGGTCGTCGGGGTGCCGATGTCGAGCAGCTTGACCGAGTCGATCGAGCTACACCCCCCGCCATGATCCTGATTGGGAAGCGGCGTAAAGCGCACACCGGCCTGCTTCAGTTCGAAGGCGCATTGCTGCGCTTCGGCGCTGGTGAAGGACGGAGTCGGCGCCACTTGCGGACGCTTCGGCGCGCTGGCTATTGGACGCTTTGGGTCACCACGCTTCATCACGTCAGGGCTGCCGAAACACGCCGAGACCGCCAGCGCTGCGGTGGCGGCGATCAGGATCCGGGGCTGCAAGAACGACGGAAACGGCATGGCGTCAAAATACCGACAAGATGGTTAACAAGCTCTTTATACTTGCCTCAACTCACCCGAAATATGGCGCGGCCCACGCATTTTGTTTGACAGTTGCGTGTCCGACCCTAAACGCGGCGCCGGGCCACGCGGTCCCAACGCCGCGCGAGCTCTCTGCAAGGAGAGACTAAATGAGTGAAGTGCCGAAACCCGAATTGCGCCCTGCGCGCCCGTTTTTCTCGTCCGGACCCTGCGCCAAGCCGCCGGTCTGGTCCCCCGACAAACTAGCCACCGAATCGCTGGGTCGCTCGCATCGTGCGAAGATCGGCAAGACGCGGCTCGCTTATTGCATCGACCTGATGCGCGAGATGCTGCAGCTGCCCGATACGCACCGCATCGGCATCGTCCCGGGCTCCGACACCGGCGCTTTCGAAATGGCAATGTGGACGATGCTCGGCGCCCGCCCCGTCACGACGCTCGCATGGGAGAGCTTCGGTGAGGGCTGGGTTACCGACGCCGCGAAGCAGCTCAAGCTCGATCCGACCGTCATCCGCGCCGACTACGGCGAGCTCCCCGATCTGACGCAAGTCGACTGGTCGAACGATGTCCTGTTCACTTGGAACGGCACCACGTCAGGCGTCCGCGTTCCGAACGGCGACTGGATCGCCGACGACCGCGAAGGGCTGAGCTTCGCCGACGCGACCAGCGCGGTGTTCGCTTACGACCTGCCGTGGGACAAGATCGACGTCGCGACCTTCAGCTGGCAGAAAGTGCTCGGCGGCGAAGGCGGTCATGGCGTGCTGATCCTCGGCCCGCGCGCAGTCGAGCGCCTCGAAACCTACACCCCTGCCTGGCCGCTGCCGAAGGTCTTCCGCCTCGTGTCGAAGGGCGCACTGACCGAAGGCGTGTTCAAGGGCGAAACGATCAACACCCCATCGATGCTCGCGGTCGAGGATGCGATCTTCGCGCTCGAATGGGCGAAGTCGCTCGGTGGTCTCGATGGCCTGAAAGCGCGCAGCGACGCCAACGCTGCAGCGCTCGACAAGATCGTCGAAGAACGCGACTGGTTGAGCCACCTCGCCGCCGATCCCGCCAGCCGGTCGAAGACATCGGTCTGCCTGTCGGTCGCGGGCGCCGACGCGGATTTTATCAAGAAATTCGCCGGCCTGCTCGACAAGGAGGGCGCAGCATACGACATCGCTGGCTATCGCGATGCGCCTCCGGGCCTTCGCATCTGGTGCGGCGCGACCGTCGACACCGCCGATATCGAAGCGCTCGGCCCGTGGCTCGACTGGGCTTACGCCAGCCTTTCGGCCTGACCCCTTAATCGTCATTCCCGCGAAGGCGGGAATCCCGCTTTTTCCAAGTCACGCCCAGCATCGAACAAGAAAGCGGGACCCCCGCTTTCGCGGGGGTGACGAGAAATAGGATTATCGAAATGACCGCACCCAAAGTTCTGATTTCCGACAAAATGGACCCCAAAGCCGCCGCGATCTTCAAGGAACGCGGCATCGACGTCGACGTCATCACCGGCAAGACCAAGGACGAGCTGATCGCGATGATTGGCGCCTATGACGGCCTTGCGATCCGTTCGGCCACCAAGGTCACCGCCGACGTCCTCGCCGCCGCGACGAACCTGAAAGTCGTCGGCCGCGCCGGGATCGGCGTCGACAATGTCGATATTCCGGAGGCGTCGAAAAAGGGTGTCATCGTGATGAACACCCCCTTCGGCAACAGCATCACCACCGCCGAACATGCCATCGCGATGATGTTCGCGCTCGCGCGCCAGATCCCCGAAGCCAATGCAGGGACGCAGGCGGGCAAATGGCCGAAGAACGACTTCATGGGGGTCGAACTGACGTCGAAGACGCTCGGCCTGATCGGCTGCGGCAACATCGGCAGCATCGTCGCCGAGCGCGCGCTGGGCCTGCGCATGAAGGTCGTCGCCTTCGATCCCTTCCTGACTCCCGAGCGCGCGATAGAGCTCGGGGTCGAAAAGGCCGATCTCGACACGCTGCTCGCCAAGGCCGATTTCATCACGCTGCACACCCCGCTCACCGACCAGACGCGCAATATCCTGTCGGCCGAAAATATCGCCAAGGCCAAGAAGGGCGTGCGGATCATCAACTGCGCGCGCGGCGGGCTGATCGACGAAGCGGCGCTGAAGGATGCGCTGGAATCGGGCCATGTCGCGGGCGCCGCGCTCGACGTGTTCGCGCAGGAGCCCCCTGCGGCCGATCATCCGCTGTTCAGCGCGCCGAACTTCGTCTGCACCCCGCACCTCGGCGCCTCGACCGACGAAGCGCAAGTCAATGTTGCGATCCAGGTGGCCGAGCAGATCAGCGACTATCTGCTCACCGGCGGCATCACCAACGCGCTCAACGTCCCCAGCCTGTCGGCCGAGGAGGCGCCGAAGCTGCGCCCCTATATGAGCCTCGCCGAAAAGCTCGGCAGCCTCGTTGGTCAGCTCGCGCACGACAATCTGACCACCATCTCGGTCGAGGTCGAAGGCGCCGCCGCCGAGCTGAACCTCAAGCCGATCACCGCCGCGGTGCTCACCGGCCTCATGCGCCGCTATTCGGACGCAGTGAACATGGTCAACGCCCCGCACCTCGCGCGCGAGCGCGGGCTCGACGTCCGCGAAGTGCGCCATGACCGCGACGGCGACTACCACACGCTCGTCCGCGTCACCGTCGCCACCGAACAGGGCGACCGCTCGGTCGCGGGCACCTTGTTCAGCAACGGCGACCCGCGCCTCGTCGAGATGTTCGGGATCAAGGTCGAGGCCGATCTTGACGGCCACATGCTGTATATCGTCAACGAGGACGCCCCCGGCTTCATCGGCCGCATCGGCACCGCGCTCGGCGAAGCCGGACTCAACATCGGCACCTTCCACCTCGGCCGCCGCGCCGCAGGCGGCGAAGCGGTGCTGCTTTTGAGCCTCGACTCGCCGATGCCCGAGCCGCTGCTGTGGCAGCTGTGTCAGCTTCCGGGCGTGAAGACGGTGAAGGGTTTAAAGTTCTGACCAAGCTTTCCCCTCCCGCAAGCGGGAGGGGCAGCGAGGCTTACGAGCTTGCTCGTTAGCCGCAGTGGGGTGGGCTGATCGCAACGTCGCTGCCCACCCCCGACCGCTCCCGTCTGCGCGAGGGGAGATTTGTTGAACTCCCTTCGCCACCCGCCTAAGGCCGCACCCATGCCTCGCACCCCCGCCCTGCTGCCCGAAGGCCTCCGCGACCGCCTCCCCCAACAGGCGGAAGCTGCGTCGCGCGTCACCCGCGCGCTCGTCGATGCCATGCGCGCGCATGGCTATGGCCGCGTCGCACCGCCGCTGGCCGAGTTTCGCGAAACGCTGGGCGGCGACGACGATCGCACCACTCGTGACCTGCTGCGCTTCACCGACCCGGTGTCGCAGCGCACCCTCGCGTTGCGCCCCGACATCACGCGGCAGGTCGGCCGCATCGCGACGTCGCTGCTTGCCCAAGCACCGCGTCCGCTGCGCCTTTGCTACGCTGGACAGGTCGTCAAACTTCGCGCCAGCCAGCTCCGCCCGGCGCGCGAAATGCTTCAGGTCGGCGCCGAGCTGATCGGCAGCGACAGTGTCGCCGCGGCGCGCGAGATCGTTGGTGTCGCGATCGACGCGCTCGAAGCCGCCGGCATCGGCCCGGTGACGATCGATTTCACCCTGCCCGACGTCGTCGACCTGCTCGCGAACGGCCCGCTGCCCGTCGAAACCGACATCCAGCAGCTGCGCGACGAACTCGACGCCAAGGACGCCGGCGCGCTGACCCGCATCGGCGCCGCCGCCTATCTGCCGCTGCTCCGCGCCACCGGGCCGTTCGATCAGGCCATCGTCGCCCTGCGCGCCTTCGACACGTCGGGCGTGCTCACCGCACGCATCGATGCGCTTGAGGCCATTGCGACACCGGTGCGCGACCGCGTCACGCTGACCCTCGACCCCACCGAACGCCACGGCTTTGCCTATCAAAGCTGGTTCGGATTCCAGATTTTCGTTCCTGGTCAGGGCGACGCAGTCGGGCGCGGCGGCGGTTATGCGATACCGGTCGGCGAACAGGAAGAGGCCGCGGTCGGCTTTTCGCTTTATCCCGATCCGTTGATCGACGCGGGGCTTGGCGCCGAAGATGACAGCGATCGCCGTATTTTCCTGCCGCTCGGCCATGATCCCGCGCTGGCCGCCAGCCTGCGCGCCGACGACTGGCAGACGGTGGCGGCGCTGTCCGACGCCGACGATGCGCTGGCGCTGGGATGCGGGTGGCGGCTGGGCAGCGATGGACCGGTCGAGGTCTGAACACCCGATAGTGATCGTCATCCCGGCGAAGGCCGGGATCTCACACTCACGCCAATAAGCAACGTCGAGATCCCGGCCTTCGCCGGGATGACGGATGTGTCAAAAATCCGAAATCCCGAACCGCGGCACGCCCTGGTTGACCCCCGGTGGATCGAGCACGGTCACATCCAGCACTACCGGCTCGCCGATCCAGTGCGCCAACGTCGTATGGTCGGCCAAATCGTCGTCGGTCAGTGGATGCACCAGCGCGCGCAGGCCGGTCGCTTCGATGGCTGCCACCACGGCGGCTTGCGAACGCGCCCGAAAATGCACCTCATATTGCGCAATCGGATGCGGCCCTGCGGCGCCATCGGTCATCGCGCCGACGAAGAGGATCGCAGGATCATCCGCAAAATCCTCGCGCAACGCCGCGGCGGCAGGCCGCTCGGCAGCGTCGTAATAGATATGGGCGTGATAGGGCGCGTCGGGGTTAGTCATGACACGGTGCCTTCCTTGATCCTCGTCACCCCGGACTTGATCCGGGGTCCAAGCGACTAACGTGGTCATGGACCCCGGATCAAGTCCGGGGTGACGAGATGGGGATCATCACTTGCAATTCTGGATCTTTCAGGCGCGCTCTATCCCCCGAACACCCGCTTCAACCACGCATCGACCGTCGCGGTCGCCGCGTAGGCCGGATCGCCTAGGCTGCGGTTGATCTCGGCATGGCCTTTCAGCCCCTCGCCGGGGAAACTGCCATGTTCGACCCGGCTGCCACCCGCTGTCAGCGCGGAGCCCAAAGCCTTCGCCTGCCGCACCCCATCGGGCCGCTGGACATAGAGCAGGAGAAACTCCGGCGCGTTAGGTGCCGATGCATGCGCGGTCGGCGACAAGGCCTTTTGCCGCGCCGGATCGGTGCCAAACGCCTGCGCATAGGTTTTTTGCATGATCGACGGACCGTCCTTCATTTGCGCCGGCACATCGTAAGCGGCGCCGTCATTGGGGATTATCCCCGCGACGTCAGCGAACGACAGCCCGGAGCCCTTCAGATAGCGTTCGTCGGTCCCGACCAGCGCGACCAGATGCGCGCCCGCGCTGTGCCCCATCAACACGATTCGCCGCCGGTCGATACCGAGCGCCCCGGCGCGATCGATCACCGCCTTCACCGCACTAGCCACGTCCGCCGCCTGTTGCTCGACCGTCTCGGCGGGGACGAGGCGATAGTTGATCGAGGCAAAGGCATAGCCCTGCTCCGGATAATGCACGGGCTTGAACCGCCCGGTCGCATTGTCCTTGCTGCCGCGCTTCCACCCGCCGCCATGGACATAGACGATCAGCGGCGCCGGCCCTTTCGCGCCCTTCGCGCGCCAGATATCCAGCACCTGTAGCGGGTCGCTGCCATAGGCTATCGTCTCGCTGCCCGGCGCCCTCGGCCCTTGCTCGGCGCCCATGCGTTCGGCCATCCGCTCGCGCAGGCGGTCGCGCAATTTCTCGCGGGCATCGCTTGTCGGCATGCCGCTCGCTATCACAGCGGTCGCCGCGAAAAAGCCGATCCAGTATCGCTTGCTCATATCCACACCTCCATCGCCCCCCGGCGCGCGCACCTTGTCCGACGCAATTGTCGCAAATTCATCCCACCGCACCTTGCCTCGCCGCCCAAATCGGCTAAGGCCGCGCCGGGTCAAATGACCTCGTTCAGCAGGACAGCATCATGGCAAATGTTACCGTCATCGGGTCGCAATGGGGCGACGAGGGCAAGGGCAAGATTGTCGACTGGCTCGCCAGCCGCGCCGATGCCGTCGTCCGGTTTCAGGGCGGGCATAATGCCGGTCATACGCTCGTCGTCGGCGAGCAGGTGTACAAGCTGTCGCTGCTTCCCTCGGGCATCGTCACCGGGACGCTGTCGATCATCGGCAACGGCGTCGTGCTCGATCCGTGGGCGCTGCGCGACGAGATCACCAAGCTGCGCGGTCAGGGTGTCGTCATCAATGCCGAAAATTTTGCGATCGCCGACAAGTGCGCGCTGATCCTGCCGTTCCACCGCGATCTCGACGCGCTGCGCGAGACCGCTGCGGGCGCGGGCAAGATCGGGACGACCGGGCGCGGCATCGGCCCGGCCTATGAGGACAAGGTCGGGCGCCGCGCGCTGCGCGTCTGCGACCTCGCGCACCTCGACAAGCTCGAACCGCAGCTCGACCGCCTCACTGCGCACCACGACGCGCTGCGCGCCGGGTTCGGCGAACCACCGATCGACCGCGAGCGCCTGATCGCCGACCTCACCGAAATCGCCGACTATGTGCTCGAATATGCGCAGCCCGTCTGGAAGCGGCTCAAGAAGGTCCGCAAGGCGGGCGCGCGCATCCTGTTCGAGGGCGCGCAGGGCGTGCTGCTCGACGTCGATCACGGCACCTATCCCTTTGTAACCAGCTCGAACACCGTGAGCGGCACCGCCGCGTCCGGTTCGGGCCTTGGCCCGGGCGCGGTCGGCTTCGTCCTCGGCATCGCCAAGGCCTATACGACACGCGTCGGCAGCGGCCCCTTCCCCACCGAACTTGAGGACGCCATCGGCCAGAAACTTGGCGAGCGCGGGCATGAATTCGGCACCGTCACCGGGCGCAAGCGCCGCTGCGGCTGGTTCGACGCGGTGCTCGTGCGCCAGAGCTGCGCCGTATCGGGCGTCACCGGCATCGCGCTGACCAAGCTCGACGTGCTCGACGGCTTCGACACGATCCGCATCTGCACCGGCTATCGCCTCCGCGGTAAGATCCTCGACTATTTCCCCGCCCATTCGGCCGATCAGGCCGAGGTCGAGCCGATCTACGAGGAAATGGACGGCTGGCAGGAAACGACCGCCGGCGCGCGCAGCTATGCGGACCTGCCCGCGCAGGCGATCAAATATATTCAGCGCGTCCAGGAACTAATCGAAACCCCGATCGCGCTCGTGTCAACCAGCCCCGAGCGCGAAGACACGATCCTGATCCGCGATCCGTTCAGCGACTAACAGCCCGCCAGTCGTCGCACTGGCGCGGCGACTGGACGCGGTTTCGACCGCTGTCACCGAACTGCCTTCGCGTGTCGCTAGTCGGCGTCGGGATGACCAGCCGCGACACCACGCACCTCCTCGCTCGCCCCGACATCTACGATGCCTTGCCGCGCCCCGCGCGCGAGCGTCTGGAGGTTGTCGCCTTTGGCGCGATCCAGTGGCCATGGTTGCTGCGGTCGCTATGGGGTGGCCGTAAAGCCGATAAAGCGGCCCTCCTGCACCGCCTGAACCTTGCCGATGACGCGTTGCCGCACCTCGGCAGCTGGAAAGCCGACACCCGCTTTCTGATGCATATCGTCGATGCCATTGAGCAATCGCGCCCCGCGACGGTCGTCGAACTCGGCTGCGGGGCGAGCAGCCTCGTGATCGCCAAAGCCTTGTCGATGTTCGGCGGCGGTCGGCTGATCAGTTATGACCAGCACCAGGAATTCGTCACCGCAACCGGCGAATGGCTTGCGGGGCAAGGCGTCGCAAGCGAGATTCGCCACGCACCGCTCGGCCCGCCGCCCGGTGACTGGCCGGGACTCTGGTATCAGCTTTCCGACCTGCCAACCGATATCGGCCTGCTGGTGATCGACGGACCACCTTGGGCGCTCCATCCGCTGGTGCGCGGCGCCGCCGAATCACTGTTTCCGCGCCTCACGGACGGCGCGATGATCCTGCTCGACGACGCGGCGCGGCCCGGCGAACGCATCGTCGCGCGGCGTTGGCAGAAACGCTGGCCGGGGATCGACTTCGCCTTCGATCGCCGCGGCGCAAAAGGCACCTTGGTCGGCCGCGTGACCACCTAACGTGTTGCCGTTGCCACGTCGCGGATCGCGGCGACGAATCCCGCGGGATCATCCTCCTGAATGAAATGCCCCCCATGCAAGGTTCGGTGCGCCATGCCGTGTGCGCCCGGCACGCGTCCGGTGAACAAGGCATCACCGCCGCGCGTGATCGGATCGCCGTCGGAAAAGCAGCACAGGAACGGCTTGTCGAACGTCTCCAGCGCCGCCCAGGCGCGTTTCTGGTCGGGGACTGCGACATTGTCGCCCAGCGGCACGAAGGATGGATAAACCCTGGCGGCGACCTTTGACGCGCGGGTCGGGAACGGCGCGTTATAAGCGGCAATTTCGGCGGCGCTCAGTTCGCGCTTGGCGCCCGCGTTGATGATCTTGCCGATCGGGAACACCGGGCTGTAGCGCGAAAAGGCGCGCCAGATGGCGAAGGCGCGCGGCGCAGGCTGGCCCTCGGGCAACCCGCCGTTCGACAACGCGACCCCGGCAAATCGTTCGGGCATCTCGGCAACCAGCCGCAGGCCGATGAGCGATCCCCAATCCTGACAGGCAAGGATGATGTCTTTCAGGTCGAGCGCCTCGATCCATTGCCGCATCCACGCAACCTGCGCCGCATAGCTGTACGCCGCGCGGTCGAACGGCTTGTCCGAGCGCCCGAAGCCAATCAGGTCGGGCGCCACGACACGAAAGCCAGCCTCCACAGTGGGGCCGATCATATGGCGATACAGATAGGACCACGTCGGCTCGCCGTGAAGCATCAGCACCGGCTGGTCATCGGACGCGCCCTCGTCAACATAATGAACGCGCAGGCCGTCGGCGATCTCGGCATAGTTTGGCGCAAACGGCCAATCGGGCAAATCCGCAAAACGCTCGTCCGGTGTCCGATAAATGCGCATCCTATTCTCCCCACCCTCGATGGCGATCAGCTTAGGGGACTTCCGCTCCGGCGCAAGCCGTGCCACCGTCGCGCCATGACCCGACACATCCTCGTCTTCTATGGCAGCTACCGCCGCGACCGACAGGGCATCAAGCTTGCGCAATGGCTCGTCGATGCCATCGTCGCCCGCGGCGACAGCGCCGAACTGATCGATGCCAAGGCGGTCGACCTGCCCATGCTCGACCGCATGTACAAGGAATATCCGAAGGGCGAGGCGCCGCCAGCGATGGCGGAACTCGCCGCCAAGATTCGCGCCGCCGACGGCTTCATCTTCGTCACCGGCGAATATAATTGGGGGCCGCAGCCGGGGCTGAAGAATCTGACCGACCATTTTCTGGAGGAATGGTTCTGGCGGCCCGCCGCGATCGCCTGTTACTCGGCGGGGCCGTGGTCGGGGGTTCGCGCGATGATGGGGTGGCGCGATACGCTCGGCGAAATGGGGATGGCCGTCACCTCGTCGATCCTGCCGGTCGGGCGGATCGGCGGCGCATTCGATGCCGACGGCCAGCCGACGGGCGAGGATGGGGCGCGGTTGGTCAAAAGCTTCCCGCGCTTCGCCGACGACCTCAATTGGTGGATCGACGCCGCCAAGGCGCAGCGCGCAAAGGTCGACCCGCCCTATTAACCCGACTTCAGCTCGGCCTTGAGTCGCAGGCTGGCGCGCCAGAAGAAGAACGCCGGGATCAACCCCAGCCAGGCGGCGCCATACAGCACCCAGCGCACGCTTTCCTGCCCCGCCACCGGCTGCAACGCATCGGACAGCACCCCGAACAGGAACGGCCCAAGCCCGAGCCCGATCAGATTCTGCCCGAACAGCATGATGGACGCCGCGACCGCCCGCGCACGCGGCTGGACCAGTCCCTGCACACAGCCATAGGCGGGGCCATAATAGGCCGAATTGAGGATCGTCGGGATGATCAGCATCGCGACCGCGACGCGCCAATCCTCCATATAATAGCCGAGGAACAGGATCGGCGCGGCAACCGCCATCCCATAGGCGGGAAAGGTCAGCAGATGCTTTTTGTCGCGCGGGCCATATTTGTCGGCCATCTTGCCGCCGAGCCACGTACCGAACGCCCCGGCCAACCCGAGCACGACGGCCATCGACAGGCCTGCTTCGGTCGTCGACAGCCCGTGGCTGCGAATGAAGAAGCTGATCGTCCACAGCGCCTTGCCATAGCCGAGCACGGCAACGACAGACGCGGCAATCAGAATATAGATGAAGGCGCGCGAGCTGAAAATTTCGCGCAGCGCTTCGCCAGTCGATAGCGGCACGACGGCGCGCGCTGTCGCGACCGCCTCCGCCGTCCGGCTGTGCCGCGGTTCGCGCATCACAAATAGCACCACCAGCGCCAGCAAAATCCCTGGCGCGCCAACCATCATCAACGCGATCCGCCAGCCATAGATGTCGTTGACCACCCCGCCGATGATCAGCCCGAGCAGTGACCCGATTGGCACGCCAAGCCCGTAAAAGGCGATCGCCGACGATCGCTTTTCGACCGGCACGCTGTCGGAGATCAGCGAATGCGCCGCGGGCGTACAGCCCGCCTCACCAACCCCGACCCCGACGCGCGCGAGCAACAGCTGAACGAAATTCTGCGCGAGCCCGCACACCGCGGTCATCGCCGACCAGATCGCCAGCGAGATGGCGATCAGCCGCACCCGATTCGTCCCGTCCTTGTCGGCGTAGCGGGCGATCGGGATACCAAGCAGCGCGTAGAAGACCGCAAAGGCCGGCCCCGCCAGCAGCCCCAGCTGCGTGTCCGAAAGCCCAAGATCAGCCTTGATTGGTTCGGCCAATATGTTGACGATCTGGCGGTCGAGGAAGTTGAAGATATAGACGATCAGCAGGATCCACAGCATCGTCCGGGTTTGCGCGGAAACCCCGTCGGCTGATGGCGCGGCGATGCCCCCGGCGAGGGCAGGCTTGTCAGTCATATCAATCTCCCGTCGCCATGGGAGCAGACCGGGGGGATCGGTGTCAACGCCGTTGCGGCATCCCGAAAATCGCCGCTTGCAATTGCCGCTACGGCTGGCAGCGTGTTGCCCATGCAAAAAATTTCGCTGCTCGCCGCCTCCGCGCTGCTGACGATCGCTCCCACAATGGCCATGCCGCCGCCCCTGCCGCCGGTCGAGGGCAAAGATGCCGCGACCCTGCAAGCCGAAATGGCCAGCGGCACGCTGTACGACAGCCTGCTGACCACCCTCTATCTCGACCGGATATCGAAGATCGATGATCATGGTCCGGAACTGAACGCCGTCATCGCCACCTTTCTGTCGGTCGAGCGCGAAGCCAAGCTGCTCTATGGCGAGCGCCATGCAGGCAAGCTGCGCGGGCCGCTTCATGGCATTCCCATCTTGCTGAAGGACAATATCGAGGCAAAGGGCGCGCTGCCGACCACCGCCGGTTCGCTGGCGCTGAAGGACAATGTCACGGGCCGCGACGCGCCGCTGGTGGCGCGGCTGCGCGATGCCGGGGCCGTCATTCTGGGCAAGACCAACCTCAGCGAATGGGCGAATATCCGTTCGAACAATTCGACCAGCGGGTGGAGCGCCATCGGCGGGCTGACCAAGAACCCGCACGCGCTCGATCGCAACACCTGCGGCTCGTCCGCGGGCAGCGCCGCCGCCGTGGCCGCTTCGCTGGCGCCGCTGGCGATCGGGACCGAAACCGACGGATCGATCACCTGCCCCGCCGGGGTCAACGGGATCGTCGGGTTCAAACCTACGGTGGGACTGGTCAGTCGTACCCATATCGTGCCCATCAGCCATAGTCAGGATACCGCGGGACCAATGACCCTGACGGTGCGCGACGCGGCGCTCGTGATGACCGTGATCGCGGGCAGCGACCCCACTGATCTGGCGACCGCCGAGGCCGACGCGCGCAAGGTCGATTACACCGCGGCGCTGTCGCCCGACGCGCTGAAGGGCAAGCGCATCGGCGTACTGCGCGACCGCATCGGCGACCGCGCCGACATTGCCGCGCTGTTCGATGCCGCGTTGAAGCAGATGACCGCCCTCGGCGCGACGGTGGTCGAGATCGCCGACAGCCGCAAAGGGCTGGAAGAATTGGGCGCCGCCGAGTTTGAAGTGCTGATGACCGAACTCAAGGCGGACATGGCGACCTATCTCGCGGGACTACCCAGCAAGGACGGCCCCAAAACCCTTGCCGACCTGATCGCGTTCAACAAGGCCAATCCCGCCGAACTGCAATGGTTCGACCAGTCATTGTTCGAACTGGCGGAGAGCAAGGGCGGGTTAGACAGTCCCGCCTATGTGACGGCGCGCGACAAGGCGGCCCGGCTCGCCGGACCCGAAGGCATCGACCGGTTGATGAAAGAGCATAACGTCGACCTGCTTGTCGGCGTGACCAACGGCCCCGCCTGGACGAGCGATCTGGTGAACGGGGATCACTATACCGGCCCCAGCGCTAGCCAGCTTCCGGCGGTCGCGGGCTATCCGCACCTGACCGTGCCGATGGGGACGGTGCAGGGGCTGCCGATCGGGGTCTCATTTATCGGTGGCAAGTGGACCGATGCTGAGGTGTTGGCGGCGGGCTATGCGTATGAGCAGGCGAGCCGGAAGCGGGTAAGCCCGACCTATCGAGTGGGCGTGGCGCCGTAAAAATCCTCCCTGTCGCGAAGCGATGGGGAGGGGGACCGCTTGCGAAGCAAGGGGTGGAGGGGCGGCGACGGTTACGTAAAAGCCCCTCCGTCAGCGCTTCGCGCTGCCCCCTCCCCATCGCTTTGCCACAGGGAGGATCGCTTCACCGTTTATCACGCCGCCGCTGCCAGCCCATTTCTTCCAGCTCCAGCAATTCCATCGGCACATGGATGGTACGGATCGCCAGCCGCACTTCGATCAGGAACAGCACCAGCGACACCAGCAACAACAGCATCGCCAACGCAAACACCCACGCCGCTGCCAAGCCCAGATTGAACCCGGCAAAGGCCTGCGCAAACAATAGCGCGACCAGGAAACAGACGACGATGCCGCACGCGACAGCGGCCGCGATCGAATTGTTGATCACGTCAATCCGCCGGTCGACCACGCGCAGTTCGGCGACGATACGCTCATGATCCTGCCCCTCGGTCTCGGCCCAGCGCTCCATCAGGACGCGCGACCGATCGATCACGCGCGCCAGCCGCCCGGTGAAGACGTTGAGCAGGCTGCCCGTCGCGACGAGCAGGAACACCGGCGTGACCGACAGCTGGATCGTCTCGGCGATCATCGCCGAGCCGGTCATGCTCATCCCTCGCCGCCCGCCGCGACCGACGGCGTGTTGATGCCATGCATCGCCAGGAATTTGCGGACATTGCGCGCGGCCTGACGGATCCGCTGTTCGTTCTCGACCATCGCGATGCGGACATAGCCCTCGCCGTCCTCGCCATAACCGACCCCCGGCGCAACCGCGACCTTGGCGTGGGTGAGCAGCTGTTTCGAGAACTCCAAACTACCCATTTCTTTGAGCGCGGGCGGGAGGGGTGCCCAAGCGAACATCGACGCCTTGGGGCTCGGAATATCCCACCCGGCGCGGCCAAAGCTTTCGACCATCACGTCGCGGCGCTTCTGATAGAGCTCGCGGTTCTTGGCGACGATATCCTGCGGCCCGTTGAGCGCCGCGCATGCTGCGGCCTGAATCGGCGTGAACGCGCCATAGTCGAGGTAAGATTTGACGCGCGTCATCGCCGCGATCAGCCGCTTGTTGCCGACCGCAAAGCCCATACGCCAGCCCGCCATCGAGTATGTCTTCGACATCGAGGTGAATTCGACCGCGACATCCTTCGCGCCCGGCACCTGCAGGATCGAAGGGGTCGGGTTACCGTCGTAGTAAAGTTCGGAATAGGCAAGATCGGACAACACCCAGACCTTGTTCTCTTTCGCCCACGCGACGAGCCGTTCATAGAACACAAGGTCCACTGCCTCTGCGGTCGGGTTCGACGGATAGTTTACGACCAAAATCGACGGGCGCGGGACAGTGAACGCCATCGCGCGGTCGAGCGCGCGCCAGTAATTTTCGTCCGGCGTCGTCGGTACGCTGCGGATCGTCGCCCCCGCGATGATGAAGCCGAAGGTGTGGATGGGGTAGCTGGGGTTCGGCGCCAGCACGACATCGCCCGGCCCGGTGATTGCGGTCGCGAGGCTCGCCAGCCCTTCCTTCGACCCCATCGTCACGACGACCTCGCTTTCGGGATCGAGTTCGACGTTGAAGCGGCGGGCGTAATAATTGGCCTGCGCCTTGCGCAAACCCGGGATGCCCTTCGACTGCGAATAACCATGCGCGTCGGGCTTCATCGCGACTTCGCACAATTTATCGATCACATGCTGCGGCGGCGGCAGGTCGGGGTTGCCCATCCCCAGGTCGATGATGTCTTCCCCCGCGGCGCGGGCGGCCGCACGCATCGCATTGACTTCGGCGATGACATAGGGCGGCAGGCGCTTGATGCGGTAGAATTCATCTTCGGACATGGGAAACTAGAACAACTCCTTTTCGTTATCGATATAGGTGCGAACGGCGCCTCGCCAGCCGCACCGCGGCTTGTTATAGGCTTCTATCGGCACTGACCAGCAGGAACGAACATGCGCGACGCAGGCACCAGCGACACGACCGACGCTCCCAACCCGTTTCTGCCGTCGCCCGACGACATGCAGCATTGGGCCAGCGTGATCGGGCGGGCGCAGCAGATGATGCTCGAATATGCGCTGGGTCAGGCCAATGACGGCAAGACCAGCGCCCCGGCGATGTTCGATCCCGCGACATGGCTCGAAAACCCGGCGACCCAGATGTGGGCGCAACAATCGACCAAGATGTGGGAACAAGGCGTCGCCTTCTGGACCTCGCTTGCGACCCTGAACCCGATGACCCCGCCCGCGTTGGAAACCGCGACCAAAGACCGCCGTTTTGCCGACCCCGATTGGGCGTCGAACCCGGTGTTTGCGATGATCCGCCAGACCTACGGCCTGCTCGCCGAACAGATGCTGACGACGACGCGCCAGTTCGAGGGGGTAGATCCCGCCGCGCGCGCCAAAATGGAGTTCGCTGCAAAAAGCATCGCCGATGCGATGGCGCCGACCAACCTCGCGCTGACCAACCCCGAAGTCATCAAGCGCGCGGTCGAAACGCGCGGCGAAAGCCTGCTTAAGGGCTTGCAAAATATGCTGACCGACCTGTCGCGCGGGCAGCTTAGTCATGTCGACCCGGACGCGTTCGAGGTCGGGGTGAATATCGCGACCACCCCCGGTAAAGTCATCCATGAGACTGACCTCTATCAGCTGATCCAATATACGCCGACGACCAAAGAGGTCTATGCCGTCCCGCTCCTCATCTTTCCGCCATGGATCAATCGCTTCTACATCCTCGATCTCAACCCGGCGAAAAGCTTTGTCGCCTGGGCAGTCGAACAGGGGCTGAGCGTGTTCATGGTGTCGTGGAAATCGGCCGACGCATCGATGAAAGACATTGTGTGGGACGATTACATCGCGGCGCAGGTCGATGCGATCGACACGGTGCGCGCGGCGCTCGATGTTCCGGCGGTTCACACCATCGGTTATTGCGTGGCGGGGACCACGCTGGCCGCAACACTCGCGATCCTTTCAGCAAAGGGCGAGGCCGATCGGGTGAAGTCGGTCACCTTCTTCACCGCGCAGGTCGATTTCGAGCAGGCGGGCGACCTCAAGATGTTCGTCGACGACAGCTATCTGGCATTGCTCGAACAGCTTTCGGCGCCCGGCTACCTCGACGGGCGCTATATGGCCGCGACGTTCAACAGCCTGCGCGGACGCGACCTGATCTGGAATTATGTCGTCAGCAATTATCTGCTCGGCAACGACTATCCGCCCTTCGACCTGCTCTACTGGAACGGCGATACCACCAACCTGCCCGCGAAATGGCACCGCCAATATCTGGTCGACCTGTACCGCGACAACCGCATGGTGATCCCGAACAGCCTGTCGGCATGCGGCACACCGATCGACCTCAGGAAAATCGAGACCCCCGCCTATATCCAGGCGGGACGCGAGGACCATATCGCCCCCCTCGCCAGCGTCTGGCGGTTGATGGACAATCTGGCCGGTGCCAAGACGTTCCTGCTCGCCGGATCAGGCCATATCGCCGGTGTGGTCAACCCGCCCGCCGCAGGCAAATATCAATACTGGACCGGCGACAGCAACGCCGCGACGCTGGACGAATTCATCGCGAGCGCCAGCGAGACCAAGGGCAGCTGGTGGCCGCACTGGATCGACTGGATTGCGGCGCAGGATGACGAAAAGGTCGCGGTCAAGGGCGCCCGCATTCCCGGAAAGGGCGCCAAAAAGGCCATTGAGGACGCCCCCGGCCGCTATGTCAAACAGCGGTAATATCTAGCGATTATCGTGCCTGCGGGCGGCGACGAGAATTTTTTTGTGCACCGCACAAAAATATCCTTGAAATCGACGAACCACTCCTATATTGTGCACTGCAACATAAAGGAGTTTTACCCATGGCTACCAAGATGGATAGTGCCGAAAAGGCTTTCGAAGCCGCGACGCTGGAAACCGCCGCCAAGCCGGTGGAAGCTCCGGCTGCCCCTGCCGTAGTCGCTGCTCCCGCAGCGGTGAAGGCTGCGGCCCCTGCCAAGATCAAGACGGTGAAGGCAAAAGCCAAGCCGACCGCAAAAAAGGCTGCTGCTCCCAAGGCAGTTGCCAAGAAGGTCGCCCCCAAGAAGGCGACCGTGCAGAAAATTTCCCCCAAGCTTGCCCCCAAGGCCGCGCCGAAGCCGGTTGCCGCCGTCAGCAAAGGAATCAAGACCATGAACGACACCGTCAAGAAATTCGCCGACGAAGCGAAGACCCGCACCGAAGCCCTGACCGCCGACTTCAACGAGAAGGCCAAGGAAGCGATGAGCAAGACCAGCAAGCTGGCCGAAGAAGCCGTCGAATTCAACAAGGCGAACATCGAAGCGATGGTCGAAGCCGGCAAGATCGCTGCCAAGAACATGGAAGTCCTGGGCCAGGAAGGCGTGACCTTCGCTCGCAAGAGCTTTGAAGACACGACCGCCGCGCTGAAGGGCTACACCTCGGTCAAGTCGCCGACCGAATTCTTCAAGCTCTATGCCGAAAACAGCAAGAAGGCGTTCGACGCCGCCGTTGCCCAGACCTCGAAGACCAGCGAACTGGTCGTCAAGATGGCTAACGACAGCTTCGCGCCGATCTCGAACCGCGTTTCGGTGATCACTTCGAAGATGAAGGCCGCTTAAGGCGCCTTTACCTTCTGTTGGCGCGGGCACCCTCCCCCTCCCCCCGCCTGCGCCGACACTCGCAAGACCGCTCGCTTCCCATGGAAGCGGGCGGTTCTTGTTTTGGTGCGACCAGCCGACCCGGCTGGCGAACAAGAGGTTAAAAACCGCGCGCGCGCCTCTTGCGCTTCGCCCGCGGCTTGCGATATTCCTGACCATGATGTTTCCCGTTTCGATCACCCCCCCTATCCGCGCCATGGCGGACAAGGACGACGGCTCGCCCGGCACGCCCGGCGTGGGCATCGCCACGCGCACTCGCGCCAAGGCCAAAAAGCCGTCGATGTACAAGGTGCTGCTGCTCAACGACGATTACACCCCGATGGAATTCGTCGTGATGGTGCTTCAGCGTTTTTTCAACATGGACATCGAACAGGCGACGCAGGTGATGCTGCACGTCCACCAGCAGGGCGTCGGCGTGTGCGGCGTGTTCAGCTACGAAGTCGCCGAGACGAAGGTCAATCAGGTGATGGACGCCGCGCGGCAGAACCAGCACCCGCTGCAATGCACGCTGGAAAAGGCGTAAACTAGACCGCGCGCCGCGCCCGCTCCGCCTTGAGCGCCGCCGACGGCTCGCCCTTCAAATCGCCATAGCCCAGCGGCTCGCCGCATCCCGGGCACACCACCGCGGTCCCTACGTCGGTGCCACACGCACGGTGGATGTAACGCATCGCCGGGCCGCCGCCCGTCTCCCCCTCGCGGTACGCCCAACGCTCGGCCCAGCCCCGCATGGCGTACAGGACATCAAACAGGTCCTTGCCCTTGTCGGTCAGCCAATAATCGTAGCGAACGGGGCGCTGCTGATACGCGCGCCGCTCCACCACGCCTTCGCTTTCAAGCAGCTTGAGCCGCGCCGATACGAGCTGCGGGCCGAGCCCGGTGTTCGCGGCAATGACCTCAAATCGCCGATTGCCGAAGAACAGGTCGCGCAGGATCAGCAGCACCGCGCGGTCGCCGAGCAGTTCGGCTGAGCGGCCAACGGGGCAAAAGGTGTCGGATAGAACGGTGCGTTTGGGCATCGGGTTAATCGACCTACGTCATTGCGAGCGAAGCGAAGCAATCCTGGGTAGCGTAAACCGCTCTGGATTGCTTCGCTTCGCTCGCAATGACGACATTCTTACGCGCAACCTCAACAGCTCTCTTTGGTGTCCCCAAAAATCTCTTGTCACTATGATTATCATAGTTACTATCGGACGCAAGAGGAGAGTCGCTTATGCCCAATCCTGCAGCCATCATCATCGGGGCCGGCGACGCCACAGGGGGCGCCATCGCCCGCGCGTTCGCGGCCGAGGGTCTGACCGCCTGCGTCAACCGCCGCGAACGCAACGCCGATCAGCTCGAAGCACTGGCGCAGTCGATCCGCGACGACGGCTATAGCGCCCGTGCCTTTCCGGCCGACGCCCGCGACGAAGCCGCAATGATCGCGCTGTTCGATCAGGTCGAGGCCGAGGTCGGCCCGGTCGAGGTCGCGGTGTTCAACATCGGCGCGAACGTCAATTTCCCCATCACCGAAACGACGGTGCGCGTTTACACCAAGGTGTGGGAAATGGCCTGCCTCGGCGGTTTCCTGATGGGGCGAGAGGCGGCGAAGCGGATGACCTCGCGCGGCCGCGGCACGATCATCTTTACCGGCGCCACCGCGAGCCTGCGCGGCGGGTCGGGCTATGCTGCCTTCTCGGGCGCCAAGGGCGCGCTCCGCATGCTCGCGCAGGCAATGGCGCGCGAACTGGGGCCGCAGGGCATCCATGTCGCGCACACCGTCATCGACGGCGCGATCGACACCGACTTCATCAAGGGCCGCCATCCCGATTTCGACAATGCCAAGGCGCAGGATCTGATCCTCAATCCCGCAGCCATCGCCGCCAATTATGTGATGCTCCACAATCAGCCGAAAAGCGCGTGGACGCATGAACTCGACCTTCGCCCCTGGGGAGAAAAATGGTGACCAAGACCCTCGAACTCATCTTCGATTTCGGCAGCCCCAACGCCTATCTGTCGATGAAGACGCTGCCCGAACTGCTCGACCGCACGGGCGCCGACCTGCTCATCACCCCGTGCCTGCTCGGCGGTATTTTCAAGGCGACGGGCAACAAGGCGCCGATGACCCAATATGCCGATGCCCCCGCCAAGCTCGCCTATGAGAATCTGGAGATGCGGCGTTTCATCGAAAAACATGGCTTGAGCAAATTTCGCCTCAACCCGCATTTCCCGGTCAACACGCTGACGATCATGCGCGGCGCGATCGTTGCCGACGAAGAGGGCGTGATCGACGATTACATCGACGCGGTGAACCGCGCGATGTGGGAGGACGGGCTGAAGATGGACGATCCCGAAGTGATCGCGACCTTCCTGTCGGCAAACGGCTTCGACGGCCCCGCGCTTCTGGGGCGGACGCAGGAGCCCGAGATCAAGGCGAAGCTGGTCGCCAACACCGACGCCGCGGTCGCGCGCGGGGCGTTCGGCATCCCGACCTTCTTTGTCGGCGATGCGATGTTTTTTGGCAAAGATCGGCTGCCACAGGTCGAAGAGGCACTGTTGGGGTAATCTCAGTCCCCAATATCGTCATCCCGGCGAAGGCCGGGATCTCCACAGGGCGTCATATCGCGACGGCGAGATCCCGGCCTTCGCCGGGATGACGACAAAAAGGGGCAAAACTCCCGCTACGAAAAATCGAGCTGGATGATGTCACTCGGCGTCGCGCGGCAATACATTTCGATCGGGCGGGCGCCGTCGGGGTAGGTCGCTGTCATCGCCGCACGGATGCGCCAACCGCCATTGCCCTGTTCGAGCGACACCAGCTTGTCATAGGACAGGCGAGTGCCGCCCGTCACTCCGATCTGGCGCGCTGCATCGGTCATGCAATTTTGCACCGACGGGCGCGCCGCGCTCGGCAAGCTGCTTAGATTCGCGCTGAGCGTCGCGGGCGGACCTGGAGGATAGGATGTCTCGGCGCTTTCGGGCGCTGCGGTTTCGGCCTTCTTTTTCTTTTGGCTGGCGAGCAATGCCAGCAACCCGCCAGCAACCACGATGCCGCCGATGATCAGTCCGGTGCTCGGCCCCTTGTCCTTTTCGGGCGCGATCGGCCGCACATTGCGGTACCCATAACCAAATTCCGCCCGGCAACCATTGTTCACCCAGACATAGTCATTGGTGTAACCCCACTGCCGCCCGGCATTGCATTTGCCGCCGAGCTTGCGCAGCAGATCGACACGGTTGCTGGTGGGCACATTGCATTGTTCATAGCGGTTGCTGCGCGATTCGCAGCGCAGCGTGCCCGCATAATCATCGACAGGTTGCGGCAACGGGGTCGGATAACCGCCGCCGCTTGCATAACCATAGCCGAATTCGGCGCGGCAGCCGCCCGACACCCAGATCTGGTTCGCGGTGAACCTCCAGTCGCGTCCCTTCGAACAGCGCCCGCCGATCACGCGCAGCAGATCGACGCGATTGTCGGTGCGGACGTTACAGCGCTGGATCTTGTTGTTGCGCGATTCACAACGGATCGTCCCCGCGTAACCCTGATACCCCGGTCGCGGCGGCTGGATCTGCGGCCCTCCCGGCTGAGGATAGGGATAGGTCGATTGCGGCATCGCCGGGACAGCTAACTGGCTGGCGATCAACGCCGTTGACGTAACGATCGTGACGATATTGCTCCGCATGACCTTCTCCCCCCGTGAAAAGCCGCTCAGATCGCACCGCCCGTGTTTGACCTGAATATAGTGATGGATAGTTTCACATTTCGCACTGGAAAGCCACGGCGAAAGGCGCGCCCGCTTGCGCGCCCGCGCCCGTGCGCTAAAGACGGAAAATGGATCAAATCGTCATTCGCGGCGGCCAGCGACTCAAGGGCCGTATCCCCATCTCCGGCGCCAAGAATGCGGCGCTCACCCTGCTGCCCTGCGCGCTGCTCACCGACGAGCCGCTGACACTGCGCAATCTGCCGCGACTGGCAGACGTCGACGGCTTTGGTCATTTGCTCAACCAGCTCGGTTGCTCAACGACGATCGAGGGTTCGCGGCCCGAGGATTTTGGCCGCGTGATGACCGCGCGCACGACGACGCTGACCTCTACCGTCGCGCCATATGACATCGTCCGCAAGATGCGCGCTTCAATCCTCGTTCTTGGACCGCTGCTCGCGCGCGCCGGCGAGGCAACAGTATCGCTTCCCGGCGGCTGCGCGATCGGCAATCGCCCGATCGACCTGCACTTGAAGGCGCTGGAAGCCTTTGGCGCCCAGATAGAGCTGACGTCGGGTTATGTGAAAGCCGTCGCGCCCGGCGGACGCCTTGCGGGCGGCAAGTTCACCTTCCCCGTCGTATCTGTCGGAGCGACCGAAAATGCGCTGATGGCTGCGGTCCTCGCCAAAGGCACCTGCGTCCTCAAAAATGCCGCACGCGAGCCTGAGATTGTCGACCTGTGCAACTGCCTGGTCGCGATGGGGGCACATATCGACGGCATCGGCACCGAAACGCTGACCATCGAGGGCGTCGATCGCCTGCACGGCGCCACCTACCGCGTGATGGCCGACCGCATCGAAGCGGGCAGCTATGCTTGCGCAGCAGTGATTACCGAGGGTGACGTCGAGCTGGTCGGCGCCAAGGCGGATGAGATGGAAGCCACACTGTCGGCGCTGCGTCAGGCAGGCGCCACGGTCGAGGAAACCAAGACCGGCATTCGCGTTGCGATGTCGGGCCGCGCCGAACCCGTGACCCTGTCGACCGCGCCCTATCCCGGCTTTGCCACCGACATGCAGGCGCAGTTCATGGCGATGGCGACGCTGGGCAAGGGCGCGTCACTGTTCACCGAAACCATCTTCGAGAACCGTTACATGCACGTTCCCGAACTGGCGCGCATGGGCTGCGACATCGATGTGCGCGGCCGCAGCGCCGTCGTGCGCGGTGTCGATCACCTTGTCGGCGCCCCCGTTATGGCGACAGACCTGCGCGCTTCAATGAGCCTGATTATTGCGGGCCTCGCCGCGCAAGGCACGACCGAGGTGAACCGCGTCTATCACCTCGACCGCGGTTACGAACGGCTCGAAGAAAAGCTCCAGGCGGTCGGCGCCGACATCGAACGGATCAGCGCGGGGTAACGCCTGCGTTCAATCGGTGTCGACAGGCACCGACACTGTATTCCCGCTGACCGACGGCCGGTCGGGTCGTTTGGCGACCGCGATCACCAGTCCAATCAGCGCGACGACCCCGCCGCCGATCGACAGCGGCGCCCAGCGATAACCCTCAAACAGCGTTGAAAAGCCCATCGCGATGATCGGGATCAACACGCTCGACCACGCCGCCTGCCCCGGCCCCACGGCGCGAATGATGTTGAAATAGAGCGGGAAGGTGACCGCGCTCGCGATCACGCCCAGATAAAGTACGCCGCCCAGATAGCTGGGGGTCATTTCAATCGTCGGCGGTCCCGTGGTTATCCAGGCAAACACCGCGTCACCCAGCGCGCCGAACAGCATGGCCCACGCGATCATCACCACCATCGACTGTGCGCGTGCGACGTTCGATCCCTGCATGACGTTGGACGCCGACGCGCTCATCACCCCGCACAACGTCAGCAAAGTACCGATCAGCACCTCTTCTGGGCCGACGTTTGCAGCGCGATATTCGTGGAGGATCATCATGCCGACGCCGACGATCGCGATCCCGGCGCCGAGCAGGAAGCGGCCCTCAAGCTTGGTTTTCAGGAACACGCGGCCGAGCAAGGTGTTCGGGACGATCAGCAGCGCAAACAGCACAGCGACCAGCCCGGATGTGATATGCTGTTCGGCGCGATAGACGAAGTTGAAGTTGAAGGCGAACTGCGCGAAACCGAGTAGCGCCGCGAACCACCAGCCCGGCCCCGACAGCGTCAACCGCTCGCCGCGCCACATCGCATAGGCAAACATCGCCGCCGCGCCGACGAAGAAACGATAGGCGACCGACCAGCTGGGCGGCACAACCCCGAGTTGCCCGGTGATCACGATCCACGTCGATCCCCAGATCAGGGTGACGAAGAGAAACGGGATTAATACGCGCGGCGTCAGCAGGCCGGGCGGCGCACTCACAGCGCCGCGATCGCGGCGGCGAGCGGCGCGACTGCGTCGGCGTCTTGATCCCAGCTGACCACCAGTCGCGCGGCGCCTTCGCCCCAATCGTAAAAGTCGAATCCGGCACTGCGCAATTTTGCAGCCTCGTCCGGCGTCAGCCGCACGAACAGCTCATTCGCCTCGACCGGGTGCATCAACCGGTCGCCGCACGCCGCGGCGAGCGTCGCCGCACCCGCATTGGCAGCACGCGCGTTGTCGAGCCACAAATCGTTGGTCAACATCGCGCGGATCTGCGCGGCGACGAACCGCCCCTTGCTGAGCAAATGGCCGCCGCGTTTCTTGAGCTCGCGAACCCCCGCCCCGCCGCTGCCGCCGAAAAACACGATCGCTTCGGCCATCATCGCGCCATTTTTGGTGAAGCCGAACGACAGCGCATCGACTCCGGCGCGCCAGGTGACGTCGGCCGGCGCGCAGTCGAGGAAAGCCACCGCGTTGGCAAAGCGCGCGCCATCCATGTGGAGCTTCATGCCGTTGGCGCGCGCGATCTGGCTGATCTCGCCAAGCTCGTCAGGGCGCCAGACGAGGCCATATTCGGTCGCATTGGTGATGCTGATCGCCGCGGGCTGCACCTGATGCACATCTTGGCGAATCCCTGCGATCCGCGTCTTCAAGGCTTCGGCGTCGATCTTTGCGCCGCGTCCCGGCAGCGTCATCAGTTTGGCCCCGCCGGAATAGAAGGTCGGGGCGCCGCATTCATCGACCTCGATATGCGCCTCCTCGTAACAGAGAATCCCCTGCCACGGCCGCACGAAATGGGCGAGAATGATGCTGTTCGCGGCGGTGCCCGTGGGGATCCACACGACTTCACAGTCGGTTTCGAACAATTCCGAAAAGGTCGCGTCGAGTGACTGGCTGAGCGCATCGCCGTCATAAGCGGTGTCGACATGATTGGCAGCCGCCAGCGCTTCCATCACCACCGGATGCACCGTTGCAGCATTGTCGGAGAAAAAGCGGGTCGCGGTCACGAATCGCGCCTTAGCGTAGGTCTGTCGGTCATGCTAACCCTTCATTTCGGTTGCGTTTCATTGACAGCCTCGCCGCCCGCCGCATCAGCAGCGCCCCCGGCAATTGTTGCACCCCCGGCGACACCCAGCCCGCCAGCCATGCCAACGCCGCCGCCGCCCATGCCGCCTCCCACGCCGCCACCGCGTCCACCGCCGCCGCCACCTTGACCGCGCCCCGAACCGCCGCCCTTGCCGCCGCCGCTCGACGGGCGGGTCGGGCCTTGCATCGGGATAACGACATCATCGGGCACCGGGTCGAGATCGAGCGCCTGTCGAATGAAATCACGCAGCGCGATCACCAGGTCGTGAACATGCACCGGCCGCCCATCGGCCAGTTCGCGCGCGGCGCGGCTCGCGAGGCGCACCTGATCCTCGGTGCCGAGCAGGATGATATCGGACAGCGCCGCTTCGACGGCATCGCGGATACGGCGCGGGCGGTCCGATTCGCCCTCGCTCGAATCGCCGTTCCCAGCTTCACCCGAGAGGTCGATGGGCGGCGCAGCTTCGCCGTCGACGGGCACAGGCCGCCGCATGTCGCGCAAATGCCGCGGGTCGACCGTCAGGTCGCCGGTGAACGAGCCGCCCAGCGTCTTGTACGCCGCCATCAGCGTGCGCAGCCGCTCGTTGATCTGGCGGTTCATCCGTTCGCGACGTTGCTGGATGGTCATCATCACCATCAGCCGGATGCCGACCCCGATCAGGGTGACGAGCGCCAGACCGAGTAACGTGGTGCCGATGCTTTGCCATGACGAGAAATCGAACAAGCGCATCGGCGTCTTCCTATCGGTCGCGTTTCGCCAGCAGCTTCAGGCGCAGAGCGTTCAGCTTGATGAACCCTGCCGCATCCTTCTGGTCATAGGCACCCGCGTCATCCTCGAACGTCACATGGCGCTCGCTGTACAGGCTGTTCGGCGACTTGCGGCCGACGACGTTCGCATTACCCTTGTAGAGCTTGAGCCGGACGGTGCCGCTGACCTTTTCCTGGCTGTGGTCGATCGCCGCCTGCAACATCTCGCGCTCGGGCGCGAACCAGAAGCCGTTGTAGATGAGCTCGGCATATTTCGGCATCAGCTCGTCTTTCAGATGCGCCGCGCCGCGATCAAGGGTGATGCTTTCGATGCCGCGATGCGCGCGGGCATAAATCTCGCCGCCGGGCGTTTCGTACATGCCGCGCGATTTCATGCCGACGAAGCGGTTCTCGACGAGGTCGAGGCGGCCGATGCCGTGCTTGCGGCCAAGGTCGTTGAGCGCTGCGAGCAGGGTCGCGGGCGACATCGCCTGACCGTTCAGTGCCACCCCGTCACCGCGCTCGAAATCCACCGTGATATATTCGGGGGTGTCGGGCGCGTCCTCGGGATTGACGGTGCGCGAATAGACATAGTCGGGGGTCTCGTCCCACGGATTTTCGAGGACCTTGCCCTCGCTCGATGTGTGCAACAGATTGGCGTCGGTCGAAAACGGGCTTTCACCGCGCTTGTCCTTCGGCACCGGAATCTGATGCTGTTCGGCCCAGGCGATCAGCGCGGTGCGGCTGGTCAGATCCCACTCGCGCCACGGCGCGATCACCTTGATGTCGGGGTTCAGCGCATAGGCCGACAGTTCGAAGCGCACCTGGTCATTGCCCTTGCCCGTCGCGCCATGCGCCACGGCATCGGCGCCGGTTTCCCTGGCAATCTCGACCAGTCGCTTCGAAATCAGCGGACGCGCGATGCTGGTGCCGAGCAGGTAATCGCCCTCGTAGCGCGCATTGGCGCGCATCATCGGGAACACGAAGTCGCGGACGAATTCTTCTTTCAGGTCGTCGATATAGATATGTTCGGGCTTGATCCCCATCAGCTCGGCCTTGGCGCGCGCGGGTTCCAGTTCCTCGCCTTGCCCCAGATCAGCGGTGAAGGTTACCACTTCGCAGCCATAGGTGACCTGCAGCCACTTCAGGATGACGCTGGTATCGAGTCCGCCCGAATAGGCGAGGACGACGCGCTTTATGGAATCGGACATGGCTGTACCTTTGGCGATGGGATGACGCGGGCGCGGCTAGCAGCCCCGCCCCCGCGACGCAACGCCCGCCATGCCCGCGGCGCGGAGCGGGAGGCGGAAGTTGTCAAACTTGTCACTCGTCTTTCCCCCCAAAATTCGTTGCCCGTGTGGAGCGCCCGCCGACGCGCCGTACAAGAGAAATGCGGCCATCTAGCGGAGCGCCCACACGATTTTGCTGACGATGAAAGCACCGCAGAACAATGTAGAAAAGGCCCACACGGTCCTATTTTATCGCGCCGTCGAAAGGCATTAGCTTTCGTTTGGCGTCATGCATATTCGCTTGGCCGCGCGGACGAGCGCCGCTAGTGTCCATTGAAACTATATGTCTTGGACGAGGAATTATATGCGCCTGACCCTTGCTTTCGCCACCGTTGCCGCCGCTTTTGCCGCCTCCGCTCCCGCCGCAGCCGAAGAAGGCATGTGGACCTTCGACGGCGTACCGACCGACGCGATCCGCAAGGCCTATGGCTGGGCGCCTGACGCCCAGTGGCTGGGCCGGACCCAGGCCGCCGCGGTGCGGCTGACCGGCGGCTGTTCGGCGTCGTTCGTGTCGAGCGAGGGGCTGATCCTGACCAACCATCATTGCGTCATCAGCTGCCTGCAAAATCTGTCGACCGCCGACAGCGACCTGGTCGCCGGCGGCTTCAACGCTGCCGACCGGGCGCGCGAGCGCCAATGTCCGGGGCAGCAGGCCGAGGTCGTCACCTCGATCACCGACGTGACTGGCGACATTCAAGGCGCGATTGCGGCGCTGACCGGCGAGGCGCTGGTCAAAGCCCGCGACGCGCGCATCGCCGAACTGGAGTCGGCCGGCTGTACCGACCGCGCCAAGACGCGCTGCCAGGTCGTCACCCTGTTCGGCGGCGGCCAGTACAAGCTGTATCAATATCGCAAATATAGTGACGTCCGCATCGCATGGGCGCCCGAGTTTCAGGCGGCTTTCTTTGGCGGCGATCCCGACAATTTCAACTTCCCGCGCTACGCGATGGATGCGGCTTTCCTGCGCGCCTATGAGGACGGCAAGCCGGTGGCGACGCCCACTCACCTGAAGTGGAACCCGCGCGCGCCGCAGGAAGGCGAGATCACCTTCGTCGTCGGCAACCCCGGTTCGACCCAGCGCCTGCTGACCGAAACGCAGCGTGAGTTCCAGCGTGCCGAGCGTCTGCCGCTGACGCTGATCCTGCTGTCCGAATTTCGCGGCCGGTTGATCGCCAACATGGAGGGCGATGCCGCCAAGACGCGCGAAGGCGGGGACGAGCTGTTCGGATATGAAAACAGCTTCAAGGCGCTGTCGGGACAGCTGCGCGCGCTCAACGATCCCGCCTTCACCGCCAAGCTGGCGGCTGAGGAAGCCGACCTGCGCGCGCGGGTCAAAGGCAATGCCGAAATCGCCGATCCCTGGTCGGAGATCGACAAGGCCATGGCCGAGCGGCGCAACACCTATCTCGACAGCGTATTCCTGCAAAGCGGCCCTGCCAGCTATTCGACGCTCGCCGGCTATGCCCAGACGCTGGTGCGCGCCGCGGCCGAGCGCGGCAAACCGAACAGCGAACGCCTGCCAGGCTTTACCGACTCGGCACTGCCGCTCACCGAAAAGCGGCTGACCGACCCGGTGCCAACCTATCCGTGGCTGGAAGAGCTGGGCGTCGGTTTCTGGGCCAGCAAGGCGCGCGAATATCTGGGCGCCGACAATGCCGACGTCAAAGCGCTGCTCGGCAAGGAAAGCCCCGAAGCCTTGGGCAAGCGGCTCGTCGCCGGAACGAAGCTCGCCGATCCCGCCTATCGCAAGCAATTGTGGGAAGGCGGCGCCGCGTCGATCGCTGCATCGGACGACCCGATGATCCGCTTTTTCGCCCAGCTTGACCCGCGCGCCCGCGCGATCAAGACCGCGGTCGACCGCGATTATAACGCGCCGGTCACCGCGGCGCAGGCGCGGCTCGCAAAGGCCCGTTTCGCTGCCTATGGCGACAAGCTCTACCCCGACGCGACCTTCACGCTGCGCCTGTCCTATGGCCAGGTGAAGGGATGGACCGAGCGCGGCAAGCCGGTGCCGTCAACCACCATGATGGGCGGCACCTACGACCGCGCGACGGGGCAGCTCCCCTACAAGCTCGCCGACGGCTTCGTGAAGGCCGAGGCGCAGATCGACAAGAACACCGTCTATGACTTCGTCACCACCAACGACATCATCGGTGGCAATTCGGGATCGCCGGTGATCGCGCGCGACGGCAGCGTGATCGGGACTGCTTTCGATGGCAATATCCACTCGCTGGGCGGCAACTTCGGTTACGACGGCACGCTGAACCGGACGGTCGCGGTATCGACCGCAGCGATCCAGCAGGGGCTGGAGAAAATCTGGCCCGCCCCGGCGCTGGTCGCCGAGCTGGCAGGCAAGCGCGCGCGGCGCTGACGGGCTTTCGGCGCGCGGACGGCAGGTCCGTCCGCGCGCCGACTGGATTTTCTGAACCGCGGCGCTATCCTCCACCAAGGGGAGACGCGCGATGGGCAAGACCGAGATCAAGACCAAAGCCACCGAAGTCGGCGTCGCCGATTTCATTGCCGCGGTGCCCGACGCGCGGCGGCGCGAGGAGGCGGCGGTCATTGATGCGATCCACCGCCGGGTGACAGGGCTGGAACCCAGGATGTGGGGGCCGTCGATCATCGGTTACGGCAGCTATGACTACAAATATGACAGCGGCCGGTCGGGAACCATGTGCCGCGCCGGGTTCAGCCCGCGCAAGGCGGCGATGACAGTTTATCTGATGGGGAACTATTGCAACCGGCAGGACGAGGCCGACGCGCTGTTCGCGCGGCTGGGCAAGCACAAGACCGGCAAGTCCTGCCTGTATATCAACAAGCTGGCCGACGTCGATCTGACGGTGCTGGAACAGCTGGTGGCGCTCAGCTGGGACAGCATGAACGAGTTTTATCCCGCCTAGAGCATTGTGCGTTAAATCTGGATCATCACCCCACTCCGTTCGTGCTTAGCTTGTCGAAGCACCGCTCTTTCTTTCAGCGTCCCAAAAAAGAACGGCCCTTCGACAAGCTCAGGGCGAACGGTTCAGATTTAACGCACCCGGCTCTAGATCCCCGCATACCATTCATAATCGATGCGGTCTTCCCAATAGCCGCCCTTGCCCGCACCAATGCCGTCGAGGCTGGCGACCGCTTCGATACCGGTCACATATTTGGCATGCTTGTAACCCAGCTGGCGTTCGATGCGCAGCCGCAGCGGCGCGCCATTGGCGATCGGCAGAACCTTGTCGTTCAACGCCCAAGCCAGAATCGTCTGCGGATGGCGCGCATCGACCATGTCGCAGCTTTCGTAGTAGAGCGCATCGCCGATGCGGTCGGCGCAGCGGAAGACGATGTAACGCGCGCTGTCCTTGACTCCTGCTGCCGTCAGGATGCGCGACAGCTGCACCCCCGTCCATTGGCCGATCGCGCTCCACCCCTCGACGCAGTCGTGGCGGGTGATCTGGGTGCGCTGCGGCATCGCGCGAATATCGGCCAGCGACAGCGACAGCGGCCGCGTCACCAATCCGGTCACCGCGACGCGCCAATCGGCAAACCCGCTGGCCGCATGGGCGGCATAGGCGGCGCCAGCGGGCAGGCGGGTGCCATTGGCGCGAAAAATCGGTGACAGATCGGCACGGCTGAACTCGCGCGCCAGGGCATTGCGGTCGATCAGCGCGCGCTGGCTCGCGCGGTTCATCTCCTCGCCCATCGACAATATCTTGCGCACCGCGGGCGCTTCGTTGATCGCATCGCAAGCCGACAGCATCGGCAGCGTCGCGGCGAGGCCGCCGACCCGCGCGATCAGCTGTCGCCGTGGCATCGTAAAGCTTGTCATGCGCGCTCCCCTCGCTCGGGCGGCAGACGGAACCAGCCGGTCACCATCGACCGGATCTCATTCACCGGCCCCGCCAGCAATACCATGGCGATATGGACAAAAAAGAATGCGACCAGCGCCCATGCCGCGATGAAATGGATCGAGCGTGCCGACTGGCGCCCGCCGAACAGGTCGAGCAGCCATGGCGCCCCCGCATTGACGCCCGGCGACATGGTGAGGCCGGTCGCGATCATTATTGGCAGCAGGATGAAGATGACCCCGATATAGCTTAATTTTTGCAGGATGCCGTAGCGCGCAGCTTCCTCGCCCCTTGGAAAGCGCAGCCGCGCATGTTGCTTGATGTCATGCCAGATGTGGCGCGGCGACCATTCGCCGCGGCGGACATGCAGGTCTTTTTTCAAATGCCCGCCGAACGCCGTCCACAGCATGTAAAGCGTCAGCCCGATCGACAGCACCCAGGCAAAGAACAGATGCCAGCGCCGCGCGTCGGCCAGATTGTAACTCGTCGGAATCGTCGCCCAACCGGGAAACGCCCACGTTTTCTCAACCCCTTTTGCATCGGTCCAGCGGCCCAGCACGCCGGTCGTTTCGACCCTGAGCGACCCGATCCGCAAATAGCCGCTGTCGGGCGTCGAGCCGATCACCAGCCAGGCAGGGTCGTTGTTCGCACCATATTCGCCCCAATACAGCCGCGGATGCGCGTTAAAGATCATCAGCCCGCTCATCAGCAGGATCAGCAGCGTCGCGGCATTGATCCAGTGCCAGATGCGCGTCGCGCGCCGGTGGCGATAGACGCGCACCGGCGCCGTTGCGATAGGCGCCGACGGAGCGGCGGGAGTTTCAGCCATGGCCATGATCCCGGTTCGCTCCCCGACGAGAAAAAGTTACGCGGCGACCTCCGCGGCATATTCGGCGCGATAGCGATTGCGCAAGCTGACCTTGTCGATCTTTTCGCTGCCCAGCTTGGGCAGCGCGTCGTTCGACATCCAGATTTTGCAAGGCACCTTGTACGGCGCGAGCCGCGCGCTGAGGAATGAGCACATATCCTCGGCCGTGAGGGTGCTGCCGGGCTTGACCCAGATTACCGCGCCGACCACTTCACCCAGCCGCTCGTCGGGCAGGCCGAACACCGCGCATTCGTTGACCTCGGCATGTTCATAGATGGCCGCTTCGACTTCCTGACAGCTGATATTTTCGCCGCCGCGGATGATGATGTCCTTCTTGCGATCGACGATGTACAAATAACCGTCCTCGTCGACATAACCCAGATCGCCGGAGCGGAAATAGCCATTGTCGAAGAACGCCGCTTTGGTCGCGGCGGGATTGTTCCAATAGCCTTCGAAATTGGCGACCGACCGAATGCACACTTCACCGACGCTGCCCTGCGGCAGTTCGTTGCCATTGTCGTCGAGGATCGCCATGTCGACCAGCGGTTTCGACGCCGGCCCGGTCGACATCGGCTTGGCGAGGTAATTTTCGTTGATGATCCCGCACCCGACCGCGTTGGTTTCGGTAAGGCCATAGCCGAGCAGCGGCTTGCCCTCCCCCATTTCGGTCGCGAGCCGTTTGACATGCTCGGGCGGCCGCGCCGCGCCGCCGCCCGCATAGCTTTTGCACGTCGACAGGTCGTAATTTTTGCGGTTGGGATGGATCATGATCTCATAGCTCATCAGCGGAACGCCGACGAAATAATTGCATTTCTCGTCCTGAATCAGCCGCATCGCCTCTTCGGCATTCCATTTCGGCATCAGCACCAGTTTGCGGCCGAGCGCGAAGCTTTGCAGGAATACGGGGATTTCCGCGGTAACGTGGAACAGCGGGGTACAGATCAGGGTCGCGGGCTGGATGTCCGACATCTGACCGTCTTCGGTCAGCAGGTGGACGATGCTGGCGGTCTGCGTCACATAGTTGAAGATCGCTTGCACCACCGCTTCGTGGCGCGAATAGGCGCCCTTCGACTGGCCGGTCGAGCCCGAGGTGAACAGGATCGTCGCCAGATCCTGTCCGGTCAGCACCGGCAATACCGTCGCGGCGCTGCCGCCGGCGCCGGTGATCGGCGCGATCGCCTGATCGATCGGCTGGCGAATATCCAGCGTGATGACCTTGGCGCCATGCGCAACTTCTTCGAGCCGGGCCGCACGCTGTTCGTCGGCGATCACCAGCTTGGTCTCGCTATCAACGATGCCCGCCGCCAGCTCGCCGCCCTGCCACCAGCCGTTGAGCAGGGTCGCGCAGCCGCCCGCGAGCAATATGCCGATATAGGAAACGCACCACGCATTGGCATTGCGCATCGCCAGTCCGACCCGGTCGCCGCGCTGGACGCCATAGCCGTCGATCAGCCCCGCCGCGACCTGGCGCGCCGCCATATAGACCTGTTTGAACGACAGCCGTTCGTCGCCTTCGACCAGGAACGTCGCGTCGCCATGCTGCATCGCGAAATAGGCGACATAGTCGGCCAGATTCGTCGGCGCGTTGGTGATGAAGGGAAGCTGTCGGCCGAAGCGTTCGACGGACCCGACCTGGATCGGTCCGCCCGGACCGGTGATCAGATTATAGGCGGCTTCCAGGCGCAAATCGAGCGCTGATGGCATCTTGTATCTCTCCTCTTGGTCTCGCTGGCCTAACCCCTTATGG
>NZ_DASYHE010000069.1:0-11924 GCF_035998965.1 Sphingopyxis sp.
GTCGCTGCCAGCCTTGATTTCCAGGTTGCTGGGCTTCTTCAATTCCTGCCAGTTCCGGATATTGACAGTCATGGTCTTCCCTTTGCTTTTGGCGGGACGAATTGGGGGTCGACCAATCTGTCCGGCGTTAGGAGTTTAGCGGATGCCGCCCCGGAAATGGGGCGCATCCGAAGCAGGCGTCAGACGCGGCGGCGCTTGGCCGGGCGGACACCATTGTGCGGGATCGGGGTCACATCGCGGATCGAGGTGATGTGGAAACCGACCGCCTGCAGCGCGCGCAGCGCCGATTCACGACCGGCACCCGGGCCTTTGACTTCGACTTCCAGCGTGCGAACGCCATGTTCGGCGGCCTTTTTGCCGGCGTCTTCGGCGCAGACCTGCGCCGCGTAAGGGGTCGACTTGCGGCTGCCCTTGAAGCCCATCATGCCGGCGCTCGACCAGGCAATCGCGTTGCCCTGAGCATCGGTGATGGTGATCATCGTGTTGTTGAAGGTCGCGTTGACGTGGGCGACGCCCGACGAGATGTTTTTGCGTTCGCGCCGACGAAGGCGCTGCGGTTCACGAGCCATGATGTAATCCTAACCTAATCCTGAATGGCCGGTGGCGGGCGATGGCCGCTGCCCCGGCAGGGGAAACAAGGAAGCGCGCCCGGATGGACGCGCTCGAACCTTATTTCTTCTTACCGGCGATCGCCTTGGCCTTGCCCTTGCGGGTGCGCGCATTGGTGTGCGTGCGCTGACCGCGGACCGGCAGGCCCTTGCGATGACGCAGGCCGCGATAGCAGGCGAGGTCCATCAGACGCTTGATGTTCATCGCCGTGGTGCGGCGAAGATCACCTTCGACCTGGATGCCGGCGTCGATCGTTTCGCGGATCTGGAGCACTTCGGCGTCGGACAGGTCCTGAACGCGGCGCGACTGGTCGATGCCCAGCTTGGTGGCAATGTCGACGGCGGTCTTGCGGCCGATACCGTGGATGTAGGTGAGCGCGATGATCACGCGCTTGTTGGTGGGCAAATTGACGCCCGCAATACGTGCCATGGGGTACTTTCTCCTGCTCCACAGGACCGGTGGCAATCGGTCCCATCTCAAAGCGTCTGATTTCCAACGCAAAAAACGGACCACGAATGCGCGCCTCGCGCTTCGCCGTCCGGTCATGATGTCGGAATGGAGGCGCAACTAAGGTGAGTCGGGCCGATTGTCAAGCGAAGTGCGGTGGTTTGCGCGGCGCTTTTGCCGTCAGGATGGGGATGTAAGAGCGACCGCGCGGTCGTGCAAGCGATCGACCACCGCGGCATGAATATCCGGGGCGCAAGCGATGACGCCAAAGGCCTGCGCGCGCGGCGTGTTGAACTTCAGCGGCGCGCCAAAGGCGTCGGTGACCGTGGCCCCTGCTTCGCTCGCGATCAGCGCCGCCGCAGCAACGTCCCACTCAAACCCCCAGCGCAAGGTCGCGACCAGATCGGCGCGGTCGTCGGCGACCAGCGCGATGCGCAGCGCGATGCTGTTCGGTTTGGTCACGATCACCAGGTCGCTGTCGACCTTGGGCAGCGCGTCGGCGGGAACGCGCGACCCGGCGAAGGTCGTGCGCTGGCTGGCGTGCAGTGTCTCGCCGTTGAGCAGCGCCCCCTGACCCTTTTGTGCGACCCATAATTCGTCGAGCGCGGGGGCGTAGAGGATGCCGAATTCGGGGGTGCCGTCGATCACCAGCGCGACCGACACACACCAGCCGGGACGGCCGCGGATGAAGTCGCGGGTGCCGTCGATCGGATCGACGCACCACATCGCGCGGCACGACAGGCGGTCGGCGTTATCGGCGGTTTCCTCGGACAGCCACCCCGCCTCGGGTACCATCGCGCCCAGCACCGCCTTCAGCCGCGCATCGACCGCCAGGTCGACGTCGCTGACCGGATTGTCGTGCGACTTGTTCCACACATTGACCGCTAGCCCCTCACCGCGCCAGCGCGCCATCGCCATGTCGCCGACCTCGCGGGTCGCGGCGATCGCGGCTTCTAGGTTGCGGCCCGGCATAGCGTCCTTAGCTCGAAGCGACGGTCATGCCGTCGATGCGCAGCGTCGGCGCGTTGATGCCATGGCGGAATTCCAGGTCGTTCGCGGGGACCAGCGCGGCGAACATATCGATCAGATTGCCCGCGATGGTGAATTCGGCGATCGGCCCGGCGATGACGCCATCCTTGATCCGGAAGCCGGACGCGCCGCGGCTGTAATCGCCGGTCACCGGATTGACGCCGTGGCCGATCAATTCAGTGATGTAGACGCCGTCCGCGATTCCTTCCATCAGCGCCGCGGGCGACACGCTGCCCGCCGCGAGGTGCAGGTTGCTCGCGCCGACGCCCGACGCGCCGCCGCCGCGGCTCGCATGGCCGGTCGGGGTCAGGCCGAGCTGTTTCGCCGATGCGGTGTCGAGCAGCCAGCCGGTGATCTTGCCATCCGCAACCAGATCGCGCGCCGCGGTCGGCAGGCCTTCGCCGTCGAAGGCGCGGCTGCGCAGGCCGCGCGGGCGGTGGGGCTCGTCGCGGATAATAATGCTGCGGTCGAACAACTGTCGATCTTCTTTGCCGAGCAGGAAGCTGGTGCCGCGCGCGATGGCGGGGCCGGCGATCGCGCCCAGCAAATGACCGACGATGCCGCCGCTGACGCGGGGATCGAGAATGACAGGAAACTTGCCGTTCGGCGCCTTGCCGGGATTCAGCCGTGCGACGGCGCGGGTTCCGGCGCGCGCGCCGATCTCAGCAGCGGTTTCAAGGTCGGCCAGATGATGCGCGCTGTGCCAGCCATAGTCGCGCTGCATGTTGGCGCCTTCGCCCGCGATGACGCTCGCTGACAGGCTGTGGCCGCTCGATCCGTAACCGCCGGCAAAGCCGTGGCTGGTGGCGAGCGCAAAGCGGGTGCGGCTGTGGCTGGCGCTGCCGCCTTCGCTGTTGGTCACCCCGGCGACCGCGCGCGCCGCTTCCTCGACCGCCAGCGCCGCTTTGCGCAGCGCCGCGGGATCGGCTTCGCTGCCGTCGTCGAGGTCGAGGTCGGGAACCGGGCCTTTGAACAACAGTTCTTCGGGCGCCAGACCGGCATAGGGATCTTCGGGCGCCTCACGCGCCATGGCGACACAGCGTTCGACCAGCTTGGTCAGCTCGCCCGCATCCATGTCGGCGGTCGACACGCTGGCGCTGCGCTGGCCGACAAAGACGCGGAGCGAAATATCCTGCCCTTCGGACCGCTCGACATCCTCGAGTGCGCCCAGCCGCATCGAGACTGACGTGGCGGCGTTGCAATAATAGAGCGCGTCGGCGGCATCGGCACCAGCCTTGGCAGCGGCGTCGCACAGCAATTGCGCGCGGTCGAGGGCTTCGGAAACAGTGAGCATTGCCGCGCCCTATACGGCGGGCGGCAGGGCGTCAAACTTGGTTGGCGGTGATTAGTTGACGATTGCCGCGATGGCGTCGGTAGCAGCCATCGCGCCGCTGACCCACAGGAAGGGCAGCGTCAGCGCGGCGACCCAAAGACGGCGAACGTCGCGGCGAAAGCGCGCATGCAGGCCCCAGCTGGCCAGCGCCTGACGGCTCAGGTGATACCAGCGCCGCTCGGTCGATCGGGCAACGGGAACGGCGAGGGCCAGCAGGACGATCAGCGCGACAAAAATCAGCGTTGATGAGGCACCCGCCGTGATCGCGCTCGATACCAGCCAGATCTGCAAAGCAGCAAAGGCAACCAGCGCCGTCGCAGCGTGCCAGGTCATTCGGCGGCCAAGACTCCGCGCTGCCGGCACACTAGGTGACGTGCGCCGCCACAGGCGCGGTCCGAATGCTGTTGCCATTTTTCAGCCCCCTTAGGCTGGCGATTCCCAGAACGCCACGATTTCAGCCCAAAATTCCCAAGTCAAGACAGGTTGCCACCGATTCGTTAACAATTCCGCTCAATTCACCCCGGTTTCGCAACCAAATCGCGCCAGATCACCAAAAATGCTGCGATTTTGCGGCGACGGACTGTGCAGGCGTCGGTGAATCGACCACGAAAAGCGGCTGACGGTGGTCGAAGCCGCCGTGCCGTTGGTCGAAGCCTTGCATCCGCCCGTCAGGTTGATAGCGTCTAGTCCCAGTGGATCTGCTTTGCTGCAACACGGGGAACATCATCATGCGCTATCTGGCCTTCATCGCCGCTCTCACCCTTCCGCTTGCATCGGCCGCGGCGGCCGACGGCGACAAGCCCGCCGTCGAACCCAAACCCGCGGCGCTGATCGCCGACGGGGTGCCTGAAGTACCGGCCGAGCTGGCGGCGGCGACGCGGCCTTATATGGAAAATCGCGGCGCTGGTTTCGTCGGCTGGAACCCGATCGACAAATCTATGCTGATCTCGACGCGTTTCGGCAACACCGCGCAGTTGCACCGCGTCGCGATGCCGATGGGTGCGCGCAAACAGATCACGTTCGAGGCCGAGCCGGTCGGGTCGGGCAGCTGGGCGCCCAAAAAGGCCGATGTGATGCTGGTCCAGAAGGACATCGGCGGCAATGAATTCTTCCAGATTTACGCGATGAAAGATGGCCGGCTCGACCTGCTCACCGACGGCAAGAGCCGCAACGGGCTGAATGCGTGGAGCCACGACGGTCAGCTCGTCGCCTTTACCTCGACGCTGCGCAACGGTCGCGACAGCGACATCTATGTAATGGACCCGCGCGATCCCAAGACGCGCCGCATGGTGGCACAGGTCGAGGGCGGCGGCTGGGGGCTGCTCGACTTCACGCCCGACAAAAGCTGGGCGCTGGTGGGCAAATATACGTCGGTGCAGAAAGCCGACCTGTTCCGCCTCGACCTCGCTAGCGGCGCGATGACCCCGATCGGCGATCACAGCAAGACCGTGGCGCTTGGCGGCGCGAGCTTCGCCCCGGACGGCACGATCTGGATGACCAGCGATGAGGGCAGCGATTTCCAGCGGCTCGGCACGCTTGATCCGGCGATAGGCACGTTCACGCCGAAGGGACCGGCCGAGAAATGGGACGTCGATACGTTCGACATTGCCGAGGACGGCAGCTTCATCGCCTATGTGGTCAATGAGGCGGGGATGTCGAAATTGCGGCTGTTCGATCCAAAGACCGGCGCGGTACGGACGGTCGACAAGCTGCCCGCCGGGATCATCGGCGGGCTGGAGATCGCGCCATGGGGCGAGATCGGCATTACCTTCACCTCGGCACGTAGCGCCGCCGATGCATTCAGCGTCGACCCGAAAACGCTGGCGGTGACGCGCTGGACGGAAAGCGAAACCGGCGGGCTCGACGTGACGAAGAATGTTGAACCTGAGCTGGTCAAGGTCAAAAGCTTCGACGGGCTCGAGGTGTCGGGCTTGCTTTATCGCCCCGACCCGGTGAAGTTCCCCGGCAAGCGCCCGCTGATCATGAGCGTCCATGGCGGTCCCGAGGCGCAGTCGCGCCCCGGTTTCATGGGACGCAGCAATTATCTGCTCAACGAAATGGGGATCGCACTTTTCTATCCCAACGTCCGCGGCTCCACCGGCTATGGCAAGACCTTTGTCAGCCTCGACAACGGGCCGTTCAAGCGTGAGGACAGCGTCAAGGACATGGGGGCATTCCTCGATGCGCTGGCCAAGGACAAGACGCTCGACGCGGCGCGCTTCGGGCTGACCGGGGGCAGCTATGGCGGCTATATGTGTTATGCCGCCGCCACCCATTATGGTGACAAGCTGCGTGCAAATCTGTGCGTCGTCGCGATTTCGAACTTTGTGACTTTCCTGGAAAATACCCAGGATTATCGCCGCGACCTGCGCCGCGTCGAATATGGCGACGAGCGCGATCCAGCGCAGCGCAAGAAGCTGATGGAAATCTCGCCGCTCACCCGCGTCGCCGATATCAAGAAGCCGCTGTTCGTGGTGACGGGTGCCAACGACCCGCGCGTGCCCGCATCAGAGGCGGATCAGATCGTCGCGGCGGTGCGCAAGAACGGCGGCACCGCTTGGCATCTCGTTGGCACCAATGAGGGTCATGGGTTCGCCAAGAAGGAAAATGCCGATTATAATTTCTGGGCGTCGCTGCTGTTCTGGAAGCAATATCTGCTGAATTGAGCTGACGGCTACTTGCCGTCATTGCGACCGTAGCGAAGCAATCCAGAGTGTGCGTATGCCGCCCTGGATTGCTTCGCTGCGCTCGCAATGACGATGTAAGTGATCAGCCCTGCGGCGGGACCGGGAGCGGTTCGGCGTCGGCTTCATCGGGGGCGGTCGGCATCGGCGCCTGACCGCTGGCTTGACGCTCCAGCTCCGCGGCGGCCTTTTGCCGCTCGGCGAGCGCGCGTTCTTCGGCCAACACCGCGGCTTCGACTTCGTCCGATGCCGAATCAATCCCCGCAAGGCGCTTGGCGCGTTCGTCGGCGATCATCGCCTGCCAGTCGGTCTTGTCGGCGGCCTGACGTTCGGCCTTGGCGCCGGCGACCAGCGCCTGGGTGCAGCCGGTGAAGCCGCCCAGCCCGCTCGGCGAACAGCTGTCGGTGCCGAACCGCCCGATGCGCTCCACCGCAACGACCTTGTTTGCCCAAGCTTCGTTGCGCACGTCGAGCGGATTGCCGCGCAGCATTTCGGGCACCCGATACCGCTCACCCTCGGGCAGCTTGGCGCAGACCAGAATTTCGTCGTCGGCTCCCTTGGGGCATTGATCGTCGCCATAGACGACGACCTGATTGACCTTTTCGCCGTCGACCGTCGCTTGCTGCGCCGCGGCGGGTACCGAGAGGGCGCTACCGGCGAGGATCAGCGCGAACAGGGGCAGGCGGGTCATCGGATATTCCTTTGTCTTGTCTGGTTCGGCTTGGCACCGCGACCCTGCATCAGTGATGAACGAATGCTCGGGCCGGATCTCTATCAGATACGCTTCGACAGCGCGATGGCTGCACGGCAACCGGCGCGGATCGCGAGGCTGAGGACTGGATATCCCGGTGCGCTCTCGGCGCCCGCGGCGAGCGCGGTGTCCTTATGCTCCAGCTCTTCGGCGCGGAAATCGGCGACCGCGGCACTGAGTTCGGGGTCGCTGTCGCCGAGTTCGTCAAGCTGGTCGCGATAATGGCGATCGATTTCGGTCTCGACCGCGGCGGTGCACGCCATCGCGGCGCGCGGCCCCATCGCGGCGGTGACCGCGCCGAGTGCGAAACCGGCGACGTTCCAGAACGGCTGGAGCGCGGTCGGACGCACCCCGCGCTTGGCGACCATGTCGTCAAAGAATTTGCGGTGACGCTCTTCCTGTTCGGCCATATGCGCAATTTCGCGCGCCATCGGGTGGCGATCACCCATCACCGCGAGCTGGCCCGCATAGATACGCGTCGCGCCATATTCGCCGGCCTGATCGACCCGGATCATCGCTGCGTTTTTATCGGCTTTGCTCATGCCGCAGATGTGGGCCGACGGCGCAGCAAGGTCAAGACGAGCGCCGCGGCACCGAGCGAAAAGATCGCGTTGAAGCCTGCCAGTGAGATGCCGAAGAGCGTCCATTGCGCGGTGTCGCAGCGGATCAGCGGCGCGTTCATGATCGCGTCGAGTGACACGGGGCCGCCGCTGCCGGTCGCGCAGGTGGTCAGACCCTCCCAAAAGCCATATTCGACCCCGGCGTGGTAGATGCCGATGGCGCCCGAGATGGCGATCGCGATGGCGGCGAGCAGCGTCAGCGCGCGCATCGCCTTGTCATTGCCGCGCAGCAATAGCGCGAGCAGCGCGAGTAGGATCGCCGCCTGATGCGGCCAGCGCTGCCAGTAACACATTTCGCAGGGGGCAAGCCCGAAGCCAAATTGCGACACCAGCGCGCCGCCGTACAGCAGCAGGGGTGCGGCAAGCGCGACCAAGGGTGCCGAAAGCCGCGACTGGGTCATCAAACGTACCTCATTGAATCATCATCCCGGCGCAGGCCGGGATCTCTACCTCGCGTCGTACCGCACCGGCGAGATCCCGGCCTGCTCCGGGATGACGGAAGAAAGTCAGTTGCGGCGGGCAGGCTTGGCGCCGGGCTTGGTCGCCTGCGCCGCCATGCGCGGTGCAGTCGGGCTGATCCGCCCGATCGTCTGCAACGCATAGTGGAGCTGGAAGTCCTCGATCCCCTTGGCCTTGAGCTCCGCCGCGGTCGCGGTGAAGCGCGGATCGACCTTCTCGTCCTTTTCGATCAGCCCGTTATCGACCTTTTTCTCGTTGATCAGGTGACGGCGCAGGTCGCTCTCACGGAATTTCGGCCGCGAGGCATAGTCGGGGTCCGAAATCTGCGGGACGCGGATATCGGGCTCGATGCCGCCCTCCTGCACGCTACGCCCCGACGGCGTGTAGTAACGCGCGGTGGTCAGGCGCAGCGCAGTGGTGTCGCTCAGCGGCAGCACGGTCTGCACCGATCCCTTGCCAAAGCTGCGCTCGCCCATCACGACCGCGCGGTGCTGGTCCTGCAGAGCGCCGGCAACGATCTCGGACGCCGACGCTGACCCCGAATCGATCAGCACGATGACCGGCGACCCGGCCGCAAGATCGCCAGGCTCGGCGAAAAAGCGTTCGATGTCGCCCTTGCGGCGGCCACGCTGCGACACGATTTCGCCCCGCTCGAGGAACAGGTCGCTGATCCCGACGGCTTCGTCGAGCAGTCCGCCCGGATTCGAGCGCAGGTCGACGATCCAGCCGCGCGGCTTCTTGCCCAGCGACTTTTCGACCGCCATCATCGCGGCGCGCATGTCGGTGGTCGCGTCGGCGGAGAAGCTGGTGACGGTCAGCACCCCGACATCGCCGCTGACCTCCCACTTGACGGGTTTCAGGTCGATGACTTCGCGCGTCAGCGACATTTCGATCGGCTTGTCCTGGCCTTCGCGGACAATGGTGACGTCGATCTTGGTCCCCGGGCGCCCGCGCATCTGCTCGACCGCCTCGTCGAGCGTCAGGCCAAAGATCAGTTCCTTGTTGATGTGCGTGATATAGTCGCCCGACTTGATCCCGGCCTTGTCGGCGGGGGTGTCGGCGGTCGGCGCGATGACCTTCACGACGCCGTCTTCCATCGTCACCGACAGGCCCAGCCCCCCATATTCGCCGTCGGTCTGGGTGCGCAGGTTCGAAAAGCCACGCGCGTCGAGATAACCCGAATGCGGGTCGAGGCTCGCCAGCATGCCGTTGATCGCGCCTTCGATCAGTTTCGAATCGTCGACCGGTTCGACATAGTTCGATTTCACTTCGAGATAGACGTCCATGAAACGCGAAATTTCTTCCTGCGTCTTGCTGTCGACGCTCGCCATCGCACCGGTCGCAAGCGGCACCAGCGCCAGCGTCGAGAGCGCGGCGGCGCCCTGCCACAATGCAAAGCGGCGCTTTGAAGATACGGGCGTTTTGGTTGAGTCGGTCATGTGCGTCTTTCACTCAGGCGGGAATTCCCGCCTTATATACCCCGGTCGACCATCCTCCTACGCATTTGCGCGGGCGTCAAGCGGTGCATCCCGATAGGGGACAGCGCCCGAATGGGGGATTAACGGGCGCTTGATTCGATAGGTTTCCGTTCGTCCTGAGGGGCCATTGAGCTTGCCGAAATGGCGTCTTGAAGGACCGATATGTTGTGCAAACCCTTCGAGACGGGCCTTCGCCGGGCTCAGTCCCTCCTCAGGGCGAACCGGGTTTAAGGGTGTGTCGAGTGTCATCCGATCATTGCGACGATATCGACCGGGCGACCACCGCGGCGCAGCTCCACGGTGATGCGGCTGTCGTCGGACCCGGCGCGGCCGATCGGCGCACCGGCGTCGAGCGTGTCGCCGACCGCGACCGACAGCCCGATCATGCCGGTCAGCAACGACACCCAGCCCCCGCCATGGTCGATGATGACGATCTTGCCATAACCGCGATAATCTTCGGCAAAGCCGACCCGGCCGGGTGCGGGCGCGACAACCTGTCCGCCGGGACGCGCCGCAATTGTCACGCCGCGCGAACGGACTCCGCTGTCGTTGACCTCGCCCAGCCCGGCGACGATGCGCCCGACGACCGGCAGGCGGTAGGCGCCTTGCGTGAGTTCGGCTTCGGCGGGGGCAGGCGGCACGGCGCCGGTGATCGCGCCAGCCGGATTGCGCGGGCGCGGCAACGGCCCGGCCAGCTGCGCCAGTTCGGCGCGCACCGCGCCATCGGCTTCGAGCGCGTCCATCAGTTCGACGATATCGCGCGCTTTCTCGCCCAGCCCCAGTGCGCGGTCGGCCTCAAGCTGGGCGCTGCTCATCAGCTCGCGCGAACGCATCCGGCCTTCATTTTCCAGCCGGGTCAGCGCGTTGCGGCGCTGCGACAGCTGGACCTTGCTGGCCGACAGCGCCCGCAGGGCCAGCGCCTGCTGACGCCGCGTCGTTTGCAGCAAGGTCAATTCCTGGCGCACCCCTGCGGTGCGCCGCTCGATCACCGGCATCGCGGCGTCGATCACCGCACGCGCGTGGACCATGTCGGTCAGCGATCCGGGCTGCGCGAGGACACTGACCGGCGGCTGGCGTGAGAGTTGCTGGAGCGAGGCGGCGAGTTCGAGCAGCGGCTGTTGCTGCTCCGCCAGCCGCGCGCGTTGCGCTGCCAGGCGCCGACTGACCAGCGCGACGCGCGCCTCACCGGCGCTGATGTCGGCCTCGGCCGACTGGATGCGCGCGGCAAGCGCGGCGCTGCGGATTTTCAGCCGGTCGGCCTCGCTGCTCGCCGCGGCGGCCTGCGCCTCCAGCCGGGTGCTGCGCGCCATCGCCTCAACTGACTGCTGTTTTGCGCTGAGGAGTTGGTTGCGTTCGCGCGCGGCGATCGCCAGCGGATCGAAAACATCGCTCTGCGCCAGCGCCAGCGCGCCGCCAGACAGGACAGCTATAGCGGTGAGGACAGTCAGAGCGCGCCTCATTGGCGTCCCTCGCGGTGATAGGGATGGTTCGCGACGATACTGGTGGCGCGCCACAATTGCTCGGCGAGCATCGCGCGGGCCATCAAATGCGGCCATGTCGCGCGGCCAAAGGCGATCACCCTGTCGGCACCCTCGCGCTCCTCGGGCGTGAAGCCGTCGGCGGCGCCCAGGCAAAAGCGCGCCTCGCGCACCCCGCCGTCGCGCCAGCCCTCCAGCAATTTGGCAAATTCAAGCGACGACATCTGCTCGCCGCCCTCGTCGAGCAGGACGGTGCGGCTGCCCGCAGTGGCCGCGGGCATACGACCGCCCGTATCCGGAAGCTCGGAAATCTTCTGCGCCCACGTCACGCGTTTCATATAACGCTCGACCAGCTCGGCCTCGGGCCCGCGCCCGATGCGCCCGCGCGCGATGATGTGCAGCAACATGACGCCCCGCCTACCCTTGGCAGGGCAGGGACGTCAATTTGCGACCGTGACCGGCGGCGCGTCCCCGAACGACCACATGCGTTCGAGGTTGTAGAAGCTACGCACCTCGGGACGGAACAGGTGGACGATCACGTCGCCCGCATCGAGCAGCACCCAATCGGCATTGGGCAGCCCTTCGACACGAACCTGACGGCCCGCTTCCTGCTTGATCCGCTGCGCCAGTTTCTCGGCGATCGCCGAGACATGGCGCGTCGATCGGCCGCTCGCGATCACCATATGATCGGCGATGCTGCTTTTGCCGGCAAGCGGGATGGAGATGGTTTCCTGGGCCTGGTCCTCATCCAGCTGGTGGAGGATCAGAGCGTGGAGCGCGTCCACATTATCGTTGGCGGATGCGGCGCTGGGCGCGGCACCCTGGGTGGCGGAGATCAAATGCGTCCTTTCCTAATCGGGTCCACAAGCCGCGAACGGGTCAGCGAGTCGCGCAGCGCGCGGCCTTCATAGCGTTCGAACCAGCGGGGGTTGGCCTGCCGTATCGCAGTTGCGGATCGCACATCGGGCGAAAATCGCAGGAACACGAGGGCGGGCGGTCTCCAGTCCGTCCAATGCAATTTCTGGTCCGCGGGCCG
>NZ_DASYHE010000073.1:0-21909 GCF_035998965.1 Sphingopyxis sp.
GCGCGAAAGGATCAAACGACAGACCATCCAATATCGGCGCTTGCAGCACCGAAAGCTCGCCGCCTAATATCAATCCCCAGACGAGGCCCGCTCTCCACTAATTTACGCCGCGATCTGCGCCAAATGTTCTGACGACGGACAATAAGTTCTCAGAAGATGCGTATCAGTCATTCCAGAAACATAATCACAGATCACGCGAATGGCGGAATCGCCGCCATCGAGCCGTGTCTGGATGTCGATCGGCAGAAAGCTTTTTGGCTCGGACTTCATCACCTCAAACACAGCGATCACCATCATTTGACCTTTCAACTCGAGATGCTGAACGCTCGGGCTTCTGATCACGGTCGCGTACACGAAATCCTTAATAGCATTCACGAAAATCCGGACCGGGTCGGGCAAGGTAGCGCGGTAACGAAGACGAGGTTCGTAAAAACCCTCAACCTCCTCGAATTGAACCGACGGGATGATATAATTGAGAAGGCGGTTGATCTGATGCTTCCGCCGGTCGCCGTCCCCGAACAGGCGCTCGACCATCCCACCATAGACATCGTTGCGATACTCACCGGGATATGCATGCCCGAGATAGTCAAGCACGCCCTGACAGTGTTCGGGCGATACATGGGCCTCGAAGGCGGCACGATCGACCAAACGAAGCGCGAGCGCATCCTCCATATCATGCACCCCGTAGCTGACGTCGTCGGCAAGGTCCATAATGCTACAGGCAAGCGACTTGTGACGAGCTTTGTAATGCTTGGTCCCGGTGCGGTCGATCGCCTGAAACAGGTCCCTGTCTGTCTGAGACAAAGGTGAAAGAATCCAGTCAACCACGTCCGCCTCACTGTCCAGATAGCATTTGGGCGGTTTGCAGGCTTCTCGATTAAGCAACGGAATCCCGCTCGTCTCGCCACGCAATCCGGCCTCGATTGAAGAGTTACGTGCTTGGGAATAGGCGACCGGATATTTCAGCACCCCGAGTAGGGTTTCGCGCGTAAGGTTTGATCCGCCACCCGCCGCAAATTTTTCAAGTCGTGACAAAATGCGCAACGTCTGCCCGTTACCCTCGAAACCGCCGTCCGCTCTCGTACAATAATTGAGCGCGACCTCGCCGCCATGGCCGAACGGCGGATGGCCGAGATCGTGCGTGCAGGCTATTGCCTGGATCAGGCTATGTTCGGGAAGGTGCGTCACTGCGGCATGTCCCGGGTCGTTGAAGCGCAGTTGCTTGACCAGACCGCCAGCGATCTGCGCGACCTCAAGCGAGTGAGTGAGGCGCGTCCGATAGAAGTCGCTGTCACCTAGGTTGAGGATTTGGGTCTTGCCCTGCAGTCGCCTGAACGACCCCGAATGAACAACTCGGGCATAGTCGACATCGCCCGGAGACCTCGCGTCATTTTGCTTCGCCTTTTCTTCAGTGCGACGTTCGAGCCACGGCATTCGCAGACCTCCTATACCTTACTATCTAAGTCATGTGCGTCTGAGGCTTAGGAAGGAAATCCGATTATCGCGATCCCTAATTAGTTTCTTTCTAAGCGGCCATTGGAGAACAACAGCTTTCAGGATAGATTTCAGGTGACGCCGCGACACCGCAATTAGGCGGTGGCTACCACCGATCGTCAGAAATCTTGATGTCTGCTTTCGGGCCCTAGTCAGCAACAGTCGCAATGACCGATATCAGGCGCAAAGTTGCCATTCCCCCGACGAACCAGCGGCCAGCCGCCGAACGGCTCGATCCGATCGGCTCGATTCTTCTGTGGGGCGGACATGAGCGACTACCAGAAATTGCACAATGCCCCCTTTGAGACAGCCTGGGAAAATAAATGCGCTCCGAAATTGGGCGCCAAGAAACGACAGGAAACGTCAGGACCCGCCAAGCTCCCTCACTGGTAGCGAAGAAGCACCGAAGAGACAGTTGTGCGGCGTAGAAAGATCGCCAATTCTGCACTTAGGGGAGCCCAGCCAATGCCAGACGATGGATCCTAAGCTATGCAGAACACTGAAAAGATCATCCGCCTCCCGACCGTCCTTGCGCGCACCGGGCTGTCCCGGTCGACTGTTTACCGAAAAATGGCCGAAGGCACTTTCCCGACGCAGGTGAAGATCAGCATTCATGGTGCCGGCTGGTACGAGTCCGCAATTAATCGCTGGATCGCCGACCCGCCTGCCTACCGCGCCGCAAACGACAATCGCGACCTCGATGCCGGAAGCAGCCATGCAAGAGGGTGATGCGCGGCCCGAACCGGGCTGCATTGCGGCAAATGACAACGAGCCTGTCCTGCGCGCGGAACAAGTCGATGTGGCACTGACCCGCATTGCCCAAGTCATCGGTCGGCATATCGCTCGCGAACATATCCGAACGCGCAATGCGGCGAACGACAATGACCCGTTGGAAAAAAATGCGCTGCCGCCCGAGCGTTGACCCTAAGGTCATCGCGCGCAACACTGTCTAATCCAGCTCTGCGGGCTTGTGCCCCGCCATTGCAAAGGAAGATGTGATGATCCGCGCTGCGCTTTACGCCCGCTACTCCTCCGACCAGCAGAATGCCGCGTCGATCAGGGACCAGCTCAATCTTTGCCAGGAGCGCGCGGCGCGGGAAGGCTGGCAGATCGTCGCGACCTATGAGGATGCGGCGATCTCGGGCGCCAGCATGATCCTGAGGCCCGGCGTCCAAAGGCTCGTTGCCGACGCGCAGGCGGGAAAGTTCGATGTCGTCGTAGCAGAAGCGCTGGACAGGGTGTCACGCGATCAGGCCGATGTGGCGACGCTGTTCAAGCATCTCCAGTTTGCGCGTGTCCCACTCATCACGCTCGCCGAGGGCGAAATCTCCGAGCTGCATGTCGGGCTCAAGGGGACGATGAACGCGCTGTTCCTGAAGGACCTCGCCAAGAAAACGCATCGCGGTCTGCGCGGACGGGTCGAGAAGGGCTTCTCGGCGGGTGCCGTGGGCTATGGCTACCGTATGGTCCGGCGCCTGAGCAGCGAAGGTGAGCTGGTACGCGGCGAGCGTGAGATCGACCCGGCGCAGGCGCTGATCGTCGAGCGCATCTTTCGCGAGTTCGCCGCCGGAAAAAGCCCGCTTGCTATCGCGCGCGACCTCAATGCCGACGGCATCGTCGGGCCGACGGTAAAGGCGTGGCGCGACACCAGCATTCGCGGCGACGTGCGCCGCGGAACGGGCATCCTTAACAATGAGCTGTATGTCGGTGTCCGCGTCTGGAACCATAAACACAGCGTGAAAGACCCCAGCTCGGGCAAAGAAGTCATGCGCCTCAATCCCGAATCCGAGTGGATCCGGAATGCGGCGCCAGAACTGCGTATCGTCAGCGACGAGCTATGGGCTGCTGTGAAGCGTCAGCAGGATATCGTGGCCGACCGATACGTCGGCATCAAGAAAGCAGCACAGGCCCGATCGCTGCATCAGGCGCGGCGTCCAGCCTATCTGCTCTCCGGCTTGCTCGAATGCGGCGTTTGCGGCGGAACATATGCTCTCGTGGTCGGAGAGCGTTACGGTTGCGTAAGTCGCTATCGCGGCCATTGCTGCACGAACGGCCGCACAATTCGGCGCACGGAATTGGAGCGTAGGGCGCTGGCTGGTATCGCCGATCGCCTTGTGTCGGCGGACAAGATCGACGCCGCGGTCGCTGCCTATGCGGCGCAGATCAACGGCGAGAACCGTGAGCGGCGCGCTCAGGCCGATGACGATATCCGTGCGCTGGCAAAGGTTGATCGGGCGGTCGCGGGCATCATGGCAGCCATTGAGGACGGCCTCTACCAGCCTAGCATGAAGGCCCGAATGGCCGAGCTGGAACGCGAAAAGCAAGAGATCACCGCACGACTGGCGGATGCGCCTCAGCACATTCCTGACATCTATCCGGGGATTGCTGAAATCTACAAGGCCAAGGTCGCGCGGCTCACCGAAACACTCGAAGACCCGGAAACTCAGCTCGATGCTTCCAGCGACGTTCGCTCGCTCGTCGGCAAGATCGTTCTACATCCCGGCGCCAAGCGCGGCGAGGTTCACGCCACCCTCCACGGGTCGCTGATGGGCATTCTTGACTTTGTGAACGACAACCAGCAACCCGACGCCAGCCGAGTTATAACATCGGTGGCCTCGGGTTCGCCGGGATGACGAACACAGAGGACGTTACCGATAGACCGACCGCAGCCTCCGCCTTCGCGGGATCGACGATGTCATTCTCACGCCGAATAGGTTTGCAGGCGCTGGGCAGCGCCCCCTCGCCGCGCTACGACATCCGCCATGGTCGAACTCCTCCTCGACGCCGGCGCGCTGCTCGGCGAATCGCCGCGCTGGAGCGTTTCGGAACAGCGGCTGTACTGGGTCGATATCGAGGGTCGCACGATCCACCGCACCGACCCGGTCACCGGTGCGGACGAGACCATGCAACTCGATCAGCAGGTCGGCTGCGTCGCGCCGCGCGCGGGCGGCGGGCTGGTGGTCGCCATGGAGAACAGCTGCGCGCTGATCGACAGCTGGGGCGACGCGCCGCGGGCCTTCGGTCCGGCGGTGCTGGCGGACAAGCCCGAGCAGCGGTTCAACGATGGCTGCGTCGATGGCGCGGGTCGGCTGTGGGTTGGCAGCCTGACCAGCGACAAGGCGCATCCCGCCGCGACCCTGTACCGGCTCGATCCGGACGGTTCGCTCTCCGAAGTTTTCGGCGGCCTCACCACCAGCAACGGCGCGGCGTTCAGCCCCGACGGGCGCATCTTTTACCATGCCGACACCCCGACCCATGCGATCCGCGCGTTCGACGTCGATCCGGCGACGGGTGTTCTCGGCGAAGGGCGGATCTTCCACCAGTTTCCGCTCGGCAACGGCCGCCCCGACGGCGCCGCGATCGATGCCGAGGGGTGTTACTGGTCGGCGCTGTGGGACGGGTGGCGCGTCGTCCGGCTGTCGCCCGCGGGCGAGTTGCTGCAAACGATCGCGCTGCCGGTGCAGCGCCCGACGATGGTCGCGTTCGGCGGCGCGGATATGCGGACTGCCTTTGTCACCAGTGCGGGCAAGAATTTGTCCGACGACGAACGCAAGGCGCAGCCGCACGCGGGCGGGGTGTTTGCGTTTCGGGTTGCAGTGCCGGGGTTGGTGCAGCCGCTGTTTGGGGGATGATCCTCCCTGTGGCGAAGCCATGGGGAGGGGGACCGTCGCCGCAGGCGATGGTGGAGGGGCGACGGTAGCGCCAAAGCCCCTCCGTCAGCGGCTACGCCGCTGCCACCTCCCCATCGCTTCGCGACAGGGAGGATTTATCGGCCCACTCGGTTCGTCCCCCTAAACTTGCGCCACGCCGCAATCTCGGGTTAAGGCTCGCTCCAACATGGTTTCGGCCGAAACCGTTTCCCCGGGAGATTCACCTATGCCGCGCAACGCGCTTCCTTTTCGCCGCCCGCTTTCGCTATTGCTCGCATCCAGCGCGCTGCTCGCGGGTTGCACCAACATGGACCGACCGATGACCGCTTCCGCCGCGCCTGCCGCCACGCCCGCGCCCGCCGCCGCTCCGGCTGGCCAGAACCCGATGCTGGCGGAATGGACCGGCCCCTATGAAGGGGTGCCGCCGTGGGACAAGATGGACCCCGAGCTGTTCCCCGACGCCTTCACCAAGGCCATGGCCGAAACGCGCGCGCAGGTGCAGGCGGTGATCGACAATCCGGCGGCGCCGACGTTCGAGAACACCCATGTCCCGATGATGCTGGCGGGCGAGACGATGGAGCGCGTGTCGGCCCTGTGGGGGGTGCAGACGTCGAACAAGTCGAACGACCGGGTCGAGGATATCGACGCCGAATGGAGCCCCAAGCTCACCACTTTCTATACCGAGCTGTTCCTTCAGCCCAAATTGTTCGCCCGCTACAAGGCGGTGTACGACAAGCGCAACAGCAGCGGGCTGAACGCCCAGCAGATCCGCATCGTCGAGCGCAGCTATGACGAGATGGTGCGCGACGGCGCCAATCTTTCGGCGGCCGACAAGACCAAGCTGGTCGCGATGAATTCGAAGCTGGAAGGGCTGTTCTCCGCCTTCTCCTCGAAGCTGCTTGGCGACGAGAAGCTTTATACCTTTGTCACCGACAGGGCCGAGCTGGCCGGGCTCGACGCGGGCTTTATCGCCTCGCTCGCCGCCGCCGCCGAAGCCAATGGCAAGCCCGGCCAATGGGCGATCAAGAACACGCGGTCATCGGCGCAGCCGGTGCTGCAAAACGCCACGAACCGCGCGCTGCGCGAAAAGGTCTACAAGGCGTTCGTCAGCCGCGGCGACAATGGCGATGCCAATGACACCAATGCGACGATCGCCGAAATCCTGGCGCTGCGCCAGCAGCGCGCCGAGCTGCTCGGTTTCCCCAACCACGCGACCTACCGCATGGCCGACACGATGGCGAAGACCCCGGCCAATGCGATGGGGCTGATGATGAAAGTGTGGCCCGCCGCAGTGGCACGGGTGAAGGAAGAGGTCGCTGACATGCAGGCGATCGCCGATGCCGAAGCCAAAGCCGGCAAGGGACCGAAAATCACCATCGAACCGTGGGATTATCGCTTCTATTCGGAAAAGGTCCGCAAGGACAAATATGACCTCGATGAAAGCGAGGTGAAGCCGTACCTCCAGCTCGACAAGTTGGTCGAGGGCATGTTCTGGTCGGCGGGGCAGCTGTACGACATGGGGTTCCGCGAAAACACCGGAACGATCCCGGTGTTCGACCCCAAGGTGCGGACGTTCGAGGTCTATAATCTGAAGACCAACGAGAATATCGGCGTCTTTTACCTCGACAATTTCGCGCGTGACGGCAAACGATCGGGCGCGTGGATGACGACCTATCGCAGCCAGCAAAAGCTGGGCGGCGACCGCAATGTGCTGGCGTCGAACAATAATAATTTCACCGAAGCGGCCAAGGGCGAACCGACGCTGATCAGCCTCGACGATGCGACGACGCTGTTTCACGAATTCGGCCACGGCATCCATTTCCTGCTCTATGATATCAACTATCCCGCGCTCGCCGGGGTGCCGCGCGACTTTGTCGAATATCCGAGCCAGGTGAATGAAAATTGGCTGATGACCCCAGAAGTGCTGTCGAAATTCGCGACGCATAACAAAACGGGCGCGCCGATGCCGCAGGCCTTGCTCGACAAGATCGAGGCGTCGGGCAAGTTCAACCAGGGCTTTGAAACCGTCGAATATCTGTCGAGCGCGATCGTCGACATGAAGCTGCACGACCGCAAGGTGCCGCCGACCGACATCGACAAGTTCGAGCGCGAAACGCTGGCCGAAATGGGGATGCCGCGCGAGATCGTCATGCGCCACCGCCTGCCGCAATTCGCGCATCTGTTCAGTTCGGACGCTTATTCGGCGGGCTATTACAGCTATTTGTGGTCGGAAACGATGGACGCCGACACCTGGGCCGCGTTCATGGAAGCGGGCGGCCCGTGGGACCGCACCGTCGCCGACCGGTTCCGCACGATCTTGCTGATGACCGGCAACGAAACCGACCGCGCCGAAGCCTATCGCGCCTTCCGCGGGCGTGATCCGGATGTGTCGGCGCTGCTCAAAAAGCGCGGGTTTCCGACCGAATAGAGCGGACGAAACCGGGGAGGCAAAGGGGGCGATTTCGCCCCCTTTGTTTATCCTGTTGTTGCCCTGCTTTCATCCCGGCCCTGCTTTCATCGTCACCCCGGACTTGATCCGGGGTCCAAGCGACCGAAGTGCGCCTGGATCCCGGATCAAGTCCGGGATGACGAAGGGCTGGAAACGACCAGAAGCGGACGTAGGAGATCCTCCCCGGAACGGGGAGGGGAACCGCCGCGAAGCGGCGGTGGAGGGGCACAGGCGGTTTACGCGGCGCTGGATCAGATGGGTCACGCTTTTCCGGAAACCTCGCCGCGGAGCACTATCTCTGCGTCAAGGCAAACCGATGGAGCCCCTCCACCAGCTTCGCTGGTCCCCCTCCCCGTTCCGGGGAGGATCGGCACCGTCCGCTCACCACCCCAAAGCAGACACCCTGACCACGCTCATCCGAATCCTATTGACGCCCACTCAATTCGATATAAATATGATATCATCTTTATATCGAGTCGGAGGGCGAATATATGGTCGAGGGGACAACACCGGCGCTGAACCGCAGTCGCGAGACGCGGGCGATGACGCAGAGCGGTTATCTGATGCTGCTGATCTGGGTGCTGCTGGCAGGCGTCGCGGCGTGGGCGGCGATCAGCAATGCGACCGCGGAATTTCAGGTGGCATGGAAATGGGCGGTCGTTGCGGTCTCCGCGGTGGTCGGCTTTCTGATCCTGTGCGGCTTTTACCTGATCAACCCCAATGAAGCGGCCGCTATCCAGCTGTTCGGGGCGTATAAAGGCACCGACCGCGAGGAGGGGCTGCGCTGGGTGCTCCCCTGGCTGACCCGCAAGAAGATCGCGGTGCGCGCCAACAACGTCATTTCGGACAAGATCAAGGTCAACGACCTGCGCGGCAACCCGATCGAGATGGCGGCGCAGGTCGTGTGGCGCGTCACCGACACCGCGCAGGCGCTGTTCGACGTCGACGATTACAAGGAGTTCGTGATGGCGCAGATCGAGGCCGCGGTGCGCTCGATCGGCTCGCGTTACCCCTATGACGACATCGAACATCAGGAAATCACCCTGCGCGGCAATCATGACGAGGTCGGGGTCGAGCTGCGCAAGGCGCTGATCGAGCGGCTGAGTGTCGCGGGGATCACCGTCGACGAATGCGGGCTGACGCACCTGGCCTATGCGCAGGAAATCGCCGGCGCGATGCTGCGCCGCCAGCAGGCCGAGGCGGTGATTTCGGCGCGCAAAAAGCTGGTCGAGGGCGCGGTTGGCATGGTCGAAATGGCGCTCGAACAGCTCAGCGCGAAAAATGTCGTCGATCTTGATGACGAACGCCGCGCGGCAATGGTGTCCAACCTGATGGTCGTGCTGTGCAGCGAGCGCGACACCCAGCCGGTGGTGAACGCCGGGTCGCTTTATTGATGTAAAAGTCGCGTTCGCGTCGAGCGAAGTCGAGACACGCTTCATGGTCGCATGACTTTCGGGCATCTCGACGTCGCTCGATGCGAACGGGGATTGAGGTTTAGCCAATGCCCACATCCGCCAAAAAGGCCTTTGCCCTCCGCCTCGACCCCGCGCTCTATGCCGCGATCGAGCGGCTGGCGGCGGATGAATTGCGCAGCGCCAATGCCGAGATCGAGGTGCTGTTGCGCGAGGCGCTGGCACGGCGCGGGGTGAAGCCCCGGGCCGCTGCCCCCGCACGGCGCGGGCGGCCGCCAAAAGCGGAGAGCGGATCGTGATGCATTCTACCTCGTCATCCCGGGCTCGACCCGGGATCCCGCTTCTTGAGGCGGCATCCGACCTTTCACGCAAAGCGGGACCCCGGATCAAGTCCGGGGTGACGAGAATTTGTTGGCGGTTGCGGATCGAAAGCCGTCGCCAAATGCTTTTCCACCGCTAGCGCCGCGACCCCGCTTGCCCCCCAAGGGGTTGATGGTTAAGGCCGATGGTCATGACTAGTACGCCCGCCCCCGTCCGTATCGCCCCGTCAATCCTGAGCGCCGATTTCGCCGCGCTGGGGCAGGAAGTGCGCGCGATCGAGACCGCGGGCGCCGATTGGGTCCATATCGACGTGATGGATGGGCATTTTGTGCCGAACCTGACGATCGGCCCGGCGGTGGTCAAAGCCTTGCGACCGCACTCCACCCTGCCCTTCGACGTCCATCTGATGATTTCGCCGGTCGATCATTTCCTCGACGCCTTTGCCGCAGCGGGCGCCGACATCATCACCGTGCATCCCGAGGCGGGGCCGCACATCCACCGCAGCATCCAGCACATCAAGTCGCTGGGCAAGCAGGCGGGGGTGTCGCTCAATCCCGCGACCCCGGCGAAGATGCTCGACTATCTGATCGACGACATCGACCTGGTGCTGATCATGAGCGTCAATCCGGGGTTCGGCGGCCAGAGCTTTATCACGAGCCAGCTGCGCAAGATCGAAGCGGTGCGCAAGATGATCGACAAGAGCGGCCGCGACATCCGGCTGGAGGTTGACGGCGGTATCGACGTCAACACCGCGCCGCTGGCGATCGCGGCGGGGGCCGATGTGCTCGTGGCGGGCACCGCGACTTTCAAGGGTGGTCCCGATGCCTATGCGGGCAATATCCGGCGGCTGCGGGGCGCCTGACCGATGGAGGGGAGACCGTTGACTTCGGCCCCTGCCGACCCGCCGCTCGACATGGTTGACGACGCGCCGCCGATCGACGATTCGATCGAACCCGGCAAACGGCTGATCCGCCTGCCCGCCGACAAGGGACTGTCGCTGGGCGACCGCGTCGCCAATGCGATCACCCGGCTGACCTGGCGCACGCCGCTCCATGCGTTCCGCCTGAAAGGCCGCTTTCCGCTCAAACTGCTCGGCGTTCCGGTCGACCCGGTACCCGGCGACACCCGCGCCGGGACCGCGATCCGCGCCGGCCATTTCCTGCACCGCGGCTTGAAGCTGCCGCTCGGCGAGCTGGATTTTGCGACGCTGACCGTCGCGCCGACCTTTGCCGATTATCTGCACAGCTTTGCCTGGCTACGCGATCTCGCCGCCACTGGCACGCGCGCCGATGGCGCGCCGATCGCCGAGGCGGTGGTCCGCCACTGGCTCGGCACGCATGGCGAGGCGGTGAGCGAACCGGCGTGGAAGGCCGACAACACCGCGTGGCGCATCCTGTTCTGGGCGGCCCACGCGCCGCTGATCCTGTCGTCGAGCGACCTGGTCTATCGATCGGCGGTGCTCAACCACCTCGCGCGCGCCGCGCGGCATCTGGACCGGGTTGCCGACAAGACGCGGCCGGGCACCGGCCAGATGGTCGCTTGGGTCGGCATCGTCGCCGCGTCGCTGCTGATGCCCGGCGGCGAGCCGCGGCAGGTGTTTGGCGAGGCGGGCCTGCGCAAGGTGCTGGAGACCAGCTTCTATGCCGATGGCGGCAATATCTCGCGCTCGCCGCAGGCGCAACTCGACGCGGTGATGGCGCTGTCGATGCTCGCCAAGGTTTATGACATGCGCCGGATGGAGGTGCCGCCGTTCGTGCAGGAAGTGCTGGCGCGCGCCGTCCCGGCATTGCTCGGGCTGCTGCACAGCGACGGCGGCATGGGCAGCTGGCAGGGGAGCGGCGCGACGTCGGCAGCCCATGTCCAGGCGATCGTCGCGGCCAGCGGGGTGCGGACCCGGCCGCTGAAACAGGCGCGCGACTGGGGCTATCAGCGGCTGGTCGCCAACAAGGTCGTGCTGCTCGCCGACGCGGCGCCGCCGCCGATCGCGCGGGTGACCGAGGCGGGCTGTGCCTCGACGCTGGCATTCGAATTGAGCGACGGCGACGAGCGCATCGTCGTCAATTGCGGCGGCGCGGCCCTGACCGGCGCGACGATCCCCGCCGATCTGGCGCGCGGGCTGCGCACCACCGCGGCGCATTCGACTTTGATCCTGGCCGACACCAATTCGACCGCGATCCTCGCCAACGGAACGCTGGGCAAAGGCGTCACCGAGGTCGAGCTCGACCGCCGCGAAACGCCGCAGGGCAGCCGGGTCGAGATGAGCCACGACGGCTATGCGCGGCGCCACGGGCTGATCCACCGCCGCCTGCTGATCCTGTCGCCAAACGGGCGCGAGCTGCGCGGTGAGGACATGCTGCTCCCCGCCCCGCGCACGCGGCGCAAGGGCGACAAGGGGTTCGCGCTGCGCTTTCACCTCGGCCGCAATATCTCGGCCAGCCTGACGGCCGACAAATTGGGCGCGCTGCTCCGCATCAATGGCGGCCCGCTGTGGCAGTTCCGCACCTCGGAGGGTGCGCTCGATGTCGAGCAAAGCCTGTGGGTCGACGGCGAAGGCCGCCCGCACCCGACCGAACAGCTGGTCGTCACCGGCACCGCACCCGCGGGCGGGGCAAGCATCGGGTGGATTTTCAAGCATATCGGGTAGCGAGCGGCCCATCTGCCACCTAACTGATCCTCCCTGTCGCGCAGCGATGGGGAGGTGGCAGCGCGAAGAGCTGACGGAGGGGCCATGGCGCGACGTCGCTGCCCCTCCACCACTTGCTTCGCAAGCGGTCCCCCTCCCCATCGCTTCGCGACAGGGAGGATTGACCGATAGCCGACGCCCCAGGGACTGAGCGTCGGCCGCCGAACCTTTAGAAAGCGTAGCGCGCCATCAGCTGGAACACCGGACCGGCCTTTTCGCTTTCGAGCTCATATTCGTCGAAATCGCGGTCGAGCTGGTCTTCCAGATTGTCGAACTTGTTGAAGGTCTCGCGCTTGGCACCGTTGAGCAGGTTCGAACCGACCGCGCGGATCGTGAAATTGCTGCCGAACCGCTTTTCGACGAAGATTTCGAGATCGGCGCCGTAAGTGGTGCGGACTTCCTCGCTGATCACGCGGTCATAGGCCGCGCCCTGTTTGCGATGGGTGGCGCCGAACGCCACGCCGATCGATGGAATGTCCTGAATGAAGCCGATGTTATAGACATACTCCGACTGACCGTTGAAGCGGCGCTTGCCCGCGAAATCGGTGATCTCGCTGTCGAGCCACGAGACGTTGCCGAAGATGCCGGTGTCGGGCAGGCCGAGGAACCCAAGGTCGGTGGACAGGTCGAATTCGACCCCCCACACCTTGCCGTCGCCGACATTCTGCGGCTGATAGACGAAGGTGCCTTCGCCTTCCGAGCCTTCCTCGCCGGTGTTGGTGAGTTCGATCAGGTTGCTGACATCGCGGTAAAAGGCGTTGATGCCGACGACGCCGGTGCGGCCGATACGGCGTTCATAGCCCAGATCGACGCCCCATGCGGTTTCGGGACCGAGCTGCGGATTGCCGAGCAGGTCGCTGTCGCCGACCTCTTCTTCCAGCAGCGCGGGCGAGACGAAGTTGAAATCGGGACGGCGATTGGTGCGCGCCACCGACGCGGTTATCCGGTCGCGGGCGGTCAGGTCGAACTTGATCGACGCTGACGGCAGCCACTCTTCATAATCATTGCTCTGGTTCGGCACGATGGCGGCTTCGGTAAAATCGCTGATGTCGAGTTTGGTCGTTTCGTAGCGGATGCCCGCTTCCCACGTCAGCCCGCCCGACTTGCCCTGAACGAGCGCAAAGCCGTCAAGCCGCCGTTCCTTGAGCCGATTGACCCCGCCGTCGGTGGGTTCAAGATCCGTGAGGTCGAACGGATCGAGCAGATCGTCGGGATTGTCGATAAACTGATCGTAAGTGCCGTCAAGGCCCGGAAACTCGATCTCGTCGTCGATATCGAAAATCGCGGTGTTGCGTGTTTTCTTCTGGTAAAGGCCGCCGACGACAAGCTGGATATCATTGCCAAGCTCGAATTCATGATCGAGTTTGGTCGTGAACTCCTTGTCGGCGATATCGGTGGCGGTGAACACCTGCTCAAACACCGGCACTTCGCCATCGTCATAATCGACGTCGAAATCGATCTGGTTCTCGCTCTCGCGCTGCTTGTCGTCGAAGCGGGCATAGCCGACCCGCAAGGTCGTTTTACCGAGCGACCATTGGTGCGAGAGGCGCGCGTCGAGGCTGTAATTTTCCTGGTCGATATTATTGATGTTGCTGTTATCGCTGACCAACGCACCGTCGGGCAGCGGGCCGGTGAATGCCGTCGGATCGTCATATTCGCGGCTGCGTTCGGTTTCGGTTCGGTCGGTGCGGACGTAAAAGCCGCTGATCCGGAAATCGGTCGAGTCGCCGTCGATCTCGTAGCTCGCGTTGGCCGAATAATCCTTGCCGTCGCGCGTATCGATCTGGTCTTCGCGGTTGTCGAATTCTTCGGTCGCAAAATCGGGATCATTCTCGGGCGAGTCGCCATAGCGCAGCGAGAATTTCTTCTTGGGGTTGTGACGTCCCTGGAAATTGAGTCCAACGAGCAACCGGCCGGGACCGACCGCGCCGCCGTAAACGAGACCTAGGCTGGGCTCGAGTTCCTTGTCGTCGTAGCGAAGCGCGCCCGCGCGGATATAGCCGCCATCGAGTTCGAAGGCATCGCGCAACTCGATATTGATCGTACCTGCAACCGCGTCGCCGGTGCGGCGCGCCGAGGATGAGCGGACGATTTCGACGCGGTCGATCAATTCGGCAGGAATACGGTCGAGGAAAAAGCTGCGGTCATCATTGTTGCCGGGGACACGCTCGCCGTTGATCAGGATCTGCGTATAGCCGGGAGGCAGGCCGCGCAGGCGGGCGCCGTCGCTCTCGATCACGTCCGAGAGGAAGGTCACCGACGGCACGCGCTTCAGCGCGTCGCCCGCGGTCAGCGGTTCGAAGCGCTGGAAAAACTCGCTGTCATAGGACAGGACAGGTTCGGCCTGATCCTCACTGCGGTTGCGGTAACCGATGCTGCCGAGCACGACGATGTCCTGCGAGGTGGTGATCGTGCCGTCGGCGTTCTGGACCGGTGTGGTGTCTTGCGCCATGGCGGGCGCCGACATCATCGCCGTCGCCAGCGCCAGCACCGCAGCGGAATTCAGGCTGAAAATTCGAATCATATGTCATGCCCCCTTGGTCGTTGCCGGGCCTCTAGGGGGGCTGTGTGACAGTTTGCGGCGAGCATCATGACGTTTAAGTGACGCTTAAGTGACGGAAATGTTGTGGGATTGACGCGCGACCGCTTTGCTGGAACGGGGCGCGCCAAAGATCAATTGCGCCAATGGCAACAGGGGAAATCGTCATGACCGCCGTCCAATCATCGAAGCTGCTGACGTCGCTTGCTTTTGCATCACTGTTGACCGGGTGCGCCGGTCAGGCAGGGCCGGTGATCACCGGCCTGCCGCCCGTCGCGGTGACCGCGAGCGGCGAAACCGCGCCGGTCGGCACCGGGCGTGCCGATGCCGCCGACGATCCGGCGATCTGGGTCGATCCCGCCAATCCGGGCCGCGCGCTGATCATCGCGACCGACAAGAAGGCCGGGCTGCATGTCTATGACCTGACGGGCAAGGATCTGGCCTTTCTGAAAAGCGGCCTCGTCAACAATGTCGATGTCGTCGGCGATATCGTGGTCGCGAGCGACCGCAACGACGGGTTGAACGCGCATCTGGCGGTGTACCGCCTCGACGGGGCCAAGCCCGCGCTCACCGCATTGGGCCGCGCGGCGGCGGGGCGCGGCGAGGCCTATGGCCTGTGCCTGAAGAAGACCGCGCCGGGGGCGCCGATCACCGCGGCGTTGATCGTCAAGGACGGCACGGTGCGCGTTGGTACCTTGACGGTCGATGGCACGCCGACCTTCACCGTTCAGTGGGAACACAAGATCGCGACCCAGTCCGAGGGGTGCGTGTTCGACGGCGATACCCTCTATGTCGGCGAAGAGGTCGGCGGATTGTGGGAGTTGAAGCAGGACGGCACGGGCGCCGCAGCGCGGCTGGTCGCGCCGATCGACAACCAGCGGCTCGTTGCCGATCTGGAAGGGCTGGCGACGATCGACCATAAGGGTCAACGCTACCTGATCGCATCGAGCCAGGGCGACAATGCCTATGCCGTATTCCGCCTGCCCGGCGTTGAATATGTTGGGCGCTTTGCCGTGACCGCGGGGGCGTTCGGCGCGACGAGCGAGACCGATGGGATCGAGGCGATCGCGGGCAATTTTGGGCCGGCCTATCCCGACGGCATCTTTCTGGCGCAGGACGGCGACAATGCGCCCAAGGCGCAGAATTTCAAGCTGGTTCGGTGGGATCAGATCGCAGCGGCGCTGGGGCTTTAAAGGATTCGCGCAGAGATCGCGGAGATCGCAGAGAAATTTTGGTTCACGCGGAGACGCGGAGACGCGGAGAGAAGAATGGCGGCTTTGCCGCTTTCAAATTCTCGGCGTGCTCTGCGCTCTCTGCGCGAAACCCTTTTGTCTTCCTTCCTTCTCCGCGGCTCCGCGGCCCTTCTCCGCGGCTCCGCGGCTCCGCGTGAACCTCTTTAGAACCCAAAGCACCCGCTCGCGACTTGCCCAAAAGCCGCCGCGCGCCTAGGGGGGCTGCGACTTTCCACCCGCCAGCCGAGGCTCCCACTCCATGACCGATCTTGTCCCCGTCCGCCGCGCGCTGTTGTCCGTCAGCGACAAGGCGGGGCTTGCCGATCTGGCCGCGGCGCTCGTCAAACATGGCGTCGAGCTGGTATCGACTGGCGGTACGGCCAAGGCGCTGCGTGAGGCGGGGCACACGGTCCTTGACGTCGCTGACCTCACCGGCTTTCCCGAAATGATGGACGGGCGGGTCAAGACGCTGCACCCGACGGTCCATGGCGGCATCCTGGCGGTGCGCGACGATGCGGCGCATGTCGCGGCGATGGACGAGCATGGCATCGGTGCGATCGATCTGGTTGTGGTCAACCTCTACCCGTTCGCGGCGACCGTCGCGAAGGGCGGCACGCGCGACGAGATCATCGAGAATATCGACATCGGCGGGCCGGCGATGGTGCGCTCATCGGCGAAGAACCATGCGTTCGTCGGCATCGTCACCGAACCCGAAGACTATGCCGCGGTCATCGCCGAGATGGACGCGAACGGCGGCGCGACGACGATGGCGCTGCGCAAGCGCCTTGCCGCGACCGCCTTTGCTCACACCGCGAGTTATGACAGCGCGATCGCGCGCTGGTTCGCCATCGCCGATCAGGGAAAGACCTTCCCCGACACCCTGCCGCTCACCGCGAAGCTGGCCAGCGAACTGCGTTACGGTGAAAATCCGCACCAGCAGGCGGCGCTGTATGTCCCTGCCGTCCCCGGCCCGCGCGGCATTGCCGGGGCGCAGCAGGTGCAGGGCAAGGAGCTCAGCTACAACAATATCAACGACGCCGACGCCGCACTCGATCTGGTGTCGGAATTCCGCGATGCCGATCCGACCTGTGTCATCGTCAAGCACGCCAATCCCTGCGGCGTGGCAAGTGCGGCGACGATCGCCGAAGCCTATGACGCGGCGCTGAAATGCGACGATGTCTCGGCATTTGGCGGCATCATCGCGGTCAACCGGCCGCTCGACGGCGCCACCGCAGAGGCGATCAGCGGCATCTTTACCGAAGTCGTCTGCGCCCCCGACGCCGATGCCGACGCGCGCGCGGTGTTTGCAAAGAAGAAGAACCTCCGCCTGCTGCTGACCGGCGAATTGCCCGATCCGGCGCGCGGCGGACTGGTCCTGAAAGGCATTACCGGCGGCTGGCTGGTCCAGAGCCGCGACAATGGCCGCATCACCCGCGCCGACTTGAAAGTCGTCACCGAGCGCGCCCCGACCGAAGAGGAGCTGGCCGACGCGCTGTTCGCGTGGACCGTCGCCAAGCATGTGAAATCGAACGCGATCGTCTACGCCAAGGGCGGGTCGACCGCGGGCATCGGCGCGGGGCAGATGAACCGCCGCGACAGCGCGCGCATCGCCGCCGTGAAGGCGCGCGAAGCTGCTGAGAGCCACGGCTGGGCCAGTCCGCGCACCGTCGGCAGCGCGGTCGCGAGCGATGCCTTCTTCCCCTTTGCCGACGGCCTGCTGGCGGCGGTCGAAGCGGGCGCGACCTGCGTGATCCAGCCGGGTGGATCGATCCGCGATGACGAGGTCATCGCCGCGGCGAACGAGGCCGGGCTGGCGATGCTCTTCACCGGTATGCGGCATTTCCGGCACTGATCGGCGCGCCATGGCCATCCTGATCGACCCGACCGCGCGCCCAACGGCCAAAAGCCTGCTCGCGCATCTGTATAACTGGACGATTGCCAAGGCGTCGCACCGTCACGCCGAATGGTGGCTGTTCGCCATCGCCTTCATCGAATCGAGCTTTTTCCCGATCCCGCCGCACCCGGTGCTGGGGCTGATGTGCCTCGCCGAACCGAAGCGCGCGGTGCGTTTTGCCGCGATATGCACCCTCGGGTCGGTGCTGGGCGGGCTGTTCGGCTATGCTATCGGCTATTTCCTGTACGAAAGCATCGGCCTGTGGCTGCTCGGCGCGCTGGGGCTGACCGAGAAATTCCCGGTCGCGGTGTGCTTCCTCAACCAATATGACGCCGAGGCGATCATCATCGCCGGGGCAACGCCGATCCCGTTCAAGCTGATGACGCTGACCGCGGGCTTTACCGGCATGGATCTGGCGACCTTTACCGGTGCCAGCATCGTCGGGCGCGGGATGATCTTCATGGCGGTGGGCGTGCTGTTCCGCCTATTCGGCGCGCCGATCAAGGCGTTTATCGAGAAATATCTGGGCATGGTGACGACCGCCTTTGTCGCGCTGGTCATCGGCGGATTCCTTGTCCTTGGCCTGCTCTCGGGCGACGGCGAAAAGACCGCCGATGCGTGCAGCGGCGCGACGATGGAGAGCATCCAGCGCCGCTAAAGCGAGCCGTCGTGCAACCCAGCGACGCGCCGGGGATTAGGGGCGTGTCGCGTCTGCCGCGGCACGGAGCATCCCATGACGAAAACCCCCACGCGATCGAGCCAAGCCTCGGTCACCCACCATCGCGATCTGCGCACCGGGCAGTCGATCTGGTCGGCGCGGCGGCGCCCGCGTGTGCCAACCCAGCCCCTGACCCGCGACATCAGCTGCGACGTCGTGATTATCGGGGCGGGGATTTCGGGAGCGCTGATCGCCGAAACCTTATCCGAAGCTGGCTTAAAGGTCGTCGTCGTCGATCGCCGCGGGCCGCTCGATGGATCAACCGCCGCGTCGACCGCGATGCTGCAGTATGAAATCGACACCCCGCTGTCGCTATTGGCCGAGCAGATCGGCCGCGACCGCGCCGAGCGACTGTGGCGGCGGTCGCGCCAGTCGGTCGACGCGCTGCGCGAGCGAACCGAGCGGTTGGGGTTGAACGTCGACGCGGCGACGCGCGGCTCGATCTATCTGCACGGCAATGTCCTCGATGCCGAGGGTCTGGCGCGCGAAGCCGAGGCGCGGCGGCGCGCGGGGTTCGAGATCGAGCTGCTGAAACCCGCCGCGGTGCTCGATCGCTACGGCATCAAGGGGCGCCATGCGATCATTGGGTTTGGCAATTATACGGCCGATCCGCGCCAGCTGGCAGCGGGCTATCTGAATGTCGCGATAGGACGCGGGGCGCGAATCTACAGCCCGGTCGATATTTGCGATGTCGCGCCGAGCGAAAGCGGCGTGACGCTCCAGAGCGCCGACGGCCGCGAAATCCGGGCGCGCACTCTGGTCGTCGCGACGGGCTACGAGATGATGAAGGGCGTGCCGCGCAAGGGGAACACAATCATCTCCAGCTGGTCGATCGCGACCAAGCCACAGCCGCGCGCAATCTGGCCGACCGCCGCGATGATCTGGGAAGCCGCCGATCCCTATCTGTATATTCGCACCACCCCGGCAGGCGAAGTGATCTGCGGCGGCGAGGATGAAGAGATCAGCGATGCGGACGAGCGCGACGCCAAGATTGCCGCCAAGACCAGGGCCCTGTCGCGCAAGCTCGGCGCGCTGCTGCCGATGATCGACGCGACGCCGGTCCATGCGTGGGCGGGCAGCTTTGGCGACAGCAAGACCGGCACCCCGACGATCGGGCGGATCCCGCGGATGCCCAATTGTTATGCCGCGATGGGCTATGGCGGCAACGGCATCACCTTTTCGATGATGGCGGCGCAGATGCTGCGCGGGTTGATCTGCGGCGATGGCGATCCCGACGCCGATCTGGTCAGCTTTTCGCGAAAGTTTTGAGCGCGGGGCGAACGAGCCACGGCTAGCGCGGCGCACAAATACCCCGTTCGTGTCGAGCGAAGTCGAGACACGCCGACCCATACGCCAAGCCAAACGTATCTCGACTTCGCTCGATACGAACGGATGAGGGGAGATCGGCTTATTCGTTCGCCGCCGTGTGCAGCCAGTCGGCGTGGCGCGGGGCTTTCTTCGTCTGGCTCCATTCCTCCAGCATCAGCGGCGCGACGCGCTTGAGTTCGGCATATTGCTCGGCGGTGCCGATGTCGCACGCCAGTTCGACGCGATGGCCGTTGGGATCGAAGAAATAGATCGACTTGAAAATGCCGTGATGCGTCGGGCCGAGGACATCGACGCCTTCACTTTCGAGATGCGCCTTCGCCGCGACCAGTTCGTCATAGCTGCCGACCTTGAACGCCAGATGCTGGACCCAGGCCGGGGTGTTCTCGTCGCGGCCCATAACGGGTTGGTTCGGCAGTTCGAAGAAAGCGAGGATGTTGCCGTTCCCGGCGTCGAGGAAGACGTGCATATACGGATCATATTCGCCGGTCGACGGAACATGATCCTCGGCAAAGGCGGTCGTGTAGGTCATGCCGAGCATCCGCTCGTACCAATCGACCGTTTCCTTCGCATCCTTGCAGCGATAGGCGGCGTGGTGGACGCCGCCGAGTTTGATGGGGGATTGGCTGGTCATTTTACCCAACTCCGTTTGTGCTGATTCTACCCTGCCCCGTTCGCCCTGAGCTTGTCGAAGGGTCGTTCTTTCTTTTGACGCCGCAAGAAGAAGGACGGTGCTTCGACAAGCTCAGCACGAACGGACGAGGAATCAAGCGGTCTCTTTGATTTCCAGCGCGCCGCGGCGGATCTGGTCCATTTCCATCGATTTGAACAGCGCGGTGAAATTGCCTTCGCCAAAGCCTTCATCCTTCTTGCGCTGGATGAATTCAAAGAAGACCGGGCCGATGACGGTCTGGCCAAAAATCTGGAGCAGCAGGCGGGGGTCGCCGTCTTCGGTCGAGCCGTCGAGCAGGATGCCGCGCGACTGCAGTTCCTCGACCGGTTCGCCATGGCCGGGCAGCCGATCGGCGAGCATTTCATAATAGGTTGCAGGCGGTGCCGGGGCGAAGGGATTGCCGAGCGCTTTCAGCTTGTCCCACGCGGCGTACAGATCGTCACAACTGAACGCGATATGCTGGATGCCCTCGCCATTATAGGCGCGCAGATATTCCTCGATCTGGCCGCCACCACCGGCGCCTTCTTCGTTGAGCGGAATGCGGATCTTGCCATCGGGGGCGGTCATCGCCTTCGACGTCAGTCCGGTATATTCGCCCTTGATGTCGAAATAGCGAATCTCGCGGAAGCCCGCGATGCGCTCGTAAAAGGCCGCCCAATGCGCCATGCGGCCGCCATAGACATTGTGGGTCAAGTGATCGATCAGTTGCATCCCGGCGCCGACCGGGTGGCGATCGACGCCGTCTTCGTAAACAAAGTCGATGTCGTAGATGCTGAGGTCGTCGCCGTAGCGGTCGATCAGATAGATGATCGAACCGCCGATGCCGCGGATCGCGGGCAGACGCAATTCCATCGGGCCGGGGGTCGTTTCGACCGGTTCGGCGCCGCGCTCGATCGCTTCGGCATAGGCCTTGGCGGCGTCGCGCACGCGCCAGCCCATGCCGCACGCCGACGGCCCATGTTCGGCGGCGAAATAGGCCGCGGGCGATTTGGGTTCGTAATTGGCAATCAGGTTGATGCCGCCCTGGCGCCACAGCTGGACGTCTTTCGAGCGATGACGCGCGATCTGGGCAAAGCCCATCGCCTGGAAAACCGGTTCGAGAATGCCCTTTTCGGGCGCCGAAAATTCGACGAATTCAAAACCGTCGAGGCCCAGCGGATTGTCGAACAGGTCGGCCATGGCAATCATCCTATCTAGTTTCAATTGAAACCATTATCCTCCGGGGGGCATTGCGAGTCAAGGACCGTAGGCATCAATCCGCCGGGGGTCGGACGAGTTCCGCATCGTTGACATAGCCATCGCCCTGAACCCAAAGCTGGCTTGCCTGCCCAATGCGGATCTGGACCTGGTAATAATATTTGTCCGTCGGCTTTCCACCTGCTTCGAAAAAGCCGATCTTTACCCGCTCCGCGACCCCACGCACCGTGATGGTCCGGCCCTTGAAACGCTTTTCGACCGCGGCAAGGCCTTCTTCACCATAGGTCAGTCGCTTCATCACCGTCGCGGGCATCGCGATCG
>NZ_DASYHE010000075.1:0-48426 GCF_035998965.1 Sphingopyxis sp.
GTCGAGCGAAGTCGAGACACGCTTGGGAAGCGTTAGCCTTCGCCTGTCTCGACTTCGCTCGACACGAACGGGATTATATGTTTTGCTTCAGCGCTATCTTCCGCGGTTCGTCGTCAGCCGCCATTTCCCCTAACGCCCCACCTGCACCGCTTTCTCGCGCAAATCCGCCGCTGCCTGCCCATCGCCGCGCTTTGCTAGCAGGTCGGCGTAAATCCGCATAATCTCCGCATTCAGCGGTTGCAGCCGGTACGCCCGGTCGATCAGCGCCAGCGCGCGCACCTCGTCACCATTCGCCGCCCACGCGCGTGCCAATTCGCGCAGCACCACGACGTCGCGATTGCCGATCCGCGCGCGCACGCGCTCGAAATGCGCAATCGCCTCGTCCCAATGCGCCAGGTCCATCGCCAGATGTCCGGCCAGCCGGTCTGCCGCAATACTCGACGGCTGGCTGTCGCGAAGCGCCAGGATCGCCGCGCTAGACCCGGCGGTATCGCCCGCGCGGAACAGCGCATTGGCGAGCCGGAGCGTTGTGCGTTCACCCGCGTCCAGATCACGCGCGGTACGATACGCCTGCACGGCGACATCAAACCGCCCCGCCGCCAGCGCGGCATCACCCAGCAGGATATGCGCGTCGCCCACGCCGCGGTTCGCATCGCGCAGCCGGGTCGCCCGCGCCACCGCTTGCGCGCCATTGCCATTCGCAACATCCGCCGCAATCGCGGGGATCGCCACCGCCGGATTCAGCGGCTCGCTATCGGCGGCCCGACCCAGCAAACCATAGTCGTAATTGACCGCAAACGGCGCCGCCTCGCCGCGCGACAGCGACGCTGCGCGCGCCTGATAATCGGCGGCCTTGCCTTGCCGCCCCAATTCGCTCGCCGCCCGCGCCGCCAGCAACAACGACCAACTGTCGGCGTCGTCGCGGTCGACGATCGGCAGCAATGCCTCAATCGCGCCGTCGGGGTCGCCATCGGCCCAGTTCGCCGCCGCCAAAATGCGCCGCGCGGTAAAATTATAAGGCTGCTCGACCAGCAGCCGGTCGGCCCAGGTCGCCGCCACCGCCTCGCCGCCCAGCTCCAGCTCGACGATCGCGCTCAGCAGCATGAAGCCGGGCAAATCGTCGATCTCGCCGCGGGTGCGCTGGAGCAGGCTGCGCGCCAGCCGAAAATTGTCCGCGCGCGCCGCGAGCACCGCTTGCAGATAATAGATTCTGGGGTCGTCCGGCACGATCGTCGCTGCGTGGCGCAGCGCGGCCAGCATATCGCGGTAGCGCCCGAGGTCACCCAGCGTCGCGGCTTGGTCGATCAGCGCCTTGGCATTGTCGGGATCGGCGGCCAGCGCCTGATCATACCATGGGAGCGACGCCTTCAGCCCCGCTGCGGTGCGGATCAGGTTCGCCTTATATGCCAGCGCCGCACTGTTCGCCTTGTCGAGCTCGATCGCATAATCGACTGCATCGCGCGCACCCGCGGTATCGGCATTGGCATCGCGAAAGCGCGCGACATCGACCCACAGCGCGGAATTGCGCGGCAATTCGCGCACCGCGCGGTCATAGGCATCGCGCGCCGCGTCAAGGTCACCGTTCGACAGATGAACATCGCCCGCGACCCATGCCGCCTCACCGATCATCTCGGGAATAATCGGCCCGCCATCGATCGTTTCCAGTGCGCGCTGCCCCTCGCCCTGCATCGCAAAGGCGCGCGCCAGCAGCGGCCGCAGTGCCGCGTCATTGCCGCCCGCCGCGAGCGCGCCGTTCACCGCGGCTTCGGCGCCCACCCCGTCGCCCAGACTGATCGCGACGCGCGCCAGTTCGACGCGCTCGGCAATCGCCTGTGGGTTATCGGCAATCGCCTCCTGCAATGCGGCGCGGCGTTCCTCGAACGCTGCCCGCGGCGCATCGGAGCCAGCGTCGCCACACCCCGCTAGCGGCGCCGCCAGCAGCAGCGCGCCGATCCAGACCCGGCCAAAGCCCATTCAGGCCTGCATCCGATATTGCTTGAGCAGGTCGTACAGCGTCGGGCGGCTGATCCCGAGCAGCTTGGCGGCGGCCGAGATATTGCCCTCGCTCTGCGTCATCGCTCGCCGGATCGCGACGCGGTCGGCCGCCTCGCGCGCGCTGCGCAGGTTCAGCCATGCTTCCTCGCCATCCGCGGTGCCGTTCGCCAGATCAAGGTCGTCCTTCGTCACCAGCTTGCCATCGGCCATGATCACAGCGCGCTTGATCCGGTTTTCCAACTCGCGGACATTGCCCGGCCAGCGCCCTTCGTCGATCGCCTGCAACGCATCGGGCGCAAAGCCGCGCACCGCGGGGTTCATCTGCGGCGCATATTGATGCAGGAAATGGCGCGCCAGCAGCACGGCGTCGCCGGGACGCTCGGCGAGCGACGGAATTTTCACCACCATCTCGGCCAGCCGGTAATAAAGGTCGTCGCGAAAGCTCTGCTCGGCAATCATCGAGTCGAGATCGCGGTGCGTCGCGCACACGATGCGGGTATCGACCGCGATCGGCTTGCGCCCGCCGATCCGCTCGATCGTCCGTTCCTGCAAAAAGCGCAGCAATTTGACTTGCAGCGGCAGCGGAATGTCACCGACTTCGTCGAGGAAGAGCGTGCCGCCATGGGCCAGTTCGATCTTGCCTTCGGTCGTCTTGACCGCGCCGGTGAACGCCCCCTTTTCATGCCCGAACAATTCGCTTTCGAGCAGATTTTCGGGGATTGCGGCACAGTTGATCGCGACAAACGCCCCGTCGCGTCGCCCGCTCGCCTGGTGCAGTCCGCGCGCCAGCAATTCCTTGCCCGTGCCGCTCGCGCCCAGTAGCATCACGCTGACATCCAGGTTCGCGACGCGCTCGATCGTCCGCGCGACCTTTTGCATTTCGGGCGCGCCGGTGATCATCCCGCCGAGGACGCGGTTGTCGCTGCTCCCCTGCTGCGCCAGCCGCGCATTTTCGACCTCCAACTCGCGAACGTGAAAGGCGCGCCGGACGATCAGTCCAAGCTCGTCGATGTCGATCGGCTTCTGGTAAAAATCCCACGCACCGCTGGCGATCGCCGCCAGCGCGCTCGCGCGTTCGCCATGCCCCGACACCACGATCACCTTGGTATCGGGTTTTGCCTCCAGGATTGCCGACAGGGTACGAAACCCCTCGCGCGTCCCGTCGGGATCGGGTGGCAGTCCCAGATCGAGCGTCACCACCTCGGGCTCCTCGGCGCGCAGCAATTCGATCGCCGCATCATGGTCGCCTGCGATCAGAACCCGATAATCTTCATACGCCCATTTGAGCTGCGTCTGCAGCCCCGGGTCATCCTCGACCACCAGCAATTTGCGGATCTTGGCGCCGCTCTCATTCATTGCGATGCTACTTTCTTCATCGGGGTCTCGGCGTCGATCCCGGCGTCGGCCAGCGGCAACCAAAGGGTAAAGCTGCTGCCCTGACCGGGTTCGCTCTCGACGTCGATCGCGCCGCCCAGTGCCTGCGCGATGTTGAGCGCCTCGAATGCGCCCAGGCCAAAACCGCCGTCCTTGGTCGATACAAAGGGCTTGAACAGCTCGTCGCGAATGAAGGCGCGCGTCATGCCGCTGCCCTGATCGATCACATCGATCCGCGCGCGGCCATGTTCGGACACCGCCACCACCTGCACCGGCGAACCGGGTGCCGACGCATCGATCGCATTGGCGACCAGATGCTGGACGATCTGCCGCACGGACGCCGCATCGGCCCACGCCGCCAGACCCGCCTGACAGCCGACGAACAGCGCGCGGCGCGGCCGCGCTTCGGCGGCGATGTCGTTCAGGATCGGTTCGATCAGTACCCGCCCCGCCTCGGCCGCGGCGCCGCGGGCACGCGGCGCCAGCCGTACCAGCAGGTCGCTCAACCGCCCGGCCGAAATTTTCAGCGTTTCGACCATGTCGGCGCGAAACTCCGGCTTGTCGGCGTGGCGTTCGGCATTGCGGGCGAGCAGCCCGATCTGGCTCGCCAGATTTTTGATGTCATGCATGATGAAGGCAAAGCGGCGATTGAATTCGTCGAACCGCCGCGCCTCCGACAGGGCTTCCTGGCTCTGGGATTCGGCCAGATAGCTGGCCGCCTGCTGCCCCGCGATGCGCAGCACATCCAGGTCTTCCCAATCGAGCGCGCGCGACACCGGCGGGCGGTGCAGCACAACCACCGCGATCATCCGCTGGAAATGCAGGATGGGTACCACCACCCACGCACGGGCGTCGGCGATCAGCCAGTCGGGGATCGCCAGATCGTCGCCAGCCGCATGGCCGCCGCCCCCTGCGCCGCGGCGCTGCGTATCCAGATCGACGATGTGCCGCGTCTCCTGCAACATGAACGCCGACCGCAGCGACAGCGTCCGGTCATCGCCACCGACATCGACATCGACCGGCCAGTGCCATTGCTCGGCAACCGCAAATCGCCCCCCCGCCGTCGGCAGCATCAACAACGCGCCGGGGCTGCCGGTCAGTTCGGCCAGCGCCTTGGCGACGCGGCGATAAAGGTTGCGGTCCTCTTCGCCCTCATCCTCGTTGGCCCCCTGCCCCAGCGTGGCGGTGAAGCGCATCCATTCGGTGCGATAATCATAGCGATGCTCGAAAAAATGTTTCGTGATCATCACCGACAGCCACGCACGCACCCGCGCCGACACGATCAACAGCCCCCCGGCGCCCAGTGCGACGACCAGCGAGGCGGCCTGCGCCAGTTCGGCATAATCGCCGCCGATCACGCGCGCGATCGCGCCGGTCAGCCCGATGACGATCAAATAGGCGGCGCCGCCGATCAGGATCAGCGTCCGCGTCGCCGCGGTGCGCGACAGACGCATCCGCTCGCGCCCGATATCCATCGCGGCGACGACATAAGTCGGCAGAGTCAACAGCGCGACCGCGGGCAACAGCTGGATCAGCGTGGCCGCCCGTTTCCCGGTCAGCGCGCCGATCAACTGCACGTTCAGTTCATACGCCCACAGCATCGCAAATCCGCCCGCGACCGCCATCACCGGCATCCGCAGACCGGCGCCCGCGTGGCGCACCCCGCTATCGACGATCAGCAATCCGCCGACCGCAACGATCATCGCCGCAAGGATGAGCGTTGGCGCCATCCACGGCTCCGCTTCCGCCCCGGCATACCAGTGCGCGACGGCGCCCAGCACCAGTGCCAGCGCAGCGATGGTGATCAGCATCCGCAGGATCAGGCGCAGCGGCCGCGACATCGGCGCGGCGGGGGACCAGAAGGTGGCGCTCAGCCACCCCAGCATCGCCAGATCGCGAAGTGTTTGCACGACAAAGGCTTGCGAAGATCCCGGCCCGAATTGCGCAAGCGCCGCGCACCATAATGCCGTGGCCGCAGCCGCCAGCGTCAACAGCCGCGGCGCGGGCATCAGGACGGCCATCCGCGCTTTGGGCCGCGCCAGCAACCACAGCGCAACGACCGAAAAGCCGACCAGCGCTAGCACCGCAAAGGTTTCGGAAAGTCCGGTCAGCATGGTCAGCGCGCGCCGTCGGGCCACAGCACGACGCGCACCGTCTGCAACAGGATCAACAAGTCGAGGAAGGGCGAATAATTTTTCGCATAATAGAGGTCATATTCCAGCTTGACCCGCGCATCCTCGACCGACGCGCCATAGGGGTAATTGATCTGCGCCCAGCCGGTCAGTCCCGGCTTCACCATATGCCGCTCGGCATAAAAGGGCATCTTCTGCTCAAGTTCTTCGACAAAGCTTGGCCGTTCGGGGCGCGGGCCGACAAAGCTCATCTCGCCTTTCAGCACGCACCACAGCTGCGGCAACTCGTCGATCCGCAGCTTGCGGATGATCCGCCCGACCCGCGTGATCCGCGGATCGTTCTCGCTCGCCCACACCGCCTTGCCCGCGGCCTCGGCATCGGTCCGCATCGACCGGATCTTGTAGATGTCATAAGGCTCGCCAAACAGGCCGACGCGCGGCTGGCGATAAAAGACCGGCCCGCGGCTGTCGAGCACCACCGCAATCCCCGCAATCAGGATCAGCGGCAGCCCGACGATCAGCACGATCAGGCTGGCGACGATATCGAACAACCGTTTGCCCACCTTCGAAATCCGCTGTCCCGCCGAAAAGCCGTCCGAAAAAATCAACCCGCTGGGGTTCGTCGTCGCCAGGTCGACGCGCCCCGTCTCGCGCTCGATAAAGCTGGCGATATCATTGACATGCACCCCCGTCGTCTTGACCCGCAGCAAATCGTTCAGCGGCAGCGCATTGCGCCGCTCCTCCAGCGCCAGCACCACCTCGCCCGCGCGCAGCGCCACCACATGCTCGGACAGATTGGGAATGTCCTCGCGTGGCACCGCGCCGACGATCTTTTTCTCGGCACCGCTCATCGCGACAAAGCCGACGATCTCCAGCCCGCTGCCCGGCTCATCCGCCAGCGCCGCCAGCCGCGCCGCACGCGCGCCCGCGCCCAGCACCAGGATCCGGCGCCGAAACGCTTCCGCGCCCGCCGATTGCGTCAGCGCCAGGCGGATCAGGAACAGCGCCGAAATCGCCATCGCCATCGCATACAGACTGTTGGCGCGCCACAAGGTCGCGGTGGGCAACAGGAACCCGACCACCGACAGGAAAATCACTCCCAGCGAAATCGCCGCGAGCAACCGCGCGGTGGCGAACCGCATCGAGCGCAGCCCCTCATTGCCGTACATGCCGGTTGCCATCATCGCGAGCGAATTGGCCACGGCAAAAGTCGCCAGCGGGAGCCAGCGCTCACCCAGCGGCCCGGCGTCAAACTCCGCCTGATTGGCATAAAGATGCCATGCCGCCTCGGCCGAACCGAGCAGCGCCAGAAATTCGATGAGCGCCAGCCAAACGACGGCGTGCGGCACATAATGTTTGAACAGCCGGAACATGGTAAGACGGGCAACCCTTTCGCGTCAGCCGATACTACAAGCGAGGCGTGTACTGTCGGTTAATTTTACACTCACGATGCGCCGGGCAGTCCAAGGGGGGATGACCTGCCGCACCCAAGGCGATAGACCCGCGCGATGACCGATCTAATTCAACCCGTCATCCTGTGCGGTGGCGCCGGAACGCGCCTGTGGCCGGAATCGCGCGGGACAAGCGCCAAACAGTTCCTGCCGCTGACCGGCGCGCAAAGCCTGTTTCAACAGACCCTCGCGCGCACCCCCGCCGATGCCGGATTTGCGCCCCCCATCATCCTGTGCGGCGCCCCCCATGTCGCCGCGGTGGGGGACCAGATCGGCGCTTACCAGGCATCGCTGCTGGTTGAACCGATGGCGCGGAATACCGCCGCGGCGATCGCCCTCGCGGTCGCGCGCGCCGACGCCGACACGCTGCTGCTCGTGATGCCCAGCGACCATGTCATCGCCGATGGCGCCGCCTTCCACGCCGCGATCGCCAAAGGCGCACGGCTGGCGCAGCAGGACTGGATCGTTACCTTCGGCATCACTCCCGACGCGCCCGAAACCGGGTTCGGCTATATCGCCAGCGGCGCGGCGCTGGGTCAGGATGGTTTCGCGGTCGATCGTTTCATCGAAAAGCCGCCGCTCGCCGATGCACAGGCAATGCTCGCCGCGGGCGGCTACAGCTGGAACGGCGGCATTTTCCTGTTCCGCGCCGGGCGGATGCGCGATGCGATGCTCACCCACTGCCGCGCTATTTTCGAAGCCGCCGACCGCGCCGTCGCAGCCGCCATCATCGACGGCGACGCGCTCTATGCCGATGCCGTCCATTTCGCCGAGGCGCCATCGGATTCGATCGATTATGCGGTGATGGAAAAGGACGACCGCGTCGCCGTCGTCCCCGCCGCAATGGGCTGGTCGGACCTCGGCAGCTGGCAAGCGGTTCACACCCTCGCGGCCAAGGACGCCGCGGGCAACGCCGTCACCGGCGACGCCTTTCTCCACGATAGCCACGGCAATCTGATCCGCACCGGCGGCAAGCGCGTCTCGCTGATCGGCTTGAACGATGTTGCGGTGATCGTCGACGGCGACGACATCCTGATCATGCCGCTGAACCGCTCGCAGGACGTCCGCGTCGCCGCCAAAGCGCGCGAGTAGCGCTCCCGATTTTAGCGGGTCGCGTCCCCGGTATCCGCTGCCAGTACCCGCGCCACCGTCGCCGGCCAATCGTCGAAGCGCCAGAATTTCTGGCTCGCGCGGCCCAGGATCCGCAGCTCGCGCGTCATTGGCCCGATTTCGCAGTCGAACGGCGGACATTCGGCCAGCAGGTCGCAATCGAAAAACACCCGCACCGCGATTGCCTCGCCGCTTTCGCCCGCGCTCCCGATGACGATGCCCAGCATCCCGTTCGACAGCGTGACCAAGGTGCCGACCGGAAAAATGCCCAGGCTGTCGGCAAAGCGATCGAGCAACTGCTCATCGAAATGTCCTGTCCAGCCCTGCATCGCGGTCAACGCCTCGCACGGCGTCCACGCCGCCTTGTACGGCCGGTCGGACGTCACCGCGTCATAGACGTCGCAAATCGCCCCCATCCGCGCATAGAGCGACAGCTCGCCATCGCCCAGCCCATCGGGATAGCCCGACCCGTCCATCTTTTCATGGTGGCGCAGGCACACCTCGAGCGCCGCCGCCGGAATGTCCGATGATTGCGCCAGCAACGCATGCCCCGCCAGCGGATGGCCTTCGACCGATGTCCGCTCGCGCAGCGTCAGCTTGCCGGGCTTCAGAAGGACATCGTCGGCAATCGCGACCTTGCCGACATCGTGGAGCAACCCCGCGACCCCCAGCGCCTGCATCTCGGCCTCGTCCAGCTTCAGGTGACGGGCAAAATTGATCATCAGCGCACACACCGCGACCGAATGGAGATAGGTATATTCGTCCTTCTGCTTCAGCCGGACCAGATTGATCAGCGCCCGCGAATGGCGCGCGATCGAATCCCCGATCGCTTCGGCCAGCGGCGCGATTTTGCTGCCATCGACGGCGCGGCCCATGCGCGCCGATCCGAACAGGTCGATCACCGCGCGCCGCGACTTGTCGATCACCCGCGCCGCCCGGCGGCGTTCCTGCGCATAGGTGGCGGGACGCACCGGACGCGCGCGCGGAGGCGGTGCAAAAATCTTCGTGCGGCGCCGTTCGACCCCGCGATACGGCGGCGCCATGCCATCCGCCGCTTTGCGGCGATCATTGGCAAAGGCGGCGTCACCAACCCCTGCCGCCATCCGGCTGCGGCGGCGATCGACGATCACCGCCGTCACCTCGGACTGTCGGATGCGCGCCAGTTGCTCTGCCGTTTCCACCAGGAACCGGCTGCGCCAGAACGGATGATCGATCCAGCGCCCGTCGAACCCGTCGACGAACATGCCGATTTCGACCTGTTCGGGTTTGAGATGAAGCAACATGGGTCCGGTCCTGTTCGGGTGGCCGCGACAGCCCCGACATTGAATTAACGTCCGAAACGGATGAAGTTTTAGGTGAAGCACCCCGACGCCCCGCAAGCCATGCGAACTTTACCTGTCTTGGATGCAACTGCGCTGGGCGCAGCGGGTTGATAGCGTGTCGCCTTCCGCGGCGGAAGGAACGACCATGCCCAAAAAACCAGCCCCCTCGCCCGCCACCGACCACCAGCTGCACGACCATCAGCCCGGCGCCGGACAGCCCGCGTTCGCCACTGAACAAGGCAATGGCGGCGAGCTGCACCAAACCGCTTCGGACGGTGCCGACTCCGCCGCCTATCTCACCGACAACTTCGGCCATCGCATCGCCGACAACCAGAATTCGCTGCGCGCCGGCGAACGCGGCCCGACTCTGCTCGAGGATTTTGTCCTCCGCGAAAAAATCTTTCATTTCGACCATGAGCGGATCCCCGAGCGCATCGTCCACGCACGCGGCTCGGGCGCGCACGGCGTGTTCGAATGCACCAAGGCGATCCCCGGCCTGACCAAGGCGTCGATCTTTCAGACCGAAGGCGCAAGCTGCCCGGTATTCGTCCGCTTCTCGACCGTCGCGGGCGGCGCCGGATCGGTTGATACCCCGCGCGATGTCCGCGGCTTTGCGGTCAAGCTTTACACCGACAGCGGCAATTGGGATCTCGTCGGCAACAACATCCCGGTCTTCTTTATTCAGGATGCGATGAAATTCCCCGACCTCGTCCACAGCGTGAAGATGGAGGCCGACCGCGGCTATCCGCAGGCCGCCAGCGCCCACGACACCTTCTGGGACTTCATCGGCCTGATGCCAGAGGCGATGCATATGATCATGTGGGCGATGTCCGACCGCACGATCCCCCGCAGCCTGCGCATGATCGAGGGTTTCGGCGTCCACACCTTTCGCTTCGTCAATGAAAAGGGCGACGGAAAATTCGTCAAATTTCATTGGAAACCCGTACTCGGCATCCAGTCGACGACGTGGGACGAGGCGGTCAAGATCGCCGGGGCCGATCCCGATTTCCACCGCCGCGACCTGTTCGAGGCGATCGACGCCGGCGACTTCCCGGCGTGGGATCTCGGCGTCCAGGTCTTCGACGAAGCCTTTGCCGCCAAGCAGCCTTATGACGTGCTCGACGCCACCAAGCTGATCCCCGAAGACGATGTGCCGGTCGAGATCGTCGGCCGCATGACGCTCAACCGCAACGTCGACAATTTCTTCGCCGAAACCGAACAGGTCGCCTTCTTGCCGTCGAACATCATCCCCGGCATCGACTTCAGCAACGATCCGCTGTTGCAGGGACGGCTGTTCTCCTATCTCGACACGCAAAAGTCGCGGCTGGGGACGACCAATTTCCATCAGATCCCGGTCAACGCGCCCAAATGCCCGTTCCACAATTTCCAGCGCGACGGGATGATGCAGACACTCGTCCCGACCGGGCGCGCCAATTACGAGCCCAACAGCCTGGCCGAAGCGGGCGAGAACGGCGGGCCGCGGCCCAGCCCCGCAACGGGCTTCAGCACCTTCACCACCAATGACGAACGCAATGATCCGGCCCAGAAACTGCGCATCCGCGCCGAACTCTTCGCCGATCACTTCAGCCAGGCGCGGATGTTCTACCTGTCGCAGACCGAAAATGAGCAGGCGCATATCGCCTCGGCGCTGGTCTTCGAACTGTCGAAGGTCATGCTCGATCACGTCCGCGTCCGCGTCGTCGGTCAGCTGCGCAACATCGACGAAGACCTTGCCAAGCGCGTTGCCGACGGCCTCGCGATCGACCTGCCGGCCAAGGAAAAGGCGGCGCGCGCGCCGGTCGATCTCAAACCCTCCGACGCGCTGTCGATCCAGAAGAACGCCGATGACACGATGGAGGGCCGCAAGGTCGCGATCCTGTTTGCCGAAGGATCCGACAAGGCGGCGATCGACGCGCTGAGAGCCACGATCGAAAAGGCGGGCGGCACCGCTTTTCTCGTCGCGCCCAAGGTTGGCGGCATCAAGGTCAAGGGCGGCACGCTCAAGGCCGACGGCCAGCTTGCCGGATCCCCGTCGGTATTGTTCGACGCCGTCGCGTCGATCCTGACCGAGGAACAGGCAGTGCTGCTGTCGAAACAGGGTGCCGCGGTGCAATGGTTCATGGACGCCTTTGGCCATTGCAAGACGATCGCCCACGATGACGCCACCCAGATCCTGCTCGACAAGGCGGGCGTGGAAAAGGACAGCGGCGTCGTCGCGCTCGACGGTTTCGCCAAGGTCGGTACGCGCCGTCATTGGGCGCGAGAGGCCAAGGTGCGCGACCTGGCCTGACAGTAAATCGGGCGCGCAGGACGATTGGGAATATCGCACGCCCCGCGCGTGCGATATTCCCCGCGACCACGGGCATCGCGCCCGATCGAGTCTGGAGCCCAACATGACGTCGCAAACGCAGCGCGCCCCGCATTATTCGCCCTTCACGCGCGGCGCTGGCCTGATCTTCACATCGGGCCAGCTGCCGCTGCGACCGGGCCGCGACACGTCGCTGGCCAGCGCTTCGTTCAAGGAACAGGCGCAGCAGGCCCTCGCCAATTTGCAGTCGGTCCTGAGCGATGCCGGTGCCGATTTGGCGCAGGTGGTCAAGACGACGGTCTATCTCAGCGACATGGCCGACTGGCCCGAACTCGACGAAGTCTACGGCCAATTTTTCGGCGCCGCGCGTCCGGCACGGAGCGTGGTGCCGACGGGGCCGCTCCATTTTGGTTTCCGGATCGAAATCGAAGCGATTGCGCTGGCTTGATTTGGGAAGCGGCCTATCTGTCGCCACTCAAGGTTCGCTTCTATTTCGTCATCCCGGCGAAGGCCGGGATCTCACCCTATCGTAAGTGCGCACCGGCGAGATCCCGGCCTTCGCCGGGATGACGCGGAAAATCCTAACTTGAACCCTAAGCGGCGGCGCCGCCCTCAATCGCCCGCAAAATCAAACGCCGACACCCCGCGCTCGCCATCCCGGAACCGCAAAGGACGACCCAGCGGCGGCATCGACCGTTGCACACATCCGGTGCGCGTACAGCGGCGGCAGCCCAGCCCGATCGGAGTTGCGGGGCTGCGCATCAGGTCGATCCCCCGCGCCGCGATCAAGGGCGCCGCGACCTTGGCATCGACCCCGACGCACACCGCAAAGCGCGCCGGCGTGCCGCTGCCAGTCGCCCCCGGCGCGGCAACCGAACGCGATTGCGTGAACCAGCGCGAACCATCTTCCAGCTCGACCAGATCGGCGATCACTTCGCCGGGGCGCGCAAAGGCTTCGTGGACGCCCCACAGCGGACAGCGCGTGTCACCATCGACCAGCGGCGACTGGCTCGCCCCGGCATAGCGTTTGCTCCCCTGCCCCGCGCGGTCGATGCGCAGCATGAAGAAGGGCAACCCGCGCGCGCCGACGCGCTGCAGCGTCGTCAGCCGGTGCGCGACCTGCTCATAGCCCGCGCCGAAGCGCCGCTGGAGCAACAGCAGGTCGTATCCCGTCGCGTCGCACGCGCGCAGGAAGCGGCTGTACGGCATCATCAAGGCCGCGGCGAAATAATGCACCAGATGCCGCTCGAACAGCCGCGCCGCCGCGCTCTCGGCAAATTCCGCGCCCGCGACCAGCGCGTCGATCTCGCCCTTCGCCTCGATCTGCGCCAGCGTCGCCGCGGCCTGAAAGGTACGCGACGCGGGGCGCAACAATTCGCTCAGCATAAGTTGCCGCGCGTGCCAGTCGAGCCAGCGCAGCCGATCGGGCATCACATCACTCGGCAAGATCCGGATTCCCAGCTGGTGCCGGGTGCGCAAACGCTCGGAAATCGTACCATACAGGTCGCCGCCCGCCAGCCGCAGTTCGTCGGCCAGTTCCTCCGCCTTCGCATCCAGATCGGCGAAATGGTTGCGCCATTTCTCGATCGCGCGGCGCACCGCGGCAACTTCGGGCGCTTCTTCCTGTAAAGTTGCCGAGCCCTCGGGCGCGACGTCGAACAGCCGGGCAAAGGCCGCGGCGGTCGTCGGCGCGGTCGCGAGCCACTCCTCGACCTCCTGCGCGCCGATCCCCAGATCGGCAAAGCGTGCATCGGATAATCGGCGCCGCAATCCCGCTGCGCCGCCCGGCACCGCGTCAACGCCCAGCGTCGCCGCATCGAAGCCGAACCGCTCGGCCAACTTGACGATCACCGTGGCGCTCAGCGGCCGCTGGCCATGCTCGATCAGATTGAGGTAGCTTGGCGAAATATCCAGCGCCTCGGCCATCGCCGCCTGCGTCATCCCCGCCTCGCGCCGCACCTTGCGCACCGCCGGCCCAGCAAACACCCGTCGCTCCGCCATCGTTTGTAACTTTCTTTACTGATTTACATGCCGATTTACACCGATAGGCCATAATTCACAATTATTATTGACAAAGCTTTTCACTTTCCGCGGCACCTTCGCCAACATTCACCCATCACTCCGCACAAGGACAAAGACGATGGGTTATCAGGAAGACATGGCACAGGCAGGCCGCCTCATCCGCGACTACGACGGCACATGGGACGGCATCAGCGGCGAAAGCGTCGCCCGCATGCGCGCCCAGAACAAGTTTCGCACCGGCCTCGACGTCGCCCGCTACACCGCGCGCATCATGCGCGCCGACATGGCCGCCTATGACGCCGACCCCGCCAACTACACCCAGTCGCTCGGCTGCTGGCACGGCTTTATCGCGCAGCAGAAGATGATCTCGATCAAGAAGCATTTCGGCACCGTCAAGGGCCGCTACATCTATCTCTCGGGCTGGATGATCGCCGCGCTTCGCAGCGAATTCGGTCCGCTGCCCGACCAGTCGATGCACGAAAAGACCAGCGTCCCGGCGCTGATCGAGGAAATCTACACCTTCCTCCGCCAAGCTGACGCTCGCGAACTGGGGATGCTCTTCCGTGACCTCGACGCCGCACGCGCCGAGGGCGACGAGCTCAAGGCGAAGCAGATCCAGTCGGCGATCGACAATCATGAAACGCACGTCGTGCCGATCATCGCCGACATCGACGCGGGTTTCGGCAATGCCGAGGCGACCTATCTGCTCGCCAAGAAGATGATCGAGGCTGGCGCCTGCGCGCTCCAGATCGAAAATCAGGTCTCGGACGAAAAGCAGTGCGGCCACCAGGACGGCAAGGTCACCGTGCCGCACGAGGATTTCATCGCGAAGATCCGCGCCTGCCGCTACGCCTTCATGGAACTCGGCGTCGAGGACGGCATCATCGTCACCCGCACCGACAGCCTCGGCGCGGGCCTGACCAAGCAGATCGCATTCTCCAAGGAGCCGGGCGACCTTGGCGACCAGTATAACAGCTTCCTCGACTGCGAAGAGGTCGACGGCGCGGGCAACCCCGGCGACGTCCTGATCAACCGCGACGGCAAGCTGATGCGCCCCAAGCGCCTGCCCTCGAACCTCTATCAGTTCCGCCCCGGCACCGGCGAGGACCGCTGCGTCATGGACTGCATCGCTTCGCTCCAGAACGGCGCCGACCTGCTGTGGATCGAGACCGAAAAGCCGCACATCGAACAGATCGCCGGCATGGTCGACCGCATCCGCGAAGTCGTCCCGAATGCGAAGCTCGCCTATAACAATTCGCCGAGCTTCAACTGGACGCTGAACTTCCGCCAGCAGGTCTATGATGCGTGGGAGAAGGACGGGCAGGATGTCAGCGCCTATGACCGCGCCAAACTGATGAGCGTCGATTATGACGGCACCCCGCTGGGCGACGAAGCCGACAACCGCATCCGCACGTTCCAGCGTGATTCGGCGAAGCGGGCGGGCATCTTCCACCATCTGATCACCCTGCCGACCTATCACACGGCTGCACTGTCGACCGACAATCTCGCCAAGGAGTATTTCGGTGACGAAGCGATGCTGGGATACGTCAAGGGCGTCCAGCGCGCCGAAATCCGCCAAGGCATCGCCTGCGTCAAGCACCAGAATATGTCGGGCAGCGACATCGGTGACGACCATAAGGAGTATTTCGCCGGTGAAGCAGCGCTCAAGGCCGCTGGCAAAGACAATACGATGAACCAGTTTGCGGCATAAAGTCCGCGGCTAATCCAGCTTGGCGCGGGGTCAGCGACCCTGCCCCGCGCCTCCCGAGCTTTCCTGGGGAGGAAAGCCTGTCCGTCGGAAGCCGCAAGGCCTCCGGCGGACATTTTCCTTTGCACCGCTGCCGATCAGCCGCGATCGAAGAAATCGACCGCGCCGGTATCCAGATCATAATAAGCGCCGACAATCATCAATTGTCCCTGCTCGAGCGGATTGCCGATCAGCGGTTCTTTCGTCTCGCGCAACTGGCGCACCACATGGCGAACATTGATGTGGACCGCATGATCGACAAGATCATCGCCCTTAACACTGCTGCGCGCCTCGACCACCGCGGGCAGCATCGGCTGCACCATCCGGCTGAGCGCGGGAGGCAGTTGCTTGTTATCGGTCACCAGTTCGGTGGCGGCGGCGACTGCGCCGCAGCGCGAATGGCCCAGAACGACGATCAAGGGTACGCCGAGCGCCGCCACGGCATAAGCCAAGCTGCCATAGCCTGCATCGTCGACGTAATTGCCCGCCGTTCGCACGATGAACAATTCGCCCAACCCGGCGCCGAAAAGATGTTCGGGGCCGACGCGCGAATCGGCGCAACCGACGAGCGCCGCGAACGGCGCCTGCCCTTTCGCCAGCCGCAACCGCTCAGCGGTACCGATCGCGGCCGGATTACGGCGGTCGGTAACGAACCGGCGGTTGGCCTCCATCAGCCGCGCCAACGCCTGCGACGGGGTCAGATTGGTCTTGGTCGGGGCATCGGCGGCGGCGACCGCCGGGGTCGATGCTACCGCCGCGGTGGCCGCCGCCACCCCGGCGGCAACCATCAGCGAACGGCGGTCGGTTTCAATCCTGTCGATACGCATGAATTGTCTCCCTTGGAAAAATGATCGCAACGTAAATCAATGCGCGCTTGGCGCCGCGTCGATCGCATCGTCACCGCGCGTCTTGACCAGCGACCAGATAATGCCACCCGCGATCAACGCGACCGTCACGCCCAGGCTGATCAGCGGCGGGAATTTGTCGCCGCCCAGAATGAAGTCGGCGACGAAGATCTTTGACCCGATGAACACCAGAACGAGCGCGAGCGCATATTTGAGGTAATGGAAGCGGTGCACCATCGCCGACAGCGCGAAATACAGCGCGCGGAGGCCCAGGATCGCCATGATGTTCGACGTATAGACGATGAATGTGTCGGTGGTGATCGCAAAGATCGCGGGGACGCTGTCGACCGCGAACACCAGGTCGGCGAGGTTGATCACGACCAGCGCGAGGAACAGCGGTGTCGCCGCCAGCACCAGCTTGCCGGTCTTGCTGTCGGGCACGCGCACAAAGAATTTCTCGCCGTGCAACTCGTTCGTGATCGGGATGTGGCGCGACAGCCATTTGACCACCGGGTTGCCCGCGACGTCCATCGGCTTGTCGCCCGCGAACAGCATCTTGATGCCCGTGAACACCAGGAAGGCGGCGAACACATAGAGCAGCCATTCATATTCGGTGACCAGCGCCGCGCCGCCCGCGATCATGATGCCGCGCAGCACGATTACCGCGACAATGCCCCACAACAGCGCGCGATATTGGTAGCGCGGCGGGATCGCGAAGGTGGCGAAGATCAGCGAGATGACAAAGATATTGTCGATCGATAGCGCCTTCTCGATAAAGAAGCCAGTGTAATATTGCAGCCCCGCCTCGCCGCCCTTCGCGGCCCAGACCCAGGCGCCGAACGCCATCGCGATACCGATGTAGAGCGCCGAGAGCTTCAGGCTCTCACCGATCCCCATCTCCTTGTTTTCCTTGTTCAGAATGCCAAGGTCAAAGGCGGTGAGCGCCACGACCAGCGCGATAAACGCCAGCCAGAACCAGGCCGGGGTGCCCAGCCAGTCGGCAGACAGAAATTCCATGGTGATGATCCCTGGTGTACGCCAGAAGGCGCCGTCCCGGCGGGACGACGCTTCCGGTCTCGATTAAAAGGATTTAGCGTGCGAGCGCCGGACGCAGCGACAGCGCCGCCAGCCGCCGCTTGACCGCGAGCTTCAGCGTTTTCAGCCGCAGTAGCCGGAATGGATCGGCACCGCGCCGCCGCGCCTCGCGCCGCGCCGCCTCGTCCAGCTGGCGGTGCAGCAGGGTCAGCCGATAAAGATTGGGATTGAGCGTCATGAACTTGGGCCTCCTGATTGATAATCAAGCAGGTGACGCCGATGCCGGACCCGGGTTTAAGGGGGGAGGTAGGCCCAGAGCATCGGTGTCACCCGATGCGGTCCGACATCACGTGGCGGGAAACATCCCGCCGACGCCAGAGGGGCCCGGCCCGCACGATCTCGATTTAGGTGGAGCATGTGACGGTTTCAAGACCCGCCCATGGGCTCTAGAAAATTTTCCGAACGCTGCCGCAGACGGTCAATGCGGCGCCAATCCAATCTCTACACCCGTCTTGTCGTGAAGTGCGAATTTGTCGATGATGTCGGCGCTGGCACGATTGTATCCGACAACCTCCACCCCCCGCCCATCGCGCCGCAGCTTGGCGACGATTTTGTCGAGTGCTCCGACTCCCGAAATATCCCAGAAATGCGCTGCCGAAACGTCGATCAGAACATTGTTGGTCCGGTCCTCGGTTTGAAACGCGCGGGTGAAGCGATCTACTGAAGCGAAAAATATCTGGCCGGTGACGCGATAGGTCGCGGTCATTCCATCGGCCGACACCTCACGCTCAACGGCGAACATCCGCCGCACCTTGCCGGCAAAGAAAACCCCCGACAACAATACTCCGGCGAGGACGCCGAGCGACAGGTCATGCGTAGCCACCACCACGATCACCGTCGTCAACATGACGATCGACGATGTTGGCGGATGGCGGCGCAAATTGGGAATCGAATTCCAGCTGAATGTGCCGATCGACACCATGATCATCACCGCGACCAGCGCTGGCATCGGCACCTGCCCGACGAACGGACCAAGCGCCGCCAGCAGGAACAGCAGGAATGCCCCCGCGGTAAAGGTCGACAACCGACCGCGCCCACCCGAGGTTACGTTGATCACCGACTGCCCGATCATCGCGCAGCCGCCCATGCCGCCAAAGAAAGCCGCGACGATGTTCGCCCCGCCCTGCCCGGCACATTCGCGCTGCTTGTCGCTGTCGGTGTCGGTCATGTCATCGACGATCTGCGCGGTGAGCAGGCTTTCGAGCAGCCCGACCGCCGCCATGGTGAGCGAATATGGCAGGATGATCTGAAGCGTTTCCCACGTCAGCGGCACATTCGGCAACGCAAAGGTCGGCAGACCTTCGGGCAATTTGCCCATGTCGCCCACCATATTGACCGGCAGGTCGAAACCGATGCTGATCGCCGACAGGATCAGGATTGCAATCAGCGGCGAAGGCACCGCCTTGGTCAGGCGCGGCAACAGATAAATGATCGCCAGCCCGCCCGCGACCATCGTATAGGTTTGCCACCCGACGTTGGTCAGTTGCGGCAACTGCGCCATGAAGATCAGGATCGCCAGCGCGTTGACGAAGCCAGTGATGACCGACCGCGACACGAACTGCATCAAAAGGTCGAGCCGCAGCAGCCCCGCGACGATCTGGATCAGTCCCATCAGGATCGTCGCCGCGAACAGATATTCGACGCCATAATCGCGCACCAGCGGGATCACTAGCACGGCGACCGCGGCGGTCGCGGCAGAGATCATGCCGGTGCGCCCGCCGGTAAAGGCAACGACCATCGCAATTGCTACCGAGGCATACAGCCCGACGCGCGGGTCGACCCCGGCAATGATCGAAAAACCGATCGCTTCGGGAATGAGCGCCAGCGCGACGACGATCCCGGCCAGAATTTCGCGGCGCAGCGACGCGCCGTCGGTGAACCACTGCTGGCGATAGGAAGACAAAGAAACAGACATTGAAAATCCACAACAAGGCACATGGCGCCAGCTTGGACGCGAACAGGATTTCATGTGTGATGTCGTCCGGCGGATCGGCGGCCGGAATAGCCACCCGGATTTGCACCGGGTCCATGCGAGTGGCGCGGCGCCTAGCTTGATGTCCGATCTAAAGCAAGCCTTGCGAAAGCGCCGCCCAAAGCGGCACCCGCGAGGGGCGTCTCAATTGCCCCAGTTTCTGAGGTCGAAGCCCCCTTACTTCCCCATCAACTTCATCGTCATCGCCGTCAGCGCCTCGGTCGCCGTCGCGATCACTGCGGGGGCGTCGGGCGCCCAGAAGGGAGAGTGCAGGCTCGGTAGGGTCCGGCCTTCCTTTTTCGCTGCGTCATATTCGGCCTGCGGCACGCCGCCGACCCAGATGATCAGGCTCTTGATATCCTTGTCGTCGCGGGCAAAGCGGCCGAAATCTTCGCCGCCCATCACCGGCGGCACCTGCACGACGCGTTTCTCGCCGAAACTGGTTTTCAGAAACGCCGCCATCTCCTCGGTGAAATCAGGGGTGTTGAAGGTGGAGGGGGTGAACTCGTCCTTCTGCACGCTCACCACCGGCATCTTGTCCTCGGGCATCCCCGCCGCAATCGCCTCGCCCTTCGCGACGCGCGCGATGCCGTCGAGCAGGTGACCCCGCACTTCGTCGGTGTAGCTGCGCACCGTCAGTTGCAGCTTCGCCTCGTCCGAAATGATATTATGCTTCGCCCCCGCGTGGAAACTGCCGACGGTCACCACCGCACTGTCGAGCGGGCTGATCTCGCGCGAGACCAAGGTCTGCAACGTCGACACGATGCGGCTGGCCAGCACGATCGGATCCTTGGTCGTCTGCGGATAGGCGCCATGACCGCCGACGCCCTTGACCAAGATGTCGACGCTATCGACATTGGCCAGCGCATAGCCCGGCGTATAGCCGATGACCCCGGCGGGAAACTGCGCCGCGTCGTGGAACGCCAGCGCATATTGGGGTTTAGGAAAGCGGGTATAAAGCCCGTCCTCCAGCATCATCCGCGCGCCCGCGCCGCGTTCCTCGGCGGGCTGGCCAATCATGACCAGCGTCCCCGACCAGTTCGCCTTGTTCGCCGCCATCAACCGCGCGACGCCGACCCAGGCGGTCATATGCGTGTCGTGGCCGCACGCGTGCATGACGCCGGTCTCGACCCCCTCTGCGGTGGTCACGCGCACCTTCGACGCGCCGGGCAGCCCGGTCTGTTCGGTCACCGGCAGCCCGTCCATATCGGCGCGCACCAGCACGACTGGCCCGGGGCCGTTCTTCATCACCGCGACGATGCCGGTGCCGCCGACCTTTTCGGTCACCTCAAACCCCAGCTTGCGGGCCTCCGCCGCCAGGATGCCCGCCGAGCGGACTTCCATGAAGCTGAGTTCGGGGTTGGCGTGCAGATCGTCGTAGATTTTCATCAGCGAGGGCATCTGCTTCTGCACCTCGCCGCCCAGCTGCTGTGCCGCCGCGGGGGCTGCCCCCGAAACGATCAGCGCCAGCGCCGCGGCGCCTGTCCACAAATTCCGCATTGTCATTCCCCTGTACCAAGCACTCATGAGCCGAACCTAATCCGTTCGTGTCGAGCGGGACGTAAGCATTTTTTCAATCGAACGTCAGCCCGCCGGGACCAGTTCTATCACGTCGACCAAGGATTCATACGCCGGCGCTGGCAGCACCAGCCGCCAGCGATTGTCGCCGATCCGTTCGACCAGCCCCGCCATGTCGCGCATCCGGTCGCTGCCATAATTGACCGCCATCTTCTCGTCGCCCAGTTCCAGCGTGCCAAGGAAAATCTGGCGTTTCAGATTGTCCGGAAAGATCAATCCGACGGGTCGCTGCGACCCGGTCAGCTTGGTCAGGCTCGACAATCCCTGTTCGGTCGCCACGCGGCAGCGGAACCAGTCATAGGCGATATAGCTCAGCCCGCTGCGCCCCTTCGCGCCGATCTTGATCGTGCGGCAACGGTAATCGCCCGCGGGCATATAGGCGTTGGGCAGCGCCGCCATCGGTTGCAGCAGCACGCCTTCGCGGTCGATGGCGGCGCCATGACCCTTGGCGCGCGCGTCGGCCAGCGCCGCTTCCCAGCTGGCGTACCAGCCGCGAAGCCGTCCCTTGTCCTGCTCGGTCGCCGTCGCGCGCCAGCTGCCCGTCGCGGGCGGCTCGTCGGCCGCCGACGGCGGCAGTGCCGGCACCACCGGTACTGACTGGCACGCGCCAGCGGTCAGCCCCAGCAAAAGGGCGAAAATTACCTTGGCGCGACCCATCATTCTCCGTCTCTCCCCTGATCCGGTTGCGTTAACCTTAGGAGGGCAAAGGAGAATGCTCAAGGCTCGCGGCGCATTAGGCCGCAGTCCACCCGCCATCGACGCTCAGGTTGGCGCCGGTGATGTTCGCCGCCTCGTCGCGGGTCAGGAACGACGCCAGCGCCGCGACCTGTTCGACCGTCACGAACTGCTTGGTCGGCTGCCCCGCCAGCAGCACGTCGTTGATCACCTGCTCGCGCGTCATCCCGCGCGCCTTCATCGTGTCGGGAATCTGCCCCTCGACCAGCGGCGTCCACACGTAACCGGGGCTGATGCAATTGGCGGTGATCCCCGCGTCGGCCACTTCCAGTGCGACGGTCTTGGTCAGCCCGACCAGCCCGTGCTTAGCCGCGACATAGGCCGATTTGAACGGCGAGGCGACCAGCGAGTGCGCCGACGCGGTGCCGATGATCCGCCCCCACCCCTTTTTGCGCATTCCAGGTACCGCGTGGCGGATGGTGTGGAACGCCGACGTCAGGTTCAACGCCAGGATCAGATCCCATTTCTCGACCGGGAAATCCTCGATCGGCGACACGAACTGCGTCCCGGCATTGTTCACCAGGATGTCGACCCCGCCCATATCGGCATCGGCGCGCGCGAACATCGCGGCGATCGCATCGACGTTGGTCAGGTCGGCGCCGTCGTATAGCGCCTTGCCGCCGCTGAGTCCTTCGAGCGCGACGCGCTCGGCCTCGATCGCCGCGGCATCGCCGAAGCCGTTGATGATGACATTCGCGCCCTCGCTCGCCAGCGCCTTGGCGATGCCCAGCCCGATGCCCGACGTCGATCCGGTGACGAGCGCGGTTTTTCCTTGCAGACGCATGTTCAAAGTTCCTTTTGGTGGGAAAGTGTCAGGTGATATCGGGTTCGATTTTCGGCTTCAACATATTGGCTTGCAACGCAAAACTGCCCGAACGGCCCTCGGCGATACTTTCCGCGAGCAAATGCCCGTCCTTCATCGCCGCCTCGACCGCTTCGTGACCCAGCGCCCAATTGACCTCCATCGTCGAGCGCGAAAACTCGAAATCGCGTGCGCCCGTCTGCCATTTCGGCGGCTGATGGATCAGCTGCACGACATTGAGCGCCTTGCAATCAACCATCTTCTTGACCGCCTTGACCTCCGGCAAGTCGGCCGCGCTGGGCGGCAACTTTGCCAACATCCGGTCGATCAGCTGATGCTCCTTGCGCCGCCGCACCAGCCCGTCCGAAATCCGCCGTGTCCGGCTCGAATAGCGAATGTCCTTCTCGCGCGACCAGGCTTCCTCCATGTCGTGCGGCCGCTCGCCGCGTGCGGGGAACAGATCGACCTGGAATACCAGCATATCTTCTTTCGCGGCATCGACGACATGCTCAAGCGGGGTATTCGACACCAGCCCGCCATCCCAATACCATGTCCCGTCGATCTCGACCGGCGGCAGCCCCGGCGGCAACGCCCCCGATGCCAATATGTGCCGCGCGTCGAGCGTTTCCGATTTCGTGTCGAAATAGCGGAAATTCCCGGTCTCGACTGCCACCGCGCCAACCGACAGCCGCACATTGCCGTTGTTCACCCGGTCCCAGTCGACCAGCCGGTTTAGCGTCTCGACCAGCGGCTTAGTGTCGTAAAAGCTGACCGCCTCGGGCGTCTGCCGTTCGGCAAAGCTCGGCGGCGGGAAGCGCGGGGTAAAGAACCCGGGAACGCCGAACGCCATCACCTGCCCCGCCGCCACCATATGCGCCCATTCGCGCGCCCAGTCGTTGTCGGCGACCGGCAGCGACGGCATCGCCGACGACACCCCGTTCCAGAATTCGCGCAGCTTGCCCACGGCGGCGTCGCGCGGATTGCCCGCGATGATAGCGGCGTTGACCGCGCCGATCGAAATCCCGGCAACCCAGTCGAGTTCGATGCCCAGATCGATCATCGCTTCATAAACGCCCGCCTGAAACGCGCCGAGGGCGCCGCCGCCCTGCAGGACGAGCACGACGAGGTCGGGAAGCGGAAGCGCTGCGGGAGCGGCACGGCGTGGCATAAGGATGGTAGCCTTTGGTTCGCGAAAGCGCGATTGGTGCGTCGCAGCATAAACCATTGCAAGGGCGTCGTCCAACGCGAAGCCTCTTTCAATTGGCCGTCGCTGCTGTAACTATCGAAATGAAACGGACACTTTAGCGGCGGAGAACCCCCATGCGCCTCGACGATTATGATCCCGGCGACGATATTCGCGACCTCGGCCGCGGCGGTGGCGGCGGCTTTGGCGGCGGTGGCGGCGGCCTCGGTGGCCTGCTCATCGGCTTTCTGCCGATGCTGCTCGGGCGCAAGATGGGCTGCGGTACGATCCTGCTGATCGGTGCGGCGGCGTTTTTCCTTCTCGGTCCAGGCGCCAATATGCTGAGCAGCGGGGGCAGTAGCGCCGATCCGATGGCGGATAGCCGCGGCGGCGCAAACGTCGCCTGCGACACCGCTTCGGAACGCTTCGCCTGTAACGTGTTCGGATCGACGCACACGGTGTGGGAGGGGCTGGTCAGCGGGTACCAAAAGCCGACGCTCAACTTCTTCACCGAACGCAACAGTTCGGCGTGCGGCGCAGCGCAAGCTGCCATGGGCCCATTTTATTGCCCCGCCGATCAGGGCGTCTATCTCGACACCAGCTTTTTCCGCGAGCTTGAGCAGAAATTCGGCGCCGCGGGCGATGCGGCGCAGGCCTATGTGATTGCGCATGAAGTCGGCCATCACATCCAGACGATCAGCGGCATTTCGAACCAGGTCCGCCAGGCGCAGCAACGCGCCTCGCAGGCTGAAGGTAATGCGCTGCAGGTCCGCATGGAATTGCAGGCCGACTGCTACGCCGGCGTCTGGGCCGCGCGCGCCAAAACCGCTGCGGGTCAGACAGTGATGGAGGCGGGCGATATGGAAGAAGCGATGCGCGCCGCCAACGCGATCGGCGATGATACGCTGATGCGCTCGGCGGGCCAGCGTCCGGTTCCCGAAAGCTTTACCCACGGCACCAGCGAGCAACGCATGAGCTGGCTGCGCCGCGGCCTGCAATCGGGGGACCCGCGCCAGTGCAACGCGTTCGACACCGCTATCTGATCGCGGCGCTCGCGGCGACTCTCGCCGCGATGCCTGCGGCGGCGCAGACGCTCTATGTCGAGGCCGGACGGCTGATCGACGGCGTCAGTGACACGGTGCGGACCGGCCAGTGCATCACCATCGAGGCAGAACGGATCAAGGCGGTTACTCCTTGCGGCGCAACACCCAAGGGCGCAACGCGGCTCGACTGGTCGGCCTTCACCGTCCTGCCGGGCCTGATCGACCTCCACACCCATCTCGCCGATCTCGGCCAGAGCGCTGACCTCGCGGCACCGATCAAGGCGTCGCCGGCCGAAACTGTCCTTGTCGGCGCGCGCAACGCGCGCGTGACGCTCGACGCCGGTTTCACCAGCGTGCGCGACGTCGGCACCTATCGCGGGCTCACCGACGTGACGCTGCGCAACGCGATCGAGCGCGGCGATGTGCCGGGACCACGGATGTGGGTGGCGGGCGCGTACCTCACCATTCCCAAGGGTGGCGGCGAATTGAACGGTGTGGTGCCCAACGAGGAACTACCGCCCGACCTGCGCCTCGGTGTCGCCGCGACACCCGAAGAAGCTGCGGCGAAGACGACATATTTGCTCGACCATGGCGCTGATTTCATCAAGACGATCGCCACCGGCGCGGTACTCGCGATGGGCACCGAGCCCGGCGCGCCCGAACTGACCGTCGATCAGCTCCGCGCGATCGTCCGGGTCGCGCACGCCCGCGGCAAGAAAGTCACCGCGCACGCCCATGGTGCGATCGGTATCCAGAACGCGATCAACGCCGGGGTCGACAGCATCGAGCACGCCAGCCTGGCCGACGAAGCGACGCTTCGGCTCGCGAAAAAGCGCGGCACCTGGCTGGCGATGGACATCTATAACGGCGATTATATTGAGGATGTAGGCGCCAAGGAGGGCTGGCCTGCCGAATATCTGCGCAAAAACCGTGAAACCACCGTCGCGCAGCGCGCCGCCTTCCGCCGCGCCGTCGCACTGGGGGTTAATATCGGCTTTGCGACCGACGCCGGGGTCTATCCGCATGGGCTCAACGCGCGGCAATTCCGCTATATGGTCAAATATGGGATGACCCCGATGCAAACGATCCAGTCCGCCACGGGCCGCGCCGCAGTCGAGATGGGCCGCGAAGATGTTGGCGCCATCGTGCCGGGCCGCTATGCCGACATGATCGCGGTCAAGGCCGATCCGCTTGCCGACATTGCCGCGCTTGAGAAGATCGATCATGTCATGAAGGGCGGCACGATCGTCCGCTAGCCAGCCTAATACTCGACGATGATCCGGATTCTGTCGACGCTTAGGCCCGCGGCGCGTGCGATCTGTTCGCGACTGCGCCTGATAAGGTCTTGGATGTCCTCCGGCGGCGCTTCGTCCGACAGGTCAGACGCCGGTGCAATCGCGCTTTTCAGTTCCACTGCGCTCAGTGTCGCGGGCGACACCGGCCCTTCGAACTGGCACCCGAACAGGCGCCCGCTGGCCCAGATAACCACCGCAGTAATGTCGCCGGCGTGTGGCAATTCGATCTCGATCCGGTCGCAGGCCGCCAGCTTGATATCGCTTTCAAACAGCAACCCGGTGCCAGAGATATTGTGAATCTGCACCTCTACGCCGGTACCATCGGGTTTTACCCCGCGAGCGAGCAGGCTGAGTTTTCGGCGCACGTCCTGACGCTGGTCGTCGCTGGACGTCATGGGAAGAAATTGTCCGAAAATGGCCATGGGCTATTGGTGGAGTTGGCTGGTTAAAAGAAGGTTAGCGGGACCGGCAAAAGACACCGTCCGACGCAAATTACCTGACCCCGGCCTCGATTTGTCGGCAGCTGCTCCCGGGCGGCAGCGCCCGCAATGGCAAATGACGAACAGGCTTGAACCCCCTCGCTACCCCGCTAAACCGCTATCATGCGAAACCATATCCTGACCAGCGCGCTCGCGCTCGCCGCCGCCCTGTCCACCCCCGCTTTTGCCCGGCCAATGACCGAAGTCGATCTGGCTACGCTCAAGCGCGTCGCCGCGCCGACCGCGTCGCCCGATGGCCGCTGGGTGGTGTTCCAGATGACCGAGACCGACGCCGCGACGTACAAGCGCGCAACCGGCCTGTGGCTGGTCGATCGCAATGCGAAGGACGCTGTGCCGGTGCGCGTTGCCGATACTGCCGAGAAGAATGAGAGCGCTCCCGCGTTTCACCCCGACGGCAGCCTCTATTTCCTCTCTAACGCCTCGGGTAAAAGCCAGGTGTGGCGGGTCGATCCAAAGGTCGGCGGCGCCGCGGCGCAGGTCACCGACACTGCGGCCGATGTCTCGGGTTTCAAGATTTCGCCCGATGGCAAGCGCCTGCTCGCTTGGGGCGACGTACCGCGCGAATGCACCGACTTCGGCTGCGATGCGAAGAATAAGGGTGCGCTGCCCGGCCCCGGCACCGGCCGCCTGTACAAGCATGGCGCGGGTTTCGTGCGCCACTGGGACAGCTGGGAAACCCCGGGGACTTACAGCCGCCCCTTCGTCTTCAACCTCGACGGCGGCAAGGCCAGCGTCGCGCGCGCCGTTGACGGCGGGCTGATCGGCGACAGCCCCTCGAAACCCTTTGGCGGTGGCGAAGAACTCGCATGGGGCGCCGACAGCCGCACCGTCTTTTTCACGCTGCGCAAAGCCGACAAGGACGAGCCGACCTCGACCAACCTCGATATCTACAGCTGGCTGGTCGACAGCCGCATGATGCCGCAGAACCTGACCGCGGACAACAAGGCCACCGACACCCTGCCCACCCCCTCGCCCGACGGCAAGTGGCTGGCCTATGCCGCCATGGCGCGCCCGGGCTATGAGGCCGACCGGCAAGTGCTGATGCTGCGCGACTTGTCGACCGGCGAAACGCGGAAGCTGACCGACGCATGGGATCGTTCGGTCGGCTCGATCGCTTGGGCCGCCGACGGCAAATCGCTCTATGTCACCGCGCAGGACGTGCTCGACCACCCTGTTTTCCGCGTCGATGTGAAGACCGGCAAAGTAAGCAAGCTCAAGGCCACGACCGAGGCCTATGAGGGCAATATCGGCGACGTCACTCCGCTGCCCGGCGGCGCTCTGCTCTTTTCGCGCAACAGCATCGCGGTGCCGACCGACCTGTTCGTCCGCGATGCCAAGGGCAAGGTCACCCGCCTGACCGATGTCAATCGTGCGCAGATGGCCGAGATCGACCCCGTCGATGCCAAACGCTTCAGCTTCAGGGGCGCCAACGGCGACACCGTGTGGGGCCAGATCGTCAAGCCCGCAGATACGAACGGCAAAATCCCGGTCGCCTTCCTCGTCCACGGCGGGCCGCAGGGCAGCTTTGGCAACAGCTGGTCGACGCGCTGGAACCCCCGCCTGTTCTCGGCGCCGGGCTACGCCGCGGTCAGCGTCGATTTTCACGGCTCGACGGGTTACGGGCAGGCGTTCACCGACAGCATCAATCAGGATTGGGGCGGCAAGCCGCTCGAAGACCTCAAGCTCGGCCTCGCCGCCGCTGGGGTGCAGGACGCCTATGTCGATACCGCCAACGCCTGCGCGCTCGGCGGCTCCTATGGCGGTTACATGATGAACTGGATCGCCGGCAATTGGCCCGACGGCTTCAAATGCCTGGTCAACCATGCCGGGGTGTTCGACCTGCGCGCGATGGCGTTCGAGACCGAGGAAACTTGGTTCGACGAATATGATCATGGCGGTCCTTGGTGGGAGCGCCGCGACGCCGAGAAGTGGAACCCGGTCAATCATGTCACCAAATGGAAGACGCCGATGCTGTTGATCCACGGCGAAAAGGACTTCCGCATCCCGTACAGCCAGAGCCTCGCGGCGTTTCATGCTTTACAACGGCGGGGCGTAGAGGGCGAGTTGCTGGTCTTCCCCGACGAAAACCACTGGATCCTGAAGGGCCAGAACAGCGTGCAATGGTATCAGACGGTGTTTGGGTGGATGGGTAGGCATTTGAAGAAGTAAGAACCTCTCAATTCCGTTCGTGTCGAGCGAAGTCGAGACACCCCGAAGGCGCGCGCCTACGATGCGCATCTCGACTTCGCTCGATGCGAACGGAAACTCGTGGGTTCCCCCTTGCCGCGCCGCACCATGGCTGGCAAAGCGCGGCGCATTATGCCGATGGAAAAAACATTCGATCCCGCCGCGATTGAGGCGAAATGGGCCACTGAGTGGGAAAGCCGCGGGCTGTTTCGCCCGCACCGCCCCGACGCCACCCCCTTCACGATCGTCAACCCGCCGCCGAACGTCACCGGCGCGCTGCACATCGGCCATGCGCTCGACAACACGTTGCAGGACGTGCTCGTCCGCTACGAGCGCTTGCGCGGTAAGGATGCCTTGTGGGTCGTCGGCATGGATCATGCCGGCATCGCGACGCAGATGGTCGTCGAGCGACAGCTGGAGGCGCAGCAGGACAAGCGCACCAATTACAGCCGCGAAGATTTCATCGACAAGGTGTGGCAGTGGAAGGCGGAAAGCGGCGGGCAGATCACCGGCCAGCTCCGCCGCCTCGGCTGCTCGATGGACTGGTCACGCGAACAGTTCACGATGGATCCCCATTTCACCGCCGCGGTGGTCAAGGTGTTCGTCGACCTCCACAAAAAGGGACTGATCTACCGCGACAAGCGCCTCGTGAACTGGGATCCCAAGCTCAAGACGGCGATCTCGGACCTCGAGGTCGAGACGCACGAGGTACAGGGCGGCTTCTGGCACTTCAAATATCCGCTCGCCGACGGTGTGACGCTCGATGACGGCCGCGACTATATCGAAGTCGCGACGACGCGCCCCGAAACGATGCTCGCCGACATGGCGGTCGCGGTTCATCCCGACGATGCGCGTTACCAGAGCGTGATCGGCAAGTTTGTGACGCTGCCGATCACCGGTCGCCGCGTTCCGATCGTTGCCGACGAGCACGCCGATCCCGAGCTGGGCAGCGGAGCGGTGAAGATCACCCCGGGGCATGATTTCAACGACTTCGACGTCGGCAAGCGTGCAGGCTTCAAGCCCGGCGAGATGCTCAACATGCTCGATGGCGACGCGAACGTCATCCAGACGAGCGACGGGCTGATCCCAGCCGAATATCTCGGCCTCCACCGCTTCAAGCGCGACGGCATCGACGGCGCGCGCGAACTGGTCGTGCAGCGGATGAAGGAAGCGGGCTTCCTCATCCCCCATATCGTGACTTCAAAAGAGGGGGACGTCGTCGAACACGACGCCGAGCCGCGCACGATCCAGACCCCGTTCGGCGACCGCGGCGGCGTGGTGATCGAACCATGGCTGACCGACCAATGGTATGTCGACGCCGAAACCCTCGCGCAGCCACCGATGGCGGCAGTGCGCGACGGGCGCATTAATATCGTCCCCAAGACGTGGGAAAAGACGTTCTTCAACTGGATGGAGAATATCCAGCCGTGGTGCGTCTCGCGCCAGCTGTGGTGGGGACACCGGATTCCGGCTTGGTACGCCGATGACGGCCGCATCTTCGTCGCCGAAACCGAGGAGGAAGCGCAGGCCGAAGCGGGCGCCGGCGCTGCCTTGACCCGCGACGAGGACGTTCTGGACACCTGGTTCTCCTCCGCCCTTTGGCCGTTCGCGACCCTCGGCTGGCCCGAAGACACTGACCTCGTCAAACGTCACTACCCCAACGACGTCCTTATCTCGGGTTTCGACATCCTGTTCTTCTGGGATGCGCGCATGGCGATGCAGGGGATGGAGTTCATGGGTGATGTCCCATGGAAAACGCTCTACCTCCACGGCCTCGTCCGCGCACCCGACGGCGCGAAGATGTCAAAGTCGAAGGGCAATGTCGTCGACCCGCTCGGGCTGATCGACCAATATGGCGCCGACGCGCTGCGCTTCTTCATGGCGGCGATGGAAAGCCAGGGTCGCGACATCAAGATGGATGACGCGCGCCTCGCCGGATACCGCAACTTCGCGACCAAGCTGTGGAACGCGGCGCGATTCTGCGAGGCCAATGGCATTTCGGCCTCGACCACCCTCGCAGCCCCCGCGGCCACCCTGCCCGTCAACCGCTGGATCATCGGCGAGGTGGCGGCGACCGTCACCGCGATGGAAACCGCCTTCGCCGCCTATCGTTTCGACGAGGCCGCTAACGCGATCTACAGCTTTGCGTGGGACCGCTTCTGCGACTGGTATCTCGAGCTGATCAAAGGTGCGATCGACGACGAGACCAAGGCCGTCGCTGGCTGGGTGCTCGACCAGATCCTCGTCATGCTCCACCCCTTCATGCCCTTCATCACCGAAGAGCTGTGGACCGGCCTCGGCGACCGCGCGGACTACCCGCTAATCACCGCCAAATGGCCGGAGCCGAACGCCGAGCGCGACGCGGAAGCCAGCGCCGATATCGACTGGCTGATCAAGTTGGTCAGCGAACTGCGGGGTGCGAAGGCCGAACTCGGCCTGCCCCCTGGCGCCCGCCTGACGGCGCATTTCCCGGCGTCGCTCAAGGGTCGCACCGACAAGCTTGCCGCGCAGCTGGACCGCCTCGCTCGCCTTGAAACCGTCAGTTTCGACCGCGCACCCCCGGGCGCTTCGGCGCAGCTCGTCGTTGAGGGTGAGACGATCACCGTCCCGCTCGAAGGCGTCATCGACATTGCCGCCGAACGCGACCGCCTCACAAAGGCGCTCGCGGCCGCGGCAAAGGAACGCGACGGCCTGGCGGGCCGCCTGAACAACCCGTCGTTCGTCGAGCGCGCCAAGCCCGAAGCCGTCGAAAAGGCGCGCGCCGATCATGCTGCGAAGGCGGACGAAGCCGACCGCTTGACCGCCGCACTGGCAAGGCTGGGGTGAGCGAACACGCCCATTCCTCCTCCCTTGCGGGGAGGTGGCAGCCCGAACGGCTGACCCCTTCGATCCTCCCCGGAACGGGGAGGTGGCGCGCCGAAGGCGTTACGGAGGGGTCGCAGCGTCTCGCCAGTATGCCGCTATTTGAGACCGAAACCTTGCTGCCCCTCCGCCCCTCCGGGGCACCTCCCCGTTCCGCGGAGGAATGAAGAAGTGACCGGCGAACCTGTCACCCCCACCCCCGTCGCCGTCGCCAGCGATCCGGCGTCGGCGCCCCTCCCCCCGCGCCAGACCGCGCGCGGCGGCATGGACCTGACCAGCGGACCGATCGCCAAAACGCTGATCATCTTCGCCCTCCCAACGCTCGCGTCGAACGTCCTTCAAACCCTCTCCGGTTCGGTCAATTCGATCTGGGTCGGGCAGTTTCTGGGCAACAGCGCGCTCGCCGCGACCGCCAACGCCAACATCATCATGTTCCTGATGTTCGCGACCTTTTTCGGGTTCGGAATGGCTGCAACAGTGCTGATCGGGCAAGCGATCGGGCGCGGCGACATCGATGCCGCGCGCCGCGCCGCGGGGGGCGCGATCGGGCTCGCGGCGCTGTTTGCGGTGGTCATCGCGATCGTCGGCTGGTTCACCTCCGACGCGATATTGCGCCTGCTCGAAACCCCGCCCGAAGCCTTTGCGCTGGCGCATGATTACCTCCGCGTCACCTTTGTCGCGATCCCCGCCAGCATGATTTCGGTGACGCTAATGATGGCGTCGCGCGGCGCAGGCGATGCGGTGACGCCGCTGCGCTTCATGGTGCTGACCGTCGTCATCGACATCATCCTCAACCCGGTGCTGATCCTCGGACTCGGCCCCGTCCCGCGCCTCGGCATCGCGGGCAGCGCGCTGGCGACCGCGATTGCCGGGACGATCAGCCTGATCGGTATGATCATCTGGTTCTATGCCAAGGATCATCCGCTCCGCCTGCGCGGCCGCGAACTCGCCTATCTGGCGCCCAGCTGGCGCGAGCTGCGCTTCATCATCGCGCGCGGCCTGCCGATGGGGGCGCAGATGCTCGTGATCTCAGGCGCAGGGCTCGTCATGGTCGGGCTCGTCAATCGCGAGGGCCTCGTGACCGCCGCCGCCTATGGCGCGACGCTGCAATTGTGGAACTATATCCAGATGCCCGCGCGCGCGGTCGGCGCCGCGGTCAGCGCGATGGCGGCGCAGAATATCGGTGCCAAGCGCTGGGATCGCGTTTCGACGATCACTAACAGCGGCATCACCATCAACCTCGCGATGACCGGCGTCCTGATCGCGCTCCTGCTGCTGTTCGACCGCGCCGCGCTCGCGCTGTTCCTCGGCAGCGGCAGCGAGGCGATCGAGGTGTCACGTCATATCCAGTATATTGCGACTTGGACCTTCTTGCCGTTTGGCACCACCATCGTCATTATCGGCACCCTGCGCGCCAATGGCTCGGTCGTGCCGCCGCTGATCATCCTGGCGCTGTCGATGTTCCCGATCCGCTTCGGCATCTATTATTTCGCCTATCCATTACTCGGCGCCGACGCGATCTGGTGGAGCTTTCCATTGTCCTCGCTCGCCTCGCTGGCGATGGCCTGGGCCGTGTATCGGCGCGGCAACTGGCGCCGCGCGCTGCCGCAACCGGGCGCGCGTTGACGGCGCGGCTTTCGACCAAAGCGCTCCGGCCTTCGACTGGCGGCACGGTGTCTGCTATCCTTGGCGCCGGTTTTGACGCTAAAGCAGGCGCAATGAACATGACCCTTCGCAAAGACGCGCTGCGCGACCAGCGTGCGAAAATGCTGGCGGCGGCGCCCGACTGGCGCGCCTCCGACGCCCGCGTCAACCCGCGCGTTGCGATCGGATCGATCATCGCAATGTGGCTGCTCTATTTCCTGATCACCACCGGGCTCGGCCTGCTCACCGGCGTACCCGACCAATGGCCGTCGGCAGCGCGCCGCGGCCTCGTGGTCATCGCAGGCATATTGTGCACCTTCGTCCTCTATCAACTGCTCCAGCGCGCCCAACCGCAAAGCTTTGGCGCCCGCCTGGCCGCGGCGCTTGGTGCTGCCGTGCCGCTGGTTATCGTCTATGCCTCGGTTAACCTGCTGGTGTTCTATTACTGGTTCCCGGTCCCCGAAGCCGCCAAGATCATCGAAGAAATGCAGGCAAAATTCCCTGGCGCTTGGGAAACCGTGCTGATCCTCGACAGTTCGATCCGCTGGTATTTTTTCTTTGCGGTGTGGGCGGCGCTCTATGTCGCGTTCGGCTATGCCAATGAAATGCGTGCGGTAGAACGGCGTGCCAACCATTTCCGGCTTGAGGCGAAGAATGCGCAGCTGCGCGCGCTGCATTATCAGGTCAATCCGCATTTCCTGTTCAACACGCTCAATTCGCTCTCCACCCTCGTCATGCGCGGGTCGAAAAACGAAGCCGAGACGATGATCATGAATCTGTCGTCCTTCCTTCGCTCCAGCCTCGCGATCGATCCCGAACAGCTGGTCAGCCTGGACGAAGAGATCGCGCTGCAACGCCTCTACCTGGACATCGAACAGACGCGCTTTCCCGACCGCTTGCAGGTCGAAGTGACGATGCCCGACGAGTTGAAAAATGCCTGCGTCCCGGTGCTGATCCTGCAGCCGATCATCGAAAATGCGATCAAATATGGCGTTGCGCCGACCAAGGGCAAAATCGCGATCCGCCTGCACGCCAGCGCCGAATATGGGCTGCTGGTGCTGCGCATTGACAACGACATCGATCCCAAGGCGCCAACGCCACCCTCGGGTACCGGCCTCGGCCTTGGCAATGTTCGTGAACGGCTCCTCACCCGTTATGGCCCGACCGCGGGATGCGAATGGGGACCGTCGGACGATGGCGGTTTTGCGGTGTCGCTGTGGCTGCCGCTGTCACGGGAGGCTCGCTAAACCATGATCCAGACGTTGCGCACCCTGATTGTCGATGACGAACCACTGGCGATCGAGCGGTTGCAGATATTGACCGGTCAGCAGGACGGCGTGTCGCTGGTCGGCACCGCCAGTGACGGCGCCTCGGCACTCCGAATGGTCGATGCGCTCGCGCCCGATCTTGTGCTCTGCGACATCGCGATGCCCGACCTCAACGGGCTGGAGGTCGCCGCCGCGATCGATCGGCTCGACAATCCGCCCGCGGTAATTTTTGTCACCGCCTTCGATCAATATGCGGTCGCGGCGTTCGACGTCGCCGCGGTTGACTATCTGCTCAAACCGGTTTCGCCCGATCGTCTCGCCCGTGCGCTGAACCGGGTGCGCGAATGGCGGGCGACCGAGCGCGCGCCAAGCCAGAAGAGCAAATGGATCAATGAATTCTGGGTCCAGAACCGCGGCGAAATGCTACGCGTCGATGCAGCTCAGGTCGATTTGATCGAGGCCGAGCGCGATTATATGCGTCTCCACGTCGGCGCACGCAGCTGGCTGATCCACCAGACAATCAAGTCGCTGGAGGCGCGGATGAACCCCGATCAGTTCCTGCGGATCCACCGGTCGAAAATGGTGCGTCGCGACGGCATCGTCGGGCTGAAGCATCACGGCGACGGCGCATGGAGCGTCGATCTGGGTGACGGCGGGGTCCATCGCATCGGCCGCACTTATCTTCACGACGTGAAGGCGATCATGAACGCTTGAATCGAAAAAGGCGGCCATGCCCGGGCATGACCGCCTTTTTTTCGGTGGCAGCGCGGTCAGGGCGCCGAAACCCGGATCGTCGGGTTGCGATCCGCCAGACGGGTACCGTCACCATTGAGCAGGCCTGCCAGCTTGATGTCGGCGTCGGCCATCGTCACCTTTTCGCAATGGTCCGACTTGGCACGCTCGTTCAGCGACACACGGTGATTGGGGCGGCTGTTACATACGGTGCGCACTGCGTCCTTCACGCGGAAATTGAGCCGTTCGCGTCCCTCGACGCTAGCCAGGTTCAGATCGTTGTAGCGGACAACGACGGTGCGTCGGTCGCTATTGTCCTCGGCCGCGGCCGGGACGCTCAGGCCGATACACGCGATTGGCGCGCTCAGCAGGATCAATGATAATTTCGCCATGGGGGAGTCCTCTTCTGGGATGATGCGGGACACGCAGGCTTTGGACCGGGGAGACCAGAACCTCCGCATCCCGCAAGTTGGTGATACCCCCTAGACGTCATCAGAATCGCGTTTGGATCGATCGGCGCAAACTGCGCCTCGATGACCGGACGAAAGCCGTTCATCTATCGACGAACGGGCGACCGGCAGGTAATTTCATGGCGCCGTGCTTGCATCGGACACCCGCGCATGGCCAAATCGCGCGATGCCAAAGAAATTATCTTTCCCGCCGAGTCGGCATAACGGAGCACGACTGTTTCGCTGGTCCGCCCTGACACTCGCGGGCGTTGTCGGGGGCGTGCTGCTCGGCGAGATGGCGGCGGGAGAGCGATTGGGCAGCAGCGCGGCCGAAGGCACATCCTATTCGCACCTCAGCGCCAACCCCGACGCCGGCGCGCCCGTCATAAGCGGCGCGGCACCGTGCCTCGTCTGCCCGGACAGCTACGGCGTCGCCGCACGCTTGCGCGCCGAGCGCGAAAACCGGATGAGCAATGAATTTCGGGATCTGGGCGCGGTCGATCTTGATCCGCGGCTGCTCGGCGACTCTGACGATGACGGCTATCGCTATGGCGGGCGCTTCCCCAACCCGCCCCCAAGCGAGGAAAGCAGCCAAATTCCGGACTCGCAGCTCGCGTCCGCCAACGCGGCGGACGATGCGTCGTTCGCTGTCGAACCGTCGGCGCTACCGGCCGATTATTGACCGTTTAGCGCGGCTTGGGTGCTGGCGCGGCGCAGCGAGTCGTGTCGCCCGCCTTGCACGCAGCGGCGTCGGCCTCCCACTTCATCCGCTCCTCCGCCGACATGGCAGCGACGCGCGCTTTCTCTGCTTCATAGGCCGCGGTTTCCTCGGCAAACTCGGCCTGGTCGTGCGCGACCTGCTGCGCCACTGCCGATACTTCCTGCTGATAGGTGGTGGTTTCAGCCTTTGCACGTGCGGCCTGTTCCGCGTTCAGACGCGCGGTATTGGACCGTTCTCCCGGCGTGGTGCCGTCGGGCAGCTTTTTCGCAGTCGCGTCCACCGGCGCTTCAGTGGACGTTTGCAGCGCCAACGCGCTCCCCGAACCGAGCAGCGCCAACGCGGTTGCCGCCGTCAAAATCATCCTGGTCATAAAAGTCGCTCCTGCAATCAAATTGTCCGCGGGTCCAACGCCTGGTCCGAACGGGCGTTCCCGGCCCGGATTGACCCGGGCACGGGCAGGCTTCATGCTGGCCGACCGTACCATGTTCGATCGGCCCTTGAATTGCCAGCATCGCCGAAACTTTCGCTCAATCGCCCGGTGTTCTTTTTGCCGCTCGCGGTTCTGCTCGCCGCTGTCGTGCTCAGCCTATGGCACGGTGCCGCCGTGCTGGCCGCCGAAACCGCCATCAACGATTGGATCCTGCGCTATTTCTCTCCGCTGTTCGCATGGGCGGGGGTGGCCTTTCTGGCACTGCTCGTCGGCATTGCGCTCGCTCCGTTCGGCGGCCGGATCATCGGAGGGCCCAACGCAAAGCCTATCCTGACCCGCTGGCGCTGGTTTGCCGTCACCCTTTGCACGACCATCGCCACCGGAATCTTGTTCTGGGGCGCCGCCGAACCCTTGTTTCATCTCAACGCTCCGCCCGCGATGCTCGGCCTTCAGCCCGGCAGTGACGCTGCCGCGGCCTTTGCCATGTCGACGATGTTCCTGCATTGGACGCTGACACCCTACGCGATCTACACCGTTGCGGGGCTGGCCTTCGCACTTATCTATTACAACCACCGCGAACCGTTCAGCCTGTCATCGCTGTTCGTCCCGCTCCTTGGTCAGCGCGCGCACAGGCGGGTCGGCACGCTGGTGGATATTGTCTGTCTGTTTGCGCTGGTCGCGGGAATGGCGGCATCGCTGGGCGCGGGCGTTTTGGCGCTGGCGGGGGGAATCGAAGGGATAGGCGATTTCAGTGGCGGCGTCCTGCTACGCGGGGCGATTGCGGGATTGATTGTCACAACCTTCGTCGTGTCTGCGGCGCTGGGACTGCGCCGCGGCATCGCGCGCCTCTCGCTGCTGAACATCTGGTTGTTCGCCGCGATCCTCCTTTTTGTCGTTGTCGCGGGGGCGACAGAGAGATTGCCGACGCTCGCCATATCGGGAGCCGCCGACTATGGCTCAACCTTCCTGTCGCGCAGCACCGGCAGCGATGTCGATCTTGACTGGCACCTACAATGGACGATTTTCAACTGGGCAAACTGGTTCGCATGGGCGCCGGTTACCGCTCTATTTCTCGGCCGTCTGGCGGTCGGCTATACGGTGCGCGGCTTCATTCTGTTTAATCTGCTGCTGCCTGCCCTTTTCGGTGCGGTATGGATGATCATCATTGCGGGCACAACGATCACCCTGGATCAACAGTCGGGCGGCGAGTTCTACGCGCTATTGACCAGCGTTGGCCCCGATCCTCTGCTCTATCGGCTGTTCAGCGATCTGGGCGGCGGCTTGCCAGTCCTGTTTCTGCTGATCGCGGCAATTTTTCTCTCCTATGTCACCGCCGCCGACAGCAATATCTCTGCGATGAGCGCGCTGTCCACGCACGGGATTTCGCCCGAAACGCCCGAAGCGCCGCTGTCCGTCAAGATCATATGGGGCCTTGCGGTCGGTCTGGTAGCCACCACCCTGGTCACTTCGTCAGGCATCGACGGCATCCGGATGATGTCGGTGCTAGGCGGCTTTCCCGCGCTGTTCGTGATCATCGGGGCGGCGCTGTCGCTGACCGCCATGGCAGTACGGGGACGGCACGACGCCGCCCCCGCCCGGCCCTGAGAAAGGGGTCTCAGGACGTACCTATCTATTGGGCATCTTGCGAAACGGACGAAGCCTTGGGCACGATGGTGGGACGGCGCCGCATTGCGAGCAACGCCTGCGCGTCCTATCTAGCAGGTAATGCCGGGCCGAAACGCCTCCTTGCGTCACAAGAACAAATCTGGAACATACTTCTCCCATGAGTCTCACCCACATTTCCGTGCGCGGCGCGCGCGAGCACAATCTTAAGGGCGTCAATGTCGATTTGCCGCGCGACGCGCTGGTCGTCATTACCGGCCTGTCGGGCAGCGGCAAATCGTCGCTGGCATTTGATACCATCTATGCCGAGGGGCAGCGGCGCTATGTCGAGAGTCTGTCGGCCTATGCCCGCCAGTTTCTGGAGATGATGCAAAAGCCCGATGTCGAACATATCGACGGGCTGTCGCCGGCGATCAGCATCGAGCAGAAGACGACATCGCGCAACCCGCGCTCGACCGTCGCGACGGTGACTGAAATCTACGACTATATGCGCCTGCTATGGGCGCGCGTCGGAGTGCCTTATTCGCCGACCACCGGCGAACCGATCGCGGCGCAGACGGTCAGCCAGATGGTCGATCGCGTGATAGAATTGCCCGAAGGCACCCGCGCCTATCTGCTCGCCCCCGTCGTGCGCGGGCGTAAGGGTGAGTATAAGAAGGAACTCGCGCAGTGGCAGAAGGACGGCTTTACCCGTGTCCGCATCGACGGCGAATTTTATGAGATCGGCGAGGCGCCGGCGCTCGACAAGAAGTACAAGCATGACATCGAAGTCGTCGTCGATCGCATTGCGGTGCGCGAGGGCCTTGGCACCCGGCTCGCCGACAGTTTCGAGACCGCGCTGAAGCTGGCCGATGGGTTGGCCTATGTCGATCTGGCCGATGGGCCGGTGCCGGGGCGTGAGGAGGAAGACACCGGCGGCGCGATGAAGGGCGCGGGCATCCCCGCAAACCGCCTGATCTTTAGCGAGAAATTCTCTTGCCCGGTCAGCGGCTTTACGATTGCCGAGATCGAGCCGCGGCTGTTCAGCTTCAACGCGCCGCAGGGCGCGTGCCCCGCGTGCGACGGGCTGGGGGAACGGCAGGAGTTCGACCCCGACCTCGTTGTCCCCAACCATGCGCTCAGCCTGAAAAAGGGCGCGGTCGTGCCGTGGGCGAAATCGAACCCACCCTCGCCTTATTATATGCAGGTGCTCGAAAGCCTGGGCAAAGCCTATGGCTTCGAGCTGACGACCCCGTGGCAGGATCTGCCCGGCGAGGTGCAGCTCGTGATCCTCTATGGCAGCGGCGGCAAGCCGGTCGAGCTGACCTTCAAGGATGGGCGCCGCAGCTATACGACGCACAAGGCATTCGAAGGCGTCATCGGCAACCTCAACCGCCGCCTGCTCCAGACCGAAAGCGCGTGGATGCGCGAGGAGCTGTCGAAATATCAGACCCCGCAGCCGTGCGAGACGTGCCACGGCGCCCGCCTGCGCCCCGAACCGCTCGCGGTGAAGATCGCGGGCGAGGACATCAGCATGTCGGCGCAGCGCTCGGTTGCCGACGCGCTCGCATGGTTCGGGACGCTGGAGGAAAAGCTGAACGACACGCAGCGCCAGATCGCCAAGGCGATCCTGAAAGAGATCAACGAACGGCTCGGCTTCCTCAACAATGTCGGGCTCGATTATCTCAACCTCAACCGCACCAGCGGCACGCTCAGCGGCGGCGAGAGCCAGCGGATCCGCCTTGCCTCGCAGATCGGCTCGGGTCTCTCGGGCGTGCTCTACGTCCTCGACGAACCCAGTATCGGGCTCCACCAGCGCGACAACGACCGGCTGCTCGCAACGCTCAAACGCCTCCGCGATCTGGGCAACACCGTCATCGTCGTCGAGCATGACGAGGATGCGATCCGCCACGCCGATTATGTCGTCGACATGGGGCCGGGCGCCGGGCTCCACGGCGGCGAGATAGTTGCCGAAGGCACGCTGGAAGAGGTGCTGAAAAGCGACAAGAGCCTGACAGCGGCCTATCTCAATGGCACCAAGCGCATCGAAATCCCGAAGCACCGCCGCAAGGGCAATGGGTTCGACCTGGTGCTCAAGGGCGCCCGCGCGAACAACCTCAACAATGTAACCGCGAAGATCCCGCTCGGCACCTTCACCTGCGTCACCGGCCTGTCGGGCAGCGGCAAGTCGAGCCTGATCATCGACACGCTTTATGCCAGCGCGGCGCGGGTGCTCAATGGCGCGCGGATGATCGCGGGGCCGCACGACAGCCTGAAAGGGCTGGAGCATTGCGACAAGGTGATCGACATCGACCAGTCGCCGATCGGCCGCACCCCGCGCAGCAACCCCGCGACCTACACCGGCGCCTTCACGATCATCCGCGACTGGTTCGCCGGACTGCCCGAAAGCCAGGCGCGCGGCTATAAACCCGGACGGTTCAGCTTCAACGTCAAGGGCGGGCGCTGCGAAACCTGCACCGGCGACGGACTGATCAAGATCGAGATGCACTTCCTGCCCGACGTCTATGTGACGTGCGAGACGTGCCATGGCAAACGCTACAACCGCGAAACGCTGGAGGTGAAGTTCAAGGGCCACAGCATCGCCGACGTGCTCGACATGACGGTCGAGGATGCGACCGAGTTCTTCAAGGCAGTGCCGTCGATCCGCGAGAAGATGGCGATGCTGGTGCGCGTCGGGCTGGGTTACATCAAGGTCGGGCAGCAGGCGACGACCCTGTCGGGCGGCGAGGCGCAGCGGGTGAAGCTGGCCAAGGAATTGTCGCGGCGGTCGACCGGGCAGACGCTGTATATCCTGGACGAGCCGACCACCGGGCTGCATTTCGAGGATGTCCGCAAGCTGCTCGAAGTGCTCCAGCAACTGGTCGAACAGGGCAACAGTGTGATCGTGATCGAGCATAACCTGGATGTCATCAAGACCGCCGATTATATCCTCGACTTGGGCCCCGAGGGCGGGGTGAAGGGCGGCGAGATCGTCGCGAGCGGCACGCCGGAGCAGGTCGCGAAGAATCCGCGGAGCTTTACGGGGCAGTATCTGGCGCCGATGTTGAAATAGGGGCGTCGGCCTCCTTTTCGTCCTAACGCCGCCCCCTCTTTTCCGTTCGTGTCGAGCGACATCGAGACACGCCTGCGTGGCACCTGCCTTCCCGGTGTCTCGACTTCGCTCGACACGAACGGAACTTGGGCCGTTGTGGCACTGAGGTTGCAACAGGTCTCACCGCTCTTTCCCCTGTATCGTCACCCCGGGCTTGACCCGGGGTCCAGGCGACCGAGGTGGTCATGGACCCTGGGTCAAGCCCGGGGTGACGTTCGTGGGGCAGCACCAGCGATCATGACCCGGTGCGCTGCCTACCGTTCCGGCCCTCACCGCGCGGCGCTATGCTAGCCATCTTTGCGCAAAGGAGCGGAGCCGATGGCGGCTGGCAAATCGATATTCGGCAAGGCGGTCGGTTTTGCGGCGGGGCTGCTGGGCGCGGGTGGGGCTCAGGCGGCGGTGCTACCGGCCAAAGCCCCCGACGTAACGTCGCCGACCGCACCCACCGATGCCGAGGTCGAGGCCGAGCTGCGCAGCCTGCGGCTGGTCGTCCGCGACGCCGGTTACGCCGCGCATCGCAACCGGATCCTCGCCGAACGCGGCGCGCAACCCGACGATGTCATCTTTACCACCCCTTTTGCCAAGGGGCTGGAGCTGATCTTGGTCGCCGACGAGCCGACCACCAGCGAGCCGTGGATGCTGCGCGAACTTGACCTGTACAAGGTCACGCAGGACGAGATCATGGCGCTCGGCCGCCGTCAGGTGCTGGCAATCCTGCCCTCGCTGCCGCCCGCGGAAGCGGTAGTGGGCGGTGTCGTCATGGTCCCCAAGATGGACTATCTGGCCAGCTTGATGCTCGCCGACGGGTGGGACGAGCTGGACGCGGCGCTCGGCGGCAACCTGTTGGTCGCGGTGCCGTCGGACGATGTGCTGATCGTCGCCGACGCGCGCGCGGCGGACATCGGGGCCAAGCTGCCTGCCTTTGTCAAAGCGCAGTATGACGACGCCAATCGGTCGGTGTCGCCGCTGGTCTATCGGCGGCAGGGCGGCGCGTGGATGGCGATCGAGTAAACTCCTTCCTCTGGGAGGAGCGACGCCGCCCTAAACCGCCGCTTCCTCCGCCGGGTCGTTTGCCGCGACTTCGCGCGCGATTGCTTTGGTGTGGACCAGCGACACGCGGGTGCCCGGCGCGGTATCCTTCACGGTGATCTCGGCGCCGAGCTGTTTGGCGAGCGCCTGGACGATGCGGGTGCCGAGGCCGGCTTGCGAATCCGCGCCGCCTTCACCCATCCCGACCCCGTCGTCGCTGACGGTCAGCGTCCAGTCGTCGCCCTGTGCCGCATAGCCGACGATGACATGGCCGTGGCGCCCGTCGGGGAACGCGTGTTTCAGCGCATTGATCACCAGTTCGGTGACGACCAGCCCGATGCTGACCGATATGTCGCCGCCGACCGATACCGGGTCGACCGCGGTGGTCAGCGTCAGCTGTTCGCGGTCATAGATCATCGACGCGCCGATGCTGGCGCACAGCTGCGCGAGATAGGGTTCGAGCTCGACCGCCCCCGCGTCCGAATGCGCGAGGTGGCGCTGCAGCGTCGCGATCGACATCACGCGCTGGTGCGCGTCGGTCAGATGGCCGCGCGCCTCTTTCGATTGCACCTTGCGCGCGCTCTGCATCAGGATGCTGGCAATGATTTGCAGGCTGTTGGCGACGCGGTGCTGCATTTCGTGGAGTAGTTCGGCGTTGCTGTGGATCAGTTCCTTGTGCCGCTTGGCATTCTGGCGTTCGGCGGTCACGTCGATGACGGTGACCAGCATCCGCGTCTGGTCGCGGTCGCCATAGTCGAGCCGCTGCGCCTTGATGACGACGCAGCGCGACGCCCCGGTGCTGGTTTCGACCTCCATCTCATACGCCTCGACCTCGGCCGCGCCCGCCAGCGTCGCATCGATCAGCGAGCGGAGCCGCGGCAAATCCCAATGATGATGGTCCAGGTCATAGATCGACTGGCCGGTGACGGTGGCGGGGTCGATGCCGAACGCGGCGCAGAAACTGTCGCTCGCCGCGACGATCATCAGCCGCTCGTCGAGCAGCAACAGCGGCGCATCGGACGCCAGCACGACCGCCAGCCCCAGCGTGCGGCCCAGATTGATTTGCGGCATATCGGCGGCCTGCGGCCACGCCTTCCTGGTCGGCCCGGACCGCGGAACGCGGCCTTGTCGGCAACCTGTCGCGGGGCATCGAGTCGGCCTTATCGCCGACGATCACCCCTGAGCGGGCAGGATAGCATGGCGGCGGGGCGCCGCGCGTATGAAATCGGCGGGCCGCAGCCCGCGGTGCGGCAGGACAAGCCAAAGTTCAGTAAAGTTCAGCCTCACGCGCCGATGTGCCGCCGACCGTCCCCCGAGCACGGGAGCGCAGCGCGCCAGCGCCGTGGCCGCAGGTCAGCGGCAACGGCTGTTGTCCGTGATTTGAAAGAGCCGGGATGAAGGCTGGCACAGCGGAATAATGTAGGAAAGCAGTTATTTTCCTACATCGTCATCCTCGGCCAATGGCGACGAAAATCTCCAATCCCGTTCGCATCGAGCGAAGTCGAGATGCCGCTCGGCCGGGCGGATGATCGATGGGTGTCTCGACTTCGCTCGACACGAACGGAGAGAGGGAGGCCGCTACTCCACCACCCGCGCCGTCACATCTTCGCCCGAGAACACCCGCATCACCGGAGGCTGCGGCGAGAGGGCGCGCATTTCGGCGACGAAGGCGCCCGATGCGGGGACTGCGAAGCGGGCGCGCACCGCGGCCATATCCGCCCACTCTTCGACAAAGACGAGGCGGTCGGGCTGTTCGACGTCGACATGGCAGTTGTGCGCCAGACACCCCGCCTCGCCGCGCGACCGCGCGCTATGCGCGGCGCCGAGCGCGATCATGCGCTCGTGATGCTCGGGGGTCAGGATGACTTAGCCGACTATGAGAATCTTACATTAGAGGCAATCCCGCCGGTCGACAGTCAGATGGATCAGGCCTCGCTTTGGTGCATGGTGCAATGATACATAAGCCTATGGCCAGCGGACACCCTAAAACGGAGAAGGAACCGACTTGACCACAGGGATTCGGCGCGCAAAAAGAAAGGCTCACCACAAGGATTTCCAACTTTGACAGAGCAAGAAATTAGAAAATTCCTGTTTCGGATATTGGTGGCAAATGATTCGTTTGACGGACTAGATTCCGAACTTTTCGATCTTTTCGCTGGTTGTGAATCCGAATCCGAGTACGCATTGATTTCTCATGTCATTGAGAAAATGGTCATTGTAAAAGAGAACAAGCTTTCCAATCTTCTTGAAAGTATGGCACAGTTCATTAAAGATAAAAAAAACGAATTGAATAATTACTGTGTTGTTGCTGCGGCATGGGATGAGGACGCGGACAGCTCTCAAGCTGTTATACATCAGTTAAAATCTCACTTGGTTGGATTTGGCGACATAAAGTTCTTCAACTCTGTTCCGCAATATCTAAAGAAAGACAGAATTTCTCTTTATCCAAACTTTACCTTGATTGATGAATTTTCAGGAACTGGTAATACAATTATCAACAGAGTAAAACACATAAAAAAACACGCTGATTCGTTAGGAATACAGGTAAATCCAAGCGTTTTTATGTTAGCAGGAATGCAAAACGCTCTATCTTTCGTAAAAACTCATATCTCAGATTGTGAGTTTGCGTTTGAAATCAAACCTGGAATAAGCGGATATTTTTCTGGCGATGAATTAGATCTCCAAATATTGAATATGAAAAAATTGGAAGGCTACTTGAGTCCGAATGTCGATGGCAATCCATTGCCATCGTTGGGGCATGGCGAAGCAGAAGCGATGTTTTGTATAAAAAGGTGGAACGCCCCAAATTCAAATTTTCCGATACTATGGTGGCCAAAAGATAAACTCCAAAATGACAGATCAACGGTAATGAAAAGACTTCGACCATGACAGCTTTCGAGCCTGATCGAGTTGAAAAATTTCTGCTATTTCTAGCTCACAAGAAGCCCGATGGCTTTGCGCCTTGGTCAATTGCTAGCGGAACGGGAATTGCGCTGAGGGAGATCATTTCAGCCCTCAATAGCTTAGCCGAGCATGGATTTCTTAAGGTTTCGGAAGAAAGTGCGACGCTCACGCCGAGAGGTCGCGCTTGGCTAATGGCCAATCAAGCTGCTTTTTTGCATTCCGGTGCGCTAACGTGGCGGGAGGTCCCCAAAGAATTCAAGGGAAATAAAATCGCCGCTTTTCAGCTATACGTTCCGAGCATTAAGCGTCTCGACCGAAAGTTTTTCGCTATTGGAAAAGCGAAGGATGCCAGTTAGGGTGTGCAAAGAATGGTCGGCGCTAGCACTAAGAAGTGTAGTCGCTTCTGTGATTGAGGCTATCGATAGCCTTGCGACCAATCGTTTCTCTGAGTCCCTCAGAGAGCCCGATTGGTCGACGGCTCCGCTTAGCAGCGGGCCGAGCATCAGCCTGCCGGAAATCCAGACTTTGATTCAAAGTCTGGATTCCGTCAGCCTGATGCTCAAGCGATGCAAGCATCGTATATTCCAAGTAGCGTCGGCCATTCCCTTATGACGGCCACATTGGATTGGCAGGAATTCCTGCTCGACTGTGGCCTCGAAGCGGATCTAATTTCCAGATATGTTCCGTATGTCGAAAAGTGCATAGAAATCGGGGTCCCGCCGATTTTTGAAGATCGCCACTTGGCCCTTTTACTTGGTCGAGAAATCGGTGACATGTATAATATGATACACGGCACCGGAAAATTTTACCGGTCTTTCCGAATTCGAAAGCGCTCAGGCGGAACGAGGGAGATCATGGCTCCCTACCCATCTCTTCTAGAGTGCCAAAGATGGATTAATGATAAAATACTTAGCACCGTAAATTTAAGTAAATCCGCAACGGGCTATCGAAAAGGTTACTCAATTCTAACCAATGCTAACAGACATTGTGGGCGTGAAACATTAATAAAGATTGATATCAGGAACTTCTTCCCCAGCATAGAATTTCGGCGTGTAATGAGTGTTTTTTCCAAACTTGGGTACCCAAAAAACGTAAGTTACGCACTTGCCCGATTGTGCACTCTAAATGATCATCTCCCTCAAGGCGCTGCAACGAGTCCTGCAATAAGTAATATTATTTGCAAAAAGATGGATGACCAGTTTTTTCGGCTGTGTAAAAAGAAATCACTAAGGTACACTAGATATTCTGACGATATAGCCATATCCGGTAGAGAAATACCTAAAGGAACGATAAGGCACTTCTTCGAAATAATTGAGTCTTATGGCTTCGAAGTTAATGAAGAAAAGTTTAGAATTATTGATGGACAATCAAAGAAAATTTTGACAGGAATTGATATTTCTAGTGGAATTCCGCGTGTACCTCGCAGCTTTCGCCGAGCGGTAATGCGCGACTCATACTTTGTTTGGTCATCTGGATTAGCTTCTCATGTTGCTCGTAGGCGTCTTTTTGAACCGAATTACCTCGAACAATTGCTAGGTCGGCTGAATTTTTGGCGGTCAATAGAGCCGGATAACGAGCAAATGAAGAAGGCACTTTGCAGGGTTCAATCAGTTGTAAGTGCATTGGGATAAGTCGCTAATCTCGCTGCCCCCGCTAATGACATATATATGACACTCGCTGTCACAAACACGTCACACAAAACCCCCAAATGGCGCTCAGCGAGTCGCCGCGGGGGTGGTGGCTTGGTTCGGTAACGACCCCCATCAACAGGATTTTCCATGGCTCAGAAATTCGCGCCCCGCACCCTTGGCGTCGTTGGCGCCGCCGTGTGCGCGCTGGCGCTTTCCGCCTGTCAGGATCAGGCTTCGTCGGGTGGCAATGCGCGCGATTATATCAGCGCCGCCGGTTCCTCGACCGTCTATCCCTTTGCCACCACCGTTGGCGAACGCTTTGCCGAAGCGACGGGCAACAAGACGCCCAAGATCGACAGCACCGGCACCGGCGGCGGGTTCGAACGCTTTTGCCAGGGCATCGGCGCCGGCACCCCCGACATTTCGAACGCTTCGCGCCGGATGAAAAAGTCGGAATATGACAAGTGCCAGGCGAATGGCGTCAAGGACATCATCGAAATCCAGATCGGTTACGACGGGCTGGCGTTCGGCGAAGCGCAGCGCGGCCCTGGTCTGGCGCTGACGCTGGAAGATATTTACAAGGCGCTGGCCGCGAACCCCTATGGCAAGCCCAACACCGCCAAGACGTGGAAAGACGTCAACCCGGCGCTGCCCGCGGTGGCGATTTCGGTGTTCGGGCCGCCGTCGACCAGCGGCACATATGACAGCTTCAAAGAGCTGTTGCTGATGGCCGGGTGCGACAAGAACCCCGAGATGAAGGCGTTGAAGGCCAGCGACGAGGACAAGCACAAGGAAGTGTGCGGCACGTTCCGCGGATCGCCTTTCTATGTCGAGCAGGGCGAGAATGATAACCTCATCATCTCGAAACTGGCGACCAACCCGACCAGCGTCGGCGCGTTCGGGTTCAGCTACCTGAATTCGAACCGCGACAAGGTGAAGGGGATTGCGATCGACGGCATCCAGCCGACGATGGAAACGATCACCGACGAGAGCTATCCGGGCTCGCGCGCCATGTATATCTATATCAAAAAGGCGCATGTCGGGACGATCCCCGGCCTGATGGAATATGCCGCCGAATTCGCGAAGGGCGCCGCCGCGGGCGGGTACCTGAACGAAAAGGGGCTGATCCCGCCGCACAAGGAAATGGAAGCCAAAATCGCCGCGACGATCGCGTCGCAGACTGTGATGACCGGCGCCGAGCTGAAGTAAGTTTCCCCCCGCTGGTGACCGGGGCGGGTTTCGGCCTGCGCCGGTCACCGGTTTTTTCTGAACGTCCCAAATCCCGTTCGTGTCGAGCGAAGTCGAGACACCCATCGGAACAGCGCATGGTCGAGGGGTGTCTCGAC
>NZ_DASYHE010000021.1:0-4088 GCF_035998965.1 Sphingopyxis sp.
TTGCGATAGCAAAAAGGGCGGGTTTCTGCGGTGTTGACGAAGGCAGCCCCGATCCCCTTCTATGATCTCCCGTCGCAATATGATCCCCCGACATATGGAGAAAAATCGCATGGCATATCAATCTCCCCTCCGTCTCATGCGGCTTACCGAAGTCCTCGATCTCACCGGGCTCAGCCGCGCCACCCTCTATCGCAAGATCTCCGCCGGGACCTTTCCGCCGCAGCATAAGCTTGCCGAGCGCTGCTGCGGCTGGCGCGCGGGCGAAGTCGAGCTCTGGCTCCGTGATCCCGTCTCGTTCACGCTCGCCGACCTCGAGCGCTATCGCAACGCTGCCTGAAAGCCAGGCACGGCAAAGCCCCGCGCCGCAGACCGCGGCGCGGGGTGGAAGCCCGCCTTAGTCGGCGGGGTTCCAGATGAGCGTGTAGCCGTCTTCGCCATCCTGCCCGGCGGCGCGGCCGAGGTTGGCATAAAGGCGGCGCGGCCCGAACTCGGGAGCGGCGAGGCTCAGCGACACATAGGGTTCGCCCGAAACCTGTCCGACGCGGATCCAGCCGGCACCGATCTCGACGCCTTCGGAATAGACCCGGTAGTCGGGCTGGACGTCGCCCGCCTTCGAGCGGTTGGTCCGGATTTCGATCGCTGCGCGGATCGAGAGGGTTTTCAGCTGGCCCACGAAGCCTTTTTCGATGGTGCCGTTCACAAAGCCGATTGCTGCCATTGGTCGTCTCCTTAGATTACCGCAGGGACCATCCCTGCGGCATGGGCGGACCAAGGGCCGGCGCATAAGGTGACCCGCGAACCCGCAGGGGCCGCAGCGAAGCGGAGGAGTGCGGCGGCGCGATTATTTGAAGCGAAGTGGCCGCGAGGAGACTGCGCAGCAGTCGGGGAAATAATCGCGCCGCCGCACTTTTGCGGGGCGCCGCGCCGGTCCAGGTCAAATCGCCCGTCGCCGGGGATGGTTCGGCAGGCCTTGTGGAGCGAGCCAGTGCTATCGACCGGAACGATCAAACCTCGCAATCAGAGTGGGAAAAGCGATTTTATGGCGCTCTCACTCGCGGTCGTAATGGCGAAGGAAATAGTGCACCGGCGGTTCACGGGCCCATCCTCCGCTTCCGCAGGCAAGAAACCATGTCCAGGGCATGCGATTTGGCGTTTTCGTACAATCCCTGGGTCAGAAACGATATTATCGGGCTCGCCAACTTCCGTCCGGGCTTGGCGATTAGCGACCCCGGCAAGTCAGGATGGTGGGGCGAAGGATGCAGCATCCTCGTATGGGCGGCGCGAAGGCAACTTCGCGTCGCCTCTTTCTTTTGGCCGAACCGCGCGACGGCGCCGCTTACGGCGGCGACGCGCGCAAAATGAAAAGCGCCGCGCCGGCTCCAAGGTCGGCGCGTCATTTTGCGCCCGAAAAAGAGGCGGGCGACCAAAGCCGCCCGCCATATTCTCATGCTGCCAAAGGCTGCTCGTCCTCGGCAGCGGATTCAGGCGCTGTGGGAGCCGCAAGCTCATGCGCGACTCGCGCCGCCGATGCCATGCTGCCGACCCCGCCGCGCGTGGTGTATGCCGACGGCGGAAAGGCCATCCACTTCGGCACCCACGGCTCGGCCTTGGCCCGACCGTTCGCGCCTGCAAGGCAATCGGAGACAATGGCCTTCAAGGCCTTGCCCTTCTCACCGGCATTCGCTGCCGCGACCTCCGGTCCCGCAACCTCGCCGACGATGGCGAGCAGCACTTCGCGGTCGCGAAGCTGGTCGAAGAAGGCCGCGTCCGCCAACCAATGCTGGCGCATGTCGGTGCCGAGATGAAGGCCGATCATCTCCACCGCTTCGCTTCCCGCCTGCAGCGTCTCGCCCATGACGACCGCCACAATCTCCAACACCACCGGATCGGGGAGTTCGAGCAGCCGCGCGAACAGCGGCGCAAAAGGGGGACGGTTCATCGGCCTTCCGGTGACGGTGGGCGCTTCCGCATCGAACCCGAGCACTTCGAGCACCGCGCGGCGCTTGAGGTCGAATGCCGCCTCGGCGGAACAGCCCTCGACGCTCTCGGCAATATCTTCCTTCGGCGCGCGCTGGCTCTCGACATCAACGCGCCACAGATCCGCACCCGCGATGACATGGGCAAGCATCGCCCGGAGCGCGACCCCGCCCTGCCCTGCCAGATCGGCGCGCACCGCCGCATGGCGATGAAGGTCGATATAGGCATTGAGCGGACCCGACACTTCGGGACGAACGGGCTTCGCGATTTCGGCGCCGCCCTTGCCGTCCGCACCGCCACTCGAAAGCCGCTTCGCCTCCTTTGCGGTGACGAAGCCTTCGTGGAAGGTCACTTCGCCGCTCTCGCGAATCTCGACATAGATACGGCCGCCCTTGCGCTTTCCCGCATGGGCATGATCCCAAGAGCGGAACCAGTCGCCGCGCGCCATGATGACGACATCGGACCAACCGGCTTCGAGATACTCGGCCCTGCGCGCCTCGATAGCCGCCATCTGCGCCGACCAGAAGGCATCGGCATCGGCAAAGAAGCTGTCCTCGCCGAACAGGTCGGACACGGTCGCAAGCTTGGCTTTTTCGACATCGAATAGCGCGTGCTTGACCGCGATAGCCGTGCCGCCGAACAGCCATGCTTTGAGCTGATGGCCGGTCGGGCAGTAAGCCCCTTCATCGTCGAACAGCGCCAGCCATGATTTCTGCTGGCTCTTGGAAGCGAGGGTCAGATGCCGGACGGTGCCCGCATCGATTTCCCCGCCGCGATAGAGATTGCGGACGCGCGGGAGCAGATTGCCGAGCGCAAGGATACGTTTCACCGCGCGCGGGTCGAACCCGAAGCTGTCCGCGACCTCCTCGATGCTACGCCCCGCCTTGACCAGTGCGACGAACGCTTCCCACTGGCTGACCTCGTCGGGCTGCACCCGTGCGAGATTTTCGAGCATCGACGCTTCAAGTGCATCGGCATCATCGCCTTCGTCGAGAATGGCGCAAGGAATGGGCCGAACCGCCCCGCCCTCGCGCGCCACCGCGCCCACGGCAGTAAATCGCCTACGCCCCGCTACGATCTCGAAATGGCCATCTGCACAATTGGGCCGAACCAGCAGCGGAACCAGCACCCCGCGTGCGCGAATGCTCGGCATAAGGTCTGTGACGTCGGGGTCTTTCCCTTTCCCGCGCATGTTGGCGGCTGCGATGGACAGATTGCCCATATCGATGAAATCAAGCTTCATGACGTTCTTCCTTCTCCTCAACCACACCCGGCCCCGGACGGCGGGGCGGGCGGCGAGAAAAGGCGACGGGACCGCGCCATAGGACGGCGCGCACCCGCAGGGCCGAAACGAAGTGAAGGAGCCGACGCGCAGCGGCGGCTTGCGCACCGGCCGAGCGGGCCCATAGCCGCGCGCCGAACGACACGCTGTCCGTGGCCGGCCCAACGACTACGCCGCCGTGCGGTCAGCGCGGCGTCCATATCGGATAACAGACGCGCCCTTGGCGAAGCCGCAGGCGGGGCGGTGTGCGTGAGCAAATGTGCTTAGCCGCCGCCCCTCCAAGATCAACGAGCCAAGAACGCCGCGCGGCCAACCGTAAAAACGCGCGACCTTTGGCGGCGCCTGCCGCCGCCAGTGCGCGCTCAATTGAGGCCGCGCTCAATCTACCGACGGCTCAGCTCTCCCAAGCTTCGTTGAGTACGACTGCCGCCAATGCCGATTTGTCGTGCGGGAAGAACCGGCCATAATGTTTCGCGACGATTTCCGGGCTATCCTGGATGGCATAGCCCGCCTGCTCGTATGAGCCGGTCTTCTTGAGAACGTGCGTTGCCAAAACATCGCGCACATTATGCGGACCGTGCGGGAGCAGGCCTTTGATGACCCCTTGGCCGGTATAGGGATTAAAGATGCCATAGCGCTGGATCGCCAGCCGCCAGGCATCATAGAATCCGACCTGACTATATGCGGTATCCTTCGTCGTCAGCTTGGCCGATTTCACAAAGAAGGTCTTTGGATCCTCGGCACCGCCGAGCAGGATCTGCCGGTCGCGCCGGAGATACAGATCGATGAACTCGTAGAGCCGCCCGAGATCGGGCAGAAGCAACCGATA
>NZ_DASYHE010000039.1:0-81292 GCF_035998965.1 Sphingopyxis sp.
CTGCTGGCGGACATAGGCGCAATTGCCGGGACCAAGCCGCGTCGGTTCCAGCACCGACAGATCCTTGCCGCGTTCGGACATCGTCTTTTCCAGCTCGAACGCGATGTCGAAATGATCCTCGATCGCGCTCTTGCCGCGGCCGGTGACAAAGATCATCTGCTCGATCCCCGCCTCGCGCGCCTCATCGACCGCATATTGGATCAGCGGACGGTCGACGATCGGCAACATCTCCTTGGGGATCGCCTTGGTCGCCGGCAAAAAGCGGGTGCCGAGACCGGCAACGGGAAAAACGGCTTTGCGGATCGGTTTCATGGGCTGCGGCTTAGCCGCCAGGCGTGCGCAAGAAAAGAGCGCGCTTGGCTGAGCGCTCCGACGCTTACTCGGGGGACACGATGATGACGACGCGGCGATTGTCCTGCCGTCCGTCTGCGCTGTCGTTGCTCGATATCGGGAAATCCTCGCCGCGGCCGACGATCCGATCGGGCGACAGCGGCATTCCGGCGGCTTGCATGGGCGCCGCGACGGCATCGGCCCGGGCTTTCGACAGCTTCACATTATAATCGGCTGCGCCGACCGAATCGGTGTGTCCCTCGACCCGCGCGGTGGTGATGCCGACCCCGACCAGCCGCGCCGCGATGCGGGCAATATGCGTCTGCTGCTCGGCGGAAATCGTGCTTTCGTCGGTGTGGAACAGCAGGCGCTCGGGCATGTTGAGCGACCATTCGAAGCCCTGATCGACGAAGCCTTCCGCCGTCAGGACGGCGACCTGCTCGGGCGTGAAGCCGGTCTGCGGCGGCACCGTCTGGCACGCGGCGAGCAGCGAAGCGAAAGCGATCACGAAAAGGCTTCTGATCGTGGCGGGGGCAGTCTGGATCACGGGGTCACTCCGTTGTCATGTCCGGGAACGGTTGCTCAATTTTTCGTCATACATGGCTGCATCGGCGGCGGTCAGCAGCGCGGTCGCATCGGTGCCATCGTCGGGATAGATGGCAACCCCCACGCTCACCGATGCGGAATAGGTTTCGCCGCCGGGCAAGGTTATCGGCTGCGCGACGCAATTGCGGATATTTCGGGCCAGATCCTCACGAACGGTTTCGGCGGCGATGCGATCGACGACGACGATAAATTCATCGCCGCCGATGCGGGCGGCGAAATCCTCCGGCCCCAACGCGTCCCGAATGCACTGCGACAGCGCGATCAGCACCGCGTCGCCCGCGGCATGGCCGAAATTGTCGTTGGCCGCCTTGAAATTGTCGGCATCGATGAACATCAACGCAAAGCGGTCGTCCGGGGTGCCAGCTGCTGCAATACGCTGCGCCAGCTTCTGGTCAAAGGATTCCCGGTTCGGCAGCGCGGTCAGCGCGTCGTGCGATGCGCGGTGCGCCAGCACGGCCCGCTCGCTTTCCATATGGCCCTGCCACCCCTGCAATTCGTCGAGCAGCGCGTTGATGTCGCCGCCCAACCGGTCGAGTTCGGCAATCCCCAAGGCCTTGACCCGCTTGTCGAACCGGCGATGCAGCCGCACGTCATGCGCGACCGTCGCAATTTCGTTGAGCGGCTTGACCAGCTCATATTCGAACCGCCGTGCCAGAAAGATCGTGCCGAACGCCGTAATCAGCAGGCACCCGAGCCCGGCGAGCAGGCCGATGCGGACATAGTCGATCAGGGTCGAGCTATCGCCCCAGACCTCGATCGTCCCGATCGCCGATCCGTTGCGCTCGACCGCAACCGCAAAAGGCCGCGGAAAGAAAATGCGCGTCAGCGTCGGCGCCGGGTCGGCTATCGGCGACGCCCATTGGGTGAGCGGTTCGCCGCGGTCGTTGAGCACGCGCAGCCGAGCAATTCCAGGGATGCGGGTCAGCGGTTCCAGACCCTCGCGTGCCGCTCGTGGATCGTTGAACACCAGCGCCGGTTCGACGCCGTACGCGCCAAGCTGCGCCGCCAACTCCATATTGCGATCGGCATAACCGCGCAGCGCCGACACTCCGGCGAGGAGGATGGTCAGACCCGACAGCGCCACCGCGAACAAGGTGATACCGAAATGAAAGCGCGACAGCAGCTTTTGCAACGTCGTGCGCGCGCCGATCCGTTCGGATGTCTGGCCCGTCATGACGCGCCTCCCACGCTGCGACCGATGCTGAGCACCCGCGGGTCGATACGAAGCGGCCCGCGCCCGATGGCGTCCAGATTGACCGAAAAGCTGAGGCTGGCCGCCCGGCTACTCAGGCAGAACATCGCGCCGTACATGCACGCCGCATCGTCGTCGGTGATCGTCAGGATCGGGCGGCCGCGAACCCATGCTATCAGTTGTCGCCGGTCGGCCACCGCCATGCGGCCGAGGAACAGGATGTCGCAGTCGGATCGACCCATCACCGCGGCGGCACTCAAACGGCGCACCAGCACCGATCCGGCGCCCGGGACGTCGGGGGCCATGCGATTGGTCAACCGCGGTGTACCGACCACGCACATCACGCGCGCTGAACCCGCTGCGCCATCGGGCCAGCGGGCATAGCTGACGATGCCGCCGACCATCCGGTTCACAGCGCGCGCCATGCCGTCGTCGCTGTCCTCGACGATCGTCTGGCTTGCGGCCTGAACCGACATCTGGGGCGTCGTCAACGACGCGCCAATCAGAAACAGCGATGCCAGCACTTTGCAGCGACCCCCAACTGCGCTTGACCCTAGTCTGCCCCAGCGCGGGGGCGTCCGCTAGCCAAAAGGATTGGAAAGTCAATGAAAAGGACGTCATGCGACCATTTGGCAACAGTCGGTCGGTGGTCCGTCGGCCGTTTATTCGGTGCGTAACCGGTCCGCGAAACCCTTGCGCAACTTGGCGAGCTTCGGCGGAATGACCGCCATGCAGTACGGATTGCGCTGGCCTTCGCCATCCCAATAGGATTGATGATAATCCTCGGCCGGATACCAGTCGGACACCGGCTCGATTGTGGTGACGATCGGTGTCGGCCAGTCACCCTGCGCCCGCTCGATCGCGGCGCGCGCGGCATCGCCCTGCGCGGCGTTCAGCGGAAACAGCGCGCTGCGATATTGGGTGCCGACGTCATTGCCCTGGCGGTTCAGCGTCGTCGGATCATGCGTTGCGAAATGCACGTCGAGCAGGTCGTCATAGGTGATGACCGCGGGGTCGAAGGTGATGCGGATCGCCTCGGCATGACCGGTATCGCCGCCGCACACCTGCTTGTAGGTCGGGTTGGCGACATGGCCGCCGATATAGCCGCTTTCGACCGTCGCGACCCCCGCGAGCGATTGGAACACCGCCTCGGTACACCAAAAGCAGCCTCCGGCGAAAATGGCGGTTTCATGCGTCATGGGGTCGATCCTTGGTCGGGGGAGAAGAGTTTGACAGATAGGAAGGCGCGGCCGCTATTCCAAGGGCGGCGGGGCGTCGATCAGCGGCGGATGCAGCGGCTGGTTCGCTGCGCGCGCCGCAGCGATCAGCGCCGCTTCGGCTTGAAGCGATGCGACACGATCGCGCCACCCCGGATGCGTTGCCGCCTGAAACATCGGGCGGCCCGGGCGCTGACCGAATGTCTGCCAGAATCGGGCGGCGGCGCCAGGGTCATAATCTGCGCCGGCGAGCAACCAGACGGACAGCCTGTCCGCCTCGATCTCGGTCTGCTTGAACAGTCGGGCGCTACGCCCGAACTGCTTGCCCAGCCCGCGATCGACGCCTGCGGCATCAAGGCGGGCACGATGACGCAGGATGTTGTGCGCCAGCTCGTGAGCGATCGCCGCGGCCAGCTCGTCATCGTCGCGCACAAATTCGGCGAGGCCCTGATGGACCAGTACCATCCGGCCGTCGGCGACCGCGGCGGCCCTGTCACTGGCCTCCACGCGAAAATCGCTGATGCAACCGGCCACGGGCATCAGGGTCAGCGCGCCGATCTCGCCCGTGTCGAGCACGAGCGGAGCGGTCGGCGGCAGCGCCGCGAGCATTTTCTCGATTGCGGTGATCCGCGCAAAGGGGTGGGCGTCCGCGCCCTCCGGCGGACCACGACCCTGCATCCCGATAACGGCGGCGCCGACGCGCATCCCGGCCTTGGCGGCGGGCGACGTCGGCGCAATGGCCGCAACAAAGGGTGCGTCGCGATGCGAAGCGCCATAGGCGGCCAGCGCCGCGGGCCGCCGATCCGCAGCATAAAGCCGCGGGTCACCCCAGATCCAACCAAATTGCGGCTGTTGCACGCGGCACCATGCGGCGTTGGCGGTGGTCAAACGAAACCCGATCGCCGCGACGCGCGCCTCCAGCGCCGCCAGTGCCTTATAGGGGGAAGGGTCGCCGGACGCTGCGGCGTTTGCGGGGGTCGCGGTCAGCAGCGACAGGACGGCAAGCAGGATGGACGCATGATGGTGCATCGGCCCCGCTTATCAATGCGCCCCTGTCACTGCCATGAATTTCCTGACGTCGGTTTTTGCCGGACGCTTGCCTATCGACGGCCGAGCGGCGATAGGACGAAGCGATGACGCAAGCTGCAACCTTGTCTCCGCCCGCCGCCCGCCAACCCCGCCCTGCGGCGCTCGCGCGCTGGCTGTGGGCGGTCGCGTTGCTGGTGGTCATCGTGGTCGGCGTCGGCGGAATTACGCGCCTGACCGAATCGGGATTGTCGATCACCGAATGGCGGCCCGTCTCGGGGGTGCTGCCGCCGCTCAACGAGGCCGACTGGGTTGCCGAATTCGAAAAGTACAAGCAGATCCCCGAATATAAGGAAATCAACCTCGGCATGACGCTGGCGGGGTTCAAGGCGATTTTCTTCTGGGAATGGCTGCATCGCATCCTGGGGCGGGTGGTTGGCATGGCGATGGTGCTGCCATTGGCCTGGTACGCCTGGCGCCGCGCAATCCCGGCTGGTTATAGCCTACGCCTGTTGGCGCTGACGTCACTCGTCGGTCTCCAAGGCGCGATCGGCTGGTGGATGGTCGCGTCGGGGCTCGAATATCGCACCGACGTCAGCCATTTCCGGCTGGCGGCGCATTTGTTGACCGCGCTGTTTTTGCTTGCCGGTTTGGTGTGGACCGCGCGCGACCTTGATGCCCAGGCGCGCGACCCGGCGGCGCGGCCCGCACGGCTGACCGGTGGCGGCGTCGCCGTGATCGCCATCCTGTTTGTCCAGCTCTTGCTAGGGGCGTGGGTAGCGGGGCTTAATGCGGGCTTCGTATCGAGCACATGGCCGCTCATGAACGATCATGTCGTGCCAGAGGGCATCGACTGGGCCGGCGGCGCATGGTTGGCGCTGACCAACGACCCCTTCCTGATCCATTTTCTGCATCGCTGGTGGTCATGGATCGCCGCACTTGCGCTGCTATGGCTTGCGCGCACCCTGTCGCGGCTTGGCGCAAAGCGCGAAGCGGCGCTGCTCGTCGCGGTTGTCGCGGGCCAGATGCTGCTGGGCATCTGGACGGTGGTGTCTGGCGTGTCGATGTGGGTCGCGGTCGCGCATCAGGTGGTGGGGGCGATTCTGGTCGCCATCGCCGCCGCCGCGCTTCACCGGCTGGGCCGCGCGACTCTATGATGCTGCTTGGCGGGCTCGGCAGCGCGCTGCTGCTGGTCCTTCAACCCCCACCCGTGCCAGCCGATGCATCGTCGGCGCAGATCCTCGCGCCGATCCAGTTTGCCCCGCCGGTCGGCCGTCCGATGTCTTATCGCATCACGACGCGCCGCATTGGCCGCGACGGGTCGCTGATCAATTTCTCGCTCGTCTATGCATTGCAATGGCAGCGGATCGGCCGCGGCTATCAACTCGAAGCGGTGTTGCAGCGGATCGATTCGGATGCGCCGCCCGCGGTGACCCGCGCCCTGACCCTGATGATCCAGCCGCTCGTCGGCGAAGCTTTGGTCTATCTGGTCGCTCCCGATGGCAGCCGGATTGATCTGGTCGATCCCGAAGGCCTGTGGGAGCGGGCGACGGTGCGGATCGAAACCGCCGGCGCCGATGGCGGGCGCGCCGAGGCCCGGCAGTTGGCGCAGGTGATTGCGGCCCTGCCGACCGCCGAACGGGACCGGTTGGCGACGGCCGACGTGCGCGCTCTTGTCGTCACCGCGAACGCTGCGATCCCCACCCAGGCGGCGCAGAATGACGCGAAGGTGTCGATTGTCCAGGACGCTAAGCTGCGCACGATCACCAAGGTTGAGCGCAGTTCGACCGCAGCGGGAGGTCGCACTCAGCCCCTCGAAATCGATCACCGCTGGACGATTGATACCGTCACTGGACTGCTGGTGCAGGAGCGGCGGCAGAGCTGGATCGTCGCGGATGATGTCAGCGAGCGAACGCTGGTCGAAGAGCGGGTGCGGGCGCTTGAGGCGGTCCCGTAAAGCCTAAGGTATCATAATACCCGTCAGCAAAGCCGCGCACTGCTTGACTTTCCGCCCCCTTGGCGCCATTGGCCCGCTCCGAAGCGCCGCTGCGTCCATCATGGATCAGGCGGCGCGGTTTGTTTCGGGCGTTGGGGTATTGCTCTATCGCCCAGTCCCATCTGTCAAGGAGCGTGCCATGATGAAGGCGCTGACCAAGACGACCGTATCGGCGAACGCCGCCACGGTCGAAAAGAAATGGGTGCTGATCGACGCCGAGGGTCTCGTTGTGGGCCGCGTTGCATCGATCATCGCCAGCATCCTGCGCGGCAAGCACAAGCCGTCGTTCACCCCCCACGTCGATTGCGGTGACAATGTCATCGTCATCAACGCAGAGAAGGTGGCGTTCACCGGCAAGAAATTGCAGGACAAGCGCTATTACAAGCACACCGGCTACGCCGGCGGCATCAAGGAAACCAGCCCCGCGAAGATCCTCGAAGGCCGGTTCCCCGAGCGCGTGCTCGAAAAGGCCGTCGAACGCATGATCCCGCGTGGCCCACTCGGTCGCCAGCAGATGCGCAACCTGCGCATTTTCGCCGGCAGCGAACATCCGCATGAAGGGCAAAACCCCGAAGTGATCGACGTTGCGTCGATGAACCGCAAGAACAAGGTGGGTGCATAATGGCTGACGAACAGACCATGACCGATCTCAAGGACCTTGGTGGCGCCGTCGAAGGTACCGCCGCTCCGGTTTCGACCGCGCCGCTGCGCGAAAAGATCGTCGACAAGCAGGGCCGCGCCTATGCGACCGGCCGCCGCAAGGACGCCGTTGCCCGGGTGTGGCTCAAGCCCGGCACGGGCAAGATCACCATCAACGGCCGTGACCAGGAAGTGTATTTCGCACGTCCGACGCTGCGCCTCGTGATCAATCAGCCCTTCGGTCTGACCGATCGCGTCGGCAGCTATGACATTGTCGCCACCGTCAAGGGCGGCGGCCTGTCGGGCCAGGCAGGCGCCGTGCTGCACGGCATCGCGCAGGCGCTGACCCGCTTCGAACCGGCGCTGCGCAGCCCGGTCAAGGCGGCTGGCTTCCTGACCCGCGACAGCCGCGCCGTCGAGCGTAAGAAGTACGGCAAGGCCAAGGCTCGCCGCAGCTTCCAGTTCTCGAAGCGTTAAGAGCTTTTTTCACCGACGGGTGGAGAAGAGGAGGGCGGTCCGGCGACGGGCCGCCCTTTTTCTATGCTGCCGCGATTGCGGGGCGATGCAACAAGCGCGGCGACGACGGCGTTCAGGATATTCATTGTTGAAAGGAATATCGCATGGCCGTCGCCGAACCGCTCGCATCGCAGCGTATCCTGATCATGGCCACGCACGGCTTTGAACAGTCCGAACTCGAAGTGCCGCTGGAACGGCTGCAAGATGCTGGCGCGGACGTCGATATCGCATCGCTGGAAATGGGCGATATTGCCGGTTGGGACGACGGCGATTGGGGTGACGAGATCGAGGTCGACCTGAAGATCAGCGACGTCAAAGCCGATGATTATGGTGCGCTGGTGCTGCCCGGCGGCCAGATGAACCCCGACCTGCTCCGCGTAGATGCCGATGCGATCGCGCTGATCCGTGAATTTGCCGCGGCCGGCAAGCCGGTCGCCGCGATCTGCCACGCCCCGTGGCTGCTGATCGAGGCCGGGTTGGTCAAGGGCAAGCAGATGACGAGTTACAAGTCGATCCGCACCGACATGGTCAACGCCGGGGCCGATTTTGTCGATCAGGCGGTGGTGGTCGATGGCCATATCATCACCAGCCGCTGCCCCGACGATCTGCCGGCTTTCTGCGATGCGATTGTCGATGCGCTCGCGGCGGCGAAGGTCGCAGCATCATAGCAGCGCGGTCGGCTGCAATCCTTCAGGCAGGTACCACCGAGCCCCCATCGATGGCCAGCGCATATCGGCCGTCGATGGCGGGCTCGGGTTGATGGACAACCAGCGTCAGGTCATCGATGGCCATCGTCACCTCATATTTGCCGCCGATATAAGCATTGCCAAGGATGGTGACGGCCTTCGCCGTGTCGTCGTCGCTGGGCGTAATCGTGACGTCCTCTGGCCGGGCGAGCAGTAACGCCGGTCCATCGGCGACATCGGGCGCGGGATATGTGGTCAAATCGCATTGCAGGCGTCCGGCTTTGACGATGCCCGGTATCGCATTGATCGGACCCAACATGGCCGCGGCCGCAAGGCTGGTCGGCGCGCGATAGCAGGTCTGGGGCGTGCCCGCCTGTAATATCCGCCCCCGATGCATCAGCACGATCCGATCGCCGTTGCGCATCGCGTCTTCGGGATCGTGGGTGACGATCAGCACCGCCGCGCCGGATGCACGCAGCGTCCCCAGGATCGCGGATTGAATCTCGCGCCGGAGCGCACCCTCGATGCCCGAAAAGGGCTCGTCCATCAGCACCACGGCAGGATCGCGGGCCAAGGCGCGGGCGATCGCCACCCGCTGTTGCTCGCCCCCCGAGAGGCTGTGCGGATAAGCGCTGGCAAGGGGGGCGATCCGGAACCGGTCGAGCAACGCCGCCACCCGCGCTGCCCGCGACGCTGCACCCAGATTACGCAACCCGAAGCCGATATTCGCCGCTACGTCGAGATGGGGGAACAGCGCATAGTCCTGGAACACCAGCCCAATGCCCCGATCTTCGGGCGCGACATGATGGCCTTCGCCCGCCAGCATCCGGCCGGAGGCATGGATTTGCCCTATGTCGGCCCGTTCGAGTCCGGCGATCATCCGCAGCAGGCTGGTCTTGCCGCACCCCGATGGCCCGAGCAGGCAGGTCACCGTTCCCGCCTCCAGCGTGAGGGACGCGTCCGTCACGGCGACGACATCGCCAAAGCGCTTGCCGATATTTTCGATTGTCAGGGCAGCAGATTCCGTCATGGAAAGCGACCTAAGTTCCCGGACGCGAGGTGGCAATGCGGCGTGACAGCACCAGCACCGGACCGATCGCCAGCAGCAGGATCAGGATCGACGGTAGCCCCGCCTGTCCCAGTCGTTCGTCGAGCGCATAATTGCTCGCAATTACCGCCAACGTATCGAAATCGAATGGCCGCAGGATGAGCGTCGCGGGCAGTTCCTTGACGATGTCGATGAACACGAAAAGCCCCGCCGTCAGGATTGCGCCGCGCGCGATCGGCAGATCGACGTCCCACGCCGTGCGCATTTCGCTTCGCCCCAGCAATCGCGCGCCATCGCGGGTGGACGGCGCGATGCGCGCCAGCCCCGCCTCGATCGGCTCCAGCGCCGCCGCCATCAGCCGCGCAGCATAGGCGAACAGCAACAGCCCGACGCCGACCGCGACGCCCGAGGATATGCCCGTACCGCGCCACACCATCCCTGCGGGAACGAGCAGACCGATCGCCATGACAGCGCCGGGGGTGGCATAGCCGAGGCTCGCCAGCCGGACGGCATAAGGCATCTTACGTGCGCCGATTGCCAGCGCCGTCGCCAGCATGACCGTCAGCACCGCACCCGCCATGCCGAGCGAGAGGGTGCGCCCCGCTGCCGCTATCAACCGCGTCCAGTCGGGCGTTTGGGCCAGGGTAAGCGTCAGCAACCAGGCAACCGGCAGCAACAGGCCCGCGATGACCGGCAGCAAGCAGGTGGCGGTCGCGGCTGCGGCGCGCCAGCCGTTGAGAGCCGCCACCGGGATCGGCCGCATCCGTCCTCGCCCGCCTTCCTGCACCGATCCGCGCCGCCCCGCCCGTTCGATCCACAGCAGCAGCGCCGCCGCGGCGAGCAACGGCAGCGCCAGCCGGGCCGCACCGGCGGTCGATCCAAAGACCGACCAGGTGCGCACGATGCCGGTGGTCAAGGTTTGCACGCTCAGAAACTGGAGCGCGCCATATTCGGCGAGCGTTTCCATCACCGCGAGCGCCACGCCCGCTGCCAGCGCGGGTCGCGCGGCGGGCAGCGCCACCGCGCGGACGATTCGCCAGCGCGACGCGCCCAGCATTCGTCCGGCATCGATCAGATCGACGGACTGGTTGAGGAACGCCGCGCGCATCGCCAGATAAACATAAGGGTAGAAAGCCATGCCGAGCACAAAGGCTGCTCCGGGTACCGAGCGCATCGCGATCGGCAGATCGACACCCCAGTGTGCGCGCAGGCCGGTGCGCAGCGCACCGGCCACATCGAACATATCGCCATAGGCATAAGCCAGCGCAAAGGCGGGGACAGCAAGCGGCAGGACGAGCGCCCAAGTAAAGATACGGCGCCCCGGAAAATCGTGTATCACGGTCAGCCAGGCGGTGACGGTCCCGACGGTTGCCGTGATGACACCGACCGCCAGTGCCAGCAGCGCTGAAGTCCCCGCATAGCGCGCGATTTCAGACCCCGCGATCTGGTCGCCGCCGCTGCCCAGCGCCGCTATCACGACGCCAACCAGTGGCAGCGCCGCGATCAGCGCGGCCAGGGCGGCGGCGAGGCCGAGTGGACCCGGTCTCAGCGCCAGCCCGCCGCGCTCATCATCTTCTGCGCTTCGGGCTGTCGCCGGGCAAAGGCCGCGACCGCCATCGGATGGGCCGCGAAGTTCGCATAGGCCGCGACCGGTTCCGGAGCCTTTACCGCGGGACTGGCCGGAAATTCATTATTATGGCGCGCGATATGTTCCTGCGTCGCGGCCTCGGTGAAAAATTCGAGCAGGCGGATCGCATTCGCCTTGTTGGGCGCGCCTCGGGCCACCCCGCCGCCGGAGATATTGACGTGCGCGCCCTGGCCGTCGAGCGACGTAAAGGCGAGTTTGACCCGGTCGGTCACCGCCTTGTCCGCCGCATCGTCACCGCTCGCCATGCGGATGTAATAATAGCTGTTAGTCAGCGCGATCTGGCAAACCCCGGCGCTGACGGCACGGATCTGGTCACGGTCGCCGCCTTCGGGCGGGCGCGCCATATTGGCGACGATACCGCGCGTCCAGGCTTGGGCGCGTTCCGGCCCCCAGGCTTCGATCAGTGCTCCGACGAGCGAAAGATTATAGATGCTGTCCGCCGACCGGACGCAAATCTGACCGCGAAAACGGGGACCTGCGAGCTTGTCATAACTATCGACTTCTTCGGGACGGACCTTGGCGCTGTCATAGGCGACGACGCGCGCGCGGCGCATGAAACCGGTCCACAGCCCCGATGGTTCGCGCAGATTAGCCGGGATGCGCTCTGAAATAACTGCCGATTCGACCGGCTGGAACAGCCCCGCCTGTTCGGCGCGCCACAGCGCGCCGGCATCGGCGGTGATAAACAGGTCGGCGGGACTGGTCGCGCCCTCGGCCTTCATGCGCGCGATGAGCTGGTCGGCGTTGCCCTCGATCCGGTTGATCCGGATGCCGGTTTCGCGGGTGAAGCGTTCATAGAGGGGAAGGTCGGTGTCGTAATGGCGCGCGCTATAAAGATTGACGACTTTCTCGCCGCCCGCCGCCTTGCCGTCCCCGGCCTCCTGCGAGCAGCCGGCGATCAGGGCAAGAACGCCAAGGGCCAATCCGAACGAGGGAAGAAAACGCGTGGGTGTGGTCATCGAAATACGGCTCCTTTTGTCGGCTGGCGTAAGCGCCGTGCGCGGCAACTGCAACCCGTATCCGAATGCGCGAAAGATTGAAAGTCGCTCGCATTAGCGACAGTGGGCGCGCGCCGGCCCGCGTCAATGCACCGGCGGATCGACCGGCGGAATGGCGTGGATTGGCGCCACCGGCTCGCCCGGTTCGCGCGGAGGCAGCGCGTCGGGCGGGACGTCGGCAATCTGCATGTCCGGGGTCGGCACCGCGTCGACATTGCGGACCCGAACCGCCACGTCACCATCCTTGATCCGCAGCTCGTTGAAGCTGGGTGGGGTGGACCGGATGCGTTGTGACAAGGTTCCCGCACCGATCATCCGGATCGGCCCGGCGGCGGTGGGCGCGACCAGGTCGAACGCGTCATGGACATGGCCGGTCAGCACCGCCGCAACGCCGCGTGATGCCAATGCTTCGAGTGCGCGGGCGCCGCCGCGGGTCAGGGCGCGACCTTTCGTTCCCGCTTCGACCAGCGGATGATGTGCGGTAACGAGCGTGGTGGTTCCACTGGGCAGCGCATCGATGGCGGCCAGCGTCTTGGCGAGCGCGTCGCCTGTCACCCAACCCTTCGACCAGTCGAGCCGCCATTGCGCGCGCGCGGTGGTCTTGAGCGGCACGACGGCCACCGCGGCAAGATTCAACTTGCGCTCGACCAGCCGTTCGATCCTGCGGATACGGCGGTAGGGCCAAAAGAAGCGCGCGAGCGGGTTGAAATAAGGGAGGTCGTGGTTGCCGACCTCGACCGTCACCGGTACATCAAGCGCCTCGATCCAGTCGCAAGCGGCGGCAAATTCATGGCTGCGCGCGCGCATCGTCAGGTCGCCCGTAATCAGCACGGCGTCAGGTTGTTCGCGCCGCACACATTCGCGGAACCAGTCGAGCGCGGCGCGATCCTCCAGCCCGAAATGCAGGTCGCTGATATGGAACAGCCGCGTCATGCGGTCGCGACGAAGTCGACCGCGCTGGCGCCGAGCGAAAATTTCGCCGGGGACGCCACCTCGTCCAGCTCACCGTCAAATTCCAGGCTGATCGTCTGCTCGCTCTCCAGCACGATCGTATTGGCGGTGGCGATCAGCTCGCTCGGCCCGTCGCGAAAATCACCGCCGAGCCACGCGAGGCCATGGCGGAGCACGTCGCCGGTTCCCTCGGCCAGGATGCCGTCGGCGCGAATGCCATCAGCGGTCGGGGTCAGAATGACCGCTGGATAGGCTTCGCCTTCCGATCCCACGCGGACGCCCGGCGCGTTCAGCATTTCGTCGAGCGCTTCGGGTGCCGCGCGGCTCGCCTCGATAATCCCGTCCTGCCGCATCGTCTCGCGCACCTCGGCCCAGCGCGTTGCGGGACCGGCGACGACAGTAATGAAGGCGGTACCGGCGTCGGACTGGACCGTCGGGATCGCGCTGCGCCGCGTCTTGCCCTGCAGGACATCAGCCAGAATGTCGGGTGCCGACCGGTCGCCGTGCAGCGCTTTTGACAATAGGTTGAGTGTGCCGCCGGGCAGCGCCAGGATTGCACCATCCCAACCTGCGGTTTTGGTCGCCGCCGCGTTGATCGTGCCGTCGCCGGTCCACACCAGCAACAGATCGATGCCGCGCTGCTTCAGCGCGTCGGTATCGGGAATGTCGCCGTCGGGCAGGGCAAAGGTCGTCACAAGCGGCGCGTTATGGGCGCGGCAAAGATCCGCAATCTGTTCGCGGACAGCGGCGTCATGGCTGCCGCTTTGCGTGTTGCAGATCAGGGCGGGGCGGGTGAAGGAACTGGTCATCGCGCTGTTCTACGCATGAGGACGAAAAAGGTAGCCGAATTGCTGTCCTCCTTTTCGTCATCGCGGACTTGATCCGGGATCCATCTTTCCTTTCCGGCATGCCCTTCCTCAGAATTCATGGACTGCGGATCAAGTCCGGAGTGACGAAGTGCGGTGTCGGTCATGCCCGCCGCTTGTTCCCCGCTTCACCGCGCGATAGGGCGTGACAATGGCAGCACCAATTTCCAAAGGACGACGCTTGATCAAATTCCTGCTCGTGGCTGTCCTGCTGATCCTGTTGTTCGGCGGCGCGGCGCGGATCATTGTCGCGGGCGGCGCGAAATCGCTCAACCTTGGCGACCGACTGCTCGGCGATAGTGACGGCGCGACCTTGCAGGTGGCGGGGCAGCCCTATGGTTCGGGGGAGCGCAACAAGCTCAACATCTGGGTGCCGACGGGGACCAAGAAGACCGACAAGCTGCCGGTGCTCGTCTGGCTTTACGGTGGCGGCTGGTACAGCGGCCAGCGCGACGATTATGGCTTCGCTGGGCGCGCCTTTGCGCGGCAGGGCTTCATTGTCGTCATCCCCGACTACCGGATCGTCCCCGACGGGCATTGGCCCGACTTCCTCCACGACAGCGCCGCCGCCGTCGCATGGACCGACGCCAATATCGCGAACTATGGCGGCGATCCCGATCGCATCGCATTGTCGGGTCATTCGGCGGGTGCCTATAATGCGGTGATGCTGGCGCTCGACCCGCAGTGGATGAAGGCGGCGGGCAGCGACACGTCGGTGATCCGCGGCGTCGCGGCGCTGGCTGGCCCCTATGATTTCGCGCCCTTCGAGGAGGGCGGCCGCGCCGATGTCGCGATGGGCGACATCCGCCCGGTCGAGCGGACCCAGCCGATCACTTTCGTGCGCGCCGATGCGCCGCCGCTGTGGCTCGGCCATGGCACCGCTGACACCGTAGTGCGCGTGCGCAACAGCCAGCGACTGGCGGCGGCGATGCAAAAGCTCGGCGGCTCGGCGGCGCTGCGCGAATATGACGGGCTCAGCCACAATGACCTGGTGATGGCCCTCACCAAACCCCTCGCATACAAAGGCCCAATCCTGCCCGAGATGACCGATTTCCTGCGCGGCGTCACCGCGCGCCCGGTTGCGCCTGCACCCATCGCCGAATGATTCCGGCGATCATCCTCGCGGGTAGCCGTCCCGGCCCCGACCCGCTGCTGACCGGCAGCGGGGTATCGACCAAGGCGTTGCTGCCCATCGCGGGACAGCCGATGTTGGTCCATGTCGTGCGCGCGCTGCGCGCCGCACCAGAGGTCGGCCCGATCACGATCCTCGCGCAGAACAGTGCCGAACTTGCCGTCCAGCCGGAGCTGGCGGATTTCGCCGACCTGCATTTCGTCGATTCGGGACAAGGGATCAGCAGCTCGCTCGCGGCGGCGCTGCCTACGGGCGACGATCCGCTGCTCGTGACCACCGCCGACCATGTCCTGCTCACCCCGACGATGCTCGCCGAATTCCTGCGCGGCGCCGCGGATAGCGATGTTGCAGTGGCGATGGTTGAGCGCGCCGTGCTGTTCGAACGCTATCCAGAATCCAGACGCACCTGGCTCAAATTCCGCGGCGGCGGGTGGTCGGGCGCGAACCTGTTCTACCTGCGCGGGCGGCGCGTGCTGCCGCTGCTCGACTTCTGGGGGCGGATCGAACGCGACCGCAAAAAGGGACTGAAGATCATTGCGGCGTTCGGCCCATGGCTGCTGATCGGCGCGCTGCTCCGCCTGTTCACGATCCAGCAGGGGGTGGCGCGCGCCGGGCTGCGCTTCGGACTGAAGGCGACGATCATACCGATGTCCGAGGCCGAGGCGTGCATCGACGCCGACAAGCCTTCCGATATCGAGCTGATCGAGCGGATATTTGCCGCACGGGGCCAAGCCGCTATAGGGCCAATCCTATGACCATCGAAAAAGCCATCATCCTGTCGGCTGGGCAGGGTTCGCGCCTGCTGCCGCTGACCCGCGACATCCCCAAATGCCTGATCGACCTGAACGGTCGCACGCTGATCGGCTGGCAGGTCGCGGCGCTGGCCGCGAACGGCATCAAGGACATCGTCGTCGTAACGGGATTCCGCACCGAACGCGTCGAGGATCATGCGTTGCAGCTCTATCGCGACACCGGGGTGCGTATCCGCACCTTGTTCAACCCCTTTTTCCAGGTCGCCGACAATCTGGGCACGTGCTGGATCGCGCGTGAGGAAATGGACCGCGATTTCATCATTCTCAACGGCGACACCATCATTTCGGAAGAGATCGTCGCCAAGCTTATCGCCGGGGCGAACGAACCGATCACCGTCACCGTCGACGTCAAACCCGACTATGACGACGACGATATGAAGGTGAATCGCGACGCCGCGGGGCGACTGCACCATATCGGCAAGCGGCTGCTGCCCCCCGACACCAACGCCGAATCGATCGGGATGCTGGCCTTTGTCGGCGATGGCCCGTCAATCTTTCGCAACCAAATCGATCAGATGATGCGCACCCCCGAAGGGGTCGAGCGCTGGTATCTGCGCGCGATCGACGTCATCGCCAAGGGCAATCGCGTCGGCACCGTATCGATCGAAGGTCTGGAGTGGCAGGAGGTCGACTTCCCGCAGGATGTCGAAGCCGCCGATGCGCTTACCGCGAAATGGGCGGCAGAAGGCCGTTACGCGAAATAGGACTTCAGCCAGTCGGTGAGCGCCGCGATCTGTGCATCGCCGAGCTTCACCGCCTGCGCCAGATCGGGCGGCCCCGGCCAACCGGTATCGGTGACCGCAAGGCCTGCGCCCATCCGTTCGCCGTCATAGCGCGGCAGGACGTGGAAATGAACGTGCGGATCGACCATCATCAGCATCAGATAATTGATCCGCGTATAGCCGATCGCGTGACCCAGCGCGGCCTCGATCGCCGCCGTGACGATCTTGAGCTCGGCATGCGCTGCCGCGGGCAGATCGCCGAACGCCGTCGCGTCGGATTTCGCCGCCAGCACCAGCGCGCCGAGTGTCGGCTGCGCCGGACGCAGCAGCACAACCCAATGATCATATTCGGCGATCAGCGTCGCGGGATGGCCGAATTTGGCGATGGTGTCGTTCATGCTTCCTCCATCCAGCTGACAATCGGGCGCCCGGCGCGCCGCTGGGCATAGGCCTGCACCAGCTGCACCGCATGGACGACCAGCGAGATGATCGTCCACCATGCGACCGCGATCAGCCCGATGTCGGGGCGACCCGCGAGCGTCGCGAAGAACAGGATCGCGATGTTGGGATTACGGCGCGCGGTGATCAGCCGGAACTGGCTATCGAAACGGCGCCAGACGTGGACGTCCATGCCGAAATCCTTGATGAACATCCCCTCGATCACGCGCTGGAGCACATAGCCCGCGACGACCGCGATCATCACCAGCAGGAAGGTCTGGTCGGACAATGCGAGCCCCCAGCTGCCCAAGCCGACGCCCCAGAAATACCACCAAAAGGGCGGGTGGACCAAATCGACGCCATGGTCGGCGATATTGCCCCATTTCGACGAGGTGATCGTGCAGCGCGCGAGCTTCCCATCGACGGTGTCGAACACCATGAAGATGAAGGCAGCGAGCATCCCGGTCCAATAATGGCCGTAAGCGAAAAGATAGGTGGCGTAGATGCAAAGCGCCGCACCGATCGCCGTGACCATATTCGGGGTCATGCCGATGCTGGCGGCAATCCGCGTCAGCCAAAGCGCCAGTTCGGGCCACAGATATTTGGTAAGCAAATCGGTGACGCCCTTGTAGGCACCAAAATAGCTTTTGCGCTCGATTTCGCGCCGCGTCTCGGGGGTCAGCCGCTGGATAAACGGCGTATCCAGCTTGCGCAGCTGGCGGTTGTAGATTTGCGGATTGTCGCGGTAATCGATGAGCGTCAGCGCGTCGCGATGCGCCGCGATATCATCGGGGGTCATGCCGCCGGTCAGGTGCGCCATCACCAGCGCGTCGCCGTCCATCACCACCGTGCCAGGCAGGGTGATGATGTGGCGCAGCCACACCGGATCGAAGACATAGTCGAGATTGACGAACAACTGCGCTCCCGACGCGGGCGGCGTATCGGGTAGTCCCTCGGCCCGCGCCATCCGGCGCAGTCTTTCGTCGTTGGTCATCCCCCACAGCAGGGTCGCATTGTCGCCGATCAGTGCCAAGGCGGGCAGGGTCGTTAATTCGCTCATCCGCCGCTCTTATCCTGTGCAGCATCCTTTGCAAGAAAGCGCGCAATCGCTTCGGCCCCCCGCCGCGCTGCGCCCGCCGGATCGCCCCCGATTGATTCGGCCAACCGTTCGCGTTGGGCGTCGATATAGTGCGGGTGGCGCGCAGTCGCCTTATCGAGCGCCTCGGGCAGGTCGGCAAGATCGTCGATCACGTCGCCCAACGTCCAGAACAGATAGTCAGGATCACCGACCCAATCGACGTCATGCGCGTTGAGGAACAGGCACGGGCGCGGCGTCGACAGAAATTCGTACACCTGACTGCTGACATCGCCCAGATAGATATCGGCGCCGCTGGTATAGCTCATGTCGAACAAGCGATCGGTGCCGAGATCGATCAAAATCTTGCCCGGCACGGCGAGCGCCTTCACCGCGGCGCGGTCGGCATCGCTCGCCTCGGCAAACAGGCGAATGTGCGGCGCGACGACCAGATTATAGCGATCTTGCGCCGCGAACCAGTCGATGATGTCACGCCCGAAACGGTCCCATGACGATAGCCCGCGATGAAAGTGCGGCGCATACAGGACAGTTGGGCGATCGTTGTCGAACAGAGGCGTGCGCGTCTTGTCGAGACGCGCCATCAAGTCGAGTTTTACATAGCCGTTGAGCGCGTAGTGCCCAGGCCGGATCGTCCCGGCATCGAGCAGTCGCTGCTCGCTCTTTTCCCCGGCGACCAGCACGAAATCGAAATGTCGGTCGCGCGGATCGAGCATGATTGCACGGTCGCCCGCGCCATGCGGGGTAAAGATCAGTCGCGTGCGGCGCGGCAGGAAGTGGCGGATCGCGGTGGTTGTCCGCTCGGGCACGACGATCGCGTCGAACTGGCGAAGGAAGCGCAGCGCGCCAAACAGGATCGGCAGACGCGGATGGCGAATGATGGCGCGGGCGCGAAGCCAGCGGCTGATCCCCCGCTGCCCCAGCAGTTTAATGCGGGGAGCAAAGCCGGGGTAAGCGGCCGCGACTTGGTCGACCACGGGCAGATGGCGGGTGCTGGCAACGGCAACTTCAACATCGGATCCCGCCGCCGCCATTTCGGCCGCGATCGGCAGCGCGTGGAAAATCTGATGCGGTTCGCCGATGAACAAGAAGAGGATGCGCATTATTGAACCTTGGCGGCGGCGCCTGCCGTCGCTTCTTCAAAATCGGCCACCTGCCAGCCATGCTGCGCCGCCAGCCGGACGAATTTTTTGCCGCGCCCGACGAGCCAGGCTTGATCAGCAAGGGCAAAGGTCGGCGCATCGCTGACATGATCCGAATAGGCGCGGATATGCGCGGCGCCATCGGGTGCATGGGCAGCCAGCCATTCAGCGACCCGCCGCGCTTTTTCGGCGCCGTAACAATTGGGTCCGTCGAGCCCCGGCAGCCAGTTGCCGTCGGGATCGCGCTGGTGGCGCGAGGCGACGATCGCATCGAACCCCAGCGCGTCGGCGATCGCGCCCGCGTAAAATTCGGGCGCCGCGGTCGCCATCAGCAGCCGGTACCCCTCGGCCCGGTCGCGCGCGATGCAGGCTTGCGCGCCCGGCGGAACGTCGCGCGGTACACGCCAGGAGGCGAATTTCGCTGCAAGACCCGCGGCGCGCGCAGGGGTCAGATGCGGTCCCAGCATCAGGCGGATCGCGGCGGGCTTGAACCGGTCGCGGCCATAGAGGCGCAGCGCATAGCCGATCATCAGCGCGGCCAGCAGTGGCACCAGCAGGAGGCGCCACGGCGCCTCGCGCGCCGCTGCCCACAGCAGGAACAGCGTGAAGGTCGGTTTGCGAAGGACGGTGCGGTCAAGATCATAGATTGCGACGCGCGGGGCCGGGTCGGTCATGTCGGCTCGCTTCCGATCAGGCGCAGTTTTCGCCCCGCCCTCCCCAGCGAGGCGCGGTCGGCATAGGGCAGCGCAAAGCGGATCGCGGCCCAGATCGACGCCAGCGCGATGATCACGATCAGCGGCAGCGCGACGGGATCGGGTAGCTGATCGACCAGCAGCGTGGCCCCGCCGGCGACAAAGGTCAGCGTCATTCCGCGGATCGCGACGACCGGGAACTGATGGTCGAACGGATGCAGTTTTTCATTCATCGCCAATTGGAGCGTCGGGATCGCGGCCATCACGACCAAGCCGATCGACGTCGCGAGCGTGACCCCGGTCAGGGCATCCATATGATCGACGATCAGCCAGCCTGCACCGATCGCCACGCCGACGCCAAAGATGCTCGCGGTCAATTGGTGGCGAAAGGCGGAGACGACCTGCAACACCGGCGACGAGATGCCTAGCACCGCTTCGGCGGCGCGCGCGAACAGCAGGATGACCAGCGCCGCCTGCGCCGCCTGTGCCTGCGCGCCGAACAGGCTGAGCAGCGAGGCGCTGCCCGCGGCCAGCACCGCAGCGAGCGGCAATGCGATCGCCGAAATCAGCCGCGTCGCATACGCATAGATGTCGGCGACTTGGCGCCGGTCCTCGCGCTCGGCGCTCGCGGCGAGCGGCGCCATCACATAGACGAAAGCGATGCGGACAAGCTGTACGACGCTCGACAGCTTGCGCGCGATGGTGAATAGGCCTGCCGCCGCGGCTCCAGCGGCACCCGGCAGCAACAGGTTGAGGATCAATGCCGGGGCATCGCCGAACAATCGCGCGATGATGTTCGACGGCAGGATCGACAGCCCGGCCCAGAAGGTGTTGCGCGAAATATCGGTGCCCCGCGGACTGCGCCAAAAGGCCTCCAGGTCATAATGTTGGCCGAGCAGGCGCACGCAGAGGATGGCCGTGATGGCAAGCGAGCAGAGATGCGCAATGAACAGACCTTTGAGTCCCAGTCCGCCGGCAAAGAACAGCCCTGCGAACACCAGCCGCAACACCTGTTCCCAGACGATCCGCAGCCGGATCTCGGCGCCGAACACCATCCGCGCGCGCAGCGCCGAGGTTGCGATCTCGACAAAGGCCCAGAGCGGCAGCGCCCAGACGAAAATGCAGATCGCCGGGGTAACGAGTTCGCGGTCCTGTTCCGCCACGTTGAGTAACGGGCCAAGATCGGCGGCGAACGCCGCGATCAGCGCCGCGACGACGATGCACGGCCCGACGCCAAAAATCATCGCGGTGCGCAGTGCCGCCGCCGCCTCGGTATCGCTCGCCGATTGCGGCACGGTGCGCTGCATCGCGCTGGTCATGCCCATGTCGAAGATGTTTTCGAGCAGGTTTATCGCCGCCCAAAGCACCGCATACAGGCCATAACCCGCGAGCCCGAACATCAGCACATACAGCGGCTGCGCCACGATTTCGACGACCGCGCCCAGCCGTGCGAGCACCGTTGTGCCAAGTCCGCGTGCGACGCTGCGGCTGGTGACGGCGGGGTGGGCGGCGCTTTCGCTCATCGCAGCCGCCCTAGCGCCTTGCCCGCGCCCCTGCCAGCGGCTTTCGCGCGTTCAACCCCCGATCACCCCCTTGTCGTCCCCGCCAATCGGGTCTAGTCAGCCCGCAATTGCCCAAGGAGCTCGTGTCATGGCCGAATTTCGCCTGCCCAAGAACAGCCGCCCGCAAAAGACGGGCAAGGTCCACAAGGCCGAGGGCGCGGCTGCGGTCAAAAAGTTCAAAGTCTATCGCTACGATCCCGACAGCGGTCAGAATCCGCGCTTCGACACGTTCGAGATCGACACCGAAAAATGCGGCCCGATGGTGCTCGACGCACTGATCAAGATGAAGAGCGAGCAGGATAGTTCGCTGACCTTCCGCCGCTCGTGCCGCGAGGGGATTTGCGGCAGCTGTTCGATGAACATGAACGGCAAGAACGGCCTCGCCTGCACCACCGCGATTGAGGATCTGAAGGGCGACATCACGATCACCCCGCTGCCCGCGATGGATGTGATCAAGGATTTGGTCCCCGACTTCACCCATTTCTATGCGCAATATGCGTCGATCGAACCGTGGCTGAAGACCAAGACGACGACGCCGAGCGGCAAGGAGCGGCTGCAATCGCCCGCCGAACGCGAAAAGCTCGACGGGCTGTACGAGTGCATCCTGTGCGCTTGCTGTTCGACCAGCTGCCCCAGCTATTGGTGGAACAGCGACAAGTTCCTTGGCCCCGCGATCCTGCTTCAGGCGTATCGCTGGCTCGCCGACAGTCGCGATGAAATGACCGGCGAACGGCTCGACGAGCTCGAAGACCCCTTCCGCCTCTATCGCTGCCACACGATCATGAATTGCGCCAACGCCTGCCCGAAGGGGCTCAACCCGGCGCGCGCGATTGCCGAGATTAAGAAGCTCGAGGCCGAGCGGCAGGTCTGATCGGGCGTCCGCGGCGCTTCCAGTCACGGCGATGTATGCCGAGCGGATCTACGATCCGGCCGATCTGGAAGAAATCTATGCGCTGCGCGTTGCGGCGTGGCGGGCGCGGGTCGAATCCTTTCCCGACATCGGGCAGTGGACCGACGCTCACGACACGATTGCAGCCCATTGGGCGGTTCGCGACCGCGAGCGTATCGTTGCCGCGGCGCGGTTGAGCGTTCACGATTCGCTGGCTGAGCTTCCGCATGCCGAGATATTTGACGGCGTATTTTCAGAATCTCTTGATGGTCCGATTGGGTCGTTGAATCGATTGGTTGTCGCCGCGTCGCATAGCGGCCGGGGATGTTCAGCGGCTCTTGATAGCATCCGGATCAATCATGCAAGGGCTCAGGGATGTCGCCATGTGATCGGTGAAACCTATGCTGGGACGAAGCGGATTGCTCAGCTCGCAGACCTTGGTTTCAAGGTAGCAGGAACCGCGAGACCATATCTTTCGGGACCGCTTGCGGTAGTAAAAGGCGTGCGCGGTGCGACTGCCGACGACGGACATCGAATGGCGGCGATTATTCATATGGCGCTCGACCTAACCGATTAGCGCGGCCCGTTTTCAATTATTGCTTGCGTCGTAAGGCGGGTCGCGCTTGAGCCATATCAGCGGGCTGAGCCGCGTAGATTATGGCCCGGGATAGGTACTCCATGAATGACGGGATCGAAGAACCAAAGCGCGCCGACCATTTCAGCGCCGAGGCGCTGGACGATGGTTGGCTGAGCTGGGATCTCAAGGATGCGACGCGGTTCAACAGCTTTATCGAACCGCTGACGGTACGGGTTGAGCCGCCGACGCCCGATGGCCGTCCCTGCGCGCGGGTGCGCATGATCCCTGAGCGCAAGCACAGCAATCTGGGCGACAATGTCCATGGCGCGGTGACGCTGGCGCTGGTCGATATTGCGCTGTTCGCGGCGTCGCATCAGTTTGGCTCGCTCAACGCCGGTCATTCGGTAACGCTCGACCTGTCGACGCAATTTGTCGGCGCCGGTCGGCTCGGCGAGCCGCTCGACGCGGTGGTGGAGCTGGTGCGCGAGACGGGTCGCCTGATCTTCCTGCGCGGGCTGGTCGTGCAGGGCGAGGGCGACAGTCATATCGTCCTCAGCTTTGCCGGCACCATTCGCAAGGCGAGCAAGGATCGCGGCTGATGTCGGTGCTGGCGGCCTATGACGCGCTCGTCGCGGGCGGCGAGCTTCGCCCTGATCCCGAACAGCGCGCGGCCGCCGAGCGGCTGAACGCATTGCAGGCCGAACTCGAGGCGGTGCCGCCGCGCGGCAGTCTGCTGTGGCGGCTGACCGGGCGCAAGCCCGAGAGCCCACGCGGTGTCTATCTGTGGGGGGCGGTCGGGCGCGGCAAGTCGATGCTGATGGACCTGTTCTACGACCAGCTGCACATCCAGCGCAAACGCCGCGTCCATTTCCACGCCTTCATGCTCGACGTCCATGCCCGGATGCGCGAGGTACGCAAAAGCGAGGCGGGCGACCCGATCCCGCTGGTCGCCGACGCGCTGGTCTCCGACGTTCGCTGCCTCGCGTTCGACGAGATGGTGGTGAACAACAGCGCCGATGCGATGATTCTCTCGCGGCTGTTCACCGCACTGATCGATCGCGGGGTGACGGTGGTCGCAACCTCGAACCGTCCGCCGAGCGACCTGTACAAGGACGGACTCAACCGCGAGCATTTCCTGCCCTTCATTGCGCTGGTCGAGGCGAAGCTCGACGTGATGGGATTGAACGGCCCCACCGACTATCGCCGCGACCGGCTGGGCGATGGCGCGCGCTGGTTCGTGCCCGCCGACGATGCCGCGAGTGCGGCGCTGTCGGCGGCCTTTTTCCGCCTGACCGACTATCCGCCCGAGGATCGCGCGCATGTCCCGACGCTCGATCTCGATCTGGGCGGTGGGCGGACATTGCATGTCCCGAAAGCGTTGAAAGGCGTCGCAGTTTTTTCGTTCAAGCGGCTGTGCGCCGAAGCGCGCGGGGCGCCCGACTATCTGGCGGTCGCGCGCCACTTCCACACGGTGATTATCGTCGGCATCCCGCGCATGGGGCCGGAAAACCGCAACGAAGCGGCGCGCTTCGTCACGCTGATCGACGCGCTCTACGAATATAAGGTCAAGCTGCTGGCAAGCGCGGCGGCGATGCCGGATGATCTTTACGTCGCAGGCGATGGGGCGTTTGAGTTCGAACGCACGGCCAGCCGCCTGTCCGAAATGCAGTCCGACGACTATCTGGCGCTAGGCCATGGCCAACAGTACGCCGCTGACAATTTTTCCCCATCGTGACGAGTTGATCGTCACCGCAATGACATCGCGGACATAACGCACCTCATGGGCCAGATGTCCAAAGCCCTGTTGAATGACGCGGCGCAGGGTGCGCAGCGGGCGCGGGGCGGGGACATGGATGCGCGCCGGACGAGGGGGCGGTGCGGGCAGGTTGGCAAGGCCGCCGCTGGTCACCCGCGGATCGTCGGCAACCGCGCGGCACAGCGCCTCCATCCGCGAAATGGCGAGCCGGTTGGCCACCTTGCGATCGCGGCTGAGCAATTCGAAACTGTGGCTGAACGCCGAAAACTGGATCGCGCCGCTGGCCGCGGCATGATCGAGCGCATCGCGCATTTCCTCTTCGGACATCGCGCACAGCTGGGCGGGGCGAAAGCGATTCGCGCGGTCCATCAGGCCGCTGACCGGCACTTCGACGATGCCATGATGCTCGCGCATCCCCAAATTGCTCGCATCGAGCGAGATCGCGCAGCCGTGGCCCAGATACGCGCCGTTGAAGCTGCTGTCGAAGCGGAAGCCGAGCGCGGCCAGCGCGCGCAGCGTATCATCATTGGCGCCGAAATTGCCGGCGCGAAAGGCGTTGGGTTTCGGCGCGCCGGCGCCCAACAATATATCGCGGGCAAGCGCGATCAGCTTCTTTTGCGCCGCCAGCGGGAAATCGCCAATGTTGCGTCCGGTGAGGCGTCCGACCGGGTTGAAGCGCGCAAAGGCGAGCCATTCGGTATGAATATGCACCTGCACCTCGTGCCCGCGCTCGACGACGGGGCGCACGATCGCATCGATGACCTCTGGGCCGTAAACCAGCGCCGGCATCGGATCGATAAAGAACACCCCGGTCAGGCCGTGGCGGTCGAGCATGTCCATCTGGAAATGAATGCCGAAATCGCCGTCGCGGCAACGCCCCAGGATCGAGCTTTCGAAATTGGCGCGCGCATCGGCGCCGCGCTGGTACAGTCCGGCCGATAATTCGGTATCGAAACTGATGATTGCCCGCGTCATCCGCTCGCGCCTAGCACCCCAGCGATAAAGGAGGGTTAACTCGGCTATGCGGCCATCCCCCGATGGTCCGAAACCTGTCATGCAAGCACAGCATTGTCCATCCAAACCCGCGCGAGGTCAGCGGCGACACCGCTTTTTGTTATTGCGAACTATTTGCAAAAAAAGGCGGATTTTCGACCTTTTCGCGGTTGTTTCGTTAAGGGAATCGGCGTAGGGGCGACCCCAGTCTTGGGATCGGGATGGCACTTTAGCCCGTGTGCCGCCGGTCTGTGAAGCATTGCCGGGCTTGCCAGGAAGGGAGTGCCGCGCGCCATGGGACGCAAGAAGATCGCATTGATCGGAGCCGGGAATATCGGCGGAACGCTGGCGCTGCTCGCCGCGCAAAAGGAACTCGGCGATGTCGTCCTGTTCGACGTCGTCGAAGGCGTACCGCAAGGCAAGGCGCTCGACCTGTCGCAGGTTGGTCCGATCGCGGGCTTTGACGCCAAGATCACCGGCTCGAACGACTATGCCGACATCGCGGGCGCCGATGTCATCATCGTCACCGCGGGTGTCGCTCGCAAGCCGGGCATGAGCCGCGACGATCTGCTCGGTATCAACCTGAAGGTCATGAAGGCCGTGGGTGAGGGCATCAAGGCCAACGCCCCCGACGCGTTCGTCATCTGCATCACCAACCCGCTCGACGCCATGGTGTGGGCGCTGCGCGAATTCTCGGGCCTGCCGCATAACAAGGTCGTCGGCATGGCCGGCGTGCTCGATTCGGCGCGCTTCAGCCACTTTATCGCCGACGAATTCGACGTGTCGGTCAAGGATGTGAACACCTTCGTCCTCGGCGGCCATGGTGACACGATGGTCCCCGTCGTCCGCTATTCGACGGTCAACGGCATCCCCGTTCCCGACCTCGTCAAGATGGGTCTGTCGTCGCAGGACAAGATCGACGCGATCGTCAAGCGCACCCGCGGCGGCGGCGGAGAGATTGTCGCGCTGCTCGGCACGGGTTCGGCCTTCTATGCCCCGGCTGCTTCGGGCATCGCGATGGCCGAAGCCTATCTGGGCGACCAGAAGCGCATCCTGCCCTGCGCCGCCTATGTCGACGGCCAGTACGGCCTCGACGGCCTTTATGTCGGCGTGCCGGTGATGATCGGTGCGGGCGGGGTCGAGAAGATCGTCGAGATCGAACTCGATGCCGAAGACAAGGCGGGCCTGCAGGTGTCGGTCGATGCGGTCAAGGAGCTGCTGGATGCGTGCAAGGCGCTGGATCCCTCGCTGGCATAAATGCTCGCTGCGTTTGCCTTAGCTGCGGTTCAGCCGGTTTACCCGGCCGAGCTGGTAATACGGGAACTGAAATCCGTCTGTTCCATCGACTATCGGTCGGCGAAGCGGGCGGGTTTCATCGGCCCCGCATCGGACGCGATTGTCCATTGGGCAAGCGAAGCGGGAGCCAACGGCTGGACTCTGATTGAAAGTGATACGCCCAACCTCTCCCGGCGCGATGTTTCGGCGTCAGGAAGGATCGAGTCGCTCAATCATCTGCTCTTTGGTAGCTTTGCGATGGCGAACGACTATGCATCTGTGCCGACCGAGATGCTGGGCGGTCAGGTGTTTCGCAAAGATGTCGCGGGGCGTACCCTCTATCTCTCAGTTTTTGGAGCGGACGACGGCGCCCGAACAGTCGGCGAATGTCGAATACACGACTTGCTAGGCGACGGCGTACAGAAGAACCCGATTGCGTCTCCGGTTGTCGAACAGGTCTTCGGTGCGAAACCCAAGACCGCTGCCGGTGCATTCGGCAGCACGGCTTATTCATGGCAAGCGGGCAAAGGGCGGATCGGGTATTTGGAAGTCCATTTCGGCTTCGGTGGTTGGAAGGTTTCGTCATTCAATAAGCGGATTGAGAATTTCAATCCTTATGCGCCGTATGGCCTTACGATGGTCATGGGGTTTCGCGATCAGGTGATAATAATTTGAGGAAATATCCATGAGCATTCTCATCGACAAACACACCAAGGTCATCACGCAAGGGATGACCGGTGCCACCGGCACCTTTCACACCGAACAGGCGCTGGCTTACGGCACCAAAATGGTCGGCGGCGTGACGCCGGGCAAGGGCGGCACGACGCACATCGGCCTGCCCAACTTCAACACCGTTGAAGAAGCCAAGGCTGCGACCGGCGCGACCGCGAGCTGCATTTACGTGCCGCCGCCGTTCGCCGCCGACTCGATCCTCGAGGCGATCGACGCCGAGATGGAGCTGATCGTCTGCATCACCGAGGGCATTCCGGTGCTCGACATGGTTAAGGTGAAGCGCGCCCTTTCGGGCTCGAAGTCGCGCCTGATCGGCCCGAACTGCCCCGGCGTGCTGACGCCGGGCGAATGCAAGATCGGCATCATGCCCGGCAGCATCTTTTCGAAGGGCAGCGTCGGCGTCGTCTCGCGCTCGGGCACGCTGACCTATGAGGCGGTGTTCCAGACGACGAATGCGGGGTTGGGTCAGACGACCGCGGTCGGCATCGGCGGCGATCCGGTCAACGGCACCAATTTCATCGACGTGCTCGAACTCTTCCTCGCCGACGAAGCGACCAAGTCGATCATCATGATCGGCGAAATCGGCGGCGACGCCGAAGAGCAGGCGGCGCAGTTCCTGATCGACGAAGCGAAGCGCGGCCGCAAAAAGCCGATGGCGGGCTTCATCGCGGGCCGCACCGCGCCTCCGGGCCGCCGTATGGGCCACGCCGGCGCGATCGTGTCGGGCGGCAAGGGCGACGCCGAAAGCAAGATCGCGGCGATGGAAGCCGCGGGTATCACCATGTCGGCGAGCCCGTCCGAACTCGGCACCACGCTGGTCGAAGTGCTGAAAGAACGCGTTTGATTTAAGCGCCCGCCGGCAACGGTCGTTGTTGGCGGGCGTTGCTCCCATATCCTCCCCGGAGCCATTTCTCTTTCGAGAATGGAAAAGATGATGAACCTCGAACGACAAAGCTTTGACATCGACGAGCCGCAGACTGGTCCCAGCTGGGCGCCGAAAAACTGGCCGCAGATCGACAGCGACGACCTGACCGCCGCGCTCGATCCGCAGCAGATGCAGGTTGCGGTCAAGGCTGCTGCCGCGAAAGGCGGCGCGCCGCTGTCGAATGCCGAAGTCGAACGCGCCGCGAATGATTCGATCCGCGCGATGATGCTGATCCGCACCTATCGCGTGCGCGGCCATCTGGCCGCCAATCTTGACCCGCTGGGGCTCAGCCAGCGCGAGTTGCCCGCGGATCTCACCCCCGAATATCATGGCTTTGTCGGCGCCGATCAGGACCGCCCCGTGTGGCTGGGTGGGACGCTGGGGCTCGAACGCGCGACGGTGCGCGAGATCGTCGCGATCCTGCGCGCCAATTATTGCGGCAATGTCGGCCTGGAATATATGCACATCGCCGACTTGAAAGAGCGCCAGTTCCTGCAGGAACGGATGGAAGGCGCCGACAAGATCATCGAATTTTCGGTCGAGGGCAAACGCGCCATCCTGAACAAGGTGATCGAGGCCGAGGAGTGGGAAAAATTCCTCGCCAAAAAATATGTCGGGACCAAGCGCTTCGGGCTCGACGGTGGCGAAAGCATGATCCCCGCGATGGAAGCCATCATCAAATATGGCGGCCAGTACGGGGTCAAGGAAATCGTCTATGGCATGGCGCATCGCGGGCGCCTCAACATGCTCGCGAACGTGATGGCCAAGCCGTACAAGATCATCTTCCACGAATTTGCCGGCGGATCGGCGAACCCCGACGACATCGGCGGTTCGGGCGACGTCAAATATCACCTCGGCACCTCGACCGACCGCGAGTTCGGCGGCGCGTCGGTGCATATGTCGTTGGTCCCCAACCCGTCCCACCTCGAAGCGGTCGATCCCGTTGTGCTCGGCAAGGTCCGCGCGCAGCAGGTGGTGCGTGACGATCTGGAAAAGCATGAGCAGGTGCTGCCCGTGCTGATCCACGGCGACGCGGCGTTTGCGGGGCAAGGGATCGTCTGGGAATGCCTCGGTTTCTCGGGCATCCGCGGCTACAATACCGGTGGCTGCATCCACTTCATCGTCAACAACCAGATCGGTTTTACGACCAGCCCGCAATATGCGCGCTCGTCGCCCTATCCGTCGGACGTAGCCAAGGGCGTGATGGCGCCGATCCTGCACGTCAACGGCGATGATCCCGAAGCGGTGACTTTCGCCTGCAAGCTCGCGATCGATTTCCGCCAGCAGTTCAAGCGCGACGTCGTGATCGACATGTGGTGCTATCGCCGCTTTGGCCATAATGAAGGTGACGAGCCGTCGTTCACCCAGCCGTTGATGTATGCGCGTATCCGCCAACATCCGCCGGTGTCACAGCTGTGCGCCGCGAAGCTCGAAAGCGAAGGCGTGATCGACGCCGGTTGGGCCGACGCCCGCCGCGCCGAGTTCATCGCGCGGCTCGAAGATGATTTCGAGGGTGCTAAAAGCTACAAGCCGAACAAGGCCGACTGGTTTGCCGGGCGCTGGTCGGGGCTGCACGCTCCTGCCGATCCCGAAAATTCCCGCCGCAATATCTCGACCGGGGTCAGTGAGAAGCTGTTCGATTCGATCGGCCGCATCATGACAACCGTCCCCGACGATCTGGACGTCCACAAGACGCTGCGCCGGGTGATCGACGCACGCGGCGCGATGTTCGCGGACAAGAGCGACAAAGAAGTGTTCGACTGGGCGACCGCCGAAAGCCTCGCCTTCGGCACCTTGCTGAGCGAAGGCTATCAGGTCCGTCTGTCGGGGCAGGATTCGGGGCGCGGGACCTTCAGTCAGCGCCACGCCGTCTGGGTCGACCAAAAGGACGAGCGCAAATATGTGCCGCTGACCACCGTCCCGCACGGCCGCTTCGAAGTGCTCGACAGCCCGCTGTCCGAATATGGCGTGCTCGGCTTCGAATATGGCTATGCGATGGCCGATCCGAAGAGCCTCGTGCTTTGGGAAGCGCAGTTTGGCGACTTCGCCAATGGCGCGCAGATCATGATCGACCAGTTCATCGCGTCGGGCGAGGCCAAGTGGCTGCGCGCCAACGGCCTCGTGCTGCTTCTGCCGCACGGTTATGAAGGGCAGGGGCCGGAGCATAGCTCGGCGCGCCTCGAACGCTTCCTGCAACTGTGCGCGGGCGACAATATCCAGGTGTGCAATATTTCGACCCCGTCGAACTATTTCCACGTCCTGCGCCGCCAGATGCTGCGCCCGTTCCGCAAGCCGCTGATCATCATGACGCCGAAATCGCTACTCCGCCACAAGCTGGCGGTGTCGCAGCGCAGCGACTTTATCGGCGAGGCGCATTTCCGGCGCATCATGTCCGACCGCACCGCGCCCGAAGACAAGGACGTCAAACGCGTCGTGCTCTGTTCGGGCAAGGTCGGCTACGATCTGATGGAAGCGCGCGATGCAGCGGGGCTGACCGACACGACGGTGATCCGCATCGAACAGCTTTATCCCTTCCCCGGCGATCCGCTCGCCGTGCGCCTGAAGCGGATGCCGAAGCTGGAAGATGTGGTGTGGGCGCAGGAAGAACCGCGCAACAACGGCGGCTGGTCGTTCGTTGAGCCGTTCATCGAGGACGCGCTGACCGCTGCTGGCAAAAAGGGCATGCGGCCGCGCTATGCCGGTCGCACCGCCGCGGCCTCGCCCGCGACGGGCTTGATGAGCCGACATCAGACCGAGCAGGCGGCGCTGGTCGCTGATGCGCTCGGCCTGAGCGTCCGCGCCGAAATTCGCCGCAGCAAGAATAAAGCCTGATTCAGGCATAAGACCCCCAAGGAACTGCACCTATGAGCACCGAAGTCAAAGTCCCCACGCTGGGCGAAAGCGTCACCGAAGCGACGATCGGCGAATGGCTGAAACAGCCGGGCGACGCCGTTGCGCTCGACGAGCCGATCGCCAGCCTAGAGACCGACAAGGTCGCGGTCGAGGTTCCCTCGCCGGTGGCCGGGGTTATGGGCCAGCAGGTCGCCGCGGTCGGCGATACGGTCAATGTCGGCGCGACGATCGCAACGATCGAAGTGGGTGACGGCAAGGCGGCTGCGCCAGCAGCTGCTCCCGCTGCAAAAGCCGAGGCAGCCGCTCCGGCTCCCGCCGCGACCGCTCCGGCGCCCGCGACCGAGGACAGCGGCGATGGCGTCACCACCCTCTCGCCCGCGGTGCGCCGTCTGGTGCTCGAACATGGCCTCGACCCGAGCCGGATCAAAGGCACCGGCAAGGATGGGCGTCTGACGAAGGAAGACGTCCTAGCCGCAGCCAATGCGGCGCCTGAGGCGCCCGCCGCTGCGCCGGCTCCTGCGGCGGCAACGCCCGCCACATCGGGCGCTCCGGGCCGGCGCGAGGAACGCGTCAAGATGACGCGGATGCGTCAGACGATCGCGAAGCGGCTCAAAGCGGCGCAGGATACCGCCGCGATGCTGACGACGTTCAACGACGTCGACATGTCGGCGGTGATGGCGACGCGCGACAAATATCGCGAGACATTCGAGAAGAAGCATGGCGTGCGCCTCGGCTTCATGAGCTTTTTCACCAAGGCGGTGGCACTCGCTGCGCATGACATTCCCGCGGTCAATGCGCGGATCGACGGCGACGAGATCGTCTATCACGACTATCTCGACGTCTCGGTCGCGGTCAGCGCGCCGAACGGGCTGGTCGTGCCGGTCGTCCGCAACGCCGATGGCCTGAGCTTTGCTGAGATCGAAAAGGCGATCGCCGACCTCGGCAAGCGGGCCAAGGACGGCACGCTGACGATGGACGACATGACCGGCGGCACCTTCACCATCTCGAACGGCGGGGTGTTCGGCGGCCTGATGTCGACCCCGATCATCAACCCGCCGCAGTCGGCAGTGCTCGGCCTCCACCGCATCGAGGATCGCCCGGTTGTGCGGAACGGCGAGATTGTGATCCGCCCGATGATGTATCTGGCGCTCAGCTATGACCACCGCCTGATCGATGGCCGCGAAGCGGTGACCTTCCTCAAGACGATCAAGGAAGCGATCGAGGATCCGACGCGGTTGCTGATCGATTTGTAAGGCGGTGTAAACCGTACATCGTTTAGCTGTTCTCCTGCGAATGCAGGAGTCCAGGGTAGGATGAAATGATGGTGCAATCTGACCCTGGGTTCCTGCGTGCGCAGGAACACGAAGGTATGAAATGACCCGTCGGGGCTTTCTTTATCTGATGGCCAGCGCACGAAATGGCACGTTGTATCTCGGCGTTACCAGCGATCTGCTCGCGCGGGTGTGGCAACATCGCAATGGGGTGGTGGGAAGCTTTACCAAAAAATATGGTTGTCACACCCTGGTCTGGTACGAAGCATTTGATGACATTCAGCAGGCCCGGCATCGCGAGCTGCAAATGAAGAAATGGAAACGGGCGTGGAAGATTGAACTGATCGAACGGGACAATCCGCAATGGCTGGATTTGTTCGATAAGATTGTTCTTTGACGCCCTGGGTTCCTGCGTTCGCAGGAACACAAACGGAGTGAATCATGGCTGATTACGACTACGACGTCCTTGTCATCGGTGCCGGCCCCGGCGGTTATGTCGCGGCGATCCGCGCCGCGCAGCTCGGGCTCAAGACCGCGTGCGCCGATGGCCGTGCGACGCTCGGCGGCACCTGCCTCAACGTCGGCTGCATCCCGTCAAAGGCGATGCTGCACGCGTCGGAATATTATGACGCCGCCGCCAATGGCATGATGGCCAAGATGGGGATCGATGTGACCCCCAAGCTGAACCTGTCCGCGATGCACGCGCAGCGCGTCGATGCGGTCAAGGGGCTGACCGGCGGCATCGAGTTCCTGTTCAAGAAGAACAAGGTCGACTGGCTCAAGGGCTATGCTGCGTTCACGGGCAAGGACAGTGTCGAGATCGCGGGCAAGACCTATCGCGCCAAAAACATCATCATCGCCACCGGTTCGTCGGTGACCCCGCTTCCGGGTGTCGATGTCGACAATGGCAAGCAGATCATCGTCGATTCGACCGGCGCGCTCGAACTCGCGAAGGTGCCGGATCATATGGTAGTCATCGGCGGCGGCGTAATCGGGCTGGAACTGGGCAGCGTGTGGCGCCGTCTGGGCGCGAAGGTCACTTGCGTCGAATATCTCGACCAGATCCTGCCCGGCATGGACGCGGATATCCGCAAGGATGCGAACCGCATCTTCAAGAAGCAGGGCATCGAATTCAAGCTGAAGACCAAGGTTACCGGCGCGGTGGTCAAGGGCAAGAAGGCCGTCCTCACGCTCGAACCTGCGGCGGGTGGCGATGCCGAAACGCTCGAAGCCGATGTCGTGCTGGTGTCGATCGGGCGGCGTCCGAACACCGACGGCCTCGCGCTCGACAAGGCGGGCCTCGCGGTCAACGCGCGCGGGCAGATCGAAACCGACCATGATTTCAGCACCCAGGTGCCGGGCATCTGGGCGATCGGCGACGTCATCCCCGGCCCGATGCTCGCGCACAAGGCCGAGGACGAAGGCATCGCCTGCGCAGAAAATATCGCGGGCCAGACTGGAATCGTGAACCATGATGTCATCCCCTCGGTCGTTTACACCTGGCCCGAAATCGCCGGGGTCGGCCTGACCGAAGAGCAGGCGAAAGAGCGCGGCGAGGTCAAGGTCGGCAAATTCCCGATGGCGGGCAACAGCCGAGCCAAGACCAACCACGAACCCGACGGCTTCGTGAAGATCATTGCGGACGCCAAGACCGACCGCGTGCTCGGCGTATGGTGCATCGCCAGCGTCGCCGGCACGATGATCGCGCAGGCGGCGCAGGCGATGGAATTCGGCGCGACATCCGAAGACATCGCCTATACCTGTCACGCGCATCCGACGCACAGCGAGGCAGTGAAGGAAGCCGCGATGGCGGTGACGGGCAAGCCGATCCACATCTGACGTAGGGGCGACACGTGCCCGATATCGACAACGCGTTGATCGTCCGCTTGCTCGATCTGGCGGGTATCGGCGTGTTCGCGCTGTCGGGGGCGTTGATGGCGGTGCGATTGCGGCAGACGCTGCTCACCGCCAGCTTCTTTGCGCTGGTTACCGGAGTTGGCGGCGGCAGCGTGCGGGATCTGCTGATCGGCGCGCCGGTGTTCTGGGTGCAGGACGAGGCGATTTCGGTGGTTTGCATCGCGATCGCGCTGATCGTGTGGTCGACGCCTGAACGCTGGTGGCAGGGACGCTTGCTCGAATGGGCCGACGCCGTCGGGCTGGCCGCGTACAGTGTGTTCGGAACCGCCAAGGCGATGGCGTGGGGCGTGCCGCCGATGCCTGCCTTGCTGATGGGAGTGATCACCGGCTGCGTCGGCGGGATCATCCGCGACGTGTTGGCGGGGGTGCCGTCGATCATCGTGCGCCCGGAAATCTATGTCACCGCGGCGGCGCTCGCGTCGGGGCTTTTCCTGTTGCTCATGTGGTTCGGGGTCGGCACGCCGGTTGCGGCGGTGGTCGGCGCGGTGGCCGGGTTCATCCTGCGCGGCGCGGCGATCCGCTGGTCGCTCGCGCTCCCCGCCTATCGCGATCCTAAAACAGGGGATTAGGGCGCTCGCCTCCTTCCCGTTCGTGTTTAGCGAAGTCGAGACACGCTGAGTTCGTGCCCGCCTTCGCGTGCCTCGACTTCGCTCGACACGAACGGACGATGAGGACGCTAAGCCAACCATGATGCTCTAGGCGCCTGACTTGAAGTTCGCGTCAACTACGCCATGCTAGGCGAAACCGGCCAGAGGATTCCCGCAGAATGACCATCGCGCAAACGACCGCCAACGGCATCACGATCACTTTTGAGGAGAAGGGCCCGAAGGATGCACCCACGATCTTGCTGGTGATGGGGCTGGGCGGTCAGCTGACGCTATGGCCCGACGAATTCGTCGATGCGCTGAACGCGCATGGCTTTCGCACCATCCGCTATGACAATCGCGACGTGGGCTTGTCGACACGCTTCGATGCGGCGGGGGTGCCGAACCTGAAATGGATGTTCGTGAAGGCAGCGCTCGGTTTGCCGGTGCGCCCGGCCTACACGCTAGCCGACATGGCCGCCGACGGAATTGCGCTGCTCGACCATCTGGGGATCAAGCGCGCCCACATCGTCGGGGCGTCGATGGGCGGGATGATTGCGCAGCATGTTGCGGCGCGTTACCCCGACCGCACGCTGTCGCTGACCTCGATCATGTCGAGCAGCGGCAACCGCCGCCTGCCGCGGGCGCGCAAGGAAGCGATGCAGGTGCTGGCTAACCGGCCGATGAGCGGCGATCCCGAGGATATGATTGCTTATTCCGTGCGCGCCGCGCGGGTGATCGGCAGCCCGGCCTATCCCGCCGCCGAGGAGCGGCTACAGCGCCGCGTCCGTGCCGATTTCGAACGCGGTTGGTATCCGCAGGGGGTTGCGCGACAAATGGCGGCAATCGTGGCCGATGGCGACCGCCGCGACTTGCTGAAATCGATCACCGCACCGACCCTGGTCTTGCATGGTGAGGATGATCCGCTAGTCCCGCTGGCGGCCGGACGCGATACGGCGGCCAATATCGCGGGTGCGCGGCTGATGACGATCCCGGGGATGGGGCATGATCTGCCACTGGCGCTGGTCGAGACGCTGGCGGGCGCGATCGCGGAGCATGCGAAGGGGGTTGAAGTGGCGGCTTAGTGGGCGCCTAGCATTTTGCCCGTCATTGCGAGCGCAGCGAAGCAATCCAGAGTAGCGTAAACCGCTCTGGATTGCTTCGCTGCGCTCGCAATGACGAACTGTTACTTCAGCAGCAACGCGATCGTCGCAAAGAACCCCTTTGCCTCGGCCTTGCCCGGGCGCGGCACCGCAGGCAGATAACCGCGGCAGTCGAGGCATGCGGCCTGCACCGATCCCGTTTGGGTGAGCAGCGCCATGTCCTGCATCAGCCGCCTTTCGGTCAGCTGGCGGTTCATCGCGGCGATGCCGAACCAGCCGCGCGGGGTGGCGGCGGTTTCTTCTTCGCCTCTGCCCCAACTGGCGAGCATTTTCGAAAATTCGCTCGGCTCGTCCTCATAATATTTGGCATGGAAATCGCCGTCGACCTTGGCGAGCTTGGCCGCCGCCGCCAGCGCCTCGGGCAGGCCGCCGAACTGATCGACGAGTCCGAATTGCCGCGCCGTCCCCCCAGCCCACACGCGCCCTTCCGCGATCGCCTCGATCTTATCCAGCGGCTGCTTGCGGCTTTTCGCCACCAGCCCGGTGAAGCGTGCATAAATATCCTCGACGCTTGCCTGCGCCAGCGCGTTGAAGTCTTCGTTCACACCGCCGAACACGTCGGGCTGGCCTGACAGCGGCGTCGTCGCGATGCCGTCGGCGGTGACCCCGATCTTGCCAAGCGCCTGTTCGAAGCTGGGCAGGATGCCGAACACGCCGATCGACCCGGTGATCGTCTCGGGCTCGGCAAAGATGCGGTCGGCGGGGGTCGAGACCCAATAGCCGCCCGATGCCGCGACATTGGCCATCGATACGACGATCGGCAGCTTCTTGGCCTTGGCGGCAAGCAGCGCCTGACGGATTTCTTCCGACGCCAGCACCGATCCGCCGGGGGAATCGACGCGCAGCACGATCGCCTTGGTGCTGCTGTCGGCGGCGGCGTCGAGGATGTGCTGCGCGACCGTGGTGCCGCCAGCGACGCCCGTCGGCGCCTCGCCATCGACGATTTCACCGACAAGCGGGACGACCGCGATCGCGCTACCCTTTGTTGCAGGCGGATTGGCGGCGACCCAGTTTTCGAGCGGGATCGCATTATATTCCCACGGCTTGCTGTCGTCATAAGCGCCGCTGATTTCGGCGACGCGGGTGTTGAACGCCATGCGGCTGCCGACTTTGTCGATCAGCCCCGCGTCGAGCGACGCCTTCGACATATCATTGCCCGCCGCGCGCACCGCGCTTGCGGTGTCGGCGATATAGGCGTCGACCTTCGCCGCCGGACGCGCTTTTTTGACGTCGGTCAGCCAATTGTCCCACAGCACGCTGGCATAGGCGAGATTGGCCTCTTTCGCTTCGGGCGACTGGTCGCCGCGCAGGAATGGTTCGACCGCGCTTTTGAAGGTGCCGACGCGATAGATGTTCGCGGTGATGCCCAGTCGGTCCATCAGCCCCTTATAATAGAGCCGCGAACCGCCCGGACCGGCAATTGCGACGCCGCCGATGCTGTCGGCCCAGATTTCGCTGGCGTGCGAAGCGATCTGATAGCTGTCGGTGGTGTAGGCGGTGGCAAAGGCGAGCACCGGCTTTTTCTGGGCGCGAACCTTGTCGATCGCCTGACCGATTTCGGCGAGCGAGACCTGGCCACCGCCAAGGAAGCGGTCGAGATCGAGCACGACCGAAGTGATGCGCTGGTCGTTCGCGGCGGTTTCGAGCGAATGAACGACGTCGCGGACGCGGATTTCCTTGAGCTGGTTGCCGCCCGACAGCGCGGTGAAGGTATCGACCTCGGCCGGCTGTTCGCTGACCACGCCGTCGAGTTCGATCAGCAAGGCGCCTTTGCTGACCGGCAGTCCGGCGTTGGGGCGTCCGGCAAGAAGGCCGAACAGCGCGACGAAGAACAGCAGCAGAAAGATCAGCGCCAGCGCGTCCTTGATCCCGACGAGCAGATTCCACACCTTGCGCGGGAAACTGGTCCGCGATTTGGGTTTGTCGTCGCCGGGGAGCGGGCGGCGCACGGGGATCGCCCAGGGGCCGGCGGGATCGTTCGGAGGGGTGGCGGTGGTTTCGGTCATGGCTGCGAACCTAGGGATGCGGCTGGCCGTTGGCAATGCACGCTTCGACCGGCGGGTCATGTGGCCCCATGGACGACGTCAGAGCCAGCCTTTGGAGCGGTACCAGCGCACCGTTTCGGCGAGTGCGTCGTCGGTGCCGTGTTCGGGATGCCACAGGTCGGCGGGGGGTTGCGCGCCCGCGGTCGCCACCCAGTAGGGATGCGCGATATAGCGCGCGCGGTCGGGGGTCAGTTTGGCGCGGCCGCGGCGGACGAGTCTGTCGATCCGCCCGCCAGCCTTCAGCACCGCGCCGGGGACCGCAAGCGTCGAAACATGGCTGCGCCCCACTGCGCGTCCGATCGCGCGGGCAAAGCTGCGGTGCGACCAGCCGGTCGGTCGGCCATCATCGGGTTCGTAAATCGCGCCGATGCTCACGCTGCGATCGGCGGCCAGCGCCACGAGCAGGCGCGCCAGATCCTCGACATAGATCGCCGACATGCGTCCGCGCGGCGGCAACAGCGCGATGCCGCGCCGCGCCATGCGGAACAGGTCAAGCATTTCGGAGTCGCCGGGACCGAACACCGCGGGCGGGCGGACGATCGTCCAGTCAAGCCCGCTGGCGGTCACGGCGGCCTCGGCGCGTTCCTTCGACCAGCCATAGTCGGACAGGCCGGGTTCGCGCGCGGCGAGCGACGAGACATGGACGAAGCGCGTTACCCCGGCGGTGCGCGCTGCGTCGATAACATTGGCGGTCGCCCAGGCATTGCCTACCTCGAACGCCGCGCGGGTCGGGACATTGACCACCCCGGCAATGTGCATCACGACATCGCTGCCCGTGGCCATCTCGGCCAGGCTGCCCGTGTCGTCGAGCGCGCCCGCGATCCACGTGACGCCGTCGCGTGCGGGCTGCGGGCGGCGGGTGAGGGCGCGGACATGCCAACCGGCAGCGATCGCCTGCCGCATCGTCGCGCCGCCGACGAAGCCGGTGGCGCCGGTCATCGCCAGCACGCGCCCGGTCACAGCAGCACCATATGGTCGCGGTGGACCATCGCGCTGCGCGGCGCATAGCCGAGTGCGGCTTCCTGCGCTTCGCGGCCAAGGCCGACGATGGTTGCGGCATCGGGGGCGGGATACTCCGACAGGCCGCGCGCGATCACCGCGCCGTCTGGGCCGACGATGTCGAGTACGTCGCCGCGGGCAAAGCTGCCCGAAACGCCGCTGACCCCGGCGGCGAGCAGGCTAGCGCCGCCGCGCAGTGCGCGCGCCGCCCCGGCGTCGACGGTCAGCCGCCCTTTCGCGGTCAGCCCACCGGCGAGCCACGCCTTGCGCGCGCTCGCGCCTTTTTCGGCGACGAACAGGCTGTGCCGCGCTGCGGTCGACAGCGGCCGGTCGATGCGTCCCGATGCGATCGCCAGATGCGCGCCCGCGGCGTTGGCGATGCGCGCGGCGGCAATCTTCGACACCATGCCGCCCGATCCCATGCCTGACGCCGATCCGGTATCGGCCATCGCCTCGATAGCCGCGTCGATGCGCTCGATCCGCGCGATATGGTTCGCGCCGGGCAGCGCCGGGTTCTTGTCGTAAAGTCCGTCGATGTCGGACAGCAGTACGACACCGCCCGCGCCCGCCGCCTGCGCGACGCGCGCCGCCAGCCGGTCGTTGTCGCCAAAGCGGATTTCCTCGGTCGCGACGCTGTCATTCTCGTTGATGATCGGCACGACGCTTAGGCTGAGCAGTCGGTCGAGCGTTGCCGCGGCATTCAGATAACGCCGCCGGTCCTCCAGATCGTCAAGCGTCACCAATATCTGCGCCGCGGTCAGCCCTTCGGCCGCCAGCACCTCGGCCCACACCTGCGACAGCGCGATCTGTCCCGTAGCGGCGGCTGCCTGTGCATCCTCCAGCGTCCCGCGCCCGCCCTTGGCCAGTCCCAACCGCCGCGCGCCGAGCGCGATGGCGCCCGACGAAACGACCGCGACCTGCTGGCCCGCGCGGGTTCGTTCAGCAATGTCGGCGGCGATGCCCGCCAGCCAGTCACGCCGCACCGCGCCGTCGGGATCGACGAGCAGCGCCGACCCGATCTTGACGATCAGCCTCGGGCAAGATGTGGGCGCGAACAACATGACGCCGCCGATAGCGCGCGCCGCCGCCCGCGCCAATGCTATTACGTCAGCGAGGGCCGCCGAAGGTATAGCTGAGCGCGACGCCGACCGACGGCTGGCTGCGGCTGCCGAGTTGGCGCGTCACCGGCGAGTCTGCCGCATCGCCGACTAGCCGGTCGTAGCGACCGTAAATCGCGGCGCCCCAATTTCGACCAAGCATCCGGTGATAGCCGGCGGTCACACCGACCGAATGGATCCCGCCGTCGGTATCATAGGCGGGCAGCCCGGAGGTCAGTGCGGCGGCGGGGGTCACGCCGAAATAGGCGTTAGAAAATTTGGCATCGCCCAGCGTTACGCGCGGGCCGATCGAGAACAGCCAGTCGTCGCCCTCGCGCGCGATATAGTCGGCGCTGACTTCGCCGACCCAGCCTTTGTGACCGCTCAGCGCCTTGCGGCCTTCGACGCGGACCCGGATCGCCGGGGTCACATTGACCTGCGCAAACCCACCGGCTTCGAACGAAAAGCCCACTTTAGGCAGATCGGCGCCGATGTCGGCGGCGGTGCGTTTGCCGATGAAGCCCAGCGCCGGCCCGAAAGCAAAATTGCCGGACTGGATCAGCGGTCCGCCAAAGCTCTCGTCGGCGGCTTCGAAGGTGAAGTCGGTTCCAACGCGCTCACGCGAGACATCGACATAGGGGCCGAACGACAGATCTTTCGATCCCGGCCAGGACGGCGACAGCTGCGGCCCGAGGATGACGCGGGTGCGCTTTTCGGCGCTGCTGGTGGTGTCCTGTGCGTCGGCGGGAAATGCGGCGACGCCGAGAATGGGCGAAGCGCAGAGCAGAAACTTGATCGCACGACGGGGAGAGAACATCCGGAATTCCTTGTTGTTTATGCTACAAGGCGCGCGCCCCGATTAAGTTCCTAAGCTGCTGACTCTAGACTGGCGACCAGTCGGTCGTTTCTTCGCCGTCTTCGTTGCGGACAACCGGGCGTTTTTCGGGGCCGATGATTTCGAGCAGCTTGTCGAGGATCGCGGGCACGCCCGCACCGCTGGCGCCCGACAGCGCCATGACGGGCGCGCCGCTGGCTTCGGCCAGCTCGGCCGACAGCGCCGCAACCAGTTCATCGTCGAGGGTGTCGATCTTGTTGAGCGCGACGATCACCGGCTTGTCGATCAGCTCGGCGCCATAGGCTTCGAGCTCGTCGCGGACGATGCGGTAGCTGGTGGCGACATCCTCATCATTGGCGTCGACCAGATGAAGCAGGACGCGGCAGCGTTCGATATGGCCGAGGAAGCGGTCGCCGACCCCGGCGCCGTCGGCGGCACCCTCGATCAGGCCGGGGATGTCGGCGACGACAAACTCATTGCCCTTGTGGCTGACCACCCCAAGCTGCGGGCGCAGCGTGGTAAAGGCATAGGCGCCGACCTTGGCCTGCGCATTGGTGACGCCGTTGATGAAGGTCGATTTGCCCGCGTTGGGCAGACCGACGAGGCCCGCGTCGGCGAGCAGCTTGAGCCGCAGCCAAACCCATTTTTCCTCACCCGGCCAACCGGGGCCGTGCTGGCGCGGGGCGCGGTTGGTGCTGGTCTTGTACGACGCGTTGCCGCGGCCGCCATCGCCGCCGCGCAGGAAGACGAGCGTCTCGCCCTCCTTGGTGAGATCTGCGAGCAGGGTGCGCTCTTCGTCATCGTCGAGGATCTGGGTACCGATCGGAACCTGGATGACCAGATCGGGGCCGCCCGCGCCGGTGCGGTCGCGTCCCGCGCCGGGGGTGCCGCGCTTCGCCTTGAAATGCTGGGTATAACGAAAGTCGATCAGCGTGTTGAGCCCGGCGACGGCTTCAAAGATGATGTCGCCGCCCTTGCCGCCATTGCCGCCATCGGGGCCGCCATATTCGACATATTTTTCGCGCCGGAACGACACGGCGCCAGGGCCGCCGTCGCCGGACTTGATATAGATTTTTGCTTGGTCGAGGAAATGCATGGGAAGCCTTTGGAGCGGAAAACATCGCGTTCGCATCGCGTGAAGCGGCGTCGGCGATGGTCCTTGTTCATGTGGTGGCGTCACCTTTGGCGACGTCGCTCGGCACGAACTATGGGGTTGGGTTGCGCACCCCTTAGTCGCAGCGCGCCGAAATGGCCAGTTTTGTGATGCGCGAGCCAACGGTTCGATGAAATGCGCTGCGCCAGCGCCAGGCCGACGCAACTTTACGGGTTGGCGCTCGTTGGGTGGGTAAGGCATCGCATGATGCTTGCCCCTGAATTTTCCCGAAAGGATTTCAAATGTTTGACAACAAGAATGTCAGCACGCTCAATTCACTGATCGCCACTACGCTCGACAGCGTCGATGGCTATCGCAAGGCCGCCGAAGAAGCCAATGCGGCACAGTTTCGTGAAACCTTTTTAAACCGCGCGAACGAGCGTCAGACCATCGTTGCCGCCTTTCAGGCGAAGGTGCGCGAGCTTGGCGGCAATCCCGAAGACGACGGCACCGTGCTGGCATCGGCGCACCGTGCGTTTTTGGGCCTGCGCGACGCGCTGACCGGTGATCGTGACGATTCGGCGGTCGTTGCCGAAGTCGAGCGCGGCGAGGACCATATCAAGGCGAAGTTTGAAAGCGCGCTGAAGGACGGCGATCTTGATCCGGCCGTGCAGCAGCTGATCCAGAGCAGCTTTGCTTCGGTCCGCGACGGCCATGATCAGATGTCGGCGCTCAAGCACCAGCTGAACGCCAGCTAAGACGTTCTCCCACCCTCCCGGAGAAGCATGGAAACGGCGGTCCCATATCCGGGGCCGCCGTTTTTATTTGGTGTTTTGCGCCCAGAAGTTGGCGATACGGCCGGTGATCAGCTCGCACGCCAGCGCACGCGCGGTGTCCCGCGGCAGGCCGAGCGCTTCGGCCATGGCGCCGCCGAGCTGCGCATCGCCGAGCGCCATGAGCACCAGCGCCAGCGTGTCCTCGTGCATCAGCCGTTTTTCGTGTGCGTCGGGGGCCATGCCGTCGATCAGCTTGTGGATCGCCTCGACGATCGGGTCGAGCGCGTCCTCATTGCCCGTCGCTGCCATCCACGTTGCGAGCGCGCCCGCGCCGCCGCTGTCAAAGGCGTCAAACGCGAGATCGACAATCTCGCGGACATTGCGCTCGCCTGGGGGCGATGCGGCCATTTTTTCGCCGATCGTCGCGCACACGGTTTCGGCGAGATAGGCGGCGAGCGCCTTTTGCAGCCCCGCCGCGCTGCCGAAATGGTGGAGCAGATTGGCGTGGGTGCGGTCGATGCGTCCGGCGACGGCCTTTAGCGTGACTGCCGCCGGCCCGGTTTCGATCAAAATTTCGCGCGCGGCCTGGAGGGCGACGAACCGGCTCTCCTCAGGACTCAGGCGCTTCTTCACTATTGACATATATGTAAGTAAACCCTAGATATTTCCCCATCGCCCCTTTTCGACGGTATGAACCATATGTCCAGCCTTTCCCTCTCCCCGACCCCCGCCGACCTGTCGATCACGCCGCGCGACATGCGCTTTGGCCGTGAGTACAAGCAGGGCCGCTGGTGGCTGAACGGCGACCCGATCGCGTCGGCTTTCCATACCGCGTTGTCGGTCACCTTCCCGCGCGGCGAGGCGATGTTCATCGAGGCGGTAAAGGCGCACCGTGACGGCGTGCCCGACAAGCTGGCGCGCGAAATCCGGGCGTTTACGCAGCAGGAAGTGATCCACAGCCGCGAGCATGTCGTGTTCAACAAAAAGGCGGCGGAGGCGGGTTATGACCTCAGCGAGCTGGAGGCCGACGTCAATCAGGTGCTCGACCTGATCAAGCAGCGCCCGCAGATCGTCAACCTGATGGCGACGATCGCGCTCGAACATTATACCGCGATGATGGCATCGGTGATGCTGCGCGACGATAAAATGTACGCGGGCGCTGAACCCGAATGGGCGGCACTGTGGAAATGGCACGCGATCGAAGAGATTGAGCATAAGGGCGTTGCTTACGACACCTGGCTGCACGCGACGAAGGACTGGAGCCGGTTCAAGCGCTGGCGCGCCAAGTCGATCATGATGCTGCTCGTCACCAGCCGCTTCTGGCCGAAGCGGATCAAGGGCATGAAGAATCTGCTGAAGCAGGACGGGCTGACCGGCTGGCGCGTCACCGCGCGCATCTGGTGGTACCTGCTCGGGTCGCCGGGGGTGCTGCGCAAGAGCTTCCTGCCCTGGCTCAGCTATTTCCTGCCCGGTTTCCACCCATGGAACCACGACGACCGCGCGCTGATCCAGAAATATGAAAGCGACTATGCCGACGCGGTCATGCCGGCGCAGGCGTCGGGGCCGCGCGAGGAGCTTGCAGCGGCCTGAGGATCAGTCGGCGGCGGCAACGAGCGACCGCGGTGCAATGCGGTAGCCCCAGACGCACAGCCCGAGCATGAACAGGTTCGAAACGAGGTCGATCGCCATCAATCGCGTCATCACCGGCACGACGAACACGAAATAATAGTTGAACCAGAAGAAGGGCAGCAGGGCGACGGCGTAAATCGCGAACGTGGACTTCGTCCAACGACTGAATGCGATAAACAGCCCGCCCAGCACCGCCTGCGCCCCGAAACAGCCCATCAAGAGCGCGCTCGTCGTGCTGAGATGCTGATATTCGGGACGGATCCCCAGCCGTTCGACCATGTGCGGCGCGACCAGACACCAGGCGCCGAGGATCAAAAAGGGAAGGGCGAGCAGGCGCTGCGGCCAGAGGGGCGTCAACATGACGCGATATTAACAGTCCTGCGCGCGCCCGCCAATGCCGGGCTGGACGCAGTGGCCGCGGTCCCATATCCCCTTGCGGGTGGAGGGGACCATGCAACCACAGATGACCGCTGCGGAGATCACGCAGATGGAGCTGCAACTGGCGGGGCTATCGTCGCTGCTCGAATTCGGCTGCGGCGGCAGCACGCTGGTCGCGGCGCGGCAAGTGCGGCGGATCGTCAGCGTCGATAGCGATCCGGCCTGGTTGGCCAAAGTGCAGGCCGACATTGCGGGTGAGGCGGTCGAATTCACGCCGGTCCACATCGACATCGGGGCGGTCGGGAAATGGGGCTATCCGGCCGACGAAAGCCGCCTGCGCGACTGGCCGCGCTATCACACGAAAATCTGGCGCGGTATGGGCGGCAGTCCCGATGCGGTACTGATCGACGGGCGCTTTCGCGTCGCGTGCCTGTTGCAGGCGATCATCCACTGCAAACCCGACTGCATTTTACTCTTTCACGATTTCACCGATCGGCCGCATTATCATGTCGTGCTGAAGCACGTTGATGTGCTGACCCGCGTCGATACGCTCGCAGTGATGCGCGCCAAGGCGCAGGTCGATGGCAAGGCGGTGCTGCACGACCTGTTCGACCATTATCTGATCCCCGATTGACCCGCTTCACGCGCTTCGGCACACCCGCGTGCATGTTCAGCATCGCCCCCGTCATCGAGACCGATCGCCTGCGCCTGCGCCCCGGGCGTCTGTCCGACAAGGACACCCATATCGCGATGTGGGCCGACGCCCGCGTCACCCGCTTCATCGGCGGCGAACCGCGCGCGCCGGATGTCAGCTGGGGCAAATTCCTGAGCTCGGCGGGGCTGTGGCCGGTGATGGGCTTTGGCTATTGGGTGTTCGCCGACAAAGTGAGCGACGCGCTGGTCGGTATGGGGGGGCTAAGCTATTTTGGCCGCGGCATCCCCGAGCTGGAGGGCTTGCCAGAGGCGGGCTGGGCGTTCGACGCCGACCATTGGGGCGCGGGTTATGCGACCGAGGCGATGCGCGCGGCACTCGGCTGGGCCGACGCCAATCTGGATGCCGTCGAGGTGCGCTGCATCATCGATCCGGGGCATGACGCGTCGGAGCGGGTGGCGGCGAAGCTGGGGTTTCGGCGGATCGGCGAGAGCGATGCGCTGGGCCATGTGGTCGGGATTTATGCGCGGCCGCGTGGGGGATAAGATCCTCCCCGGAACGGGGAGGGGGACCGCGAAGCGTTGGAGGGGGCTATCGGCATCGAGCGGCGGGTGCAGGACGCGACCCCCCTCCGTCAGCGGCTACGCCGCTGCCACCTCCCCGCGAGCGGGGAGGATGTTTACGCCGCCTCGACCACCAGCACCCCGCCGTCGGCACTGACCACGCGGACCTTGGTACCCTCGGCAGCATCCGGCCCGCGCACTGGCCACTCGCCGTCGCCGACCTTGGCACGACCGCGGCCGTTTTCGATTGCGGTGACCAAGGTCAACACTTCGCCGATCAGCCGCCCACCGCGCTGGTTGAGCAGCGGGTCGGCCGACACGATGGGGTTATTCTTGAGCCAGCGGCGCGCGCTATAGAGCGCGATGAAGGCGAGCACGGCAAACACGCCGAGCTGAACTGGAACGCTGATCGGCAAGGCAAAAGCAAGGATGCCGGTCGCTATCGCTGCCGCGCCCATCCAGACAAGGAAGAATCCCGGCGTGATGATCTCTGCCGCGCACAGCAGGACGCCGACGGTGAGCCACGTCCAATGCGGTTCCATGTTCGACAGCCAATCGGGCATCTCAGCGCACTCCCGGGGTTGTCGGTGGCGTCGGGCCGCGCTCGAACGCATCCTTGGCGAGTTCGCCGATGCCGCCGAGCGTGCCGATCAGCTGCGTTGCCTCGACCGGGAACAGGATCGTCTTGCTGTTCGGGCTCGTCGCGAACTGGCTGACGGCCTCGACATATTTTTGCGCGATGAAATAATTGATCGCCTGCGCATTGCCGCCCGCGATCGCGTCGGACACCATCTGCGTCGCCTTGGCCTCGGCCTCGGCTTCGCGTTCGCGCGCTTCGGCATCGCGGAAGGCGGCTTCACGGCGGCCCTCGGCTTGCAGGATCTGGCCCTGCTTCTCGCCCTCGGCGCGCAGGATTTCCGACGCCCGCATGCCCTCGGCTTCCAGAATGTTGGCGCGCTTTTCGCGCTCGGCCTTCATCTGCCGCGCCATCGCGTTCGAAATGTCGGCGGGGGGACGGATGTCCTTGATCTCGACGCGGGTGATCTTGACCCCCCATGGCGTCGTGGCCTCGTCGACCACGACGAGCAGGCGGGCGTTGATATGGTCGCGCTTCGACAATGTTTCGTCGAGGTCCATCGACCCCATGACGGTGCGCAGGTTCGTCGTCGTCAGGTTCATGATCGCCAGATACAGGTCGCTGACCTCATAGGCGGCTTTGGCGGCGTCGAGCACCTGGAAGAAGACGACGCCGTCGACGGCAACCATCGCGTTATCCTTGGTGATGATTTCCTGACCGGGAATGTCGAGCACCTGCTCCATCATATTGACCTTGCGGCCGACGCGATCGAAAATCGGCATGATGAAGTTTAGTCCGGGTTGCGCGGTGTGGGTGTAGCGGCCGAAGCGTTCGATGGTGTAGCTGAAACCCTGACGAACCGGGGTCAGCGCCCATAGCACGAACACCGCCGCCAGCACGACTGCGGCGATCAGAAACCAATAGTCCATCGAAAATCCCCTCTGCGATACCGGCCGGGCAGACCGCACTCCTTTATTGCGAGAATGGCCGCCTTGCGCCAGACAAAAGCGCATGACCCAAGACATCTTCGCGCCCCGCTCGCTGCTCTATGTTCCCGGTTCGAATGCGCGTGCGCTGGAAAAAGCGGGCGGGCTGGCCGCCGACATGCTGATCATCGATCTGGAGGACGCAGTCCCCGCGGATCGCAAGGACGAAGCGCGCGCCGCGATGCGCGCCGCAGTCATGGCGGGCTTTCCCGGCAAGCGCGTCGCGGTGCGGGTCAACGCAACCGGGACGGCGGAGCAGGCAGCCGACATCGACGCGCTCGCCGATCTGACGCTCGATGCCGTCGTGCTGCCCAAGGTCGATGCCCCTGCCGATCTAGGGCCGGTGCGTGGGTTGGGCCTGCCCGTGCTGGCGATGATCGAAACACCCGCGGCGATCTATGCCGCGCGCGACATCGCGACCGACCCCGCGGTGGCCGGACTGATCGCGGGGCTCAACGATCTGGCGCATGAATTGAAGCTGCCGGACGGCATGGACCGCAGTGCGATGAGTCATGCGATCCAGGCGATCGTGCTCGCGGCGCGGGCGGGCGACGTGTGGGCGTTCGACGGGGTTTATAACGCCATCGACGACGCCGCTGGTTTTGCTGCCGAGGCGGCCGAGGGGCGACGACTGGGTTTCGATGGCAAGTCGCTGATCCACCCGTCGCAGGTCGATCCGTGCAACGCCGCCTTTGCCCCGTCGGCGCGGGAGATCGCCGCTGCGGAGGCGTTGGTCGCGGCAGCCACCGGTGGGGCGCAGCGGCACGACGGACGGATGATCGAGGATATGCACGTCGCGGCGGCGCGGGCGCTGCTGATGCGGGCGGCAACCTAATACCCAAATCATCGTCATCCCGGCGAAGGCCGGGATCTCGCCGGTACGTCAGGACGCGAGGTTGAGATCCCGGCCTTCGCCGGGATGACGAAGGTGAAGGCCATTCGTCGTTCGACGAACGCGCCTTGCCTGACCGGGGCGGAAATGCCATGCGGCGGCCCCATGAAGATCATTCGTTTCCACGCCGCCATTGCGGCCGTCGCCCTCATCGCCTGCCTCCCTTCCGCTGCTTCGGCCGCGCCTGCAAAGGCCGACCCGCCGGTCACCGAGGCCCAGCTCGCCGCGCATATCAAGGTGCTTGCCGACGACGCGTTCGAAGGTCGTGCCCCGGGAACCGATGGTGAGGATCGCACCATCGCCTATATCGTCGGTGAATGGGGCAAGGCTGGACTGGAAGCGGTTCCCGGCAGCGCGACGCCCTGGCTGCAACCGATCCCGTTCGTCGAAAGCCGGGCCATCAGCGGCGCCGCGAAATTTCAGGTCAATGGCCGCGATTTCGCGATCGAGGATGACGGCGTCATCCTGACCGGGCGGGACGCCGTGGTGGCCTTGACCGACGTCCCTGCGGTCTTCGTCGGATACGGCGTCGATGGCGCGGGTCAGGTCAATGCCGACGTCAAGGGCAAGCTGGCGATCATGTTGTTCGACAATGCGCCGTTCGGTGACAAGCTGCCGCGTTATCGTGAGCGGCGGCAGATGCTGGCCGATGCGGGCGCCGCGGCGGTGCTGGTGATCGCGACCGACGCGGTGCCATGGGCGCAGCTGCGCGAGAGTGCGGGCGGCACCGCGGTGCGGCTGGCGAGTGCCACGCCTGGCGCGCCGGTGAGCGGCTTCCTGTCGCTCGAAGCCGCCGACGCGCTGCTGAATAAAGCCGGACAGGATGGCGGCGCGCTCCGCGAGGCGGCGAAATCGCCCGACTATAAGGGCATCGCGCTGCCGGTGACCGCCGATCTGACGACCCAATCGGCGATCCGGCCCTTCGTCAGCAACAATGTTCTCGCCAAGCTGCCCGGCGCCAAGCCCGACGGCAAGGCGGTGCTGTTCCTGGGCCATTGGGACCACCTCGGCATCTGCGGCGCAGAAGGCGAGGCCGATCGCATTTGCAACGGCGCGGTCGACAATGCGAGCGGCATCGCGGTGCTGATCGAGGTCGCCAAGCGGCTGGCGAAGGGGCCGCGCCCCGACCGCGACATCTATTTCCTGGCGACCACGGCGGAAGAAAAGGGCCTGCTCGGCGCGCATTATTTTGCCGACAATCCGGTGGTGCCGCTGTCCGACATCACCGTCGCGCTGAATGTCGATACGATCGCGATTTCACCGCGCGGGACACCGGTCGCGACGATCGGCCGCGGCAAGCCCGCCTATGATGCGGTGGTGCGCGCCGCGGCGACGAAGCTTGGCCGCAAGCTAGACGACGACGGCGAGGCCGACGCGTTTATCCAGCGGCAGGATGGCTGGGCGCTCGGCGCCAAGGGCGTGACGTCGCTGATGGTAGGCGGCAGTTTTTCCGACATGCCGCTGCTGGAGGCCTTTTTGAGCAGCGACTATCACGGCCCGAACGACAATTTCAGCGACAAGATCCCGCTCGGCGGCGCGGCGGAGGATGCCGATTTGCATGTCGCGCTGGGGCGGGCGTTTGCTGACGTGAAGGCGTGGCCGGGGAAGTAGTTATCCCGTCGCCCCCGCGAGGCGGGCGCCGCAATCGGTTTACGCAGCGCGGCATCGGCCTTCCAGCGGCCCCCGCCTTCGCGGGGGCGATGGTAACGGCTACGCCGCCTGCTTCGCCCGCTCGTTCATTTCCTGATTGAGCATTTCGGCCAGCAGGAACGCCAGTTCCAGCGACTGCCCGGCATTCAAGCGCGGATCGCAGTGCGTGTGATAGCGGTCGGCAAGGTCCATCTGCGTCACGTCCATCGCGCCGCCAGTGCATTCGGTGACATTCTGGCCGGTCATTTCGATATGGATGCCGCCGCCATGCGTGCCCTCGGCGCGGTGGACGGCAAAGAAGCCGCGCACTTCGGCCAGGATGCGCTCGAACGGGCGCGTCTTGTAGCCGTTGGGTGTCTTGATGACATTGCCGTGCATCGGGTCGCACGACCAGACGACGGGATGACCCGCTTCCTTCACCGCGCGCACCAGCTTGGGCAGATGCGCTTCGATCTTGTCATGGCCATAGCGGGTGATCAGCGTCATCCGCCCCGACACATGGTTCGGATTCAGCGTGTCGAGCAGCCGCAGCAGCACGTCGGGCTCGAGGCTCGGCCCGCACTTCATACCCACCGGATTGCCGATCCCGCGCAGGAACTCGATATGCGCCGACCCTTCAAAGCGGGTGCGGTCGCCGACCCACAGGAAGTGGCCCGAGGTGTCGTACCAGCCGCCGGTCAGGCTGTCCTGACGCGTCAGCGCCTGCTCATAGGGAAGCAGCAGCGCTTCATGGCTGGTGTAGAAACTGGTGCCCTTGATCTGCGGGACCGTTTCGGGGGTGACGCCGCACGCTTCCATGAAGGCAAGGGCTTCGGAAATCCGGCCTGCGGTTTCCTGATATTTCTTCGCCCACGGGCTGCGGTCCATGAAGTCGTGCGTCCACGCGTTGACCTGGTGCAGGTTCGCATAGCCGCCGTTCGCGAAGGCGCGCAGCAGGTTCAGCGTCGCCGCCGACTGGTTATACGCCTTGACCATGCGCTGCGGATCGGGCTCACGCCCCGCTTCTTCGAACGCGATGTCGTTGATGATGTCGCCGCGATAGCTGGGCAGCGACACGCCATCGATATCTTCCATGTCGGCCGAACGCGGCTTGGCGAACTGCCCCGCCATGCGACCGAGCTTCACCACCGGCATTTTCGATGCAAAGGTCAGCACCACCGCCATCTGAAGCAGCACGCGGAACGTGTCGCGGATATTGTTCGGGTGGAATTCGGCAAAGCTCTCGGCGCAGTCACCGCCCTGGAGCAGAAACGCCTTGCCTTCGGCCACGCGGCCAAGGTCGGCGGTCAGGTCGCGCGCCTCGCCGGCAAACACCAGCGGCGGGTAATTGCTGAGCTCGCGCTCCGCCGCAGCGAGCGCATCGGCGTCGCGATAGGTGGGGAGTTGGCGGGCCTCGTGCGAGCGCCAGCTATGCGGTTGCCAATTCTTCGTCATCTGCCTGTGTCTTCTTGTGTTCGAACCGGGCGCCGCCATGGCGCGAATGTCGCTTGGACGCAATGCGCGCCCTTCCTGCAAACGCGAAAATTAGCATTATCGTGACATTTGCGCACCTATGCTTTTCTTGGGGCCCAAAAACTGATAGTTTGTTTCACTGCTTTGGAATGGGATCCGCGGATCCAAGGCATCTGGCTATCGGCGACGTTATACATGCAACGACCCGATTCCGGGTCTCCACGCAAAGCGACTGGCTATGGCGAATTTCGAGTCCGCATGGTTTGTATATGGGGCATTGCTGTTGCTGTTGGCGACCAGCTTTGTCGTGCGCATCGACTATGTCCGGATCGGGCTCGCCGCGGCGGCGCTGGTCGCGGTGCCGCTGGTTTTGTTCCGCGAACCCGACGTCGGTTATGGCATGTTGGTGCTGGCGATCCTCGTCGTCAACCTCGGCATCCTGACGCGCTTGTGGCTCCGCGAACGCCAGGTCAGCTTTTCGGCGGAAGAGGAGGCGCTGCGGCGTGAGCATTTCAGCGCGCTGAGCCCTGTCGCGGCGCGCGGGCTGATCGATCAGGGGCATTGGATTTCGGCGAAGCGCGGCGAGATATTGATCCGCGAGAATCAGGCGGCGCCGAGTTTATTCTATCTGGCCGAAGGGCAGGCGGCGATCCACCGCGAGGGCGCCGAGGTCGGCAAATTGTCCGACGGCGCGCTGATCGGCGAAGCGACCGTGCTCGACGGCACCCACGCGACGGGAACGGTGTTGCTGGGTAGCAATGCGCGGCTGTGGTTTGTCCCGGCAGCGGCGCTCCGCGCCTATCTGGCCGCGAACCCGGCGATCGCCAGCGTGCTGCACGAGGGCTTTGCCCGGGCGCTGCGCGGCAAGCTGGCCAGTGCCAACGCGCGGCTCGCCGATCGGCCGCCGATTGCATGAGCATATTTGCGGCCGCGCCGCCTCGAACTTGTCATCGCGGCCTGCTAATCCATGCGCCATGACGATGATTCTCTATGGCATTTCGAATTGCGATACGGTGAAAAAGGCGCGGCGCTGGCTCGATGAGCAGGGCGTTGCCTACCGCTTTCACGACGTCCGCAAGGATGGGCTGGACGCGGAACGGCTGCAGAGCTGGATCGATGCGCTTGGGTGGGACAAACTGCTCAACAAGGCGGGAACGACCTTTCGCAAGCTGCCCGATGCGCAGAAAGACGGCTTGAACGCGGCGTCGGCCAAGGCGCTGATGCTGGATCAACCCGCGATGATCCGCCGCCCGGTCGTTGAGGCAGCCGACACTATCAGCGTCGGCTTTTCAGCCGCCGACTGGCAGGCGCGGTTTGCGGCATGATCCGGTGGATGGCGGCCTGGCTGGCCCTGACGCTGCTCGCCGGTTGCGCGGCTGATCCGGTGACGGCGCAATCCACCTTGGACGGCCGGCCGCCGATTATCATCGCGCATCGCGGGGCATCGGGCGAGCGACCCGAGCATACGATCGCGGCGTATCGGCTGGCAATTGCGCAGGGCGCCGACTTTATCGAACCCGATCTGGTGCTGACCAAGGACGGCGTGCTGGTCGCGCGCCACGAGAATGAGATTTCAGAGACCACCGACGTCGCCGATCGCGCCGAATTTGCGGCGCGCAAAACGACTAAGATGATCGACGGCAGCGAGGTGACCGGCTGGTTCACCGAAGATTTCACTTTGGCCGAGCTCAAGACACTGCGCGCGCGCGAGCGACTGCCGAAACTGCGCTCGACCGATTATGACGGCCAGTTCGATATTCCGACGTTTGAGGAAATCCTGACGCTGTTGGCCGATGTGAATCAGGACCGGACGATACCTGTCGGGGTCTATCCCGAAACCAAGCACCCCAGCTATTTTGCGTCGATCGGCCTTCCGCACGAGGCGCCGCTGCTCGCGCTGCTCGACCGCTTCGGCTATCGCGGCCGCAAGGCGCCGGTCTATATCCAGAGCTTCGAGGTGCGGAACCTGATCGACCTGCGCGCGAAAAGCGACCTGCCGTTGATCCAGTTGATGGACGCGGCAGGCGGGCCACCCGACCGGCCCGACACCAGCTATGCCGCCATGGCGTCACCCGCGGGCCTGAAAACCATCGCCTCCTATGCCGACGGGATTGGCCCGAACAAGGCGATGGTGATCCCGCGCGGGGCGCTAGGGTCGCTGGCCGAACCGACCAGCCTGGTGCGCGATGCCCATGCTGCGGGGCTAAAAGTGCATCCGTGGACGTTCCGCCGCGAAAATTATTTCCTGCCGCTGGGCGACAAGGGCGGAGTGAGCCCGGCAGGGCATGGCGATTTGGGCGCGGAGATTGCGGCTTATCTGGCGACCGGCATCGACGGGTTGTTCAGCGACAACCCGCGTGAGGCGGTGGCGGCGACACGGCGCTGAGTTCCAGCCTGCCGGCAGAATGACCGCTAACGACCAATTGCCGAAATGAGGCATATTCCTCTCTCCCCTTGAGGGAGAGATACGAAGGCTTGGCAGCTTGCTGCCTAGCCGCAGTTGAGAGGGGTTCTTCGCCCGCTGGCGGCTCACCCCTCACCAAGCTTCGCTAGCTCCTGACGGAGCAAGCTGCGCTATCCTCTCCCTCAAGGGGAGAGGCGTCCATGTCCGTTCCTCACCCCAAAACAGCGCCAAAACCCGACCCGACGCCCCCGGGGAGAGGCGTGGGCCGGGCCGCGCGGCCGCGCTGTCTCAATCGGTTCCGGTCTCCCATTGGAACACCGCTTCGAGCGGCTTGCCGAATACGTGCGCGATGCGGAACGCGACCTCCAGCGACGGCGAATATTTGCCCTGTTCGATCGCGGCGATGGTTTGCCGCGTAACGCCGACGCGGTCGCCAAGGTCGCCCTGCGTCATTTCGCCCGCCAGAAAGCGCAGGGTGCGAATGTCGTTGGTGAAGGGGAGCGCCATCGCTCAGCCGTCCCGGCGATAGAGATAGAGCTGCGCTCCGATGCGAACCAATTCGGCTAACACGACCACGGCCAGCATGGTGTTGAGCAAGGTCGGCATCGATTAGCCCGCAAAGATCATCCAGATGCATAGCCAGACGCCGATCACGATCGGGTAATAGGCATAATGGGTGCCGCGCCAATGGATCGCGCGCTCGCGTTCGTCTGCGGCGGCATGGGCCTCGCGCGGGCTGCGCGCGGCGATCACACCGATGATGATCGACATGGCCACGATAATGCCGATGGTGACGACCGTCAGCAAGCTGCCGCTGGCCGCAATGTTTCCGGGGCCATACGGCAGCGCCGTATGCAGGCGAAAGAAATACCAGCCAAAGGCCGCGATCATCACCACCAGTGCCACCCAATGTGTCTTTTCACGAAAGGTCATGTCAGCCACTCCATGTCATATGATTCAAACTTTATGTCGATTATTTTTAACATTGAGTCAATCACTAATAACATGACCAAGCTTTGCCGCTTTCGCACCGCAGCATTAGCCGCTAAGCCCGCGCCCCATGTCCACCCTGCCCAAAACGCTCACCTTCGACACCTCGACCAGCCGCGCGAACCCGACGCCGCAGCCGATGAAGCGCCTGACGGTGCCGCGCATCCGCCAGCGCAAGGGCGGCGAGCCGATCGTGATGCTGACCGCCTATACCGTCCGCATGGCGCAGCTGCTCGACCCGCATTGCGACATGCTGCTGGTCGGCGATTCGCTGGGGCAGGTGATTTACGGCCTGCCGCACACGGTGGGGGTGACGATGGAAATGATGGCGCTGCACGGCGCCGCGGTGGTGCGCGGTAGCTATCATGCCGCGGTCATCGTCGACATGCCGTTTGGCAGCTATGAAGCGAGTCCGGAACAGGCGTTCACCAACGCGGCGCATTTGCTGAAGGAAACCGGCGCCGCGGCTGTCAAGATGGAGGGCGGGCGCGCGCTCGCCCCGACGATCGAATTCCTGACCCAGCGCGGCATCCCGGTGATGGGGCATGTCGGGCTCACGCCGCAGGCGGTCAATATCCTCGGCGGCTATGGCGTGCGCGGCAAGAGCGAGGAAGAGGCGCGGTCGATCGTCGAGGATTCGGTGGCGGTGGCGCAGGCGGGCGCCTTTTCGCTGGTGATCGAAGGCGTGCTCGAATCGATCGCGATCGAAGTCACCAACAAGGTTGCCTGCCCGACCATCGGCATCGGCGCGTCGGCGCAATGCGACGGCCAGGTGCTGGTGACCGAGGACATGCTGGGCATGTTCGAACGCGTCCCGAAGTTCGTCAAACGCTATCAGGACATGGCGGGCGTGGTCAGCGGTGCGGTGAAGGAATATGCCGACCAGGTCAGGTCTCGTTCATTCCCGACCGAGGATCAGATCTACGCTGGCTGACCCGAGCGTATTGCAAGGATACAGGCCAAGTGAATCGCTTGGCCTTTTTCTGCGCCGTCGCTAAGGAAGCCGCGGTGGGATTTATGCCCAAAGCCCTGAACGATATATGGAGGTTTGATTGGCCTTGAGCCCGACCAACGATGCCGCGCTGTTGCAGGAAGTCGATGAAGCCGTCCGCAAGGACCGCCTCGACACGATCATGCAGCGCTATGGCCGCTGGATCATTGGCGGGGTGTTGGCCGCCGTGCTGGCGTTCGGCGGCTATCTTTACTGGGACCATCGCCAGGACGCGGTGCGCGGCGAGCGGGCCGAAGAACTGATCGCAGCGTTCGAAAAGCTGTCGACGAACCAGCCGCGCGCGGCGTCCGCCGAACTCGACAAGCTGGCCGCGGGCGGCGAGCCCGCCTATCGTGCCGTCGCGATGATGCAACAGGCGAATATCAAGGCGCAGGCCGGTGATCTGAAAGCGGCCGCGGCGCTGATGGCCAAGGTTGCCGCCGATACCAAGCTCGATCAGGCGCTGCGCGATCTGGCGCTGATCCGCCAGACGGCGTTCGAATATGACAGCCTGAAACCCGAAGCGGCGATTGCGCGCATGAAGCCGCTGGTCGATGCCAAGGATCCGGTGTCGAGCTGGTTCGCCAGCGCCGCCGAACTGTCGGCGACCGCCCATTACCAACTGGGCCAATATGATCAGGCGGGCGCGCTGTACGGCCGTATCGCCAAGCTGCCCGGCGTCGCCAAATCGCTGCAATCGCGATCGGTCCAGATGGCAGGGATGCTCGGCGTCGATGCCGTCGCCGATCGTGCGGCCGAAAGCGCCGCGAAAGACCAGACAGGCAATGCCGCGCCGAAAGCGGCGGCAGCCGCCCCAGTTGAGGAAACGAAATAATATGCGGAAGACGCGTTTAGGAATGACCGCAGCGCTGCTGGCGCTGTCGCTCACAGGTTGCGGCGTGTTCAAGGGCGACGGCGGGCCAAAGACCCCGACGATCGGCGATCGCGTGTCGATTCTGTCGAACGACGCCAGCATCAAGGTCGATCCGGCGACCGCGGCGATCGCGGTTGTCTTGCCCGAACCCGCGGTCAACGCCGCTTGGGCGCAGTCGGGCGGCAATGCGTCGAAATCGATGGGCCACCCGGCGCTGGGCGCGACGCGCAGCATGCTGTGGCAGGGCAATATCGCCGGGAGCACCAACAAACAGCGGCTCGCCGCGTCGCCGGTGATCGCCGATAACCGCCTGTTTGCCGTCGGCACCGATGCCGTCGTCACCGCCCTGGCCGCCGACACCGGCGCGCCGCTGTGGCGCACCGCGATCGGCAGCACGGGCAAGGATTTCAAGGATTCGCTGTTCGGCGGCGGCGCCGGGGTCGACGGCAATGTCGTTTATGCGACCAGTGGCGCGGGCGACGTCGCGGCGCTGAACGTCGCTGATGGATCGGTGATCTGGAAGGTGAAGCCCGCGGGTCCGCTGCGCGGCGCGCCGACGATTGCCTTTGGCGGTGTTTATGTGATCAGCCAGGACAACCAGATCATCGCTCTCAACGCCGCCAATGGTGCGGTGCTGTGGCAGGCGACGGCGTCGCTGGAACCCGGCAGTGTGTTCGGCGCGGCATCGCCCGCGGCGGGGCAGGGGACAATCGTCGCCGGCTTCTCGTCGGGCGAGGTTCAGGCCTATCGTTACGAAAACGGCCGCGACCTGTGGGAAGACGCGCTGGCGCGCACCTCGATGGCGCTGTCGGTGTCGACGCTCACTGACGTCGATGCCGATCCGGTCGTCGACAATGGCCGCGTCTTTGCGCTGGGCCAGGGTGGGCGCATGGCGAGCTATGAACTGCTCACCGGGCAGCGTACTTGGGAAATCTCGATCGCGGGCATCTCGACGCCCTATGTGGTCGGCGAGTGGGTGTATGCGATGACTGACGACGGCAAGCTGCTGTGTGTCGCGCGCACTTCGGGCAAGGTGCGCTGGCTGCAACAGCTGGCGCGCTTCCGCGTCGAAACCGAAAAGAAGAAAAAGGATCCGATTCGCTGGACGGGCCCGATCCTGGCGGGTGGCCGCCTGATCGCGGTCAACAGCGAAGGGATTATGGCGGAGTATTCGCCGACCGATGGGACGTTGCTCGGATCGACCGAATTCAAATCATCACTGTCGCAGGCGCCGGTGGTGGCGAATAATATTTTGTATATTTTGGCGGACGACGGGCAGATCACGGCCTGGCGCTGACACGCGTCCGGGCCGGGGCGGCCCGGCGCAACTACAGGGATAAATTGTCATGTCGCGATTCGCGACGATCGCCATTGTTGGCCGCCCGAATGTGGGCAAATCGACGCTGTTCAACCGGCTGGTCGGCAAGCGGCTGGCGCTGGTCGACGATCAGCCCGGGGTGACGCGCGACCGGCGTGAGGGCGACGCCAATCTGCTCGGGCTGGAATTTCGTATCGTCGATACCGCAGGGTTCGAGGATCAGGACGCGGCGACCTTGCCCGGCCGGATGCGCGTCCAGACCGAAAAGGCGGTGCGCGAGGCCGATGCGGCGCTGTTCATGATCGACGGCCGCGCCGGGGTTGTGCCGCTCGACGAGGAAATCGCCCGCTGGCTGCGCAGCGAGGACACGCCGATCATCCTGGTGGTCAACAAGGCCGAAGGCAAACAGGGCGAAAACGGCCTGATGGAATCCTATTCGCTTGGCTTCGACAATCCGGTCGCACTCAGCGCCGAACATGGCGACGGCATGGTCGATCTGTTCGACCTGCTGCGCCCGATCGTCGAGCCGTTTGACGAAATCGAAAAGGAAGTCGCCGCCGCCTCCGAAGACGAGGACGCGCCGCTCGGCCCGATGAAGCTCGCCATCGTCGGCCGACCGAACGCGGGCAAATCGACACTGATCAACCGGATGATCGGGGAGGATCGGCTGATCACCGGACCCGAAGCGGGGATTACCCGCGATTCGATCCGCGTCGACTGGAAATGGGAAAACAACGGCGAGGTTCACGAGATTCAGCTGTTCGACACCGCCGGGATGCGCAAGCGCGCGAAGGTCCAGGACAAGCTGGAGAAGATGTCGGTCGCCGACGCGCTGCACGCGGTCGATTTTGCCGAGGTCGTCGTGCTGCTGCTCGACGCGACCAAGGGATTGGAGGCGCAGGATCTGCACATCGCCGACCGCGTGTTGCAGGAAGGCCGCGCGCTGGTCGTCGCGCTCAACAAATGGGACGTCGCCGAAGAACCATCGTCGCTGTTCAACGGCGTTCGCGCCGCGCTGGAAGACGGGCTCAGCCAGGTCAAGGGCGTGCCGGTGCTGACGATTTCGGGCGCGACCGGCAAGGGGATCGACACGCTGGTGCGCGTGGCGTTCGAACAGCGGGCGATCTGGACCAACCGCGTCTCGACCTCGGCGCTCAATCGCTGGTTCGAACGCGCGGTTGATGCCAATCCGCCGCCGGCGCCGGGCGGCAAGCGGATCAAGCTGCGTTACATCACCCAGGCGCGCACCCGGCCGCCGACCTTTGTCGTGTTCGGGACGCGCACCGACAGCCTGCCGGGCAGCTACACGCGCTATCTGGTCAACGGAATGCGCAAGGAATTGGGGTTTCAGGGCGTGCCGGTGCGGCTGAATTTCCGCAATTCGCGCAACCCCTATGACGAATGACCGGACGTAACGCCGGGGAGACGCTGATCGTCGACGCGCGCGGGATGCGCTGCCCCTGGCCGGCGCTGCGGCTGGCGCGCGCCATGCGCGATGCCGCCGACGTATTGCTGATCGCCGACGATCCGCAGGCGGGGCGCGAAGTCGTCGCGCTCGCGAACGAGCATGGCTGGTTGGTCGAGGAGGAAGCCGCGACCGACGACGCTGGCCGCTGGCGCGTGCGCCGCTGACCCAAAATGGGCCGGTTTCGGTCGCATGCGCCGCCGGTCGTAACCTCTTTTTTACCGAACTTGGGCATGGGTCGGAAGGGACCACGACCGACTTTGCATACCAAGGGACATTACATTGGACGAAATCCTGGTCGATTGGGATGAATTTCGCGCCACGCGCACCCAGCTGGGGGCGGCGTTCGTGCGCATTCTGGGCTATTTCCGCGAAGACGGCACCAAATCGGTGGCGGCGATCGAAGAGGCGATGCGCGCCCGCGACGCGCGCGGCCTCGTGATGCCCGCGCACACGCTGAAAAGCGAAGCACGCCAGTTCGGCGGCGAAAAGCTCGGCGAGGTCGCCGAAGACATCGAAATGTTCGGCCGCCACTGCGTCGAAAGCCAGATCAGCCCCGAAGAATATCTGCCGCGCGTCGTCGAACTGCGGCGGCTGTTCGAGGAAACGCTGAGCGCGCTGGAGCGCGAAGCGAATCCGCTCGTCCAGCGCCGCCCAGCCGGATTCGGCCGCGCCGTCGGTTACTGAGCGACTGGCGCTTTTCGCATCGGTTGAACCTGCCAGCGCGACAAGCTGCGCCACAGCCATTCGAGCGGCCCATATTGGAAGCGGTCCAGCCAGGGTTTCGACCACAGCAACATCGCCGCCCACATGCCAAAGCAGAACAGGTAGAGCGCGGCGCGCCCGACGCTGCCGAACAGCCCCAACCCATAGCCGTAAAAAATCGTCGTCATGATGATCGAGGTGACGAGGTAATTGGTGAATGCCATGCGCCCGGTTGCCGCGAGCCGCGTGCGCACCGCGTCGCTGGCGACCGACTTGATCAGCAGCATGATCAGCGCCGTCCAGCCGACGGTCATTAGCGTGTCGAAGGGTATCGACAGCGCCATCGAAGCGCCAAAAATCGACACTGCGCCATAGTCCGATTGCATTTGGTATAGCGCCAAAGCAACCAGCGGCGGGGTTGCGATCAGGAAACAAACGACGGCCCATTTGCGATAGCGCGCCATATCCCATTCGCCGGTCAGCATCCGCGATTTATACAATGCCATGCCGATCAGCATCAGCCCCATTGTTTCCCACAGGAACATCCCGACAAAAAACAGCGGGTCGCCCGCCATTTCACCGGTGCGGTGGCCCAGGATGCTGGCGTAGCTGCCGAGATAAAGCGCGGTTTCCTGAGCATAAAGTGGTGTCGAAGGCCCCATTTCGGCGTTCATCTGACGCAGCGCCTCCTGCATTCCCGCCGCCGCTTCGCCGGGTAGCGTTCCGGCCTGCGCCATCGACAGCATGGCCCACAGGCTTGCCGGAATGCCGATGCCGATGAGGAAAAACGGCAGCGACCAGAGCAGTAGCGCTTTGACCGACAGGTTGCGGAACAGAAACAGCAACAGCCCGCACACCGCATAAAGAAACAGGATGTCGCCAAACCAGATCAGGTAGAAATGGGCGAGGCCGAACAGCGCGAGCCAAAACATACGGGAATAATGCGCACCCGCGGGACGGCGGCCTGCCGTTACGGCGCTATCGATCACCAGCAGCGCACTTGCCCCGAACAGCAAAGAGAACATGCCGCGCATCTTGGAATCGACAAAGACGAAGTTGAAGAACCAGGTCGCCAGGTCGAGATCGCCCGGCGGCCCGCCCGCTGCAGGATTGGAATAAGCCGGGAAGGGCAGCGCGAAGGCGACGATGTTCATCGCCAGGATGCCCATCACCGCAACGCCGCGGATCGCGTCGAGACTTTCGATTCTCGTCCCCGTTATCATGCCCAATCCCCGTTGCGATATCGATACAGGGGCTATCGTTCATCGCTGCCAGCGTCGAGCGGTTTCTGAAACACAGGCCTCGCGATTAACTCACTATTGACATCCATGTCAGTAATGCTATCTGATCATCATCGCCAGATTCGCATGAGAGCAGCCATGACCCCGACCATCTTCTCCCATCCCGACCGCAAGATGCCGACCTTTCGCCCGTTCAAGGCGCTGTCGCACTTTCGCAAACTGATCAAGGACAAGGAGGATACCGAGCAGGTATTCCACATCTTCGAAAGCTTGCCGCGCAAGGGCTTCATGGATGACGCGCGCGCCTTCGTCGAAAGCGACAAGGGCCGCCGGCTGATGGCGAGCGAACCCTATCTGCCCGACCTGCTCGACGATCATAGCTGGATCGACGCGCTGCCCGAAGGAACGGTAGGACACGCCTATGTCACCTTCATGCGCCGCGAAGGGCTGTCGGCCGCGGGGCTGGTCGCCGAAGCCGACAAGATGGGCCGCCCCAAGTTCGACGATCAGGTGCAATGGTACGCCAACCGCCTGCGTGACACGCACGACCTGTTCCACATCCTGACCGGCTATGGCCGCGACGCGCTGGGCGAACAATGCGTGCTGGGCTTCACCTATGGCCAGACCGGCAACTACGGCAATTTCTTCATCGCCTACGCCGGCGGATATGAAGTGAAGCGCGGCGTGAAAGCCAAGGCGCCGGTGTTCGGCGCGATCCGTCAGGGTCAGCGAAACGGCAAGGCGGCACAGGCGATCATCGAACAGGACATCCGCGCACTGCTCGCCGAACCGCTCGACGCGGCCCGCGCCCGGCTGGGGATTGGCGAACCGACGCTGTATCACGAAGCGCACCGCGCGTATCGCAGCCGCGGGATCGATCCGTATAATTTCCTGGCGTCACAGCAGGCGGTTGCGGCCTGATTTAAGATCCTCCCTGTGGCAAAGCCATGGGGAGGTGGCAGCGCGGAGCACTGACGGAGGGGCAATGACGCGACGTCGCGGCCCCTCCACCACTCGCTGCGCGAGCGGTCCCCCTCCCCATCGCTGCGCGACAGGGAGGATCTATTTTAGCTTCGCGATCAGTGCCTGCGCCGCAGCCGGATTGCGGACTTTCGCGCCCGAAATGAAAAAGATGAAGACATCGCGGTCGCCCTTGGCCCAATCGCGCGCTTGCGTGGCCCAATGGTCGAGCGCCTTATTGTCATAGCCCGTTTCGACATCTTCCTGGCTGCGCTGCAATCGCGCGTAGGTAAAATCGGCGGTCTGTTCGTCGATGCACGGAAATTCGTCGCTGTCGGCATAGACGATCGCCATGTTGCGCTCGCGCAGCATGTCGATAAACATCGGGTCGCGGAAGCTTTCGTGCCGCACCTCGATCGCGTGGCGCAGCGGCACGCCATTCTGGCTGTCAGGGAGCAAGTCGAGAAACCCCGCAAAATCATCGCGGTCGAATTTCTTCGTCGCCATAAACTGCCAGTGGATCGGCCCGAGCCGGTCGCCGAGGCGGGTGAGGCCTTGCGTGAGGAATTTCTCGATCGATGCTGCGCCTTCGGCCAGGATCTTGCGGTTGGTGGTGAAGCGTGACGCCTTGACGCTGAATTGGAAGCCGTCGGGGATCGATGCGGCCCAACTCGCGAACGTCTCGGGCTTTTGGCTGCTGTAATAGGTGCCGTTGATCTCGATCCCGGTCAGATGCTGGCCGGCATATTCGAGCTCGCGTTTCTGCGGGTGTTTGGGCGGGTAGAAGGTACCGCGCCATGGGTCGAAGGTCCAGCCGCCGACGCCGATGTGGATGCTCATAAGGCCGTCTCCTCCACCTCTTATTGTCATCCCGGCGAAGGCCGGGATCTCATCGTCGCGTTTTGCCGCTCCGGCGAGATTCCGGCCTTCGCCGGAATGACGGGGTGGGGTTGTTACGCCAAAGCCGCGTCGGCGCCCATCAACGCCGGAAAAAACCCCTCATGCGCCTCGCGCAGTTCCGCGAGGGTCACCTCATGATCGCTATCGGGCAGTTCGAACACGATCCGGTCCTTGATCGTGCGGCCGAGCGGATCAACCGGCACGTCGGCGCGGCCCGCGGCGTCTAGGAAGTCGGCGAGGCAGGTGTCGCAGACGGTGACGAGATAAAGCCCCTGATCCTCACCGAAGAAGCTTTCGGCGATGCCGAAGGGCTGTTCTTCGCTGATCAGCACGCCGATATTCGACTTCAAGGCCATTTCGGCGAGCGTCACCGCGATGCCGCCGTCCGACACGTCGTGGCAGGCGGTGATCCAGCCGGCATTGATCGCATGGCGGATGAAGTCGCCGGTGCGCTTTTCGCAGCGGAGGTTCACTTCGGGCGGCGGACCTTCTTCGCGGCCGTGGATTTCGCGCAGCCAGATCGACTGGCCGAGATGCCCGGCACGTTCGCCGACCGCCAGCACGATGTCGCCGGTGCGCTTGAAGCCGATGCCGACCGCCTTGTTCAGATCCTCGATCACGCCCACGCCGCCGATCGCGGGAGTCGGCAGGATCGCGCTGCCGCCGCCGGTCGCCTTGCTCTCGTTATACAGGCTGACGTTGCCCGACACGATCGGATAGTCGAGCGCGCGGCACGCCTGCGCCATGCCGTCGAGACAGCCGACGATCTGGCCCATGATTTCGGGGCGCTGCGGGTTGGCGAAATTGAGGCAGTTGGTGATCGCGAGCGGCGTGGCGCCGACCGCGCTGATGTTGCGCCAGGTTTCGGCGACCGCCTGCTTGCCGCCCTCGACGGGATCGGCGTAGCAATAGCGCGGGGTGCAGTCGGTCGACATGGCGAGCGCGCGGTTGGTGCCGTGGATGCGGACAAGCGCGGCGTCTCCGCCGGTCTGCACCGTGTCGGCGCCGACCTGGCTGTCATATTGTTCCCAGATCCAGCGGCGGCTGGCGATGTCGGGGGTGCCCATCAAGGTCTTGAGGTCGGCGGCGACGTCGGTCGTTTCGGGGACGTTGGTCAGCGGGGGTTGCTTCGGCGTCGGCACATGCGGGCGGTCGTAGAGCGGCGCGTCGTCGGCGAGCGGGGCGAGCGGGATGTCGCAGACGATCTCGCCATGATGCTCCAGCACCATGCGGCCCGTATCGGTGACGGTGCCGATGACCGCGAAATCAAGTTCCCATTTGTGGAAGATCGCGGCGGCGAAATCCTCACGGCCGGGCTTCAGCACCATCAGCATGCGTTCCTGCGATTCGGACAGCATCATCTCATATGCGGTCATGCCCGTTTCGCGCTGCGGTACATCGTCCATCTTGAGGTGAAGCCCGACGCCGCCCTTCGACGCCATTTCGACCGACGAGCTGGTGAGACCCGCGGCGCCCATGTCCTGAATCGCGACGATCGCGTCCGACGCCATCAGTTCGAGGCACGCCTCGATCAGCAGCTTTTCGGTGAAGGGGTCGCCGACCTGGACCGTCGGGCGCTTTTCCTCGGCATCCTCGCCGAAGTCCGCGCTCGCCATGGTCGCGCCGTGGATGCCGTCGCGGCCGGTCTTCGAGCCGACATAGACGATCGGATTGCCGACGCCGCTGGCCGCCGAATAGAAGATCTTGTCCTGTTCGGCGACGCCGACGGTCATCGCGTTGACGAGGATGTTGCCGTCATAGGCCTTGTGGAAATTGACCTCGCCGCCGACCGTGGGGACGCCGACGCAATTGCCATAGCCGCCGATGCCGTGGACGACGCCCGAGATGAGGTGCTTCATCTTCGGGTGGTCGGGGCGCCCGAAGCGCAGCGCGTTGAGGTTGGCGACGGGGCGCGCGCCCATCGTGAACACGTCGCGCAATATGCCGCCGACCCCGGTCGCCGCGCCCTGATAGGGTTCGATATACGACGGGTGGTTGTGGCTCTCCATCTTGAAGATCGCGGCGAGCTTCTTGCCGTCCGGCCCTTCGCCGATGTCGATGACGCCGGCATTTTCGCCGGGGCCGCAGATTACCCACGGCGCCTCGGTCGGCAGTTTCTTGAGGTGCAAGCGCGAGCTCTTGTAGCTGCAATGCTCGGACCACATGACCGAGAAGATGCCGAGTTCGACCAGGTTCGGCTCGCGCCCCAGCGCGGCGAGGACGCGCTCATATTCTTCCGGCGAGAGGCCGTGTTCGGCAACGACCTGAGGGGTGATGACGGAGGCGGGCGCGGGTGCGGTCTGAGTCATGGCGCGCCTTTAGCGATGTGCGCGCAAAACGAACAGACCCCATAGCGCATTTTGCGCCATGGGGTCTGCGGTCGGTGTGGTCTCAGCGCGAGGCGAGGGTGGTCGCGGGCTTGGCGAGCGGCTCGACGTCGCGCAGCGGAAAGCTGACCTGCTGCGATCCGACGGTGCCGCGGACGCGGTGGGTGCCGACGCGCAGGGTAAAGGGTTTGCCGGTGCGTTCCTCGACGCCGCTGATCACGCGGACGTCGCCGACTTGGGTGACGGTATAGCTGTAGGTGCTGCCTTTATGCTCGAACCGCTGCGTGGCGGCGTCTTCGGCATGGGCGGTGGCGGGAACGGCGGCGAACAGCGCCAGAATGGGGAGAACAATCTTTTTCATGATGCAAGTCCTTGTTTGGAAGAACAAAACTTGCCTTTACGCCCCTCTCTCTTGTGCAATGCAGCATGATTGGCCGCGCGCCGCACGGCAATTGCAAAAAGCGGAATCGTGATTGTCGAAAGTGAAGCGGGTGGGCGCATACGCGTTCGAGACAAGTGAGGAGCTGTTCCCCGGCGAAAGCCGGGGTCCAGGGCGTCCAAAAGCAGGCGCTGCTCGATGATGCTCTGGACCCCGGCTTCCGCCGGGGAACAGATAGCTGCTCGAAAGGCTTAAAGGCCAGGCGGCGCTACGCGGTTCGCGGCAGCAAGGTCAGCACCAGCCACGCCGCGGCTCCAGCGGCAAATCCCGTCGCCAGCGTCCCCCAGGCGATGTCGAGCAGCGTCACCTTGGTCGACCAGATCTTCATCGTCGCATGGTTGGTCAGGTCGTAAGTCATGTAACAGAAAAAGCCGAACATCGCCCCCCACTGCGCCGCGACCTGCCATTTGCCCGCGGCCAATGCAGGCGCGACCGCGAAAATCTGGATGCCCAGCATGTAGAGCGCATAAAAGATCAGCGCCGGGGCAGGGCGCCAGCCGTCCATCAGCAGCGCGCCGATCTCGGGGCGATAGACTTTGAGCAGCATCGTGCGCAGCCAGATCGCGTCGAGGATGCCGAAGATGATGGCGGTGGCGATATAGGCGGCGATGGTTTGCAAGCTCATGGCGGAACTTTCATGGCGACCGTCCGACGATTGTTCCGGCCGATTGTGGATACGCCAGCGTAGGCGCGCACCGTGCGACGTCAAGCTTGACCGCACTTGACCATTGGGGGGCGAACGGGCCAAAGCATGGGGATGACGGACACCCCCGAAACCGCTGCTGCGCTCGCCCCCGACCCTGCGATCACCGCGCTGTCGTTCGAAGCCGCGATGGGCGAGCTCGAAACGATCGTGCGGCGGCTGGAAAGCGGCGATGTCAGCCTGGAGGAATCGGTGGCGCTCTATGAACGAGGCCATGCGCTGCGCGGGCATTGCGAGGCGCGGCTCGCCGCGGCGCAGGCGCGCATCGAACAGGTGAGCCTGGGGGCCGACGGGCGCCCGACGGGCACCACGCCGTTTGGCGAAAGCTGAGCGATCATGGCATCGACGAGCGACGATCTTTCGAGCGGAACACAATTGCTGCTGAGCACGCAGGCCGAGGTGATGGCGGGCATCGACCGGCTCTATGATCAGCTGTTGCCCGTCCCCAATGACCCCCGCGCGCCGCTGTATGAAGCGATGCGCCACGCCGCGATCGCGGGCGGAAAGCGGCTGCGCCCGCTCCTCGTCCGCGCCGCGGGCGACCTGTTCCATGTCGATCGCGGGCTCAGCCTGCGCGTCGGCGCGGCGGTCGAGGCCATGCACGTCTATTCGCTGATCCACGACGATCTGCCGTGCATGGACGATGATGATCTGCGCCGCGGCAAGCCGACGGTGCACAAGGCATTCGACGAAGCGACCGCGGTGCTGGCGGGCGATTCGCTGCATGCGCTGGCGTTCGAATGGCTGTGTGACCCTGCGACCAGCAGCGACCCCTTCGTGCGCGGCGAGCTGTGTTGCGAACTGGCGCGCGCGGCGGGACCGGCGGGCATGGCAGGCGGCCAGATGATGGACCTGGCCGCCGAGACCGCTAATTTCGACCTGCCGACGGTGACGCGGCTGCAACAGCTCAAGACCGGGGCGTTGATCGCCTTTTCGGTCGAAGCCGGCGCGATCCTGGCGCGCATTCCGCCCGAAGGGCGCACCGCGCTGCGCGCCTATGCGCGCGACATCGGCCTGGCGTTCCAGATCGCCGACGACATCATGGATGTCGAGGGCGACGAGGCGCTGGCGGGCAAGGCGCTGCACAAGGATGCGGCGGCGGGCAAGGGTACCTTTGTCACGCTGATGGGGCTGGAACGCGCGCGCGGTCAGGCGACGGCGCTGGTCGACCAAGCGATCGGGCATCTGGCGAGCTTTGGTGACGAGGCGACGCTGCTGCGGGCCATCGCCCGCTATGTCGTGGAAAGGGACCGTTGATGCGCATTGGGGTCTATCCCGGAACCTTCGACCCGATCACGCTGGGCCATATGGACATCATCCGCCGCGGCGCCAAGCTGGTCGACCGGCTGATCATCGGGGTGACCACCAACATCGCAAAATCGCCCTTGTTCGACGATGACGAGCGGATCGCGATGGTGCAGAGCGAAGTCGCGGGGATCGAGGGGAATATCGAGGTCGTCGGGTTCAATTCGCTGCTGATGGATTTCGCCGATGCGCAGGGTGCGTCGATCGTCATCCGTGGCATTCGCGGCGTCACCGATTTCGAATATGAGTATCAGCTGACGGGCATGAACCGCCAACTCAACGCCCGTGTCGAAACCGTCTTTTTGATGGCGGATGTCAGTCTTCAGCCGATCGCATCGCGGCTTGTCAAGGAAATCGCGATCTTTGGCGGCGACATCCAGAAATTCGTGACGCCAGCGGTGCGCGAGGCCGTTGTGACGCGGATCGCCGAGCGCGGCTTGCTGCAGGGCGAGCGTTAGAGGAACACGGCACCAGCCCGCTCCCGCCAACATTTGAAACGACCGATCATTGAGCGTTCAGCTTTTTCCCGCTAGGGCGCGCCAACGGGGCGCAAATCCGATTTTCTGACAGAGGCCGATCCAGCATGAAATTATCCTTCCGCCCCATGATCCTTTCGGCGATGGCGTTCGGTCTCGCGGCGTCGGCCGTCGCACAGGAAGCGCCGCCGGCGCCGAATCCGATGCCTGAAACGGCCCAGCCTGCGCCGCCGGTCGAAACGCCCGCGCCGCCGGTCGAAACCCCGCCCGCCGCCGAAGCCCCTGCGGCGACCGAGGTCGCTCCTGCGGCCGCGGCAACCCCGGCGGTGCCGACGATGACGCCCGATCAGTACATCAATAACCCCGAATATATGCTCAACCTCGACCTTTCGACGGGCGGCCGGGTGGTGATCCAGCTTTATCCCAATGTCGCGCCAAACCATGTCGAGCGATTGAAGCAACTGGCGCGCGCCGGATTCTATGACGGGATCAAGTTCCACCGCGTCATCGACGGCTTCATGGCACAGACGGGCGATCCGACCGCGACCGGGCAGGGCGGCTCGCAGCTTCCCGACCTCAAGGCTGAATTCAATGTAACCCCGCATCTGCGTGGCACTTTGTCGATGGCGCGGGCCGAGAATGAAGACAGCGCGAACAGCCAGTTCTTCATCATGCTCCAGCCGCGCTTCGCGCTCGACCGCCGCTACACGGCGTTCGGCCGCGTCGTGTCGGGCATGCAATATGTCGATGCGATCCAGAAGGGCGAGCCGCCCGCGGTGATGTCGCGCATGGTCCAGGTGTCGGTCGCCGCCGACAACAAGCCGGTCCCCCCGGCGTCGGCTCTGGTCGAAGCGGTTCCGGCGCCCGCGCCCGCCGCCGAAATCACCGCCGACCAGCTCAACGCGCCGATCCGCTAAACCCTTCGGCGGCGCGAACCTTCATGCGCGTCGACGCCTTCGATTTTGACCTGCCGAACGAACGGATCGCGCTCCGCCCAGCGCGACCGCGCGACGCGGCGCGAATGCTGGTGGTTGAGGGCGACAGGATCGCCGATGCCGGGGTCGGCGACTTACCGACATGGCTGCGCTCCGGCGACTGCCTGGTGTTCAACGATACGCGCGTCATTCCTGCCCAGCTTGAAGGACGCCGCGGTGACGCCAAAATCGGTGCGACGCTGCACAAGCGGATCGACCTGCGGCGCTGGCAGGCGTTTGTCCGCAACGCCAAACGGCTGCGCGTCGGCGAGACGGTCGATTTCGGGTCGGGCGTATCCGCGCTGGCCGAAGAACGGCTGGCTGACGGCAGCTTCATCCTGGCGTTCGCAGGCGACGAACCCGTCGAGGTCCTGCTCGAACGTGCCGGCACGATGCCCCTGCCGCCCTATATCGCGGGCAAGCGGGCGACCGATGACGACGACCGTTCCGATTACCAGACGATGTTTGCGGCGAAAGATGGTGCCGTTGCCGCGCCCACTGCAGCGCTCCACTTCACGCCGCGCCTGCTCGCCGCGCTGACGGAGGCAGGCGTCGCGACCGAGACGCTGACCCTGCACGTCGGCGCGGGCACCTTCCTGCCGGTGAAGGCCGACGACACCAAAGACCATGTGATGCACGCCGAATGGGGACGGATCGAAGCCGATACGGCGGCGCGACTGAACGCGGTGCGCGCTGCGGGTGGCCGGATCATCGCCGTCGGCACCACCAGCCTGCGCTTGCTCGAAAGCGCGGCACAGGAAGACGGCGCGATCACCGCGTTCGCGGGCGACACCGCGATCTTCATCACCCCCGGTTACCGGTTCAGGGCGATCGACGGGCTGATGACCAATTTCCACCTGCCGCGCTCGACACTCTTCATGCTGGTGAGCGCGCTTATGGGATTGGACACGATGCAGGCGGCCTATGCCCATGCCATCGCGCGCGATTACCGCTTTTACAGCTATGGCGATGCCAGCTTGCTGCTACCTGACCGCCCAGCATAGGCTGGTTGCCGCGGTTGGCGCCGCCCGGCTAAATCTCGATGACGATCTTGACATTGTCGGTGCTGACCGCGGCGGCCTCGGCCACCTGCGCTTTGGCGCGGGCTACGACATCGTTCAGGCTGTGAGGGGCGTCGAGCCCGAGCAGCTCGGCCAAATCGATCCCCAGCAGCGTCGCCAGTGCTTCCATCCGGTCCGCCTTGGGCCGCGCTTTGCCTTGCTCCCACGCTGATATCGACTGTTCGCTCACCGCCAATTCGGCGGCGAGCTGACTCTGTGTCAATCGCCTTGCGGTGCGGAACCGGTGGAGCCGGTCACCGAAGCTTTCGGTTGCCGTTGCGCTGGATAGGAAAGCCTCGCCGCGATCGGGGCCGACCACGGCGCGCAATTGCGCCGCGCTCAGCGTTGCGGGCGAGATCGGTGTATCGAACTGGCAGCCATAAAGGGTGTCGCTGGTCCAGACTATCGTCGCCGGAGTCGGCCCCGCCTGCGGCAGCCCGATTTCGATCGTGTCGCCCGTCGCCAGCGTCACCGCGCCCTCGAACAGCAGTCCGGTCGCCGAGATATTGTGCACCAGCACCGCCCTTTCGACCCCGCTCGCCTGCGTGCTTTGCAGCTGCAGGCGCAGCTTCTGTCGTGCGCTCCGGCGTCTGGTGACCGATGGCGCCGATGTGTCGAGATATGCCGGGATAGCCATGATCTCCTTCGTCAACGCGGCGGATTAAGAGATCGTTAGCGGCGCGGCGATTTGCGCGCACCCACTTGGCGTGGTTCCTGCCTTATTTACACTATCGCAATCCCTTCCGCGCATAGCGGTTACAGCGTGGGGATCAGCAAGAGATTGATTTGATGGAAATACCATCGCGGATCATGTCCGGCGAGCGGGAGGATGAGAGTGTCGAGGAGGGCCAGAAGGGCTTTTTCGGCTTGATCGGAGCGCGGATCGGCAAACCGCGCGGCGATGCCGCGCCGAATCTGCACACCCGGGAGGCGCTGCTCCTGCTCCAGAATTATGAAGAAAGCGGGCAGGGTTGGTTCTGGTCCACCGATGCCAAGGGGCGGCTGACCTATATCACCGATTCGGTTGCGCGGCTGATGGGCCGGCCGAGCGACCAGCTGCTCGGGACGATCTTTACCGAGCTGTTCCTGCCGGTCGACAGTCATGGCGAGCGCCAGCGGACCTTGCCTTTCCTGCTGACCAAACAGTCGAAATTCGACGATCTGCCATTGCGCAGCGCGTTCGAGGGCGATGATCGCTGGTGGGCGATTTCGGGGCGGCCGCACTTCGACGGCAGCGGCAAATTTACCGGCTATCGCGGCAGCGGGACGGACATCACAGCGCAGCGGCGATCTGCCGAAGATGCCTCGCGCCTGGCGCTTTATGACTCGCTGACCGGGCTGGCCAACCGGTTCAACATCTCGAAAAAGCTCGACACGACGCTGTCCACCTTTGCGCAGCAGCAGCGCTCGTGCGCCATCATGCTGCTCGATCTCGACCGCTTCAAACAGGTCAACGACACGCTGGGCCATCCGGCGGGCGACGCGTTGCTCAAACAGGTTGCGCAGCGGCTGTTGAAGATCGTCGGGGACAAGGAAATGGTGAGCCGCCTGGGCGGTGACGAATTCCAGATCATTCTTCCCGATCTCGAAGACCGCGGGAAGCTCGGCGACATGGCCGCCGACATCATCAACAGCCTGTCGCAACCCTATTCGGTCGAGGGCAGCCGCTGCATCATCGGCGCCTCGGTCGGGGTTGCGATCGCGCCGTTTGATGGCCTGAGCAGCGACGATCTGGTCCGAAACGCGGATCTCGCGCTGTATGCGGCGAAGGGTAACGGGCGCGGACGGTTCAGTTTTTACTCCAGCGACCTGCATCAGGCGGCCGAAATCCGCCGCGCATTGGAAGGCGATCTGCGCGACGCGCTGGTGCGCGGCGAGATGGACTTGCGGTATCAGCCTGTCGTCAATTCCAAATCGAACCTGGTGACGGGGGTTGAGGCGCTGGTGCGATGGACGCATCCCGAGCGCGGGGTGATCTCGCCCGCCGTGTTCATCCCGATTGCCGAGGAAGCCAATCTGATCTGGTCGATCGGCGAATGGGTGTTGCGGCGCGCGTGCGAGGACGCGGTCAAATGGCCGGGCGACATGCGCGTGGCGGTCAATGTCTCGCCGATCCAGTTTGCCAACGAGGATCTGCCCAAAATTGTCGCAAGCGCATTGGCGACGACCGGGCTCGCGCCCGACCGGCTTGAGCTGGAAATCACCGAAAGCGTGTTTCTGGGCGATTCGGCCGATACCGGCAAGATGTTCAAGGCGCTCAAGGGTTTGGGCGTGCGGCTGGCGCTCGACGATTTCGGCACCGGCTATTCGTCGCTCAGCTATTTGCAGACGGCGCCGTTCGACAAGATCAAGATCGACCAAAGTTTCGTGCGCGGGGCGACCGAGCCGGGGTCGCGTAACAGCGCGATCATTGCCGCGATCGTCGCCCTGGCCGAAGCGCTGGAGATGGAAACAACCGCCGAAGGTATCGAATCGCTCGACCAGCTTGACCTGATCCGCAAACTCAACGTCAGCCATGTGCAGGGTTATGTGTACAGCAAACCCGTTCTCCATGCCGAACTGCTCGACCATGCCGAGGCCGGGTCGTGGATGATCAAACCCGCTGGGCCTGCCCGCCAGCGCAACGATCGTGTCTCGCTGTTCCGAAAGGTCGGCGCGATCCATGACAATCATCGCTATGATGTCGTCATCCGCAATCTGTCGTCGACCGGCGCCTTTATCGAGGGGATATTGGATGTCCCGCTCGGCACCCAATTTGTTGTCGATTTCGGCGAGGGACAGCTCGTCACCGCCACCGTGCGCCGATCGATGAAGCACCAGCAGGGCATCGAATTCGAACAGACGATGGTAAGCGATGGCAATGGCGGGCTGTGTACACGGCACCGCGTGTCACCCTATCTGATCGCCGCCGCGACGCAATCGACCGCCGCGATGGCGCTGCCGATGTTTACGACGACGAACGACTGGAAAGCTCCCTGATCAGAGGCGTGGAACCGTCCGCGCGATCGCCCGTTCTGCTCCCAAACAGGAGAAGACCATGGCTGATACGAAAATCTTTGCGCGGCTGAAGGCCGATCATGACCGTCACCGCAAGCTGCTCGATCAGATCGACGAAACCAAGGGCGACAGCCCCGAGCGCGAAAAGCTGTTCGAGGCGTTTCGCATCGAAGTGACCGCGCACGCGGCGTCCGAAGAAATGTCGCTCTATGCGACCATGCTCGGTAAGCCCAATCTGCGCGAAGAAGCGCAGCACAGTGTTTCCGAGCATAAGGAAATCGACGATCTGCTGACCGAATTGTACGAGATGGACTTTGCCTCGACCGGCTGGCTAACCCGCTTTCGCACGATGAAGGACCGCTACCTCCACCATATCGAGGAGGAGGAAGAAGAAATGTTCCCCGAAGCCGAGGAAGGCCTGTCCGAGGCGAAGAAGAAAGAGCTGCTGGCGATCTTTGAGAAAGAAAAGCCGAAGGAGAAGGCCAAGGCGGCTGCCGATGAGCCTTCGAGCGAGGACGCAAAGGAATAATCCCACCGTTCGTCATCCCGGCGAAGGCCGGGATCTCGCCCGTGCGTATGGCATCCGCGTCGAGATCCCGGCCTTCGCCGGGATGATGATCTAAAGGCGAAACCTCGACTTTATCGGCCGTCCCCGCCATAGGCGCGCGCGATGACCGACAGATTCACCTTTTCCATCGCCGCGACGGACGGCGCCGCGCGCACCGGCACGATTACGATGAAGCGCGGCGAAATCCGCACGCCCGCCTTCATGCCCGTCGGCACCGCGGCAACGGTAAAGGCGATGCGCCCCGCCGAGGTACGCGCGACTGGCGCCGACATCATCCTTGGCAACACCTATCATCTTATGCTGCGCCCGACCGCCGAACGCATGGCGCGGCTGGGCGGATTGCACAAATTCATGGGCTGGGACCGCCCGATCCTCACCGATAGCGGCGGCTATCAGGTGATGAGCCTGTCGGCGCTGACCAAACAGAGCGAAGAGGGGGTGGCGTTCAAGAGCCATCTCGACGGCTCGCGCCACATGCTGACTCCCGAACGCTCGATGGAAATCCAGCGCCTGCTGTGCAGCGACATCGTGATGGCATTCGACGAATGCCCGCCGAACGGGGTTGATGCGAAACGCGCCGAGGCGAGCATGGAGCGCTCGATGCGCTGGGCGGCGCGCAGCCGCGCGGGGTTTGACGCGGGCGAAGACCATGCGGCGCGCTCGGCACTGTTCGGCATCCAGCAAGGGTCGCTCGACGAAAAGCTGCGCGCGCGCTCGGCGGCGGCGCTGACCGACATCGGGTTCGATGGCTATGCGATCGGCGGCCTCGCGGTCGGCGAGGGGCAGGAAGCGATGTTCGGCGTGCTCGACTATGCACCCGCCCAGCTACCTGCCGACCGTCCGCGTTACCTGATGGGAGTCGGCAAGCCAGACGATCTGGTCGGCGCGGTCGCGCGCGGGGTCGATATGTTCGATTGCGTGCTGCCGACGCGGTCGGGGCGCAACGGCCAGGCCTTTACCTGGGACGGGCCGATCAACATTCGCAACGCCAAATTCGCCGAGGATCAGGCGCCGCTCGACCCCTCTTGCACTTGCCCGGTTTGTACGACCTGGTCGCGCGCCTATTTGCATCACCTCGTCCGCTCGGGCGAGATGCTGGGCGCCATGCTGATGACACAGCATAATCTGCATTTTTATCAGGATCTGATGCAGGCGATGCGCGATGCCATTGCCGCGGGGCAGTTCGCTACATTTCAGAGTGATTTCGACGCGCGCTATCAGCGCTGACGTCAGTCGAGTTTGCTCAATAGGTCCAGCAAAGACTGCGGAATTGTTTCATCCACGGTCGACTCATACGCACGGCGCAGGGCGCCATTGACGTCCTGCGCCTTGGCAGCCGGTTTTTTTTCCGCGTCCTTCCCCGACGTCGCACCCTGTGGCGAACCGGTTCTAGATGACATTATCGGGGCATCCGCTTAACATGGGGCCTGTTGCTAACCGCGCATTTATCAAACCGCAATGGCGCGTTTGTTCTTCCCCATGAAACTAATTTGCGGCTAAATCGTTCCCATGGGGTAAAATTATGCCAGCGGACGCCGGTTTGGGCCGCGTTTGCTGGTTTTTTGGCGGGTTATGTCCCGTTTCAGGAGGGAAATATATGTCATTGGGTCAGGCGATCGCGCCGCATCTTCCGTATCTGCGGCGTTATGGTCGGGCGATTTCGGGTAGCCAGCAAAATGGCGACGCGCTGGTCGCGCGTTTGCTTGAAACATTGGTGGCCAATCCGGGGGCGGTCGATACCGGCAATGACCTGCGGATCCAGCTGTACCGGATGGTGCATGACAATTTCGGATTGATGGCCAGCGCGGCGACGTCCGATGACGACGCCAACCTCAGCGACATCGCCATCGCCGACGCGCGCCTGCGCCGCATTCCGTCGTTGGCGCGCCAGGCGTTGCTGCTGACCGCGGTTGAGGGTTTCAACGCCGAGGATACCGGCCGCATCATCGGCCGCGATACCGACGAAGTGAAAACGCTGATCGCCGAAGCGACCGACGAGATCGATCGCCAGACCCGCGCCCGCATCCTGATTATCGAGGATGAGCCGATCATCGCGATGGACATCGAAATGATCGTCCGCGATCTGGGCCATGACGTCGTTGCGGTCGCAACCACACACCGTGAAGCCGTAGCCGAAGCACAAAAGCATCAACCCGGGCTCGTTCTCGCCGACATCCAGCTCGCCGACAACAGCTCGGGGATCGAGGCGGTGCAGGAAATCCTGACCGGCCTGCATGTGCCGGTTATCTTTATCACCGCGTTTCCCGAACGGTTGCTCACCGGCGATCGGCCTGAGCCCGCATTCCTGCTGACCAAGCCCTATCAGCCGGCAACGCTGCGCGCGGCGATTTCGCAGGTGCTGTTCTTCGACGAAAGCACGGTTCCGGCCTGAGGCCAATCCGTCGCCCCCGCGCAGGCGGGGGCGGCTGGCATTTCGTCCTCGGCTTTGCTGCGTAAACCGGTGGCGGCCCCCGCCTGCGCGGGGGCGACGATACTTTGAGCCGCCTTGCGTGAAATGCCATCGCGGGCGATAGCCACCGCCGATGACCATCCTCGACGCATCCCACCGCCAATCGGCGCTCGACCGGCTCACCGCCAACGCGCCGTTTCTGGCGCGGCTCGCCGAACTCAACCCCGATGACGTTACGCGCTTCCTGACCGATGGCACCGACGCCGCACTGGCAGGGGTCTCTGCGCCCCCCGCCGACGACGACATCATGCGCGCACTCCGCCAGTGGCGCGGCCGCATGGCGCTGCTGCTCGCGCTCGGCGACCTGTCGGGTGAGCATGATGTCGCGACCACCACCCGGCTGCTGTCTGACTTTGCCGATCAGGCGTGCGACGCCGCGCTCGCCGCCGCCTTTGCCGAGCGTGTTCCGGGTGAGGCGCCGCGCGGGCTGTCGGTGATTGCGCTCGGGAAGCTCGGCAGCCACGAACTCAACTATTCGTCCGACATCGACCCAATCCTGATCTTCGACCCCGACACGTTGCCGCGCCGGTCGCGCGACGACCCGACCGAGGCGGCAGTGCGGATTGCGCGGCGAATGACCGAAATCCTGTCGGCGCGCACCGGCGACGGCCATGTCTTGCGCGTCGATCTGCGCCTACGGCCACATCCCGAGGTCACCCCGATCGTGCTGCCTGTCGATGCCGCCATTTCCTATTATGAATCCGAAGCCTTGGCGTGGGAGCAGGCGGCGTTCATCCGCTCGCGCGCGTCGGCGGGCGACCGCACGCTCGGCGAACAATTCCTGTCGGCAATCCAGCCGTTCATCTGGCGCCGCAGCCTCGATTTCCGCCAGCTCAAGGAAATCGGCGCGATGAGCGACCGGATCCGCGACCATTTCGCGCAGGGGCAGGCATTCGGGCCAGGTTACGACCTGAAACGCGGGCGCGGCGGTATCCGCGAGATCGAATTTTTCGCGCAGGTCCACCAGCTGATCTATGGCGGGCGCGATCCGTCGCTACGGGTTCCGGCGACGGTCGATGCGCTGGCGGCGCTCGCCGCGGCGGGGCGGATCGAACCCGAGGTCGCGACGCGCCTGTTGGGCCATTATGCGACGCTGCGCCGGATCGAACATCGCTTGCAGATGGTCGAGGACCAGCAGACGCATTGTTTGCCGACCCAGCCCGCCGCGCTCGACACTATCGCGCGGCTGGACGGCGTGGCCGACGGCGCTGCGCTGCTCGCGCTGCTCGAACCCGTCACCGCCGATGTCGGCGCCTGCTACGACCGGCTCGTCGCCGAACGCGCAGTGACCACCGGCTTGCCGCGCGACGATGACAGTCTGGCCGCGGCATTGCTGGCGGCGGGGTTCGATCCGCCCGATGCGGCGCTGCGCACGATCACCGAATGGCGCGGCGGCAAATTGCGTGCGTTGCGTAGCGCCGCTGCGCTCGACGCGCTCGAAACGATGCTGCCCGAACTGGTCAAGGCGCTGGGCGCGGCGCCCGATCCTGACGCGACGCTCACGCGTTTCGACAAACTCGTCGCAGGGCTGCCGAGCGCAATCAATTTCTTCCACCTGCTCGCGGCGCAACCGGCGCTGGCACGCATCGCCACGCGCGTTCTGGCGCTTGCGCCGACGCTCGCCGACGCGCTCGGTACCCGCGCGCAACTGATCGAGGGGCTCATCGACAGCCGTGCCTTCGATGCGCCCGCGGAGAAGACACAGCTGCTGGCGGAATGGGCGCCGGGACTGGCGACGCTCGACTATGAACGTCTGCTCGACCGGGTGCGCGATCTCGTCGGCGAGCGGCGCTTTGCCTATGGGGTGCAGCTTGTCGCCGGGTCGACCGATCCACTGGTGATTGCGGGCGGCTATTCCGAGCTCGCGGAGGCCGCGCTGTGTGTCCTTGCCGACGCCACCGTTGCCGAATTTGTCGCCGCCCATGGACGCATTCCCGACAGCGAGCTGGTCGTGCTCGCGCTCGGGCGGCTCGGGGGCCGGGCGCTGACCCATGCCTCCGACCTCGACCTCATCTATCTGTTCACCGGCGACCATCTCGCCGAATCCGACGGGCCGCGCCCGCTCGGCGCCACGACCTATTACAACCGCCTGGCGCAGCGGGTGACCGCGGCGATGTCGGTGCCGACCGCGGCGGGCAAGCTGTATGATGTCGATACCCGGCTCCGGCCGCAGGGCGCGCAGGGGCCGCTCGTCGTCACCCTCGACAGCTTCGAACGCTATCAGCGCGAGGAGGCGTGGACGTGGGAGCATATGGCATTGCTCCGCGCGCGGCCGGTCTATGGGTCGGACAAGGCGCGCGCCGAGGTCGAGCGGATTATCGCCGAACTGCTCGCAGCGCCGCGTGATCGGGCTAAGCTGGGCGCCGATGCCGCCGATATGCGCGACAAGATCGCTGCGCACAAACCGCCGCAGGGCGCGCTCGACATCAAGGGCGGCCCCGGCGGGCTCGTTGATCTGGAATTTGCGATGCAGGTTACGCAACTGGCCAGCGGCCAATGTCACGACCCCAATATCGCTGCCGCGCTTGGCTGTCTGAAGGCGGCGGGGCTGGCGCCCGATGGCGTCTGCGAAGCGCATGGCCTGCTTGCGCGGATGCTCGTGATGCTGCGCCTGACCGCGCCCGGTGGCGAGCCGCCGACCGCGGCGGCGCGGCAACTCGTCGCCAGCCAATGCGGCGAACCCGGCTGGCCGCAACTGCTTGCCGCGCACGATGCGGCGCGGCAGGAGATTGCCGACTGGTGGGCGTCGATTCGCCCGCAGCAGGAGAGTGAAAAATGAGCGGTCTGAAACTGGGCGATGCCATTCCCGCGGTGAAACTTCTCGACGCCGATGGTGCGACGATCGATCTCGCCGCGATGGCGGGCGCGCCGTTGGTCGTCTATTTCTATCCGAAGGCCGATACCCCCGGCTGCACCACTGAGGCGCAGGATTTCACCCGCCTTGTTCCCGAATTCGCGCATCTCAATGCGCAGGTGCTCGCGGTATCGCGCGACGCACCCGCAAAACTGTGCAAGTTCCGCGACAAATATGGCCTGACCGTCCGCCTCGCGTCCGATGAAGATGGCGCGGTGTGCGAAGCGTTTGGTACCTGGGTCGAAAAGCAGAATTACGGTCGCAGCTATATGGGGATCGAACGCTCGACCTTCCTGTTCGGCGCCGACGGCAAGCTGGCCAAGGAGTGGCGCAAGGTACGCGTCAAGGGTCACGCCGACGCGGTGCTGGAGGCAGCCAAGGCGCTGTAAATGCCAACATTGGGTGAAGCTGCGCGCGCGGTCCTGCTGACGCCGGACCCGCACGACAAACGCCGCGCCGCGCGGAGTCTGGCGCGGGCGTGGCGGCAGGGTCGGCTCGACCATCGCTGTGACACCGCGATGCCCGACCAGCCCGCCTGGCCTGGCGCGCCTGAATTGCTTGAACCCAGCCGGATGCCGCGCCGCGGCAAGGGCGGCTCCGAACGGGGCCGGATCGCGCTGCTCCATGCGCTGGCGCACATCGAATTTGTCGCGATCGACCTCGCTGTCGATCTGATCGGCCGCTTTGGCGACGAATTTCCGCGTCCGTTTATCGATGATTGGATTGGTGTTGCCGCCGACGAGGCCATGCACTTCGCGCTGCTCGACCGCCGCCTGCGCCAACTCGGCAGCCATTATGGGGCATTGCCAGCCCATGCGGGATTGTGGGAGGCGGCGCAGGTCACCGCCGACGACGTGCTGGCCCGGCTCGCGATCGTGCCTATGGTGCTTGAGGCGCGCGGGCTCGATGTGACGCCGCCGACGATTGGGCGCTTTCGCGAAGCGGGCGACGAGACATCGGCGCAGATTTTATCGCGCATTTACAACGATGAAATCCGCCATGTGCGCGCGGGGACGGTCTGGTTCGGCTGGAAGTGCGACGAACGGGGATTCAACGCCGCCCAAACGTGGCACGCCCTCGTAAAAGCGCGCTTTCGCGGGGCGCTCAAAGCTCCGTTCAACGACTCGGCGCGCCACGACGCCGGTTTAACGCAAGAATACTATGCTGTTATTGCGTCTTAACCATTGCGGCAGCACACAGGCTTCGCGGGGGATGAGCAATCATCCAAACCAACAAACACCGGCGCCAAAGCCTTTTGATGACTTTGGCGACATGGCACACGCGGGGTCGTATTTTGATAAACACTCTTCTGACGCAGAAGTTGCATCAAGTCGCAATCTGCGCCGCAGCATGTTTCGCTCTGGCCACTCCGGCCGTCCACGCCGCTGAAACCAGCGCC
>NZ_DASYHE010000061.1:0-11745 GCF_035998965.1 Sphingopyxis sp.
CGATGCAAGATACGTGTCAGAACTCTGGCTAAAGTGATTTTGTGTTGCGCCAATGCATCAGTCACGCGTAATTCCGTTACGGAATACTGATTTCGATGGCGTGCATTTTTTGCTGCTGTATGCGCCCCGATGCGACCCAAAAGGAGGGCTCCTCCATTCAACTTTGGCGGCCTTTTAGGCCGCCTTTTTTGTATGTCGGCTTTGCGCCTGTTTGTCGCTGTCCAAGTGAAAGAAGCGCGGATCCGAAAGCGGTCATTCATGGACTCGGCCCAATTGGCTATTGGCTGGCACTCCGTTTCTCGGCAATTCTAGCGCGATGCGCGTTTACCACTTCGTCAACTGCGAATACGGTCTCCAGGACATCGCCCGAAGGCGGTTGAAAGTCGCGACTCTCGCTGACGTGAATGACCCGTTCGAGATGCTTTCGTTGAACCTGAAAGATAGTGGTCTCCGCGCCACCTTGGGCAAGGCCCGAAAGGAATTCGGTGAGCGGCGGGGCATGCTGTGCTTCAGCCGAGGCTGGCGCAACCCGGTTCAGTGGAGCCACTATGCAGACCATCACCGCGGGTTGTGCCTGGGCTTCGACGTGCCTGACCGGCTGCTGCGGGATGTGCAGTACCGGAAGTCCCGCGCCGCCGTCGATGCCACCGTCATCGATGCGCCCGGGTTCGACATGGGATCATTCGTGCTGAAAGCGCTGGACGTGAAGTTTGTCCATTGGACCTACGAGGATGAAGTGCGCATGATCGTCGACCTCGAAACCTATGATGATGCGTGCCGGATCTGGTATCGCGGCTTCGATGGCGACCTAGTCCTGCGGGAGGTCATCGTAGGCGCCGACTGCCCCGCGACGCGCGCTCAGGTCGCAGAGGCGCTTGGCGATGGGGCGCGGGGGGTTGTAGCGCACAAGGCGCGCCTGGCATTCGGGACGTATCGCGTAGTTACGCAGCGGAGGGAGGATCTGTGGCAGTAATGGGTGGTTCGGAAGGCGAGGCGAGGGCCGAGGGCGATGGCGTTCCCGTCGTCTTGGATCTTCCTAACGATGAACTCGGCGCTGCGGCTGAAGGGCTTTTCATCTATCTTTGCCCGCGCGCGCTTATCGTCTGTAACAAGAGTGACCGCGACCGTTCGGGATGGGATTTCGTCGTGGACCTGCCTATGCAGGACGGCATCCTGGACCAGCGCAGCAAGACGACCTGTCATGTCCAGCTAAAGGCCACGAAGTCGGTCGGGACTGGCAATGTCCAACTGCGATTGTCCGCCGCGGACTTGCTTGCGAAAAGCCCGCTTCCCGCGGTCATCATCGTCTTCAGGATGAGGCCCGATGGCACGCCGATCAGGGGCTATGTCGTCCATCTTCTCGGCGCGCCGCTTGAGAAACTGCTCCGCAGGTTGAGGCACGAGCAATTCATCGGAAACCGCGATATCAACCGACAGTCGATCTCCTTCGACTACCGCAAGCTCGGCCACCCCTTTGAGGTAACGCCGCAGGGCCTTCGCGCAGCGATCGAACGGGCATGCGGCCCAGATCCTGCCGCCTATTCAGCCGAGAAGCTCGGCCAGCTCGCGGAACTGGGTTACGGTGATGACCGCATCGTCGGCGACGTCTTCTTCAGACCGGACAGCGACGAGCAGCTGACCCGCGTCGTGCTCGGCATGGTTCCGCTGAAGCCGTTGGCTATTCAGGCCTTCGACAATCGCTTCGATATGCCGGTGCCCTATGATCACGACATGCTGAACGCGGTTGAGGAGATCATGCTTTCGCCTCCCTCAGCCGGTGGTTGCGAGATCGTGGTGACCGGCGCGCCACTGACCCCGCCTGCTACCTTCCACGCCGAGATATTCTTCGCGCCTCCCTTCGACGCGCGCCTGCGGATGCTCATCCGTCACGCCGACTTCAGCTTCCTGTTCCATGAGCGCGAGGCGGATTTCGAGACCAAGGGCATCTTCGAGCAGGGCGGCCGGACGCTCGACGACCTCGTGATGCTGCTCCGCGCAATGGCCAACCTCGCCTCGGGCGAAGGTGCAATCGTAATGAGCGGTGACGACGGTCGCTTTGGCCCGATCAAACTGCCTATGAGCAATGTGCTAACCGGCCCCGACGTCGAGGACCTGCCGGCGCTTTACAAGATCGCCTCCGATTGGCGGCGGTTGCTTGAACTGGCCGGCGTGCGATCCAAGGCCTCCCTCGCGATTGGTGACCTGTGGGACAGCCGCTGGATCCAGCTGGCTGCGGATCTGCTTCTTCGGGCAAAGCCAGAGGCTCGGTTCGCATTCGACACGGATACAATCGCGGGGGATGGGGGCGCCTTAAAGGCGATCTACTTCAACAGTGCCGAGCTCGCGGGCGACGGCATTAGCTACGGCGTTGAGATTGAACTTCAGCCCACCACGCGTGATCAGCGCGTCTACAGTTCGGTATCCTTTCGACCAATTGACGTGCGGCCGATGGTCCCCGATCTCTATGAGTACATGGAGGAGCTTGCATCACGATATGAGCATCCAATCATGATTCACCCCGATCACCTGCGGGAGGTCGGTCCGGAGCGGCTTGAGGTCGCCGAAGCCGTAGGTAACGGATCGGATTCTGGTCGGGAAACGCCGCTCCCTAGCCGTCAATGACCTCAACGGTTCCGGTTTATCGGCTTGATGGACCGCGGACGCCCTGAGCTCGCAACTTACACTTCGCACCTTCTACCCGGGTGGCTTCGTCGATTTGCTGGCGAGAACTTCGATGAACTTCTCTGCAATATCGAGATCATAGGAATTCAACCCGTCCAGATGCTTTTGGAGCTTCTGCGCAGCCACGGACGTGCCCACATCCTCGCTGCGCCCGAGCAGATAGTCGGTCGTAACATCGAGCGCGTCGGCGAGCCTCAGCAGATTGTCGAAAGATGGTTTGCGACCGCCACCTTCGAAATGCGAGATCGAACTTGCCGGGAGGCCAGTTTTTTTTGCTAGGTCGCCTTGGCTGATTTTCCTTGCATCACGGGCACTTGCAAGCCGGGCCCGGAAAATCTCACCTGATCCGCTGTTATCGGTCATGGCGATTTCGCGATGAATATATTGACATAAACGACATGTTTCCTATTTTAGCGTTATCGACACGATCATCATGTCGAAAACGTCAACAAGGCGCAAGTGCCTTCGTATGGAGAAATGTTGTGACGAACGAGAATTCCATGTCTGGGCGCTTTGCGATCACGATCGACGGCGTCGAACATCTGCTGAGCGACCCACTGGTCAAGGGCCGCGACCTGCTCGAAATCGCGGGCCGTATCCCGGTCGACGAGCATCTGCTCTTCTATCGCCAGGGCGACGGGTTGCTCGAAGACATCAACCTCGCTGAAGAAATCGACCTTCGCGCGAGCGGCAAGGAAGAGTTCAGCTCGGTGAAGGCCGACCGCCTCTTCTTCCTTGTCGTCGACGGGCGCCGTTTCCCTTGGGGTAAGGATGAGATCAGCGGCGCGGAACTCCGCGTTCTCGCGCTAGTGCCGGCGGCTAAGGATATCTTTTTCGACCCGAAGGGCGGCAGGGACGACCTCGTCGAGGATACCGAGAGCGTCACCCTCAAGGGCAAGGAGGTCGAGCACTTCTACACTGCCGACCGCTCGGACGAACCGCGTTACGTCAATGTTGACCTCAACGGGGACAAGGTCCGGATCCTCGCCGGCGACTATACGACCGAAACGTTGAAGGACGCGCTCGGCGTATCGGCTGATCTCGACCTCGACGTCGTCGACAAGCAGGGCAGCTTCCGCACCCTGCAGCCCGGCGAGGCGATCCGCGTGATCGCCCGCATGAAGTTCGTCAGCCACGTTCGCCAGGGCGGCTCCTCGTGAATGCCGAAGATCAGTTCGACCGCATCAAGGCCATCTACCCGGATGCGGTCGCGCTGGTCGAAGGTGGCCGTACCTTCGTCCATCTGCCCGGGCTGGTGATCGCGACGCGGGCGGGACCGGTGACGCGCGATGCGCTGCTCTGCCCTCACGAGCATAGCGGCTATAAGACGCGGCTCTTCCTTAACGCCGCCGTTCCCGGTCATCTCGCAAACTGGACCCAGCACAATCTCTTCACCCGGAACTGGTTTTGCTGGTCCTGGAACTACATCGAGGCAGAACAGCCATGGACTTCCATCCTTGCAAATCATCTGGCGGCCTTCCGGTGAACGTCCATTTCAAGATCCGCGCCCCGCTTCTCGACGCCATTCGAGGCGACTTGAGGCGGCGTCACGCCTTCGCATATGAGCGCGTTGGCTGGATTTCGGCGGGCGTGTCGCGCATCGGCGATGGCAGCCTATTTCTCCTCGCGCAGGATTATCACCCGGTCGAGGACGCCGACTATATCGACGACCCGAGCGTCGGCGCGATGATGGGGTCAAAGGCAATCCGCAAGGCGCTGCAGCGCAGCTACCAGTCGCGGACTGCGGCGCTGCACGTCCATATGCACGAACATCGCGGCCGTCCCGGGTTCAGCGGCACTGACATTCGCGAGAATGCGAAGTTCGTGCCCGACTTCTTCAACGTCGCCGCACATGTACCGCATGGCGCGATCGTGCTGAGCGCCGACAATATAGCGGGAGACCTCTGGCTTGCGCGTGGTCAGGGACCGCTCCCCATTGCCCGGTTCACCGCGGTCGGCGCCACCCTCTGGATGGAAGGAGCGATGTCATGAGCCGCTATGACCGGCAGGATTTTCTGGGGCCGGACAGCGACGCCCGGCTCCGCGCCGTGACGATCGGCATCGTCGGCCTCGGCGGCGGCGGTTCGCATGTGGTGCAGCAGCTCGCCCATCTGGGAATCGGGGGCTTCGTCTGCGTCGATCCCGATATCGTCGAGGACAGCAATCTCAACCGCCTCGTCGGTGCAACCGCCGCCGACGCCGAGAACGCGACGCCGAAAGCGGATGTCGCCGAACGAATGGTGCGCGGGCTCGTCGCGGCGCCGCGTTTCCTTGCTCTTGCATGCAGGTGGCAGGATGCAACCGAGGCGCTCGCCGAATGCGACATCATCGTCGGCGGCGTCGATTCCTACCGCGAACGGAGCGAACTCGAAGCCTTCTGCCGCCGGATGATGATCCCCTGTATCGATATGGGCATGGACGTTCACGACCTCGGCGATCAATTCGCGATCGGCGGCCAGGTCATCCTGTCTTCCCCGGGCGGGCCATGCCTCTGGTGCCTTGGCGTTCTCACCGACGCGCGGCTTGAGCAAGAGGCGCAGAAATATGGCGCCGCCGGCGGCAAACCGCAGGTGGTCTGGCCGAACGGCGTGCTGGCGTCGTTGGCCGTGGGCCTCGTCATGCAACTGCTGCTGCCGTGGATGCGCGAACCCGTCGCCAGCGTCTACCTCGAATATGATGGCAATCGTCATCAGGTCGCGACAAGCAATCGCTTAAAGGCGGTCGCCGGGCAAACATGTCGGCACCATGGCGCATGCGAGACCGGTGACCCGCTGTTCGATGTTCGACGTCCGGCGCCGGCAAGGCAGTCAGAAACGGAACGGGAGGAGACGCGCGTGGCGCCGACCAGCGGATCGTGGTGGCGCCGCCTGTTAAGCCAGCTTGGCGTCCGAATCTGACCCGGCGTCCGGCACTTCGCACTGGTCGAAGTCGGGCCAATTGCGGACCTTGGGCAGGAAGGGTTCGGCTTCGTCGGTCGTCCGGAAAATGAGGTTATAAGTCTGGGTCGGGCTGTCGGCGTCAAACGTCCAGAACATCGAAAGCCCGGGCACCTGGACGATCAGCATGCTCTCGCCGAACTTGCTGCCTGTCGCGTCGACGACGACATGGGCACGCACCTTCCGCTGGCACTGGTCGAAACCGCGAAGATCGTCGGGAAGCGAGAATTCGGTCACCCACACGTAGCGTGGATATTGGTGTCGGAAGATTTCGAACTTGAAGATATCGGGAAGCCGATTGCGGAGCGTCCTGCCCTTATAACGCCAGCCATAGGTAAGATAGGTCCGCGCCACGAGTCTTGAAGGCGAAACCGCAAAAAAGGAGGGATCGACGGCGATCGCCTTGCCGAGTGCAGCACTGCCTTCGCCGGCGCGCATGCGGGCGAGTTCGCGATACTCTTCGATGCGCTCGACGCAGCTCGCAAGAAAGTCGCGGCTCAGTGTTTCGGCAACTTCGCCGGTCATGAACACCTTCCCGGGCAGCGGCGTCACTGAATAAACCGCATCCTCTTCGAGCGTCCACGGATAGGCACCGGGCGCGCCCGCCTCCAGCGCGTCGTCCTTGTAGACCGGCAGGCGGCAGACCGGCCCCCTCTGGTCGTCGGCGACGATGAGATGCGAAATCAGTTCGGCCGAGGTCGGGTCATCGGGCAGGTCGTCATCGCCGCGTTCGCGCATCACCCGGCCGATGGCAACGACAGCATGGCCGACCGTCGCGCCGTCCCGGCCCTTTAGCCCGATCAGCACTGGGATGCCGGAATCGAGATAACGACCAATCACCTCATGCAGAGGCTTGATGCCGACCCCTTGTTCGACCGCGGCCTTGCCGAGATCGAAGACCGGATGACGGTCCATCGCCCGTAGCGCCCGGATTATGTTGTCGGGCCTCAGGAACTCCGATCCGGCGGGAAGTGAGCGGGTCACGAAATTGTCTGTGGGCTTCAGCGCCGCATCATTGATGTCAGGCATCGAGAACCAGGGTCCGCCATGCGCGCGATGGAAATGGCGTCCTGCCATCCAGATTGCCGCCTGCGCGCAGGCGCCGACGCGTGTGTCTTGCTGGGTGAGCGGGAATCCCGTGACAGTAAGGTCAGCCCCCACGAGGTGAACGGGATAATCCGCCGTTACGTCGATGATCGTCGAGGGGTCGGAAGCAATCGCAGCTGCCGAGATTACCGCCGCTGCAACCGGCGCGTGGGAAACGGGGCGCAGCACCACAAAGCCAAGATAGTCGTCGTCATGTGAAGCGACCTCGCGCGACAGGCCTTCGGGGCTATCGACCTTGCCGAGATACGAAAGGTCACACCCGAAGAAGTGGAGACGCTGGCAATATTTGAGATAGGGATGGAATAGGGTCGAATAGAAGGCCGAATAGGCGGCGGAGAAGTCGCGGTCGATATAGGCCCGCTCGAGGAGATAGGCCTTCGCACCCGCCTCCCTGTAATCGCGTAGCAATTGTTGCAGCAGCGCGGACTCGTCGGCCCCCACCAATTCGGCCAATTCAGTCCAGTCGTCTTCGCCGAGCAGGGGTCCTACCTGGATTTGAGCCTGCATTCAGCGATTGCCTCCCGATCAGCCGCGGTTCGCGCCGACGACGAAATTTCCGAGTCGCTGTTCTGCCGCGAGCGTCAGCTCTTCGAGCCGTTCGATTTCTTCGACGGCCTTCTTCGATGGTCGAAGATTGAAGTGCTTGAATTCCTTGCGATTGGAAATCTCTACACGTCCGTAGGTATTGTCCGCGAGTAACTTTATACCATTTTTCATGGGTCCTCCTCGCGAATCGAACGCGCCCTGCCGGGCCGGCAGGGCGCAATGATTCGCTTTCGCTACGAAACACAGGGCGAGTCGGCAATGAATATCGCCGCCGTTTAGCCCCAAAACTGCAGTATTCCTTAAAGGCCGCACGACTTTCTGCGAACCGGTTGGGAATTTCTGTTCCGAATCCAGTTGGATGTCGGCGATCATTGGCCGTTCACCTTGGCTTCGATTTTCTCGGTGGTTGCGATGATTTCGTCGAAGGCTGGAGCCTTGCCGAAGATCATTGCCTCGGTTGCGGCATAGTCGCGCCGCAGCGCCTCGCGCATCGCCTTGGCCGGCGCGAGGCTGAAACTTCCTTTCGCCGCTGAGGCGAGGTCGAAGTCGGGTCGATTGAAGAACATGCGGGCATGACGCACGCAGTCGGCGCCAAGTTCATCCTTCTCCATCGCTTCGCGGCCAAGCGTGGTATCCGCAAGGCAGTGAAGGTCATAATAGTGGCGCGATATACGCTGGCCCTCATTCTTGAGGACGCCTCGGCGATCGAACCAACTGCGCAGCCCGTGCGCGATGACGATCTTGTCCCAGAAGGTCCGCTCGGCGTCGATCGTCGTTACTTCGGCAACCGCGAGATCTAGATCCGGCAACTCTTCGGCGACATAGGGCGTGACCGTGGCTTTGCCGTTCGGATCGAGCGCCGATTTGGCACCAGATTCGATGCGGACGGCTGGCTTGATATAGCTCGCTTCGTCATGTTCGAGCGACGGATACCAGACTAGCAGGGTCTGGGAGTCGCGGTCGGCCTTGTCGATCTCTACGCGTCCCGCGCCGTTCGTGGCCTCGGCGAGGCGCGCCGCGATATCGGTCTGGAGAGGACCGGTGATATAAGTGCTGCAGGCGTCCCGGATGGCGTCGAGTCTCGCTTCACGCTTTTTGCCCGACAACGCTTCGAGCTCGTCGACGCTCGCGGCTTCGCCGAGATCGTCCCTGTATATGGTGACGTCGATATCCTCGGAAAAGCGCTTGATGAGGCCGTGCGCCTTCGAAAGCGAGGTGCCGCCCTTGAAGAGCAGCCGTGGCTGGTCGGCGCTGCGCTCATGATAGAGCTGGTCCAGCGTCCAGCAGACCCAGAAATCCTTCTCGACATTGCCGAGCGGCGTGCCAAGCCGGTTCGCGGCCGACAGGAACAGGTCCCGGCGATCGGCTTCTCTCGACCCGATGATCTGCTGGTAGCCGGCGCGGGTCACGCGCGCCGCACCTTGGCCGGCGTGACGAGTTCGCGGAGGAAGTCCTGCATCCAGATCGGAAGTGCGGCGAGGCCGTCCTTCAAGTCCTTGCGAAGGGTCCGGCCGTGCCTTGGGTCCAACAATATCGCGGAGAGCGCGTCATAGACGCGAGTGCGCTCCTCTTCGCTGCGGTCGATCACATCCTTGAGCCAATAGAGTGCTTGCACGATTCGCATTGCAGGGCGGCCAGCCCAATAGAGGCGGCTCGGAGCGGCGTGCTTGAAGGTGATTTCTTGGTTGCCGAGCGTGATCGGTTTCAGCCGCGCATCCACCAAGACCTCGATCCGCGCCGGCACAGCCGTCGTCAGGCCGAGGTCGTTAGCGGCTGTCATGCCGTCGACAACCATGCGGGCTTGGTCCCGGCGAATGACCGCCTCGATGACCGCGCGATAATCGGGGACCGAGGGCTTGCCCGTAAGTTCGTTGTGGACGGGGCGATCGTAGAGCCCTCGATCGATGCGGCGGAGTTCGCCAGCCTTGGTCAGACGCTGTAAATTCTTGTCGATGACCTGCCGGTTGCCGAGGTCGCTGAAGTCTGCCGGGGTCCATGCTTGGCCCAGCTTTCGCTTTACTCGGCGCATGATGTTCCTGCCCACATCATCGTCGGCTCCGGACGATTTCCCCATCATGTCCGAAGCATGATACATTTTTCGGACAATGTCTATTTTAATTTGTCCGAAGCATGTCACTTCGTTCGGACGGCAATGTCCGAACCATGATGTAAACTTCAGACAGCTATGTCCGAAGCATGTTGCACTCTTCGGACAGACAGAATGGCGCCGCGCCCAGCCTGTGGACCTTCAGCAGGAAGCCTCAAATCCTCTACTGCAAAAACCGGATTCCATTCGCACGGATTATGTGAGATTCAGCTTCACGAAAATTCGGTTGTCTAATCGATTTCGAGACGGGGCAAAGCAGAACGACAATGGCTGATCACAGCGCAATAGAGTGGACCGACGCTACGTGGAACCCCGTCACAGGTTGCACGAAGATCACCGCTGGATGCGATAACTGCTATGCCGCGCGCTTCTCCGAGCGGTTCCGTGGAGTGCCGGGCCATCCCTTCGAAAACGGGTTTGACCTGACCCTCCGGCCCGAGCGCTTGGATCAGCCACTGCGCTGGCGCCGTGGACGGATGATTTTCGTAAACTCGATGAGCGATCTCTTCCATAAGGCCATACCGACATCCTTCATCGATCGGATATTCGACACGATGGAGGCGGCCAATTGGCACACGTACCAGGTCCTGACCAAGCGGAGCCCGAGGCTCCGGGACTATATGAATGGCCGCTATGCCGACAGAAGCCCGCCCGCGCACATATGGGTAGGCGTATCCGTCGAAGACCAGAAAGGCGCGGCGCGGGTTGCCCATCTTCGTGCGGCCAAATCCGCAGTCCGCTTTCTATCGGTGGAACCTCTCATAGGCTCTGTAGGCCCTATTGACCTGAAGGACATACACTGGGTCATAGCGGGCGGAGAAAGCGGTCCCAATGCCCGCGTGATGCGGATCGAGTGGGCACGGGAGATACGCGACGCGTGCCGAGAACAGCGCGTGCCTTTCTTCTTCAAACAATGGGGCGGATTTCGACCAAAGTCTGGCGGACGGGAGCTTGATGGCCGCGAGTGGAGTGAGTGGCCCCGCCTGACGCGGGCGGCCGGCTAAATGCTCGATCCGCGCTGGTACGATGGTCGGGAACAGGCGCTGGTGAAGCACACGTTCCTCGATACCTATATGCCGGCCCAAATTCCCAAGATCGTCAGCTGGGCAAACGAATTCACCTATGTCGATCTCTTTGCCGGACCGTGGCAGTCAAAGAGCGGCGATTATTCGGACACATCGTTTGGAATTGCCCTCCGCAGGATGACGGAAGCCAAAGCGAAGCAGGCGGAACTCGGCCGTAAAGTGACCATGGTGGCTCACCTCGTTGAGAAAGATCCCGCTAATTTTGCAGAGCTAATCGACGCCGTAAAGCGCTTTCCCGACGTTGAAATACATTGTCACCCGGGTCAGGCCGAGGATCACGCATCCGCAATCGCGACCGCCATTCCTGCGAGAGCCTTCCGGTTCGTCGTCATAGACCCCAAAGGTGTTCCCGACGTTCGGAAGTTTCGATGCTTGATCTCGCCGGATCGAACGGAAGTTCTCATGAATTTCATGTTCCAATTCGCAAACCGCTTTGCGGGATCACAGGATCGGATGCCGACACTCGAAGGATGGCTCGGCGATCTGCAAGAAAATGGCGGTTGGAGAGCGGAGTTCGCTGAACTGCGCGGATCCGAAAGAGAAGCGGCCATTTCCGAGCGCGCCCGCCAAGCGTTGCGGCGCATGGGGGGCTATAAATTCGCGCCGGCGTTAACCGTCGACGAGACGGCGGTCGATCGGCCCTTGTACAAGCTCATTTACCTGACTCGGCACCCAGCCGGCATCAAGGTGTTCCGTGACGCACACAGAAAGTCTCTCGAGACCCAAGCGACCTACAAATCGGCGAAAAAGGCGGAGACGCGGAGGGTTGCAAGCGGAATGAACGACATGTTTGCTGGCCAATCTGCCATGGAACCGGGCGAGCGAAGCGCTCGCGAAATATCCCAAGGCGAGGCGGCCGCGCGGTCAACGATGCTTCAAATCCTGTCGGAGAGCTCGGCCGATTTGAAATGGAAAGATGTCTGGCCGCGTGTGTTGGATCTTTGCGCGGTTACTTACGGCGCCCTCGGTGACATAGCTAACGACTTAAGGAAGCGCGGGCTCATAATTGTCCCTGCGTGGAGCGGCGACGTGTTGAGGCGCCCGAAGGATGATTTCTCTATCAAAATTGCTCCACACCTCGCGCCTTAAGGAGCGGCGTCCCCTTTTCATCCCAGGAAACTAAAACCTGTCGGTCTGCTTGCGGCCAGTTCTGCTTTTCCTACCGCTCGGCTTTGCCTGCGGTCGGCACTTGGTGGATCATCGCGGCGTCGATCATGGCTCGATAGATTCTTCCGACTTCATCTTTGCTAACGTGGCCAGCCTCGAGCGCTGCGGCGCTGAT
>NZ_DASYHE010000063.1:0-3768 GCF_035998965.1 Sphingopyxis sp.
GTCAGCGACAAGCGCCTCACCGACAAGGTCGAGTTTTGGCCCAAGATCGAGGATCGTTTGGACCGCGAGCTGGCGATCGACAAGACGCTGCACACGCCCGTCAACCTCATTATCCACACCATGCAGGAAGTGAACGACGGGCTCGCGCATGGCCGTTATTTCTTCATGGATATCGCGAGGGACGGCGTCGCGCTCTACGAATTCGATGACAAGGAACTGCACAAGCCCAAGCCAAAGACGCCCGATGAGGCGCTCGACATGGCGCAGGAGTATTTTGATGAGTGGATACCCGGCGCAGCGAGTTTCCTAAAAGGGTACCGCTTCTATTTGGAAGAACGAGACTGGAAGAAAGCGGCGTTTCTTCTACATCAGGGCACGGAGAGCCTCTATCACGGCGTTCTTCTGGTTTGCACCTTCTATACGCCGCATGTCCACAATCTGGGCTTTCTGCGTACCCAGGCAGAACGCCTTGATATGCGGCTCGTCGATGTTTGGCCGCGCGAACTGAAATCGGATCGCAGGCACTTCGAGAAGCTCAAGGAAGCCTATGTGAAGGCGCGCTACTCGAAGCACTACCGCATCACCGAAGAGGAATTGCGCTGGCTTGGGGCGCGCGTCGAAGAACTCGGGCGGGTCGTGCATGCCATTTGTTCGGAGCGGCTCGAACAGCTTCGCCGCACGGCTGGGCGACTGCCGCCAGAATAGCGCGGCATGATTTATTCCATTTGCGAGAACTACGTCATTTGTCCGAAAGGGAATGTGGCGCTAAGGGACAACCGAAGTGGTTAGACCTCGAAGGAAAACGCAAATGGAAGATGCCGAAACGCTGGTCACGCTGACCGCCGATATTGTCGCCGCCCACGTCAACAACAACAGCGTCGCGATTTCGGACATCCCGCTTGTCATCCGGTCAGTGCATGAAGCGCTGTCCGGTCTGTCTTCCAAGGTTGAGCCCGAACCCGAGCCGCAGCAGCCTGCCGTGTCGGTCCGCGCGTCGATCAAACCCGATTATATTGTCTGTCTCGAAGACGGCAAAAAGCTCAAGATGATGCGCCGCCATTTGATGACGCATTATGGCATGACGCCTGAAGATTACCGCGCGAAATGGAACCTGCCGAAGGATTATCCGATGGTCGCGCCCAACTATGCCGAAACGCGCCGTGCACTTGCGAAGCAGATTGGTCTCGGCACCAAGGGGCGCGGCGGGGGCCGTAAGCCCGCAACGCACGGCCGCGCCAAAGCGAAATAGCGCTCGCTACTGCCCGCGATAGGGCTCGCACGCGATCCCGTCATTGTCTGCATCGAGGTCATCGCGATAGCCCGGCTCGCTCCGATAAATCGGTGCCGAGCCAGCTGCGCGCGCATCGTCGCAGCGTCGCCAATAATCACCCTCTTTCGGTTCGCGCGCACGAGCCATCCCGGTCGCTACCGCCGCGTCACTCGCCGCCGACATTAATTGCGTGCGTCCTTCGGGGGTGGTCGCGGCGGAGCCTAGGCCGACGACCGCGCCGACCACCCCTGCGCCGACGAGAAAATTGACGGCCGAATTCTTCGGCCGGCGTCTCCCTTTATTTTGCTGCCATTGCCGTGCCATGCCCGGATCATGACAGACGAAGGTAAATCTCCAGTAAGGGAGCCTTACAGGTCGGTCGCTGCTGCATCGAAGGTGCGCTGCCCGCGCCGTCGCCAGAGCAGCAATTGCTGCTCGCGCGCTTCGCTGCGTAGGGTTGCCGCCGCCTCGACGAGCAGGCCGAGCAGGACCGCGCGATCGTCACCGGTCAGCTCAACGAGGTCGGCCTTGGCGATGAGCCCGCCGAGTTCGATCAGCTGGCGCGTGCGCTCGCGGCGCTTCACCTGCCACGCTCGCGTGTCATGCCGCGTCCGCTTCGCCTGCAGGCGGTTGCGCGCTTGAACCGTCCGGCGATGCGCCGCCCGCGCTGCGGCCAGCTCCCTTGCGAGCGCGGGCGCTGTCGCCGCGAAAGAAGCTCGCGCCGCTCTTGCGCCACGTCTCCTTTCGCGTCGCGTCCGCGCCGACCGCGTCGAGCAGCGCGCCCGCGAGCAGCTCGATCGATAGGATGTCCGCGCCTGTCGAAATCACCAGCTCGCCGAGCTGGCTTTGCTTCTTCGTCTTGAGCGCCTTCGCCCTGTCGGTGAGGGCCTGGAGTTCGGCGTCAAAATCGCGGGGTTTGCGCATCGTCTGTCCTTCCATGTTCCTGGGGTCGGACGAACCAGCTATGCCGAGTCTCAACGTCGTTCAAGTAGCTGAAATCTTGTGAGAAGCTGTGATCCCGAGCGCGATGAAATCGTGTGAGGGCGCGCTTATACGTCGTGCCGACGTGCTCGTTTTGCTGTAAATGGATAGCCCTCATGGCGATCTATCATTTCTCGGCAAAAGTCATTTCCCGCGCTTTGGGCAGCAGCGCGGTCGCCGCCGCCGCCTATCGGTCGGCCGATCGGCTGCACGACGAGCGGCTCGGTCGCAGCCATGATTTTTCGAACAAGGCCGGCGTCGTTCACAGTGAGGTGATGCTGCCCGAAGGGGCGGACGAGGGCTGGAAGGATCGCGAGCAACTCTGGAACGATGTTGAGGCGGCCGAGCTTCGCAAGGACGCGCAGCTTGCCCGCGAAATCGAGTTTGCGATCCCGCGCGAGTTGACCCAGGAACAGGGTATCGAGCTGGCTCGTGATTTTGTGCAAGCCGAGTTCGTCGGCCGCGGCATGATCGCCGATCTTAATGTCCATTGGGACATCGGCGCCGATGGACTCGCCAAGCCGCACGCCCATGTCATGCTGACGATGCGGGAAATCCGCGTCGGCGAGGATGGCAGCGCCGAGTTCGGCGCCAAGGTCCGCGACTGGAACCGCACCGAACTGCTGACCCACTGGCGCGAAGCCTGGGCCGATCATGTCAACGAGCGACTCGCCGCGCTCGATATCGATGCGCGGGTCGATCATCGTACGCTCGAAGCGCAAGGAATCGATCTCGAGCCGCAGCACAAGATCGGCCCGGCAGCATCGCGCATGGCGGCCGAGGGACTGGAGCCCGACCGGCTCGCCGAGCATATCGAGATCGCCCGATCGAACGGCGAGAAGATCCTTGCCGATCCCGGCATCGCGCTCGACGCGATCACGCATCGCCAGGCGACATTCACCAACCGCGACCTCGCGATGTTCGTGCACCGCCACAGCGACGGCAAGGAGCAGTTCGACGCCGTGATGTCGGCGGTCAAAACCTCTCCCGACCTGGTGGCGCTCGGCAAGGACGGGCGCGGCGATGATCGGTTCACGTCGCGATCGATGATCGAGACGGAAGAACGGCTTGAGCGGGCGACCGCCACGCTAGACGCGCGGCGTAATCATGCCGTTGCCGAGCGCCATCGCGAGCGGGCGCTGGAGCGCGCGCTTGATCGCGGTTTGCAGTTTTCCCCGGAGCAGCGCGGCGCACTGGATCATGTGACATCGCCGCGAGGCGTCAGCAACGTCATCGGCTATGCTGGAACGGGCAAGAGCGCGATGCTCGGCGTCGCCCGCGAAGCCTGGGAGGCGGCGGGCTATCGGGTGCAGGGCGCTGCGCTGTCGGGTATCGCCGCAGAAGGCCTGGAGCATGGCTCGGGCATCGCGTCGCGCACGCTCGCAAGCTTGGAACATCAGTGGGCGAACGACCGCGAACTGCTCACCGACAAGCATATCCTCGTCATCGACGAGGCGGGCATGGTCGGCACGCGCCAGCTCGAGCGCGTCGTATCGGAAGCCGAACGCCAGGGCGCG
>NZ_DASYHE010000071.1:0-29667 GCF_035998965.1 Sphingopyxis sp.
TTCTGCATCGTGACGACAGGTGCCGCCATAGTCTTTCTCCTTCCGGTTGGTCCTCTGGAAAGCAAGAACCGGGTTCCGCAAGCGGATGATCCCGGCACCGGTTTATGTGCGCCTTCCATGTGGAATGCGCGGGCCGTTAGCCGCGTTGATCGCCAAAAGCAAGCGCCGACGGCGCATTTGGGACGAACGGCGCGCGCGGCGGGTCATTCGATCCGGCGACAATTTGACTCCGTTCGTCGCAAAACGGTTGAGAACAAATCAAGAACATGCAACTAAAAGACAAGCGAAACCGTCATTCCCGTCGGAAAGGTTTCGTTAACGAAAACCCGGAAGGACAGATCATGGTTCAGGTCGCAGCTGCTCTCCTCTTCGCCCTCGCCGCCGGTCTCGGCATCACGGTGATCCTGGCGATGTTGAAATCGAACGAGTCGGCGATTCTTTCCGCGCTGCTCGGTGAAGGTGCTTTTGCGGACGATGCCGCACCGCAGCCCGGACCTGCAATCACCATCAAGCTGCGCCCATCGGCGCCGCGGCGCCACATCGCGCGCGCCATCGTCGCCCGCCCCCAGCGCAACCGGCCGCAGTTCAGCTGCGCCGCCTGACCTTCGCATAGCTGGCGAGGCCGAACGGCAGCGTCGCCGCGTAAAGGGCGCAGACGGCGAGCAGCGTCAGCCACGGCGCGGTCACCAGCGCAGCGCCGAGCAATCCGACCCCCGCCAGCGCGAACAACCGCCACGACCGGCGCAGCCGGATCGAGGCCCAGCTGTAGGTGGGAATGGCAGAGATCATCAGCATTGCGACGCCCAGCGCCCAAGGCATCACGACATACCATTCGCGAAATAGCTCATTGCCGGTCGTCAGCCACAGATAGACAGGCACGAAGGAAAGCCCCGCCCCGGCGGGCGCCGGAATGCCGGTGTTGAATCCCGCTGACTTGTGTGGCTGAAAATCGGCATCCATGCGCGAGTTGAAGCGCGCGAGGCGCAGCGCACAACAGACCGCCAGCGCGAGCGCGGCGGTCCAGCCGAATTTTGGCGCATCCTGTAGCGACCAGAGGAACAGGATCATCGCCGGAGCCACGCCAAACGCGATGACATCCGACAGAGAATCGAGCTCAGCACCGAATTTGCTCTGGGCGCGCAGCAGGCGCGCGATGCGCCCGTCCATGCCGTCGAGCACCCCGGCAAAAATCACTGCGGCGATGGCGAGTTCAAACTGCCCGCCGATCGCGAAGCGCACGCCGGTCAGGCCGAAGCACAGCGCCAGCACGGTTATCGCATTGGGGGCAAAGGCGCGGAGGCCGATGCCGCCGATCCGGCGGCCAGCGGCGTCAGCCGGAAGCTGGTGGTCGTCAGCCGGAAGCTGGTGGTCGTCGGTCACCCTATTGCCCGATGCCGTCGATCAGGTCGGCCTTCCCGATCCGCGCGACAACGGTCTCACCTGCCAGCGTCCGCTGACCGAGCAAGACCTGCGGCGTGGTCCCGGCGGGGAGATAGACATCGACGCGGCTGCCGAAGCGGATCAGCCCGACGCGCTGGCCGGTGGTCAACTCGTTGCCCATGGTGACAAACGGCATGATCCGCCGCGCGACGAGACCCGCGATCTGGGTGAAGCCGATCCGCACCCCGTCGGCGCGCTCGACGACGAAATGCTGACGCTCATTTTCTTCGCTCGCCTTGTCGAGGTCGGCGTTGAGGAATTTACCCGGGATATAGACGAGCTTGCGCAGCGACCCGGCAACCGGGGTGCGGTTGATATGGACATCGAACACGCTCATGAAAATCGATACGCGCAGCATCGGCGCGTCGCCCAGCCCGTCGGCGCCCGCGATCTCGGGCGGCGGCGCCACTTCGGCAATCTGGGTCACCAGCCCGTCGGCGGGCGCGATGACGACATCGCTGCCGGTCGGGGTGATGCGCACGGGGTCGCGGAAAAAGGTCCCGATCCATACGGTCACCCCAAGCATCAGCCAGCCGACGATCTCCCAGCCGAGCAGCCAGAAGCAAAGGGTGATGATCGCAGCGATCAAGAGGAACTTGCGCCCCTCGGGATGGATCGATGGCCATTGCCATTTGATGCCGCCACCGGGGCGGTTGGAAGAGATGATGTTGGACATGGCCGTTCTTCTAGGGTGCGCGCCTGATACTGACAATGGATAAGGCACCTCCGCGGTTCCACCACGCCCATTGATCAATCGCGCCGCTTTGCCTAAGGCCCGCTGCAACTCCGACTCCCCAAGGATAAAGGCGTAAAGCATGGGCAAGATCAAGGTAACCAACCCGGTCGTCGAACTCGACGGCGACGAAATGACCCGGATCATCTGGCAATGGATCCGCGAGCGGCTGATCCTTCCCTATCTCGACATCGACCTGCATTATTACGATCTCAGCATCGAAATGCGCGACCAGACCGACGACAAGATCACCGTCGATGCCGCGAACGCGATCGCCAAATATGGCGTCGGCGTGAAGTGCGCGACGATCACCCCCGACGAGCAACGCGTCGAAGAATTCGGCCTGAAGAAAATGTGGAAGTCACCCAACGGCACGATCCGCAACATTCTGGGCGGCGTCGTCTTCCGCGAACCGATCGTGATGAAGAACGTGCCCAGGCTCGTCCCCGGCTGGACCGACCCGATCGTCGTCGGCCGTCACGCGTTCGGCGACCAGTATAAGGCGACCGACTTCCGTGTCCCCGGCCCCGGCAAGCTGCGCCTCGTGTTCGAGGGCGAAGATGGCAAGGTCATCGACGAAGAAGTGTTCCTGTTCCCCTCGTCGGGCGTCGCGATGGCGATGTACAACCTCGACGATTCGATCCGCGACTTCGCACGCGCCAGCCTCAACTACGGCCTCGCGCGCCAGTGGCCGGTGTATCTGTCGACCAAGAACACGATCCTGAAAGCCTATGACGGCCGTTTCAAGGACATCTTCGAAGAGGTGTTCAACGCCGAATTCAAGGCCGATTTCGACGCCGCGGGCATCGTTTACGAACATCGCCTGATCGACGACATGGTCGCATCGGCGCTCAAATGGTCGGGCAAGTTCGTCTGGGCCTGCAAGAATTACGACGGCGACGTCCAGTCGGACACCGTCGCGCAGGGCTTTGGCTCGCTCGGCCTGATGACCAGCGTGCTGATGACCCCGGATGGCCAGACCGTCGAATCCGAAGCCGCGCACGGCACCGTCACCCGCCACTACCGGATGCACCAGCAGGGCAAGGCGACCTCGACCAACCCGATCGCGTCGATCTTTGCATGGACCGGCGGGCTCAAGCACCGCGGGAAGCTCGACGACAATGCGGCGCTGATCAAATTCGCCGACGACCTCGAAAAGGTGTGCGTTGCGACGGTCGAGAGCGGCAAGATGACCAAGGACCTGGCGCTGCTGATCGGTCCGGACCAGAATTGGCTGACCACCGAGGGCTTCTTCGAGGCGATCGTCGAGAATCTTGAAGCGAAGATGGGTAGCTGACGCTCCTCGGCCTTCCCCCTTGATGGGGGAGGGATACGGAGCCTTATCGCGAAGCGATTAGGCGAAGTTGGATGGGGGTGACGGAGCGTCCTTGCGCCGTCGCTTCAGACCGAGAGCGCACCCCAACCGCTGCGACCAGGCCAGCAAGCTGCCAAGTCTCGCTGCTTCCCCCATCAAGGGGGAGGATTAGAGTTGGTGAACGAAGATAGACGTCTAGCCAATCGGGGTCGGCCTGCATAAGGTCGGCCCCTATGGTATCGGAAACAGAAACATCGGCCATCGGCAATGCGCTGGTCGTGCTGGGCGCCGCGGGCATCGTCATCCCGGCGTTTGCGCGCTTTCGCCTGCCGCCGGTGATCGGGTTCATCCTGGTTGGCCTGCTCGTCGGGCCGTCGGGACTGGGGTCGCTGGCCAGCGATTATTCGTGGTTGAAGCATATCACCATCGGATCGACCGACGATATCGCGCTGTTTGCCGAATTCGGCATCATCATGCTGCTGTTTTCGATCGGGCTCGAGCTCTCGTTCCGCCGTCTTTGGTCGCTCCGCAAACTGGTGTTCGGGGTCGGCGCCGCCGAATTGCTGCTCGGCGGCGCAATCCTCGGTGGCGGTCTGTGGTTGCTTGGCGATCTTTCGACGCCCGCGGCGTTCGGATTGGGGATCGCCCTCGCCCTCTCCTCGACGGCCTTGGTGCTGCCGATGGTGGGGACCAAGTCGGCAGTAGGGCGCGCCTCCTTTTCGATGCTTTTGTTCGAAGATCTGGCAATCGTCCCGATCATCTTCGTTCTCGGCGCCCTCGCCCCCAATCCGGCGGGCGACAACACCGAATTGCTGCTGACCACCTTATGGCAGGGCGCGCTGGTCGTCGCAGTGCTCGCGGTCGCGGGCTGGTTCCTGCTGCCGCGCATTTTTGCCCAGGCGGCGCGCGCCAAAGACCCCGAGTTGTTCCTGGCCGCCAGCCTGCTGGTCGTTATCGTCGCCGCGCTCGCCACCGCCACCGTCGGCCTGTCGCCGATCGTCGGGGCGTTGCTCGCGGGCCTGATGATCGCCGAAACCGAATATCATGGCGAGGTCGAAGCGATCACGGCGCCGTTCAAGGGCCTCGCGCTCGGGGTGTTCCTGATCAGCGTCGGCATGGGGCTGGACCTCCAAAGCATCGCCGCGCAATGGCCGCTGCTGATCGCCGCGGTTGTCGGCGTTGTGTTGGTCAAGGCGATTGTCACCGCATCGCTGCTCCGCTTTTCTGGCGCACGCCGCGGCACCGCCGCCGAAGTCGGCCTGTTGATGGCCAGCCCGTCGGAAACGACGTTGATCGTGCTGACCGCGGCGCTGACGGCGGGCATTATCGACCCCGAAACGGCCAGTTTCTGGCAGCTGGTCACCGCGATCGGGCTGACGATCACCCCGCTGCTGGCGCGAATCGGGCATGACATCGCGCGGCGGATCGAAATGCGCAGCGACGACACGCCAGAGGATGAACCTGCGGTGGCGCGGACGGTGATCGTTGGATTCGGCCGCGTCGGGCGCACCGTCGCCGAGCTGCTGCGCGAGCATGGCCGATCCTATATTGCTGTCGATGCCAATATCGACAGCGTGGCGGTGGCGCGGCGCGACGGCTTTAAGGTGCGCTTTGCCGACGTCGCGCGGCAGGGCAGCCTCGACAAGCTGGGGATCGAAAGCGCCGACGCCATCGTGCTGACAATGGACGATCCTGTGCAGCAGCTGCGCATGACCAAGCAGTTGCGACAGGCATTCCCTGACCTGCCGATCATCAGCCGCGCCCGCGACGCCGACCATGCCGCGGCACTGTATCAGGCGGGGGCGACCGACGCGGTGCCCGAAACGCTGGAAAGTTCGCTGCAACTTGCCGAAGCCGTGCTGATCGACCTGGGCGTCGCGATGGGGCCGGTGATCGCGTCGATCCATGACGTGCGCGCCAAGATGCGGCGCGACATCATGACCAAGGGCGAACTGGACCGCGAACCGCGCATCCGCAAGGTGCGCGCCCCGGCACCCGGCGGCGAACCGGCCTAGCGTCCGCCCGCCGTCGTCGTTGCCGGATTCGCGGTCGCGGCGCCGAGCGCCGACGCATCGGCCAGCGTCATGCCCTTGGGCAGGATCGCCAGCGACCATTGACGCTGCGGCGTCAGATATTGCTGCGCCAGCCGCTGAACATCGGCGGCGGTGACGGCGGCAATATCGTCCTGCATCGACAGCGCCGCGGCGGTGACCCGCGGGTCGCGCGTCGCGCCCTCCAGCAGGAACATCCAATAGACATTGCCCGTCGACGCCCGCGCGACCTGTTCCCGGATCGGCACCGCGTTGCGCGTCAGTTCGTCAGCGCTGACCGGGTTGGCGACCAGATCGGCGGCGATGTCGCGCGCGATGCCATAGAAACGGTCGATATCCTTGGGCGCGAGCAGGCTGCCGACGAGCAGATAACCGCCGCTGTCGAACCCGGTCGGCCAATGACTGTCCACCACCGGTCCATAGCTGGCACCCTGTTCGGCGCGGAGCCGGTCGAACAGACGGTCGTTGAACACCGCGGCGAGCACTTCGAGCCCGCGCGCGTCGCGCGGATTGGTCCGCCCGCCGCTGGTCGGCCACGCGGTCATCGCCGCCGCCTGCCCCTGTTCGCCGCGGTGATAAGCGATGTCGGGCGTTTTCGCCGGTTTGGCAAAATCGACGCGTTGCCCGCCGACGGGCGCCAGCACCTTGCGCGGTGGCAGCGCGCCAAGCGTAGCCGCCAGGATCTGGCGATAATCGACCGATTCCAAATCGCCGAAAATCTGCACCTCGATCGGTCCGCTGGCCAGCCGCGGCTCCCAAAAAGCGCGGAAAGCGGCCGGGGTCAGGGCTTCGATCTGCGCCTTGTCGGGCGCCGCCCAGCGCGCGTCATTGCCCGTCAGCCAGCCACGCAGGTTGCGGTCGAGCACTGCATTGGGGGTCGCGTCGTTGAGGTCATAACCGGTGAGATAGCCGACGCGCAGGCGCTCGATCGGCGCCGCGTCCCAGCGCGGCTGCGCCAGCTTGCCCGCGATCAGCCGCATCTGATCGGCCAGATCGGCAGGCTTGCTTTCCGCCGACAATTCGAACGCATCGTCGTCGATCGCGAAATTGAGCTGGATCTGGCGTCCGTTGGTCAACTGGTCGATCTCGTTCTGGCCCCACGGGCCGATGCCGCTGGCGACCAGCGCATAATCACCCGTCCACAACAGGTTCGGGGCATCGGCGGCGACACTGCGGTTGCCAGTGCCGAAGCGCACATTGACGCGGACCTTGCCGGGTTCGATCTTGTTGTTCGACACCAGCGCGGTCACACCATTGGCAAATTCGATCCGTTCGGCGCGCAGGCCGAGCAGGCTGGTGGTCGACGTGATCGTGCCTGGCGTTCCGAACGCCGGGAGCTGTTTGAAATCGGCTTGCACTGTCGCCAGCCGGTCGTCGCGCGCAGTCACCGGTGCCTTCAGCGCCGCCAGCACCGCGGCGTTGCCGCCCGCCGCGGTCGGTGTGGTCAACACGACGCGGGTCACGGGCGCAGCAAAGATCGCCTTACTGGTTTCGAGCATCACTTGCGGGGTTGCCGAGGCGCGGATCGCCTTGAACATATCGACCTGTCCCTGCGGACTGGTCACCACCTCGTGGATATCGACCGCGCGGACCAGATCGTCGGCGAGCCGTGCGCCCGGTTCGTTGCGGGCATTTTCCCATTCTTTGCGCAGAAAGGCTTCGATCTCGTTCGCCTCGCGGTCGATGTCGGCCTGTGACGGCGGCGTTTTGACCGCATCGGCGATCACCCCGCGCACGTCGGAGAGGGCGGCCTTCCAGTCGCTCAAGGGAACGATCGACGCCAAGGTGACGTCGGCGCTGCGGCTGACATATTGCTGTTCGACAGTCGCGACCAAATAGCTGCCGCCGCTGCGCGCCCGGTTTTCCAGCCGCCGGTTGACCAGCGCCTGGGCGATGAATTCCAGATAGAGCCGCCGCGTGTTTTCGATCGTATCGATCCGCTTTTTCCAGGGGCGGACCATCGCTAGCGTCAGCGCGAGCGGCTGGTTCGGCTCGACGATTTCAAGCGCGGCGGATGCCTTGGGGTCGGGTTTGCCAAAATCGGGGTCGGCGGGATTTGACCCTTCGGCGCGCCAGTCGCCATAGTATTTTTCCACCAGCCGCGCCAGTTCGGCGGGCTCGGCGTCGCCGACGATGACCACCACCGCGCGTTCGGGGCGGTACCAGCGCTTGTGAAAGGCGGCGACCGTCGTGGCGCTGGCCTTGCTCAGCGATGTCGTCGTGCCGATTGGCGAGCGGTCGCCAAGCAGCTGGCCGGCAAACAGATGCGCGTTGGTCGCATCGCCAATCCGTTTTTGCGGCCCGTCCGATTCGCGCAATTCAGACATGACCACACCACGCTCGGCGGCGACCGCCAGCTCCGAAATTCGCGGTTCCCGGATCATCCCCGACAGCAATTTCATGCTTTCATCAAGATTGGCCGGGGTCACGTTGGGCAGGTCGAGTTGATAGACGGTCTGCGTTGGGGTCGTCTGCGCGTTCGAATCGCTGCCGAAAGTGACTCCGAACCGCTGCCAGATGCGCTTGGCCTCCCCGTCAGGGATATGTTCGGAGCCGCGAAAGGTCAGATGTTCGAGCAAATGGGCATAGCCGCGCTCCTGTTCGGTCTCGAACATCGAACCGACGTCCATGCGCACCCGAATCGACACTTGGCCCGGCGGCACGCCATTGTTGCGCACGGCATAGCGTACGCCGTTGGGCAGCGTGCCGAATTGCCACGCGGTGTCGCGCGGAATGTCGCTGCCGGCATAGAGCCAGTCGCTGGTCGCGACCGGACTGATTGCCGTGGTCGGCGCGGGTTTACCTTGTGCGTTGACGGCGAAGGGCAGCAACAACAGCGCCGCGCTGGCACTGGCGCACAGGAACGATCGGGAAAAACGAAGCGACATACGCGCAGAAGAATTGGCCATTGGGCCATCTTATCGCGTTCGAACCTTGCTGGCCACTGAACTGTCGCGGCGCTTGTCCTGCAAAGCGCTTCAGCTTAGCGATAGCGGGATGACGATGACGTACGATCCTCCAGGCGCCGTCCCGATTGCCGCACTGGTCCAGATGTCCAGCGGTATCGATCCAGCCGCCAATCTGGCGACGATCGATCGGGCCTTGGCGGAGGCCGCGGCGGGCGGCGCGGCGATGGCGTTTCTGCCCGAAATGTCACTGCTGCTCGACCGCGATCGGGCGCGATCGGCGGCGCATATCGTCCGCGAGGCCGACAGCCCCTGGCCCGCAGCATTGCAGGCGCTGGCGCAAAAACATGGCATCTGGCTGCATTCGGGATCGATACCGCTGCTGTCCGACGAGGGCACACGGCGCGTGAACCGCAGCCATGTGATCGCCGCCGACGGCAGTATCCGCGCGCGATATGACAAGATCCATATGTTCGACGTCACCCTGCCAACGGGGGAAAACTGGACGGAATCGGCGGCCTATGCCGGCGGCGATGCGATTGTCGTCGTCGCAACGCCGCTCGGGCCATTGGGGCTCAGCGTCTGTTATGATCTGCGTTTTCCCGAACTTTATCGGGCACTGGTCGATCAGGGGGCGGCTCTGATCGCGATTCCCGCCGCCTTCACAGTATCGACCGGCGAGGCGCACTGGCATGTCTTGATGCGCGCCCGCGCGATCGAAACCGGCTGTCATGTGCTGGCGGCGGCGCAATGCGGTGGTCATCAGGACGGCCGGTCAACCTTTGGTCACAGCCTTGCTGTCGATCCATGGGGAGCGGTGCTGGTCGACGCGGGGGCGGCTCAGGACGAGGCGGGGTATCGGGTGACGCTGGCGCGGATCGACCCCGCGGCGACGGAACGGGCGCGGACAGCGATCCCGCTCGCACGCTCGCGCATGGTACGGAATATCACGCTCTAATCTGATGCGCCCAGGTTGCTATAGGCGTGATTGCGAGCGAAGCGAAGCAGTCCAGAGCGGCTTGTCACACCCTGTATTGCTTCGCTTCGCTCGCAATCACGATTCCAATTGACGACATTTTTGTCCAGATCGGCACGAGAGCCAATATCGCAGACGCACAAAAGGCCCCGAGCAAACTCGGAGCCTTTTGGTAACTTTAGCGATCAGCCGAAATTACGGGCTGGTCGGCGCGTCGTCGTTGTTGTCCGACGCGATGATGATGCCGCCGATGATGGCTGCAAGTGCGATGATCGCGATGATCCAGCTCGAGCCTTCCAGCTCGCTCTGGCCTTCAACGGCCGAAGCTGCACGGGCTGCGGGAGCGGCCGATGCGGCAACCGGGGCTGCAATCATCGAGGTCGCTGCGAGAGAGATCGCAGCCTTTTTGAGCAGGTTCATTATATTCTCCGTCCACTGGATTAGTCTTGTCGAATCACACCGGAGAAAATCCCCGATCTGCTTCTGCACAGCCCTACTAGGCACGGCATTCAGCAAATGCAACGACGATTTGCCCTAGCCCGCCAAATCTTACCGAATTGCTAAATAGAGAGAAAATTGTTGCAAAAAGGCCACTAGCCACGCCGAACACGCTCAAAGGATTCGCTCGTCACCGGGTATCCCAAATGCCCCGGAATGCACAAAAACGCCTCGCCGTCGCGGTCTTCGATCCAGGGGGTGATCAGTTCCACGGGAAACTGACCCGAATGGTCGGTGAAACCCGTAAAATCGGTAACTTGGGCAAGCCGTTCCAGATTGCGGCGGGTGGGAAAAATGACCGACACCTCCCCCCGATCGGCCATCGCCAGCGTTTCACGCGCGCTCGCCCAGAAAATATGACTGTGCTCGGCCTCCTCGACCGTCAGTTCCTGGCTGTGCGGCGGCGCCGCGACGGCATAAAACCGCGTATCAAAGGTCCGTGCCTCTTTGAAATTCGGACACCAGCGCGTGAAGGGGACAAAGGAATCCAATGCGACTCGATCGCCGCGCGCCGCCAGCATGTCGGAGAGCAAGGTTCCGGCCAATAGCGCCCGGCGGGCATCCGCCACCTCCGCATCGGCCAACCCCGGCCAGCCGACGGCGAGCCCCGTTTCCTCAAGCGTTTCGCGCAGTGCCGCGACCCGCGCTGCGCCATCAGCCTGATCAAGATCGGGCGCGTGCTGGCGCGCCACCAGATAGTCGTCGGGATCGACCCGTCCGCCGGGAAACACGACCGCCCCCGCCGCAAAAGCCATCGTGGTCGACCGCTTGACCATCAGGATTTCGTCCGGCCCGCCGGCGTCCGATGGACGCATGATGACCAGTGTGGCGGCGGGAATCGCACCGTCGGGCAAATTTTCCGATCGAACCGGTGGGGTCGTGATGCTGCTCATCATCAATGCGATAACCGGGCCGTGGACCCTTGTCATCCCGGCATTGCGGCACGGCAATCGGAGGTGCAAGAAGAAGGCGAACCGGTGTAGGGAGCAGGATATTGGGAATCGTCGAAATTTTGGGCGTTGCCGGCAGCCTCAGCCTGCTCGCCGGATGGCGGCTTTACCTCACCATATTGGCCACCGGGACGGCGATGCATTTTGGCTGGCTGCCGCTGCCCGAACATCTCGCCGCCTTGCAGGTGCTGGCGAACCCATGGGTGCTCGGCGTCGCGGCGGTCGGCACCCTCGCCGAATTCCTCGCCGACAAAATTGCCTGGATCGATTCGATCTGGGACATGGTCCACAGCGTCATCCGCCCGCTGGGCGGCGCGTTGCTCGCGCTCGCGCTTGTCGATGCGTCCGATCCGACCTGGCAGGTGATCGCCTTTCTGCTCGGCGGCGGCGGCGCGCTGCTCAGCCACGGCGCCAAGGCGACGACGCGCGCGGTCGTCAACGCCAGTCCCGAGCCGTTCAGCAATGCCGTGGTATCGACCGGCGAGGATGTCGCGACCGGCGGCTTGCTGGCGCTGGCCATCGCCTATCCGCCCCTCGCGATCGTGATCGCGGTGGTCATGGCCATCGCGGCGGTGATCGTGATCATCGCGCTGCGCCGCCTGCTCCGCAACATCAAGGCTTCGTTAAAACGGGCGCTCGGCGACGAGCCGCCAACGGTCAGTAGCGGGCCGCCTGTGCCTTAGGTTTCGTCATGCGGGCAGCCATGCTTTCAGCGGCGTCTCCGTATCAGCGAGCTGCTCGGCGGTCGCGCGCACCCCGGCGGTGACAATCATCCGGCCCTGGACATAATCCTTCGTCGCATTGACGCAGTCGATCGCGATCACCCGCCCCGCTTTCAGATAGACGACCGAAAAGCTGCGCGTCGCCGGGTCGCCGCGCATCACGGCGCGATCGTGGCCGGTCGATAGTCCAGCGGTCTGGAGCTTGAGGTCATATTGATTGGACCAGAACCAGGGAATTGCATGATAGGGCGCTTCATCGCCGCAAATGCCCTTGGCGACGACATTGGCCTGATCATTGGCGTTCTGTACCGATTCCAGCCGGATCACGACGCCTTCGGCAAAATCATTCTCGTGCGCGGCACAATCGCCGATCGCATATATGTCGGGCAGGCTGGTCTTGCACAGACGGTCCACCAGCACGCCATTGCCGCCCGCCGCACCCGCCGCGATCAGCGGTTCGACCGCGGGGACGATGCCGATGCCGACGATGACGAGATCAGCGGGGATGACTTCGCCGTCGGCGAGCCGCACCCCGGTGACATGGCTCTCACCCTCGATCGCTTCGACCGCGACGCCGAGCCGCAGGTCGACACCATGCTCGCGATGCTCGCGCTCGTAGAAGCGCGAGAGTTCGGTCCCCGCGACGCGCGCCAACACGCGGTCCTGCGCTTCGAGCAGCACGACCTTCTTGCCCGCCTTGCGCAGCACCGCCGCGGCTTCCAGCCCGATATAGCCGCCGCCGATGACGACGATCTGGCCCGCGGTCTCCGACGCCGCCTTCATCGCATCGGCATCGGCGCGGGTCCGCACGCCCTGGACGCCGGGCAGGTCGCCGCCCGGGATCGGCAGCATCCGCGGGCTGCCGCCGGTCGCCCAAACCAGCTTGCCGTAACCGATCGTCTTGCCACCGTCCGTGGTGACGTGGTGCGCCGCCGGATCGACTGATACGACCCGCGTGCCCAGCAACATCGTCACCCCGCGCTCGTCCCAATATTTGGCGGGACGCAGCTGGATGCGTTCGAATTCCTTTTCGCCCGCGAAATACTCTTTCGACAACGGCGGCCGCTCATAGGGCAGTTCGGGTTCGTCGCCGATGATTGCAATGCTGCCGGTAAATTTCTGGGTACGCAGCATGATCGCGACTTGCGCGCCCCCATGGCCGGCGCCGACAATCACCACGTCGAAGTCCATCGATACCTCTCCCGCAACCTGTGCGCGCGTCCCTTGCACGGGATGCAGAGTGAGACAAGCAGCACCCGTCTGCCCGTCGGCAAAGAAAAAGTTGAAGCCTGTGCCGTCCGACCCGGTTGCCGGACCCGTCAGTCGCGGCGCGCGAGGCGGGCGCGAATGGCCGCGGTGTAGGTGCGACCGACCCTGAGTTCGGTGCCGTCGTTCAGGACCGCGATCAGCGAATGAAACTGCCCGCCCTTCACGCGTTCGACCGCGTCGATCCGTACCATCGTGCTGCGGTGGATGCGCAGAAACTGCTGCGCCGGCAATTGCCGTTCCAGCGTCGAGAGGTTTTCGTTGTACAAATAGCTTTGGCCGTCGGCGTGGATGCGGACATAGTCGCGTTCGGCCGCGACATGGGTAATGCTCTCGGGCTTGATACGGATATATTCGCCGCCTGCCCGCACCCATAGTTCGGCCATATGTGGCCGCGACGCATCGCCGGTGGCGCGCAAATTGGCCACCACTTCTTCCAGTTCGCGGATGCGGTCGGCGCTGTTCGACTGCTCGGCAACCGCGCGCGCGCGCTCCATCGCGGTCTGGAACCGTCCGGTTTCGATCGGCTTGGTCACATAATCCACCGCACGCGCCTCAAACGCGCGCAGCGCCTGGTCATTGAAAGCGGTGACGAAAATGACGGCGGGCGCAGGATCGGGCAAGTGCCTGATCAGGTCGAACCCGCTGCCCCCCGGCATCCGGATGTCCAGCAAGATGATGTGGCAGGGGGTAGCCGCTAACCAGTCGATGGCCTGCGCGACATTGCCCGCCTGGCCGACTTCACCGACCCAAGGCAATTGCTGCGCCAGCCGCACTGCACGGCGCCGGGCCAGCGGTTCGTCATCGACCACCAAAATCGACAAAGGCTGCATCAGACCGCCCAGGGAAGTCGGATTTCGGCGCGGAACAGCGCCGGGGTCAATTTGGTTTCAAATCCGCTGTCAGCGCCAAAGCGCGCCGACAGCCGCTCGGCCACATTGCGCAATCCGATCCGGCTGCCCGGTCGCACGGCGCTTTCTTCGACCGAGCAAAGATCATTCTCGACCCGGATGCCAAGACGATCGCCCTCGCGCCAAGCGGTGATCCGGATCCCGACTTCCCCGGTACAGGGCTCGACGCCATGGCGGACAGCATTTTCGACCAGCGGTTGCAGGATCAAATTGGGGACCAGCGCCTGAAGCGCGGCTTCCTCCACATCAATGGTGAACCGCATCCGATCCGGGAAACGCTCGCGCTCGATCTCCAGATAATCCTCCTGCAAGGCCAGTTCTGCCGCCAAAGTGACGTCCTTCATCGGATCGAGTTCCAGCGTCTGGCGAAGGAACGCCGACAGCGACACCATCATCCGCTGCGCCCGCGCGGTCGCTCCCTCCTCGACCAGCCCCATCGCCGAATTGAGCGTGTTGAACAGGAAATGCGGATTGATCTGATAGCGCAGCGCGCGCATCTGCGCCGACAGCGCTTCCTCGCGCGCCAGCGCCAGACTGCGCTCGCGGTCGCGGACATCAAAGCTGTAGATCAATGCGACATAAAGGCATGACCAGCCAAAAAACATCGCGGTGCTGGAAATCATCGTGTGTCCGAACTGGACATTGTCGAACTGCCAGCTGTCGGGCCGCGCCATCCACAAATAGATGATGATGTCGATCCCGCTGTAAATCGCCGCGGCCAGGATCGAGAAGGTAAAGGCGATCACGACCTTGGTGAAGATCGATACGGCGCGCAGTCGGAACAATAGCGCGGTAACCACCAAAGTCAGCGCGGCCCCAAAGCTGTTCAATACCACCTTGCCGAATGCCGACGCGATCGGATCGGTCCCGGCGATACCCCACAGCAGGCTGTCCGAAAGCAGCACGCACAGCCAGAACAGCGCCGCCAGCTTCACCGTCGTCGCGGTAATCGCCTTGCGGTCCTGCGTCGTCGTCGCACCCGCCAACGCGTGTGGATTGGCGCCGCCGCGCACTGACCGGGCCCGCTCCTCCGGAACGCTCGTCATCACCGACAAGCCATTGGTAGAAAACTCCACCCGTTCATTGTCGCCTGCAAGCCAACTGCCGGTTTCCCCCCTCATCCTTTGTCGCCGATGCGATAGCATTGCCGCGCCATGAAACATATTGACCCGTCATCATATCCCGCGTTGCAGTCGGACGTCGATCCCCGCGATCGTGGGGATCGGACCATCGTGCTGGTAACGATTTCGCGGCATCGCGGCGAGGACGCCATATCGCGAATTAAATCGGTGCTCCCTGGTTCGGAGATCATCAACCTGTCCCAGTTGTACGTCGATCGCGACGTGACCGATATGGCCGCCGAGCCCTTCTCCGCGCCCGCGCCCACGCCGCTGACACACCGGCAGCGAGAGATTCTGAATTATCTGCTGAACGGCCTGTCGAACAAGGAAATTGGCCGCAAGCTTGGGCTTTCGCATTTTACGGTGCGCAACCATGTGTCGAACATCTTGCGCATTCTGGGCTATCCGTGCCGCCGGGCGATGCGCCGGTCGCTGAACGATGGGGCCGTGTTGCCGACCTTTCCGACCAGCTTGGCCGCCTGACCACCGCACCATCGACGCAGGACAGTGATCGCTGTCGCCCGCGCGGCGCGCGCCAATCGCCTTTCCGCATCGACGATGATCGACCGAGCCCGGCGCCCGGCCGGACGCCAGATATAAAGATGTCAGCCCCTGCATCGACGCCATCCCAAGGAAATTATCGATAGCGCGACCCTAGCGGAGCATAAGCGCGAACCCAATCGACCGCAGGAACCGGTACATGGGGCGTTCCAACCCCTATGGCGTTGGAATCTCCAGCGCGATGCCATGTTGCCGCAGCCATGTGACGACCGCCCGCCGCGCCCGCAATGTTTCGGTATTCAACAGCCGGTCGGGGGTCATGAACAGATAGCGCTGAAACGTCTGTCCCTGCGCATTGCGCGCCGTGGCTGGCGCGCCTGCGTCCAGGAGGGCGAGCACATAGCGCGGTTCGTTGATCTGCGCCGCAACATGCAGCGGCGTGTTGCCGGTCGCATCGGCCAGCGCGGCGCTGGCGCCCGCGGCCAACAGCATGGCAAACTGGCGGTCATTCTCGGCGAGCATGGCCGACATCAGCGGCGTGCGACCGTTGCTGCGATTGGGCGTATCGGGGCTTGTTCCGTGCGCCAGCAATATCTCCAGATAGGCCGGATCGCGCGCCATCGCCGCATAATGGACCGCGGTATCCCCGTCGCGATCAGGCAACAGCGGGTCGCCCCCGGCATCCAACATCGCGCGCATGTCACTGGGCGCGGCGCCCCGAAAGATGAGCTGCGACATTGGCGGACGGCGCGGCGGATCCGGCGGCCTCGCGGCATCCGGTTCGCGCGCGCTCGACAGGCTGGCTGGCAGACCGATGGACACAGCGGCGCCGAGCAGCGTGAGCGCCCATAACATGCGTCGCTGATCGGACCTTGCCATCACATCAACATCCCCTGCGACCATCACAAAACAAAGCCCGTCGGTGCACCGGTACGCCGCCCGCCCTGCCACCGCAGGGCGCGCCGTCCTATCCCGCCAGACGACGTCCGCCCGGCTGTGACCATTCGGTCGGCACCGCATCCGGACGGGAGAGCGAGCGATGGCACCATGTTCTCACCATAAAGCGACGGCCAGCCGATCGATGCTCGCCGCCGCCGGGCTATTCATGCTTGTCACGCCTGGCATCGGCGGCGTTCGGGCAACAGACGCGGCGGCGTTGGATCGATCGCCGGAGTTTCGCCAATGCATCACCGACAGCGGGGGCGTCACCGCGGCGATGCAGGACTGCATGGCGGCCGAATATCGGCGGCTCGATCGGGCGCTGAACATGGCGTATCGCGGCGCGCTCCGCCGGTTGCCCAGTGACACGGCGCGATCGCGGCTGCGCGCGTTGCAGCGGACGTGGCTGAAAAACCGCTGGGACGTTTGTACTGACGAAGTGACCCGCTCGAAAATGGCGGGCGGTTCCGGCGGCCTCCTGATCGAGGGGAATTGCCGCTTGCGCATCGTGGCGGATCGCACCCAGTGGCTGCGGGACTATCCGCAGCCTCTCCCCTACGGACGATAGGGGAAGCCGATGGACACGATCGAAATCGCCAAACTGCTGCTCTTTTCGGGCGCCGCCTCGATGCTTTTTTCCACCTTTCTCGGTTTTTTGATGCTGGTGCCGATGCAGCCATGGGGGCGCCAACTGCTCCAGGGCATGAATTTCAAACAATTTGGCGCCGCGCATCTTGACTGGTTGATGCTGGGGTTGATGCAGGGGCTGGCGGGTGGGCTTGTCATCGTCTTTGCCGTCGAACCTGCGCCGTCGGCCGTGTGGGCAATGATCCTGGGGGGCTGGCTCAATCCCCTCGCCTATGTTTTTCGAGCATTTGGCGTGAATGCCTTTGCATTCGGCGGCGGTGCGACGCAGCGGCTGGCCGCGACGCTGGGATTGGGTTCGAGTGTGGCAATCGCTTATGCCTGGGTGGCGATCCTCTCGGCGTGCTGGGACGGCTGGAGATGATCCCGCTTCGGCCCGCGACAGCGCAACCGTGCACTACGCAGGTTGCCGCGCCGCGGCGGACACGGTGGTTCGCGCCATGCGGATGAAAATCGCCCGCTTTCCGTCATCCAGCCGCCTTACCCGACCGACGATTTTGTTCGCCCGCGTCATGACGGCGGGATTGTTCATGGCGCATGCGGTGGTGCGGGTCGCCAATGGCACGATCCCTCGGTTCGGCCAGTTCATGGAAGGACAAGGATTTCCTGCCGGCGAAGCGCTGGTATGGGCGATCACCCTGACCGAGCTGGTGGCGGGCTTCCTGATGATCGTCGGCCGCTTTGTCCGCCCCGCGGCGGCAGCGCTGCTGGCGATTGCGGTGGGCGGCATTGTCCTGATCCACCGCCATGCTGGCTGGTTCGTCGGCGAACATGGTACCGGCGGCGTCGAATATAGCGCCGCGCTGATCATCCTGTTGTTGCTGATCATGGCGGACGATCAGGATCGCCAGCCGCGCCTAGAAATTCCATGACGTGCTAGCCCATCGCGATGGTTGCGGCCAACTGCCGATAGCGTCAATTTGAACCTTCAATTTTTGGGGTCATGCCCGCCGGCGCTCCCCCCTCGCGCCCTTTGCGGGCGAAACGACACCAGAGATTCCCATCCGCCAAAGGGTCGCTTGGTGGCGAAGGGGCTCGCAGTGATGCGAGCCCCTTCCTACACCGCCGGGGAAATGCGAACCAGTACCTCATGGTGCTGGCATCGGCGGTGGCATTGCGCGACCAAGTGACGACTGACGCCGCCATATTTGGCGACAGTGGAGTTTCAGTGCGCCATGCAAATGCCTACCGTCGAACGAATTCTGGTTGCCGACGATCACCCCGTGTTCCGCGACGGCATCTGTCGCCTGGTCAGCGGCGCGTTTCCGCACGCCAATGTTGTCGAAGCGGGCAATGTCGATGAGATTATGGCGCTGGCCAGCGTCGGCGCCGCGCCCGCCGTTTTCATCCTCGACCTGATGTTCCCGGGGATGGACCCCGCGACCACCATTTCCACCCTTCGCGGTCAGTTTCCCACCTCGTCGATCATCATCATTTCCATGTCGGATGATTCCGAAACGATCCGGCGCGTCATGCAGCAAGGCGCCGACGGCTTCATTGGCAAGGCCATGCCATCCGATGCGATGGTATCGGCAATCAAGGCAGTGCGAAACGGCGATACGCTGGTCCTGGTGCCAGAGACGTCTTCCATTGCTCCGCCGCTGCCGCCATCGCAGCCCCGCGTTCAGGAACTCACCCCGCGTCAGCGCGATGTCCTGTCCCAATTGGCGATGGGCAAGACCAACAAGGAAATCGGCCGTCAACTCGACATATCGCCGTTTACGGTGCGGATTCATGTATCGGCGCTGCTGCGGATATTGGGCGCGCATACGCGGTCGGAAGCCGCAACAAAGGCCGGTGCGATGGGCATTCAATAGCCGCATCGTAAAACCGCTCCGTCCTACCCCCGGCGGCTGCGCAAAGCCGCGATCGCCGACCGCAACTCCGCGGGTTGCACCGGTTTTTTGAGGATAAGAACGCTCGCGTCGGCGATCCTTTGCTCAATCGCTATTTCATCATGCCCGGTCATCACGATTGCCATCGGGGCCGGGTTTTGATCGCGGTGGAGTGCGATGCAGTCAGCACCGGTCACCCCGCCCCCGATGTCGAAATCGGTGACAATCAGATCGCATGGCTGCGCGTGCGGCGGCACCGTGGACCAGGCGGCAACATCGGCGCCCCATGTCCGCAGCAGGTCGGCCGTCGCATCAAGCACATCGATGTCATCTTCGACGAGCAGGATGCGCAGGCCGTGCAGCGGCACGGCATAGCTGGTGTTGCGATCAACCGTGCGCAACGGCAACGCAGCGGCCGCGGCCAACCCGTGAATGGCGACGCCCGTCCCCCGCCCCGGCGTTGAGCGTATTTCGGCATCAAGACCCATCAGCGCGCCCAATCGCTTGACGATCGACAGGCCCAGCCCGACACCCTGCATATCGGCGCTGCCCAATTTGCGGATCTGATAAAATTCGTCATACAGCCGCGGCAAATGCTCGGCCGCGATGCCTGGGCCGCGATCGACGACCCAAATCGAAACATTGTCGCCGCGCGGGCGACAGCCGACCAGAACTGGACCGCGCGGGGCATATTTGATCGCGTTCGACACCAGATTTTGCAACATGGTCAGCAAAAGCGCCCGATCGGCCAACACGATGCGACGCGAGGCAACGAAGCGCAGATCGACCCCGGCCCATTGCGCGCTGACCTGATTCTGTTGTTCGAGCATACGGAACAGCTGGGCGATGGCCACCGGTTCAAGCTTCGGCGTCACCGCGCCGCTGTCGAGCGTGGAAATATCGAGCAGCGAGCGAAACAGCTCGGCAACCCCCTGTAACGATCGATCGATCCGATCGACGATGGTGCGCTGCTCGGGCGCCAGACCGGTTTGGGTCAGACTGTTGAGGAATAACCCGATCGCATGAACCGGCTGGCGCAGGTCATGGCTGGCCTGGGCCAGAAAACGTGATTTTGCGGTGTTCGCCTCCTCGGCGGCGCGGCGCGCTTGCTCGATATCACGAAGCAGCGTCTGGATGTAGATCGGTACGATTAATGTCGTCAGCGACAGGGTAAACACCAGGATGGGATTGGCGCGCCAATAAGGCGTCAGCGCCGTGATCACGGCTAGCGTGAATTGCACCATCACACCCGCGATGATCATGTAGCGCGACCCATAACGCAGGCCGTTGCCGACGGTGACCCACATGATGATCGCGTAAGTAGGCAGCATCGCGGCGCCCCCCGCGATGAGCGCGAACCCCAGCCCCGCAAAATCATTGATCATCCCGAAAATCCGGCGCGCCGGATAATGGCCGGGAAAGCGAATGATCAGATATAGCTGCCCGGCAGCGACTGGGGCGTAACATGCAAAATAGGTGAGCACTTCGATCGCCCACGGCTGAATCCGCTGTTCGGGCGAAGTGATGATGCTCGCGCCGATCGCATAAGCGGAAACGAGCATGAGGATGAACATGCGGATCCACGCCTGCATCTCCTCCGACCGCTCTTCGATCGGGGTGCTTTTCAGGCGGCGGAAGATCATCTTTGCGATAAGCTTTTCTCTCACAGCGAACGGTCAGCCGGCCACTTTATCATCACGAAGCCAAAGCGCCATGCCGAGCTGAACAGTCCGCAGGTTGTCGAGCGCGATGACGTACCGCCCTTCGTCCCACGGAGCGCGGTGTGGCACAGATTTTTCCGCGCGTCCGCCACAAGGAGCAGGCCGTCATCGCCCCTGACACGCGGCGATGGCGTGGCGCATGGTCAGAAGGCCTGTTTGATGTTGATCAAGACGCCCTGATCGGCCCCCGCGCCGCTATTTTGGCGACGCGTATATTCGACATCGACCGCGGTTCGGTCGCCGATCATCATCTCGACTCCAAATCCCGTCAACAGACGACTGCGCGCGTAGCCGGTCAGCGGGACGGCGTTGAACGGTCCCGATATCTGGTCGAAATAAGCGACCAAGGCCTGACCGTCGCGTTCGACGTCGCGCTGATACTCCAGACGCAAGCGCGGCAGGAAAAAGCCGTTCTCGACCGCGATACGATAATCGACTTTCGCGCCCGCCCCGATTGATGTGAACGCGACATCCTGATCCAGATAGGTGAGGTCGAACACCGAGCCGCTGTTTTCGGTATAGCCGTTGAGCGTACCGCGCTGCGCATCAATCCGCGCATAAGGGGTGAAGCGCCAGTCGCCGCTTTCGATATCGGCGCCCGCGGACACCGAACCGAACCACTGGCGGCCGCTGCGCGACGAGTTGACCATCATGCCCGACAAGGTGACATAGCGGCGCAGATCGAAATCGAGCCACTGATAGCCTGCCAACCAGTCCACATAGATACCGCCGCCAAGCCGGTGGCTGCCATACATGGCCAGCGTTTTGGCTTCGCCCTCGCTCTGCGATCCGTTGCGACCAATGTCGGTGGTCTCGCGGCCAAGGCCGACGCCGATGCCGGCGACGAACGAAGAGTTGAACCGATAATCGGCGCCAAAGGTGACCCCTTCGGATTCGAAGCGTTCGGACGGACGCCCGGTCTTTTCGTCGCGATCGCCCCAGCGGATCGTGCCACCGGCCCAAATCGTGAGCGGCATGGCGGCGTTGCCCGACCCTGCGCCACCCGCCGCCGCCTGCGCCTGTTCAGCTGACGGTGCCGCCGCGCCGATTGCACCGCCACCCAGCATCCCGCCCGCTAGCGAGCCGGCTTGGGTATTTGCGCCCAAACCGCCCGGCTGGCGATTTGCGCCGCCGAGTCCATTGCCGCCCGCATTGGCACAAACCGGGTTGGTCCATGCGGTGATGGTATCGATGCAATGATCCGATGCGTTGATCCGCAGCGAATTGCTAAATCCGCCACTGCCGCCGCCACGGCGCAGCCCCTCCAGCCGACGATTGAAGTTGCCGACCTGGGTATCGACAAAGCGCCGCGCCGAATTGACCTGCGCCTGGATCAGTCCGCGCACTTCGGGATCGTTGGCGGGATTGGGCCGCGCGACGATCTGTAGGGTGTAGGTGATCGTCGCGGTCGATGGCGTGCCGCCCGTGCTGTCGGTGACCGTTATCGCAAAGCTGGTGTCGCCCGATCCGGTCGGGGTTCCTGCGATGACCCCGGTCGCTGCGTCGATCGTGAGCCCCGGCGGCAGCGATCCCGAACTCACGGCAAAGCGGTAGGGCGCAATGCCACCGGTCGCGGTCACCCGCTGACTATAGGCGACACCCTGCGTGCCGCGGGGCAGCGTCGCCGGGGTTATCGTGATCGCGGTGTTGCCGACCGCCAGCGTCAAATTGGCGGACCCGACCTGGCCATTGGCGTCGGTGACGTTGACGGTGAAGGCAAAATTGCCCGCTGCCGTCGGCGTTCCTGACACGATTCCGCCCGCCGACAGCGACAGCCCTGCGGGCAGCGCGCCGCCGCCGAGGGCAAAGCTGTAAGGCGCCGCCCCGCCGGTGGCGGTCAGCGTCGCCGTATAGGTGGCGCCCGCCGTGGCGACCGGCAAGCTGGTGGGCGTCACCGCAACCAAGGGCGCCGCGACGGTCAGGCTGTAATTGCCCTGCGCCGTGAACGGCGCCCCGGCCCCGGTCGATCCCGTGTCGGTGGCAGTGACCGCAAAGTTGAACGATCCCGACGCCGTCGGGGACCCGGAAAGCAGTCCGGTCGACGGATTGAGCGTAACGCCCGCCGGCAGATTGCCGGTCAAGCTGTATCTGTAGGGACCGACCCCGCCGGTCGCGGTAATTGCTTGGCTGAACGCCGCCGCATAATTGGCGGTAAAGCTGCCCGTCGCGGGGGTCAGCGCCAGGGTCGGCGCGTTGACCACAAGAGTAAAGGTCTGAACCATGTTGAACGGGCCGCTGCCGGTCGAGGCATCGGTGCCGGAGACAGCCAGCGCAAAGCTGCCCGCGCTGGTCGGCGTTCCCGACACGGTCACGCTGTTTGCGCTGTTGGCGCTGATCGCCAGCCCGGTCGGCAGGTTCGTGACCTGATAACCAGCAAAGGGCTGCGCGCCGCCGCTGAAGGTAAAGGTCTGGCTGTACGCCACGCCTGCCGTCGCGGTGAGCGGACCCTCCGCCGCGATCGTAATCGCCGGGTTGCCGACCGTGATCGTCACGGTCGCCGGAGCCGAGGTCCCGCCCGGGTTGGTCGCGGTGTAAGTGAAGCTGTCGCTCCCCGCGAAACCCGCATTCGGCGCATAGGTGACGCTGGTGCCGCTGGCGACGGCAGTCCCGTTGGCGGGGGGCGCGGCAATCGTGACACTCGCAGCCGCGCCACCCGTGATTGTCAGCGCAATCGGGTTCGCCGCGCTGCCATAGGCGACCGTCGCCGACACCGGGTTGGCAACCGGCGGGGACTGCTCGATTTGCAGGGAATAGTTTTGCGTCGCCGTATAGGGGCCGCTGCCTGTGCTGCTGTCGGTTGCCGTAACCGTGAAGTTGAAGGCACCGGATGCCGTTGGCGTACCGGAAAGCACCCCGCCCGCCGACAGCGTCGTTCCGCCGGGCAGCTCCCCGCCGGTCACCGCATAGCTATAGGGCGCCGTGCCGCCGGTCGCCGGGTTCAGCGGCGCCGTATAGGCAAAACCGACCTGGCCGGCCGCCAGCGTTGTCGGCGGCAATGACATGATCGCGGCGCCGATCGTCAAACTATAGGCGCGGCTACCGCTCTGCGCATTGGCGTCGGTCGCGGTGAGGGTGAAATTATAGGTGCCGCCCGCCGTCGGGGTACCCACGATAGCGCCGCTGCCCGACAGGGTCATGCCGGGCGGCAGTGCGCCCGCGGTCACCGTATAGCTATAAGCCGCGACCCCGCCCGACGCGACGACCGACTGGCTATAGCTCGCCCCGACGCTGCCGTTGGGTAGCGTTTCCGGCGCGATGCTGATCGTCGGTGCGGGGACGTTGATCGTATAGGCCTGAGCGATGGTGAACGGCGAACCGGCCCCGGTCGAGCCGGTGTCCGTCGCGGTAACGGTGATCGGGTAGCTGCCCGGAGCGGTTGCGGTACCGCTGAGCGTGTTGCCGCTGAAATTCAGGCCGGCGGGCAAGGCACCCGTCAGCGCATAAGTGAACGGCCCGACACCCCCACTGGCGCTAAAGGCCTGCGCGAATGCGGCATTATAGGGCGCGGTCAGCGTCCCCGCCCCCGGCGTCATCGTGAACGCCGGTCCCGCAACGACAAGGGTGAAGGTCTGGCTGGCATTAAACGGCCCGGTGCCGGTCGAAGCGTCGGTCGCCGAGACGGTGAGCGTAAAGCTGCCCGCGCTGGTCGGTGTTCCGATGATCTCGACGGTGTTAACGCCGCTGCTCCCCGCCTGCATCCCGGCGGGCAGGCCGGTGACCTGATAATTGGTGAAGGGCTGGGTCCCGCCATTGAAGGTGAATGTTTGACTGAAAGCCGTGCCGACCGTCGCGGTCAGCGGCCCGCCCGCGGTGACCGTGATCGCCGGATTGGCAACGCTGATCGTCACCGTCGCCGGGGCCGAATTGGCGCCATTGTTGCTGGCGAGATAGGTGAAGCTGTCGGCTCCGGCAAAGCCGGTATCGGGGATATAGCTAATCGTCATGCCATCGACCACGGCGCGGCCATTGGTGGGGGGCGTGACCACCGCGACCGAATTGGCGGTGCCGGTGATGCTGAGCGGAATGGGGGTCAGTCCGGCTCCATAGGGCACACTCGCGGTGACGGCGCCGACGACGGGCGGCGTGTTGACGATATTGATCGAATAGCTTTGCTGGACGACCGAGGGGCCGGTGCCGCTGTTGCTGTCGGTCGCTGTGACGACGAAACCGAACAGATTGGCCGTCGTCGGCGTGCCGGTGATCGCCCCCGACGCCGACATCGTCAGGCCATAGGGCAGTTCGCCCGACGTCACGACATAGGTGTAGGGCGCCACGCCGCCGGTCGCCGGATTGATCTGCGCCGAATAGGCGACATCGGTGGCGCCATCGGGCAAGGTCGTGGTCGGCAGGACGAGCGCCGGAACATCGACGGTAAGCGTGTAGGCGCGCGCGCCGCTATACGGTCCTGGCGCGGGCGTCGCGTCGGTTGCCGTGATCGTAAATGTGCGCGGCCCGCCCAGGGTTGGCGTCCCGGCCAGCGTGCCGTCGGACGCGAGGGTGAGCCCGGGCGGCAAACTGCCCGAGGTAACCGCAAAGCTGTATGGCCCGATCGACCCGTCGACGGTAATTGCCTGGCTATAGGGAACGCCAAAGGTCGCGTTGGGCAGCGTCAACGGCACCAGTTCGATGAACGGCGGCGCAATCGTCACCGTATAGTTGCGGCTGGCCGAATAGGGTCCAGGCGTGCCGCTGCTGTCGGTGGCCGTAATCGTGAAGTTGGCGTTGCCCGCGGCGATCGGCGTTCCGGACAGGGTTCCGTTCGAGTCAAAGGTCAGCCCCGCGGGTATGGTACCCGCGGTCACCGCATAGCTATAGGGCGCCGTGCCGCCATCGGTGGTCAGGATCGCACTGTACAGGATGCCGACGGTCCCGTTCGGCAGCGTGTCAGGCTGAATATCAAGCGGCACATCGTCGTTGATGATCGTCCCGGTGCCGGGGTTCGCACCAATGGTCGCGTTGGTCACGCCGGACATGGTGACCGTAAAGCTTTCGTCGGCTTCGGGCGCCGTGTCGCTGTTGATCGTCACCGGCAGCGTCTTGCTGGTTTCGCCCGGTTGAAAGGTAAACCCGCCATTGCTCACCGCGGCATAGTCGCTGCCCGCGGTCGCTGTGCCGTTGGCCGTGTTGACGCGGACTTCGACCGGCAAGCCGCTCGGCGCATTGAGCGTCAAAGCGAAATTGAGCGTGCGCGTCCCAAGATTGCCCTCTACGATCGACGGACTGTCGATCGACACCGTCGGCAATGCATCATCGTTGATAATAGTGCCAGTACCGCGAAGGCCACCCTCGCGCGCGCCAACGACATTCGACAGCTGCACGGCAAAGGTTTCATCAAGCTCGTTCGCCAAATCGCCGTTCACGGCGACCGTGAAACTGGTCGAGCTCGCGCCTTCTGCAATCGTCACGCCCGTTTGACTGGTGGCGACAAAATCCTGCCCCGCCGCGGCGGTTTGCGCGATCGTACCTATGTCAAAGATGACGCCGCCGACGGCTGCCGGCGCAGAAAGGCTGATCGTAAAGACTGCATTCGTCGTCCCGCTAGATCCTTCGACCACCGAAACGCTATCTACAAAAATGTTGGGCACATCATCGTTTAGGATCGTCCCGGTCGCGCTAGCAGGGGCACCGAGGTTATAGCCTGCGCCCGACGTCAGCGTGACAATGACCGTCTCATCGGCTTCGATGCTGCCATCAACGTTGGGATCGACGACGATCGTCTGGCTGTTCGCCCCGGCGGGAATGATGACGGGCGAATTGATCGCGGCATAGTCGGTGCCGCTGGTCGCGGTCCCGCCTAGCGTGAAGTTGACTGGGATCGGTGCAACTGTCGGCGTATCGAGCGTGACTGTGTATGTCAGATTAACTGAACCGTCTTCAACGACCGATGCTGGCGACACTGCGATCGATGCGGTCGGCAAATCGTCGTTCACGATCGTACCCGTGGCGGATGCCGGGGTGCCGATTGTATATCCGGCGCCCGCCGTGACTGACAGAATCACGGTCTCGTCGGCTTCGGTTGTCGTATCCGTTGTTGGATCGATAGTGAACGAAGCGCTGGCCGCATTTGCCGGGATGACGACATTGGCAACCCCGCCGCTGTAATCGGCCCCGCTCGTCGCGGTACCGGATGTGCCGATGTTCACCGTCAACGGGCTGGGGCTCACGACGTCGCGGGTCACGGTATAGACGAGATTCGCACTGCCATCCTCGGCGACACTCGTCGGCGATACCGCAATCGACACGCTCGGCAGGTTGACGACGTTGATCGTCAACATCGAGTTCTGCGCAAATGTGCCCGGAGTGCTCGCATCCCGCACCCGGAGAGTGACGGTCGAACTGCCAATCGTCGTGGGGGTGCCGGTAATCACGCCGCTTGCGGACAACGATAGTCCAGTCGGAAGCGGATCGACCGGCAGCGTGTAGGTATAAGGCGCAACGCCGCCCGTCGTGGACAGCGTGGCATTGGCCGGCGCACCCTGATTGAGCGTAAAGGTCAGCGGCGTGGTGACGAGAGGCGTCGATCCAACCGTCCCGCTAAAAGCCTGAATGCCGATGGCGCCGAGCGAGTCCTGCGCCTGAACCGACAAACTATAAGCGCCGCGACGCGTTGGCGTCCCGGTAATTTCCCCCGTTGCGGACAGCGTCAGGCCCGTTGGCAGCCCACCCGACAAGATGGAGAAACTATAGGGTCCGGTGCCGCCCGTGGCGGTCAGTGTCTGGCTGAACGGCGTCCCGGAAATCATGGGATTCAGCGTGGTGGGTGTAATGGCGAGCGAGGGTGCGACGACCGTCAGCGAAAACGACTCAAGTTCAAAATAGCTGCCCGGCCCGGTGCTCGCATCGGTCACGCGGATCTGGAAGTTGGTCGTCCCGATCGTTGTCGGCGTGCCGCTTAACACCCCCGTCGGTGACAACGTGATGCCCGGTGGCAAAGGACCGGCTACCGTTTCGTGCAAAAAGCTGTAGGGCGCCACGCCGCCACTCGCGCCGATGTTAAGCGAAAAGGGGACATTCTGTGCGGCTGTTGCGGAACCGGGCGTGATCAACAATGTCGGATTGGCTACCGTCCCCGTGTAGCCCTTTACAGCGAAATCGCCGACCGAATCCTGCGACCGCACCGAAAATGTGTAGGTGCCGCGAAGCGTGGGTGTGCCCGAAATAACTCCCGCCGAACTGAGCGTCAAACCGGTGGGCAGGCTGCCAGAACTGAGCGAATAGGTATAAGGGCCCACCCCGCCCGTCGAGCTCAGCGTTTGCGAAAAGGGCGTCCCGGCCGTCATCGGCGGTAATGATGTCGGCGAAATGGCAATCGACGATGTGGGCGGAAGGATCGTGATCGTCACCTGGATGATATTGTTGGGCGGCGCATTGCCGTCGCGCACGAGAAACGTGTCTGTCGTTCCACCGCTGCCATTATGCTGGTAATTGATGAACTGCTGTGGCCCAAAAGGACCGATGGTAGCGGTACCATGCGTTGGCGGCGAGGCAACGTTGCCCAGCCCGAAACCGGCGTGACAGTCTGTTGCATCAATGCTGACCGTTCCGCCATAGGCCACCGTCGCCGTTTGCGGCGGGCATTCGGTCGATGTATGCTGCGCGTCAGCCGTCTGCGGCAACATCGCGCCAAACACGACCAGCACCGCAATCGTCATCCAACGCGCCATCGCCGTGCGCAAAACCGCCAGATTCATGATAGTCCGTTCCCCGCGCAGCCCGCCAGATGGCAAAGGCGCCCGCGGCGGACCCTAGAAGCGCCAGCGAGGCCCCACTAGAATGACAAACGTACTAGGTCACATAAAGCAGGTCACCGAACCAAGTGAAATCCCACCGCTTTTGCCCGCCACCAAGTGCGTCCCAAGCGCCGCTCGGACGCGCTTGCGGCGCCAAGGGGTGGCACATCGCGCCACACGGAAAATGGTGGGCGCCACCGCTCAACCCAAAGCGCGCGACAGCACCACCGCGCCAATGCGCGAACCAAAGCCATTGATCATGCGGAAGGGATGGTGCGCTTACAGGACTCGAACCTGTGACCCCATCATTACGAATGATGTGCTCTACCAACTGAGCTAAAGCGGCAACGAGGCGCGCCTGTAACAGCGCGTTGACGGGAAAACAAGCATCGTTCGGCAACGAACGGCCGCGACCATTATCGCGGCGCCGGTTTGGACACTCCCGGCGAAGAATCGAATGCGGGCCGTCACCAAATCCCCGGAAAATATCGGTGATCGCTATGCGTCGGGATGAAAGTTTGATGGCTTGAACATCCCGGGACATCGAGCGTATCTCTAGGCATCAGACCTTGATGGATGCTTCGTCGTGATCAGCACCCCGTCGGACGGGAAATGGTGCCCAGAAGAGGACTCGATACTTAAGTCTATGATTTTGAAAAGAAAAATTATTATCCGCGACAGGCAAAATGGTGGCCCAATTGATGGCCCGCGTCAACTTCTACTGGGGTGGTTCGAGTGTTGGAAATCTCAAAAACGCTCGCGAATTCTCATAGCGCATTAGACGCAATCACGCAATCGGATAGGCATTTGCACGGGAGGCCGGCTGTCCGCCTGCTGTCGGATCGGCCCCGATCGCGTGCTGCGATGCGCAATAATTACTTAAGCGTCCGGGCATAGACGGAGGAATTATAGCGAGGCTCACGATGAACGCACGCATACAAGCGGACACAGCGGCAAATTCTACTTTCGCTAATCGAAAGAAGGTCGAAATAGATGCCGAGGAGATAACAGAGATGAATGAGCCATCGCCCCCCGATTTCGACCTGAGCTGTTGGTATTTAAACCAGCGGCGAGTCATGTCGCTAACCGGCGCCGAGCCTCTCGTCGGTCGCTTCGGCGGCTCAGACGGGGCAGCTGCACATATGCGCCGATTGGCAACCAATGTTGGGTTCGAACGCGCAATGGGCGAATGGCTCGAATACGCCAAACCCCCGACACTCGGCCAACTCGTGGCGAGCGATCAACTGGCGGTTGGTGGCTTCTTCACTGGTGACACGCCTCGAAGAGGAGACCCGGATCGGCAAAGGCGGGACCCTGGCGGCGCAGCTGTCGCGGCTCGACCTGATCGTGCTCGACGAGCTCGGTTATCTGCCGTTCGCCCGCTCGGGAGGGCAGTTGCTGTTCCAC